>JAIPCX010000026.1 GCA_021737945.1 Polynucleobacter sp.
CAAGATGTCTTTGATTACATCGAAATGTTTTACAACCCAAAAAGACGTCACAGTGTGAGTGCCGGGATGTCACCGGTAGAATATGAAAAGCAGTATTTCGAGAGGCTGGAAAGTGTCTAAGATTTCCGGGGCGATTCATATAAATTCGCAAAATCATTTTTAGCGTTTAACTGCAAGTGTGACGCATTAACAATAATTTCAGTACCTCAGTATTCTGGCTTATTGGGCACTAAACTCATTTAAGGGGATGAACAGCATGATGAAAACAGGATGTGTAAGATTTTTTCAAGCTGTGCTATTTAAGCCATTGATTGGCATACTATTAATTGGACTAATAATTGTATCTTTAGTATTCTTTTTAAATCCATATCGTGAGTGGATAACCGCAACTTATGATTATAAATTCGGTGATCCGAAGTATTATTTTTATGGATTGATTGATGTATCGGATGAAGAATTTATGAGAGGAAAACTCAAAGAAAAAAATATACACGTAGTATTAGGTGGTTGCATGATAGGTGGTTCTGAATATAAATCTGCAATGAAGTACAACAAGGTTATTGAAAGCTATTTACCTCAAGATTATTTAGAAAATATTAAAAAAATTAATTAAAGTTTTTCAAAAAGATGAAAAAAAATAGGAAAAATACTTACTTATATTTTCTTTTAGATTTTTGGGTATCTCTACCGAACCTATATCCAAAAGGAATGGTCAGAAGAAATTCGTTCACATCAGGTGTTTCAGAAATAGATGAGAATCTAAATACTAAATTCGACATAGATCAGTAAGGTTATTCATTGGTGCGCTACCAAGACGTTAAGCACCTCTTTATGCTACAAGGCAACCTGTTACCTTACTAATCATAATCAGATGGCAAATCAATGAAAATTATTTTTTTTACTCTAGTACTTACATTAACGGGCTGCAACAAAGGTAATGATATTCAGGATAGAGCAATCCTTAAATTAGTCGATAATCCACATAGAATCGAGGTTCAATCCTCAAATAGGTTCCAGTTAAACCCTGATCCACCCTTTGTAATAGACACTATCACCGGACAAGTTTGGAGGATTTCCGGCTCCGCAGGACAGGGATACTACTTCACGCGTGTCTGTTATAAATCTGGAGTAACCAAAACGTTGGTACCAACTCCATATGAAGATGAGTTGCCTAATGATCCGCAAAAAAACAAAATGCTATGCAGCCAATGAAATAGCTATCTTTAATATCGTATAAGTAATCTTCCAGACATGTTCTCACTTATCGACGACCTCCGGGGCTAGGTCTCCGTTCAGATTTGGATGCCATTCTTCACTTAATTTTTTATTCGCTTCGGCAAGTGAAAGTCGGGTTGTTTTTTTGTGTCATATCCGTAAACAACCACGCTGATATCTGCCGCTGTGTGAATGATGAGATGGAACCAATATGTTCCAGTAGCGTTGACTTACCGCCTATCTGCCCTACAAAAGTGTGTCCAGTTACACCGGTATCTATCTAGCCAATAACTACACCTAAGGTACCGCCAGTTGGAGCCTCGAGTTGTGAAAACTATCAGGTGCTAAATCCCAGCAGCGGTAAATATGAGTGGCAAAGGCTGTGTCGATGAGACTGGCCCGAAATACTTTTTTGTCCCAATCAACCTGACATTTCAAGTGTTACATCTCAAATTAATATCGGGGTAACTTCCCTCATCTTGCCTTACTTATAACGATTTTTTCTTTGGGATAGAAAGTTGAGCAACAAATAAAAATTGCACCAATTTTGCGCACTAGTCAAAATCTCTGAAAACCCTCTCCAAGGGAAAATTAATTTATCACCTAACTCATTGTTTTGTAATGTATTATTTAAATTACTGGCATCTTAAAACAACTCCTACCAGTAAGTTTCTACCCCCTACATATAGGTGGAGCGAGGGAAAGGCTTGCTGCCATCACGCCCGAGCGACGTGCCGATGAGATAAAAAGGTCATAGACACGGTGTTTACCACGCCTGATCTTAAGTCCATTATTTGCAGGTTTGATCGTTGGATAGACTCCACTGACATTGTAAAAACATTCATTCATTACTTCATTGAGCAAACGTTCATGTCTAGCCTGACAAATAAATCCATCATGAATTCCAAGTACTGGCACATTTTGTTTTAGTAATTCCAACAATATGAGTCGAGTAATTTTGGACTCTTGAAACATAAGTTCCAGTCCAACGCCAGTCTCAAATACGTGTTTTATCTGATAATGTTTTTCCTCAACCAAATGTCTAAGAGACTTTTGGGAAACACCAAGAGATTCAAGCTTTTCTTTAGACAAACCATACTTACTTCGGGTGTTTAACAACGCCGCAATATATTTTTTTATAACGTCACGCTTTTCAATATCCCGATCAGGGTTAATACCTAATTCATAAGAATCCAAAGGCAGTGGTAGTTTAAATTGAGCATAAATCAAAGTTACAATTGTAGAGCCGAAATCTAACTCTATAGTTGGCTCGTCATTTATTCGTATATAAGGTCTCAAACCTCTTCGAATATTTTGCCACCATCCACCATAAAACCGTCCACCACGATCTAAGCGACCCATAGCAAAAATTCGCCTGTAACTCAAATCCGATAAATTGCAAAACTCTTTGCCCTCTCCACGAATTAAACGTCTAAGTGGTGCATCAGGCAGATAAGGGCAAATAACTAATTTGGATGTACGACGATTAATCTCGTGGATTTCTTTTCTCATTTCCCAAACTTCAGAGGTCTCTGGAGTAGGAAGAGTTAGCCTTTCATTCAAAAAATCATCTCTTTCTCTGACAACAACGACCTCTCTACTGTCATCGTATTGTAACGGCGTCCAGACTAACCCAGTCTGCTTAAAAAGGTTTTGAAGTTTTTTTAAAGCTAATATTTCGCTAGCCCGATTTACATATAAACCTTGCTTTGCAACGCGTACCTCAATCCATCCTGTTGATTTCAGTATGTCGAGTGAACTTAGGGTGGACTGATAACCAAATCCAAAATTGGGGAAATTTTTCTTTCCTATCGGTAAAATCACAGACTTTATGCCAATGTGATGTGCTTCATACAATGCTGACACGACCCAGACCAATGCTCCTTCCCATTGTTTTTTAACGTCTACATCCAAACCTCTGCCTGATTGAGTAGCCAAATACTGGCTCAATATGTCTTTACAAAAATCCTCAAAAAGCTCAATACGAGGACTACAGGCATTAGCAAAAACACGCTTTTCAGTAGCCATATGTTTCGCCACTTAATTTTGAAATCGAGATCAGTTGTAACTTTATCTCACTGAATATTTAATTATCATTAACTCGTTACTGCTTCAAGATTAGTTAATAATCAGTGCTATCAGTTGGATTAGTAAGTGCTGTTTCACCTCTTGCATATGGCGGGCGTCCTGTAGGTCGTGGCGATTCCAACATTCCTATATGCCATGCCAACAAATGCAGCAGGTATATCTCCTGTAACTCTAAGCTTAGTTCACGCTTAGCCTGCCTAGTACTCATCCCGTGGATTGTCTTAGCCTTAGCACATCTCTCTCTGCCCTCTTTGGTTTTAGGGCCAGTGGACTTTCCGCCATGAAACCGGCAGACCTGCTTGCCCTTAGTCGCAGGCGCGCCGCATTGAACATGAGTACGCTTAGACAATGCTTGACAGCGAAGACAAAGAATTTTTCCGCCGGCAGTTAGGGTGAGTTTATGCACCTTAATCCCAATAAGACAGTCGATCGGTGAGCGTCATTTTTTAATAACAGGAGTCCATGAATCAGCGTTACCAATGTTCGTATATTCAGAAAACTCCCCGTCCAGATATGATAAATATTTATATATCTATTTCAACTTGAATTTTTCTGAGTAATTAATTCAGGATTGTCAATGACATAGGAGCCGCTTCTTTAAGTCATACCCAAATTTTGAAATGCAGTTAAACCTGCATGTTTTAGACAAGTGATAGGATCACCTGCAGGAGAGATTTAAATGCTGAAGCACCGACGGCATGGAATCGGTGCAGAATCACCGCCCTAAATGTACAAACTTAGGTGGTTTTGACGGGATGCAAGGTAAACAGCCTTGCAAACGCTAGGTATTTGGCGGAGACCGAGGGATTCGAACCCTCGATACAGGTTTAAGCCCATATGCTTCCTTAGCAGGGAAGTGCCTTCGACCACTCGGCCAGGTCTCCACTTGCGGACAGGGATGAACCCCATCTCAACAAAGTCGCACATCATATCTTTTGAGCAGGTTTTGGTCAATCAAACACAATTAAACCAGCAAATTCAATGGATTAGCGCTTAGTTTTTCTTCTCAGGCTTGTCAGATTTTTCTTTATCCTTCTTTTCCACGATGATAAGTTGGTCCCCATCGGACAAACCATCGGGCGGATTCAAGACAATTTTGTCCGCTATGGTGATCCCACTCAACACCTCAACCTTTTGTCCAAAATCTTTACCCAGCTGCACGGCATGTAGTTTGACGATACCTTTGTCATCAACTGCGGCAACTCGTGGCCCCTCGCCTCTCAACAGCAAGGTATTCACTGGCACCACCAAGGCAGCTGTGTCGCCTGCAGGTATGGATACATCAACATACGCACCGGGCATTAAGGCGCCGCTCTTGTTATCGATGGTAATTTCAACTTGAAGACTGCGACTCGATGGATCAATGGCGCGCGCTGTGCGTACAACCTTTGCCTCGAATTTTTCACCTGGGCGTTCGGCCTGCTTCAAGGTGACCGTTTGTCCAGCGCGTATGCCACCTGCATAGACCTGCGGCACATTAACGTAGAGCCGTAATGTATCCATTTGTGTCAATACGAATAAAGGTCGGGTGGCGCTTGCACCTGCATCGATCAAATCACCTACGTTAACGTTACGCTTGGTGATCACACCGCTAAATGGCGCAACAATTTTTGTAAACGACTGCAGATCTTTCAAGCGCTGGATATTCGCATCCACCGCACCCAGATTAGCAACGGCCTGTTCATACATACTGCGACGCTCATCGTATTCTTGTTGAGATACGGCGCGCTGATCTAACAAGCCCTTCCAACGATCGACAGTGACTTTAGCCAAGTTCATGGCTGACACTGACTGCTGGCGAGCTGCCACGGCTTGCGCTAATTGTTGTTGAATTTCAGGGCTATTGATTTCAGCGAGTAGCTCGCCTTTTTTAACTGAGCTACCAATATCTTTCGTCCAACGCACCAAGTAGCCACTCGCGCGTGAAGAAATCGGTGATTCGATTTGCCCCAACAAAGTACCTGGCAACGAAATAGTTTGATCAGTCTTTGCAGGCTCTGCGTGGGTTACGGTAGCGTAGTGCTTACCTTGATTTTTAGTATCGGCGGCTAAGGCTAACGCTTCCGATTTTTGGCGCATCATCGTAAGAGTCGCACTACCTAGAAGCACAAGAAAAATAACCAAAAAACTCAGGCGCAAGCGGTGCCAAGTACGAATCCGGCGTATTTCTTTTTGACCGGTGCCCTGTATAGCAAGGGAAGCGTGACGTGCTTTAGTCATCTTTTAAATCCTTCGTGCAGAAGCGGTGATCTCAGCGGCGCGTTGGCGCCTTGCGATATAACGGTGCGCCGATGCAAACAAAACGGGCACAAAAAACAGCGTAGAAACCGTAGCAAACAATAGGCCGCCAATAACAGCTCGACCAAGCGGCGCATTTTGTTCTGAGCCCTCACCTAACCCCAAAGCCATGGGCAGCATGCCGATAACCATCGCTGCTGCTGTCATGAGTACAGGACGAATACGAGTAGAACCCGCTTCGAGTGCAGCCGATAGTGGAGGTATGCCTGCGCGCAGACGCTGTAAGGCAAAGGAGACTAACAAAATACTATTCGCTGTTGCCACGCCCATCGTCATGATGGCGCCCGTAAGTGCTGGAACGCTTAAGTGGGTGCCCGTCAAAAACAGCATCCATGCAATACCTGCCAACGCTGCTGGCAATGCGCTAACTATGATTAAAGGATCGAGCCAGCTCTGGAAATTCACAACAATTAAAAAATAAACCAATACGATAGCTGCAGCCAAACCAATTAACAGACCGGTATACGAAGACTTCATCGTATTGACTTGACCGCGTAAGGTGAGCTTCTGTCCTTTTTTCAAAGCTGGTTGCATAGCTTCGACTTCTTTGTTGATTTCAGCAACCAGCCCACCAAAATCACGCCCTTGCACACTGACGTAAATATCGATCACGGGTGTAATGTCGTATTCAGAGACGACGGCAGGCTGTACTTCGGGTGTGACATTCACTAAGTTACCCAACAACTGGCTTTGTCCACCCGGGGCATTGACTGGCGTGCGTAATAATTTATCGAGTGAATTCACATGGTATTGCGGAGTTTGTACCAGTACGTTGTAAACCACGCTGTTAGCCGGATTTACCCAGAACGCTGGTTGTGTCTGGAAACTACCTGATAAGGAAACCAATACGTTTTGCGCCACATTCGCTGCGGATAAATTCAGTGCTTGCAATGCGGTGCGATCGGTATTCAATGCAATGGTTGGTTGATCAAGGCGTTGATGAATATGTGCATCGACCACACCAGGAATTTTTTCTACTTTGGCGAGTAGCTGCTTTGCCATGGCGTAGCTGGCATTCATGTCTTTGCCAGAAAATTGAATATCGATAGGCGCTTGTGAACCAAAATTCAAGATCTGCGAAATGATGTCCGGAGGCTGAAAATAAAACTCGGTACCTGGATACAAACGAGGCAGCTCTGAACGCAGACGATCGATATGTATACGCGTTGGTCCATGACCCTGCTTTAATGAAATAAGAATTTCACTATCAATCACACCAAAGGTCCCAGCATTGTTGTACGACATGTTCATACTACTGATCGTCACACCAATATTCGCGAGAACTGCGTCAAGCTCTTTCTCTGGTATCAGTTCGCGGATAGATTGTTCAACCTGATCAGAAAGGCGTGCGGTCTCTTCAATGCGGGTGCCTGTCGCTGCTCGCATGTGCAATCTAATTTGGCCAGCATCGACCGCCGGGAAAAAATCTTCGCCAAGGACGAAAAACAATCCGCACGAAGCAATACAAAAACCTAGAAACGAAGCCATGAATACGCGACGTCGAACTAATAACACGCTCAGCGCAGCAAGATACGTTGCTCGCATTCTCTCAAAGCCTCTGTCGAAGGCTAGATGAATGCGACGCATCATAGTGGGTTTATCTGAATGATGAGCCTGTACTTTCATCATCATCAGCGCCATGGTTGGCACTAACGTTCGTGATAAAAAATACGATGCCAACATCGCAAACACGACCGCTTCGGCCAGTGGCACAAATAAATAGCGCGCCACACCGGTCAAGAAAAACATAGGCAAAAATACGATACAGATACACAGCGTTGAGACTAACGCAGGTACGGCAATCTCACTGGCACCATCAAAAATGGCTGTGTAGAGATCTTTACCCATATGGATATGCCGCTCGATATTCTCAATCGTCACGGTCGCATCATCAACCAAAATACCAATCGCTAGCGTCAGCCCACCTAAGGTCATGAGGTTGATCGTCTCACCTAAAGCACGCATTACAAATATCGACACCAAAATCGATAGTGGAATAGAGATAGCGATAATGAAGGTGCTACGCCAATTACCCAAAAATAAAAGAATCAGTGTTGCCGTCAGCAAGGACGCAATCACGGCTTCATGCAAAACGCTGTCGATCGCTGATTTCACAAAAATGGATTGATCAAACATCGTCACGACCCGCAGCCCCTCGGGTAATCCCTTGGATATTTCGGCGACTTTTGCCTTGACGTTCTCAACAATCTTCAGCGTTGATTCGGAACCGCTCTTAAGCACCGTCAGCAGTACTCCACGCTCGCCATTATTTTTAACGATATTTTGCTGTGGTTGAAAACCATCGCGTACGTGCGCTACTTCGCGCAAGTAGGTGGTTGAACCATTCACCGTCTTCACTGGAATGTTATTCATGCCAGCGATGCTGTCAGGCGAACCATTTAGCTTGACTGTTTGTTCCAGCCCATCGATCTTCACAGTACCTGCGGGCAGGATAAGGTTTTGAGCATTAATCGCATTAACGATGTCGCTTGGTGTCAGACCTTTTGCGAGCAAAGCCTCGGTATTAAGATCAACGGACACCACACGAAACTTACCACCATAGGGATACGGTACGGCCACACCGGGAATCGTGATCAACTGCGTGCGAACCTGGTTGATCGCAATATCATTTAACTCTTGCTCGGAATGAAGCGGGCTCGATATACCGACTTGAACCACGGGTACAGTGGACGCAGAATATTTGATGATCAGCGGTGGCACCGTTCCGGGTGGCAGCTGGCGCAACATAAACTGACTAATTGCGGTGACTTGCGACAGCGCAGTCGCAATATTGACGTTTTGATGAAAATAAATTTTAACGACAGCTACCGACGTCGTTGACTGCGACTCAATGTGTTCGATGTCATTAACAGTCGTTGTGAGCGCCTTCTCGTAGGGGCTAACGAGTCGCTCACGCATGTCTTTAGGTGGTAGTCCGGTGTAGTTCCAGACGATGCTGATAACGGGGATACCTATTTCGGGAAATATGTCGGTCGAGGTAGAGCGCAACACAAAAGGTGACGCCAAAAGTATCATCAGCGCCATCACCAAATAGGTGTAGGGACGCCTTAGCGCGATATCGACAAGCCACATAGAAATTGCCCGGAGAGGTGCAGCGGATAACCGGAGGAATGCCCCGGAATCGTGCTTTTTAGTTGGTTTTGTCGATTATTGCACGACTGTACTTTTTTGACTTAAAAATACATTTAGTCTGGCTTTGCTGGCATCAAGAAGCCGCCCCAGTGCATGGATGCGAAACGAGTGGGACCTGACAGTCTGCTGAAGAAGGGAAAAATCGGCCGAATTTAGCCCCTTATTTAACCCTTTTCCAAACCAAAAGCCTTATGCAAAGCACGTACAGCTAACTCTGTGTATTTCTCATCAATGAGGACCGAGATTTTGATCTCTGAGGTCGAGATCATCTGGATGTTGATGCCATCTTCGGAGAGCGTACGAAACATCTGCGACGCAATGCCCACGTGGCTGCGCATACCCACACCCACTACCGACACTTTGGAAACTTTGTTATCGCCCACGACAGACGTCGCACCCAATGAGGCCTTAACGCCGCTATCAATTAACTTCAATGATTTATCGTAATCAGCGCGCGGCACGGTAAACGTGAAGTCGGTTTTACCATCGACTGAAATATTTTGAACGATCATGTCGACTTCGATATTCGCGTCAGCGACCGGTCCTAAAATTTGAAATGCAATGCCGGGCTTATCAGGCACGCCGCGTACGGTAATTTTTGCTTCATCGCGGCTAAAGGCGATTCCAGTAATGGTCGCTTGTTCCATATGGGTGTCTTCCTCAAACGATATCAGGGTGCCTGACTGAGCTTCTTCTTCCAGTGGCATGAGTGGATCAGTTAGTGATGACAGCACGCGCGTAGGCATGCAGTAATTTCCCGCAAATTCCACCGAACGTATCTGCAAAACTTTTGAACCTAGCGATGCCATCTCCAGCATTTCTTCGAACGTGACTGTCTTCAGTCGACGCGCTTCCGAGACGACGCGTGGATCGGTGGTGTAGACGCCATCAACATCGGTATAAATCAAGCACTCAGCAGCATTCAGTGCGGCAGCGACTGCCACTGCGGACGTATCGGATCCACCGCGACCGAGTGTGGTGATATTGCCGTGGGCATCCATGCCTTGAAAACCGGTAATGACAACGACTTTGCCAGCATCAAGATCTTTTTTGACTTTGACATCATCAATCGATTGAATGCGAGATTTGGTATAGGCGCTGTCAGTAATTATCGGTACCTGCCAACCGGTATATGAAACAGCCTCTTTACCGATCGATTGCAGCGCAATCGCCAACAAAGCAACGGAGGCTTGCTCACCGGTTGACGCCAACATATCCAACTCGCGTGGATCGGGATCGGCATTGATTTCTTTTGCGAGGCCAAGCAGGCGGTTGGTCTCACCCGACATGGCCGAGGGCACAACCACAATCTGATGACCAGCGTCATGCCATTTGGCGACGCGACGTGCGACGTTTTTAATGCGCTCGGTAGAGCCCATCGACGTGCCGCCATATTTGTGAACGATTAATGCCATTTAAGAGAGAAAAGTGAGCTCTTGGAAAACCCAAGATTGTACATGTTGCATTGCGGAATGACAATTATTGAAGCGCTAATTCGAGGAGATTTTCACTTCGAATTGCCCCCCGAATTATCCGCGCTCCACGCTTGCCAGTGAAGTCGTATGCCAGGATTTTTTTCAGGGACGATGCAATTCGGCCCTAAGCCACAAGCAAACAACAATTGCTCGCCAGCGTAGAGCAAAGGCAGCCACGGGCGCCGCCCAGCTGCAACACCCGACTCTTGAAACAGATTTTTCAGACTTCGTGAAGGTCGGCGACCATCTAGCTTTAAACGTTCGCCGCCTTGGCGTGGGCGCAGCGTTAGTGGTCCTTGCAACAGCAGATCACGATCAAATCCTTCACCCTCGCCGTCTTCAAAAACTAACTGCCCGCGCCATTCAGGAATATCGAGTTGGCGCTCACCTTGCCAAACCACCCTAACAGCATCCATCGGTGGTTGATTCACTCGCGCTTGTGCGCGGATGATTAAGTGATCATGTTCTCGCTGTAACACCCATTGCCCTATAACTATTTGCGGATGAGTATCCGTTGCAGCATGTAGCATTTGTTGATGCAACTGATGCAGCTGGGCTTGACTAGGATAACTGCCAATTTTTTCAACCACCCAGTAACGCAAAAGATTGTCTATGCGATCAACGGAAAGTAAGGCTAATTTTTTGAGGTTGAGTTCGCCCGCATTTAAGCACTGCTGCAGATCACTGCAAGCCAATTCATCTAGCAAACCTTGTGCTGTTTGAAAATGATGACTACTGCGCGCAAGAGCTTGAGTAAATCCTTCAAAGTGCTGCTCTATGAGTGGAAAAATTTCATGGCGAATCGCGTTGCGCTTGTAACGTGAATCCTCATTCGATTCATCGATGATATGCGCTATCGCTCGCTCGCTCGCAATCTGCTCTAACTGTTTACGCGAGCAGTCCAACAAAGGTCGCGCTAATGTGACTGTTGTAGGCAACAGCGCATGATCTCGCTGCAGATCAGCCATGCCAGACCACCCAGGCAAACCCGCGCCGCGCAACGCTTGAAGCATGACTGTTTCTGCCTGATCGTCTTGATGGTGAGCGGTGAGTAAGAGTTCTACACGATGCACTGTACAAAGGTTGGCTAGAGCTTCATAGCGTGCTAGCCGAGCAGCGTTTTCCGGGCCATGCTGATCGACTCTTGCAACACTGACTTTGCGCGCATCGAAAGGCACGTTCAATTGCTCGCACTCGCTTTGCACATGTGACAGCCAGTAATCGGCATTCGGGCTTAATCCATGATGAACATGAAACACATGTAAAGAATGGGAATGCAGATGAGGATGACTAGCGAAAAAATCAGCACTCAAATGTAGCAATACGGCTGAGTCGAGACCACCGCTGCAAGCAATCGCAATGGAAGCACCGTCGGAAAGAACAACGCGCGCCAGAATTTCTTCTAGCGCGCGTTCGAATGCAGTAATCGCAACGGCAATCTGAGAATTATTCAGAAGGAGAAATTTCCTTGAATTTGCCATAGCTCATTAGCTTTTCATGACGAGCGGCCATGAGATCTTTAGTTTTAACACCCTGGAACTGGCGCAAGGTATCGGCCAGTGCACGCTTAAGCAATATAGCCATCTGTTTCGGATCACGATGTGCACCACCCAGTGGCTCATTCACAATTTTGTCGATGAGGTTGAGTGCTTTCAAACGATGCGCTGTTAAACCTAAAGCCTCAGCCGCATCCGATGCGCGCTCAGATGTCTTCCACAAAATAGACGCACAGCCTTCAGGCGAAATCACCGAATACGTAGCGTACTGAAGCATCAGCACAGCATCACCCACAGCAATCGCTAACGCACCGCCGGAACCGCCCTCGCCAATAATGGTGGCAATCAGTGGAACTTTGAGTTCAGCCATCGCATACAAGTTATGACCAATCGCTTCGGATTGACCGCGCTCTTCCGCATCAATGCCTGGGAACGCACCTGGCGTATCAACGAAGGTAAACACGGGTAAACCAAACTTCTCAGCCACCTTCATCAGGCGCATAGCCTTGCGATAGCCTTCAGGTTTGGGCATACCAAAATTACGCATCGCGCGCTCTTTGGTATCACGACCTTTTTGATGACCTATCACCATGCAGGCTTGGCCATTAAAACGCGCCAGACCACCCACGATAGATAAATCATCGGCATAAGAGCGGTCACCATGTAGCTCATGAAAATCGGTGAAGATTTCATTGACATAATCCATGGCGTACGGACGCTGGGGATGGCGCGCAATCTGCGACACCTGCCAAGGCGTGAGCTTGGCGTAGAGATCTTTGGTCAGTTGCTGACTCTTCTGCGACAGCCTATCGATTTCTTCTGTGATGTCGACAGCTGAATCTTCCTGCACGAAACGTAGTTCCTCTATCTTAGATTCAAGCTCCGAGATCGGTTGCTCAAAACTGAGAAAAGTGATTTTGCTCACATAAGCTCCTTATGTCATTAGCGCGGCCAATTATGTCAGCGCACTAGGCAGCAAGAATAATGCCATTCTTGCATTAAGACAATCAATATTCTACCGGTATAGGATCCAGACTACGCCACATATACCAAGTAGCAACCGTACGCCAGGGTTCCCAGTTAGCGGCCACCTCGCGCGCATCGCTGCGTGAGACGGGCTCACCCGAGAAATAATTCACGCTAATGCCTTTAACTAGCCCTAGGTCATCCAAGGGCAAAATATCCGGTCTTAGCATATTGAAAATTAAAAACATCTCAGCCGTCCAGCGGCCAATCCCACGAATCTGTATCAACTCGGCGATCACTGCCTCATCTTCCATCGACTCCCAGTCTTTTTCATGCAGACTGCCATCCAGAAAATGGGTCGACAAATCCATTAAGTACTCCGCCTTACGTTTGGACAGTCCACACGTCGCAAGTTTCACATGCCCTTGCCGCTTCACCTGAGTAGGCGTCATTTTCGGGCAGGCCAGCATGAGCCTCTCCCATACGGACTGAGCTGCTTTAACGGAAATTTGTTGGCCAACGATAGACCGTGCCAGCGTCATAAACGGATCGCCACGCCTAACGAGTTGTAAATCACCAAAGCGAGGAATCAGTTTTTTCATGATGCGATCGCGCTTCATTAGCTCTAGCTTGGCCTGTTCCCAGTAATGCGGAACCAATAGAATTTCAGGAGGCTTACTCATGCTCGCCTCCACTCGGTGATTCCGCCGGGCTTGTCTTCGAGCACAATACCTTGCGCTAGTAATTCAGCGCGAATTTTGTCGGACTCGGCAAAATTTTTATTCTTCTTAGCCTCAGTACGAGCGCTAATCTGCGCAGCCACTGCATCATCTGACAAACCATCTGCAGAGCCACCACCTTGCAAAAATAGCTGTGGTTCGCGCTCTAACAAACCTATCACACCAGCGAGTTTTTTCAACTGCCTAGCAAGAACCGCAGAGTGATCGCGATTAATTTCAGTAGCCAACTCAAACAAGCATGCAACGGCAACGGGTGTATTGAAATCATCATTCATGGCCTCAGCGAAACGCTGGGCATAGGGTTCATTCCAATCTAATGCTTGCGTATCTGGGGGCGTATCTTTAAGTGCGGTATACAACCGAGCAAGTGCAGTGCGCGCATCGTCTAGGTGGACATCGGAGTAATTCAGCGGACTGCGATAGTGCGCACGCAAAATAAAAAAGCGCACAACTTCTGCATCAAACTTATCGAGTACTTCACGAATAGTGAAAAAATTACCCAGTGATTTGGACATTTTTTCGTTATCGATGCGAACAAAACCGTTATGCATCCAATAATTAACAAAACCATGTCCGTGCGCACCTTCGGATTGCGCGATTTCGTTTTCGTGGTGAGGAAATTGCAAGTCCTGACCACCACCATGGATATCAAATTGCTCGCCTAAAAGATCGCACGCCATAGCGGAGCATTCAATATGCCAACCGGGTCGACCACTTCCCCACTTCGAAGCCCATTTAACTTCCTCGGCTTCTGTTTCGCGAGAGGATTTCCACAAAACGAAATCGAGCGGATCGCGCTTAGCACTATCAACCTCTACCCGCTCACCCGCGCGCAAATCATCTAAGGATTTTCCTGATAATTTGCCGTATCCCGCAAAATCACGTACGGAGAAATTCACATCACCATCGGCGGCTTGATAGGCTAGCCCATTTTTTTCAAGCTTACCAATCAACGACAACATCTGCGGAACATAACTCGTGGCTCGAGGCTCATGGTCTGGGCGCTGCACACCTAACAGGTCTGCGTCTTCATTCATCGCTTGTATGTAGCGATTTGTCAGGGTTGAGATAGATTCGTTATTCTCAGCGGCTCGGCGAATGATTTTGTCATCAATATCCGTAATATTACGAACGTACGTAACCTGATAATTTTGTGATCGCAGCCAGCGCTGCACCATATCGAAAACGACCATCACGCGCGCGTGACCGAGATGACAGTAATCATAGACCGTCATGCCGCACACATACATCCGCACCTTGCCTGGTTCAATAGGGACAAAAGCTACTTTGTCACGGGCTAAGGTGTTGTATATCTTTAGTGTGCTCATGAATTAAAAGAGGAATGCCGTGGCAGATAAGCCGAAGGTACTGCAAATCAATTATTACTTTTTTCAAAATAATGACGAACAATCACATGGTGCGCCGGCCACATAAATCAGAGGCCGTCTTGTGTGCCCGGTATTTTGATAGAATGCGAGTCTCATCAAAGTATAACATTGAAGCACCTAAATCCCTGTAACAACGGTGCTTCAGATACACACTAACCGGAAGGAAATTTCATGCGTTACGGCCGTCGCCAGTTTATGCAATTTTGCACTGCTGCTGTTTTGGCATCCTTGACCACGGTAGCATTGGCTGCTGATCCAGCTCCCAAGGTATCTATCAAAACTAGCATGGGTGAAATCATTGTAGAAGTTTATCCAGACAAAGCACCCAAGACGGTAGACAACTTTTTAACGTACGTGAAATCAGGTTTTTACAACGGCACTATTTTTCATCGCGTGATTAATGGTTTCATGGTCCAAGGCGGTGGCTACGATCAATCAATGAAAGAAAAGCCCACCCGCGCCCCGATACAAAACGAAGCAAAAAATGGCTTGAAGAATCGTGCTTATACGATTGCCATGGCCCGCACGCCCGATCCTCACTCTGCTAGCGCGCAATTCTTTATCAATGGCAATGACAACGCCTTTTTGGACTATCCCGGCCAAGATGGTTGGGGTTATGCTGTATTTGGCAAAGTTATCAGCGGCAAAGAAGTCATTCAAAAAATTCAAGTCGTAGAGACAGATAAAAGAGACAAACCCAAAGCGAATGTCATTATTGAATCCGCTTCCATGATTGAATAATTTATTAGCATTGATTTAGGAGCAGCACGTTTATGAATGTTGTACTTACCACCAATCACGGCACGATTACGCTAGAACTTGACGTAGAAAAAGCACCCAAGTCCGTTGAAAATTTTGTTACCTACGTTAAGTCTGGTCATTACGATGGCACTATTTTTCATCGTGTTATCGATGGCTTCATGATTCAGGGTGGCGGCTTCGATTCCGACATGAAACAAAAATCGACCAATGATCCAATTGATAACGAAGCTGAGAACGGCCTCAAAAATGATCGCTACACCGTCGCCATGGCTCGCACGTCGGATCCTCATTCGGCTACGGCTCAGTTTTTCATCAATGTCGGTGATAACGAATTTCTAAATTATCCAGGCTCTGATGGTTGGGGATATGCAGTATTCGGCAAAGTCACTGATGGCGAAGATGTCGTCGATGCGATTCGCGCCGTTAAAACCGGACGCAAGAGCATGTTTTCGGATGTGCCTGTCGAGACTGTCGTGATCGAAAAAGCTGAGGTCGTTTGATCTGACATGACTTCGCTCGCAACATCATCATCAACAAAAGCGCAACCGACGATGGTTGCGCTTTTTGTTTCAGATCTGCATTTGAGTCCAGACACACCACACACCTTGGCTGCATTTTTTTCGTTTTTAAACAACGAGGCAATGCATGCGACTCAACTGTATCTGCTAGGTGATCTGTTCGAGTACTGGCCAGGTGATGATGATGTTGATTCACCGTTTCCACAACAAGTTTGCCAAGCACTCAAACGAGTTTCTGATAATGGAACAAAAATATTTTGGCTCAGTGGCAATCGTGATTTTTTAGTTGGGCCTGCTTTCGCAAAGGCGGCGGGCCTGACTTTACTAACTGAGCCTCACGTTACAGAAATCGGGGGTAAAAGAATTCTGCTCGTGCACGGTGATGCACAGTGCACGGATGACACAGCCTATATGACGTTTCGTACGCAAGTGCGCAACCCCGAATGGCAAGCAGCTTTTCTTGCGCGACCTCTCGCCGAACGAAAAAGTATCATTGCCGGTATGCGCGAAGGTAGCCGTGCTGCGCAAAAAGAAAAATCAATGGCGATCATGGATGTGAACCCAGCGCAGATAGCTGCCCTTTTTAAAACGTATCAAGTTAATCTATTAATTCATGGCCACACGCATAGGCCTGATGTTCATCACACTCCTGAGGGAGTGCGCTATGTATTACCGGACTGGGATTGTGAAGCGAGTGAAGCGGCTATACGACGTGGCGGCTGGATAGTGTTGGATAGCGCGGGTGAATTACACGCCATCAGAGCGTGAAAAGCTTCTATCAGAAATAGAATCGTAGATTTTTGAAGTAGCAGGCTTAATTCAGTATCCACTCACCCGATTGCTTGATAGCGTGATACATCGCATCCGGTGCAAGATCAATGTTGCCTGGCCAAGTTACTGCTCCATGTTCAATAAAGGCTTGTCAGAAAATTTCAGGATCTTTAAGTACTTCAAATACACCAGTCAAATGGGTGGTCTCAAACACCACTCTGCCAGACGTCCCATCCGCAAACGTTACCTGAATACTCAGTGGTGAAATAGTTTTGACGTCTACGACCTGCCAATCCATGTGAGCCTCACTTCAAAATTAGAAATAAATCACTCCACCAATTTATTCAGCTTGTCCGGATTGAATTTATCCAGCTCGACTACGGTCTCGCAAGCTATGCCGGCTGCTTTAAGTGCCTCGAGAATTTTCACTAACTGTAATTCCTGACTAGATGCATTGTCGATCAAGCCGTGCAAAGCTTTTGACAAAGGATCGTCACCATTCGCTGTCAAGCCGTACGCGGCAAACATTTTAGCTGTCGCATCTTCGCGCTCAGAGGCTGCCGTTTTTTCAATGATACGTGCAGGATTGCCGACCGCGGTGGCTCCCGCCGGCACTTCTTTGACGACGACGGCATTCGAGCCAATCTTAGCGCCCTCGCCGACCGTAAACGATCCCAACACTTTGGCTCCGGCACCAATGATCACACCGCGTTCTAAGGTCGGGTGTCGCTTAGTTCCTTTGGATAGCGATGTGCCACCTAAGGTGACACCTTGATAGATGGTGCAATCGTCACTGATATACGCCGTCTCACCGATCACAACACCGAAGCCATGATCGATAAAAACGCGACGACCTATGGTCGCACCGGGGTGAATCTCAATACCGGTTAATCCACGAGCTATATGAGAAATGAAGCGCCCTATCCACTTAAAGCCCTGCTGCCAGCAGGCATTGGCCCACCGATGCAAAACGATGGCATGCAGACCGGGGTAGCAGGTCAACACCTCCCAAGAACTACGGGCGGCGGGGTCCCGTGCCATGATGCTAGCGATGTCTTCCCTGAGGCGGCTAAACATGAATGTCGATCAAACAGTAAAAATTGAATTTTAGGTTATTTGGAAGAATCAGACTCAATCATCCTTGAACTAGACAATCGGTACTTTCAAGCGTTGACGTCTAGCCTCATACAAGCAAATACCTGATGCTACGGAGACGTTAAGACTTTCGACGGAGCCCATCATCGGTAAGCTCACTAAACGATCGCAATTCTCGCGCGTTAAACGGCGCATACCCTCTCCTTCGGAGCCCATTACAAAAGCTACGCCTCCGGTGTAGTCGACATCGTAGATCGTGCTTTCTGCATCATCTGTCGTACCTGTTAACCAAATATCGTGTTCCTGTAGCTCACGCATAGCACGCGCCAGATTGGTCACGGTAATGTAGGGCACGTTGTCCGCTGCGCCGCTGGCGACTTTGGCTGCCGTCGCATTCAAACCTACGGCTCTATCTTTGGGTGCAATCACGGCATGGGCCCCTGCACCATCGGCAACGCGCAAGCATGCGCCCAAATTATGCGGATCGGTGACGCCATCTAACAGCAATAGCAAGGGCGGCCCTTGTATACCATCGATTAACTCCGACAGATTACGAGCGAGCGAGATTTCACCAGCTCGCGCAACTACACCTTGATGCCGACGCGTACCGACCATAGCATCCAAGCGCTGATCATCTGCCTGAATGATGCGCACATTCGCCGATTTAGCCGAGCGCAAAAGATCACCCATGCGACGATCATGACGGGAGGCATCGACATAAATTTCTTCGATGGTCGATGCATCATGGCGAATTCGCGCTGCGACAGCATGAAATCCGAAAAGCAGTTTGGTCTTCATTTTTTATTGGCCAGTGAGCTATCGCTCTCCGTTATTTACGTTTCTTTTGACCTGTACGTGCAGCGGTTTTTGGTGGTTTAGCTTTACGCGCTTTAGCGCTGTCGGGCTTTTGAGGAGCAGCTTTTTTAGCTGTTTTTTTCGTGGCCTGTTTCGCCGCTTTTTTTGCTCCCGACAAGCGCGAATGCCCTTTTCCCTCATCGGCGCGTCGCGCTTCGTTTTTCAATTGGGTTCGAATGCCTGGCTCGCGCACCAGTCGCAAATCAATGCGTCGTGCATCAAGATCAACTCGACTTACCTGTACGGTCACTCTATCGGTTAACTGATAGCGCATTCCGGTACGCTCACCACGCAATTCATGTCGGGCTTCATCAAATTGAAAGAAGTCTGAACCCAGATCAGTGACGTGAACCATGCCTTCAATGAACAAGGCATCGAGCTGTACAAAAATACCGAATGCTGCAACTCCCGAAATCGTGCCGGTGAATTCTTCGCCGAGTTTATCGCGTACAAAATAGCATTTCAGCCAGGCTTCAACATCACGCGAGGCTTCATCCGCACGCCGTTCATTAGCAGAACAATGAATGCCAAGGGCCTCCCAAATCGCTACATCGCCTTCCGATTTTTTCTTACCGGCAGCTCTATCTTTTGCCTGCATCTTACGCGCTGCAGGAGAGAGCTGAGTATTTAAATTTTCGGTCTCTATATCTTTCGGATGATAGCGCTTGGTTTGTAAAATTGCCTTGATCACGCGGTGCGTCAGTAAATCCGGATAGCGCCGTATAGGACTGGTGAAATGAGCATAAGCATCGTAAGACAATCCGAAATGTCCGATATTGTCAGGGCTGTAGGCTGCTTGCTGCATGGAGCGTAGCAGCATGGTTTGAAGCATGATTGCATCAGGTCGTAGTTTTATTTTCTCCATCAACTCCGCATAATCCGATGCCGCTGGGCTACCGGAACCACCGAGCGACAAACCTAATTGCTTTAAGAATGTGCGTAACTGATTAAGCTTTTGTTCTGTTGGGCCCGCATGGATACGAAACATACCGTGATGCTTGTTACGCTCCATGAAATCAGCGGCGCAAACGTTTGCCGCCAACATGCATTCTTCAATTAATTTGTGCGCATCGTTTCGTGTGCGCGGCAAAATTTGTTCTATTTTACCCGCAGCATTACAAACGATATAGGTCTCAGTCGTTTCAAAATCAATCGCACCACGCAGACGACGCGACTGCAGTAGCACTTGAAATAAATCATAAAGATTTTGTAGGTGCGGCAGTAACGCAGCGCGACGCGTAGCCTCAGGCCCACGCGTATTCCCTAATACGGCAGCAACTTCGGTATACGTTAAGCGCGCCGCTGAATGAATCACTGCAGGATAAAACTGATACGCCTGAATATCGCCTTTAGCGCTGATCACGGCATCACACACCATGGTCAATCGATCGACATCGGGGTTTAATGAGCACAAACCATTGGATAATTTTTCCGGCAGCATGGGTATCACCCTGCGCGGAAAATACACTGACGTGCTGCGCTCAAGCGCATCGACATCTAATGCATCATTCGGCTTCACATAGTGACTGACATCAGCAATTGCAACAATCAGTCGAAAACCTGTACCACGCCCAATTTTTACGGGTTCGCAATACACAGCATCATCAAAATCTCTTGCGTCTTCACCGTCTATCGTTACCATCGGTATGTCGCGTAAATCAACACGATCTTCTAGATCAGCTGGTTTCACTTCGGATGGTAATTTCGATGCGGCTACTTTTGCCGCCTCTGAAAACTCGTGTGGAACGCCATACTTGCGCACAGCAATTTCAATCTCCATACCAGGATCATCTATCTCACCTAGCACTTCAGCAATTTTTCCTATCGGCTGGCTATAGCGCGATGGTTGCTCAGTGAGTTCAACGCTGACAACCTGCCCAGCTTTCGCTTTGCCAGGTGCCACTGCGAGCAAAATGTCGTGAGCGATGCGCTTATCTTCAGGTACGACTAACCAAACGCCATTCTCATGTACCAAGCGCCCAATGACATGTGTATTGGCACGTGCTAATACTTCAACAATAGTGCCCTCGGGGCGGCCACGTCGATCTAAGCCTATAACGCGAACTTGTACCCGATCACCATGCAAAACTTTCTGCATTTCTTTTTCAGGAAGAAAAACATCGTCACCTTCATCTGGTAACAAAAAACCATAGCCATCGCGATGACAAGAAACACGGCCTTCAATAAAGTTAGCGGTATTAGCGAGTTGTATGCGACCTTTGCGGTCTGGTTTGATTTGGCCGTCACGCTCCATAGCGGCTAATCGACGGGTCAAACCATCCAGCTCAGATTCTTTAACAGACAAAGCGTCGGCGATGGAAGATAGTGTCTGCGGATCAGATGCTTTACGCAGTACGCCCAGGATTTCTTCTCGACTGGGGATGCTATACGGATAGTGGCTCAAAAGATGTCAATAAAAGTAAGGTGAATAAACAAGAATAGTGTAACGGAGCTGTGCACGCTTTGCTCAGTAGACCATTCGATTGATAAAGGCTAAGAGCTTATTCCTAACTAGTTAAATCACTATGACATCGTGCATTCATAGTGCTCAACACTCGGCTTTATTGACTTGCGGGATTTATCCGCTATAATCTCGCCTTCTTTTGGCCCACGTGGCGGAATTGGTAGACGCGCATGGTTCAGGTCCATGTGCCGCAAGGTGTGGGGGTTCGAGTCCCTCCGTGGGCACCACCAAATTAAGATCTCTCTTTTGCAGGCTCTTGCATAAACCAAAAGTGCTACAAACTCTTTGCTGCTAAATACAGTGAACCAATAATCATTCCCGCAGCCACAACAACTATTGCAATTAAGTAGTACGTCATACGTTGTTGAGCGCGTCTCGCATTCGCCAGTCGAAGCATCAACTCATCATGCTCGCGATCTAAGGCATCAAGATTATTCTGAGCATTTTTCAAATCGCTCAGCGTCTTACTCACACGTTCATTTTCCTTCATAGACTTTCCTTGAACGATAGCGTTGCTACAGCGTGTCTGGCATCATTTGGTCATACAACTCAAACGGCTGATGAATCCACGGATTACCTGCAACAGGATGGACAAAATAATCCGGACATACGGATGAATTTTCTTTGTACCAAATCACTGCTGATCGAATCTCACTAATTTCTGGATGGCGGTTAAGCAGCCATTCCCCGACTCTTTGCAGAGTGTCACCTGAATCCACTAAATCGTCGATTAACAGCAGACGTCCGCTTAACGTGTCTGCCGTCGACGTAATTCTGTCAGCTATGCAAAGCGCTCCACGCTGAGTACCCCCTTCTTCACGATAAGAGCTCACAGTGAGAATAGAGAGCGGCACGTTAAACAAGCGCGAAAAAACATCTCCCGGACGCAAACCACCTCGAGCTAAACAAAGTACATGATCAAACGTCCATCCCGAATCAAACACCTGCTTAGCTAGGACTTCAATAGAACGATGATAGTCATCCCACGAAATCCATACATGACCGGCATCTTTCGAGGTCGTCATGCGCTGACATCATTCAAACGGATGACGTAAAACGATAGTCTCTTCACGATCAGGGCCGGTTGAAACCATATCTACCGGCACACCAACCAACTCCTCAATGCGCTTAACATACGCTTGGGCGTTCGCAGGCAAATCCTTCATTAACTTAACGCCGACGGTAGGCTCAGTCCAACCTGGCATCTCTTCATAAATGGGTTCGCATGCTGCCGCTTCTTCGGCACCCACAGGGAAAATATCCACGTGCTTTCCATGCAAGCGATAGCCTGTGCACAGCTTTAATGATTCCAAACCATCCAATACATCCAGCTTAGTCAGGCACATACCAGATACGCCATTGATCTGCACTGAGCGCTTCAATAAAGCAGCATCAAACCAACCACAGCGACGTGCGCGGCCAGTCACGGTACCAAATTCATGCCCAACCGATGATAGGTGTTTTCCTATGCCCTGATCGGTCGGCAATTCTGATGGAAACGGTCCGGAACCTACGCGCGTTGTATACGCTTTCGTAATACCTAAAATGTAGTGCAACATATTAGGGCCCACGCCCGAGCCTGCAGCAGCATTACCCGCCACACAATTGCTGGACGTTACAAACGGATAGGTACCGTGATCAACATCGAGCAAGCTACCCTGCGCACCTTCAAACAATAAATTTGCACCGGCTTTGTGAGCGGCGTACAAAGCACTCGAGACATCCGTTACCATTGGACGAATTCTTGGAACCGAAGCTAAAGCCGCATCAAAGGTACTTTGAAAATCAACAGCTTTAGCCTTCAGATAATTGACGAGCACGAAGTTGTGATAATCAAGATTTTCGCGCAGCTTTTCTTCCAAGCGTTTTTCATTCAACAAATCAGCAACGCGAATCGCACGACGAGCTACTTTGTCTTCATACGCGGGACCTATGCCTTTACCCGTGGTACCGATTTTTGCATCGCCACGCTTAGCTTCACGCGCGGCATCTAAGGCCGTGTGATACGGCAGAATGACCGGACATGCTTCTGATACTTTTAAACGATTGGCGACTTCAATACCCGATGCTTCCAGCTTATCAATTTCACGCAACAAATCAGGCACAGACAACACGACACCATTACCGATGTAGCAGGCAACGCCGGCACGCATAATGCCCGACGGGATGAGCTGCAACGCTGTTTTTTGACCGCCAATAACCAGCGTGTGACCCGCATTGTGACCACCTTGAAAACGAACGACGCCCTGTGCATGATCCGTCAGCCAGTCGACAACTTTTCCTTTTCCTTCATCGCCCCATTGGGTACCGATAACAACGACATTTCTAGCCATGATTTCTACAGCTTTCTGATGATGAATTTATTTTTGTCGGCAATGATCTCGCGATCACATTCGAATTCTTGTTGGCTACTTTCTTCACCGGGCAACAACTGAATAACAATTTCACCCTGCTCGCGCAAGGACGCAATCAGTTCGGTCAATGCAGGCTCTCTGCCCCAAGGCGCACGAATGGCGCTGACGGCAGCTGCGGCTGGCAGCAAACGCGCGAGTTCACGCAAATCTAAAGAAAATCCTGTGGCTGGTCTGGCTCGCCCAAAAACTTCACCCACGTGATCATAACGTCCGCCACGCGCTACGGCATTCGGAAGACCGGCAACATACAGCGCAAACATCGCACCACTCTCGTATTGGTAACCCGAGAGATCTGCCAAATCAATATTGATAGTCACCGCACCCGCTGCTTTGGCTAACAGCGCCAGTTCATCCAAAGCGTGATGAATTTTCGGATTAGCAGGAAGTACGTTACGTGCACGATCAAGCACACTGATATCGCCATGCAAACTCATAAGAGCCGAGAGCGCGTCACGCACAGTCACGTTAAAACCCGACACAAACTCAGTTAACTGCGGCAAATCTTTTGCTCGTAGCATTGCAACCAACTCGGCCTGATGACGCTGCGCATTCACATCGCCTTCAAGAATGGCGTTCAAAATCACATTGTGCGATAAATCTAACGTGACATTCGACAGACCAGCCATGCTGAGTGACGCTAAAGCGAGTGATTGAATTTCTTCATCCGCTTCTACACCCGCATGCCCGTAAATTTCAGCACCGATTTGCAGTGGCTCGCGGGTTGCATGAAACCCCGAAGGACGTGCCTGCAAAACGCTACCTGCGTAGCAAAGTCGAGTGACTGATTTGCGATTGAGTAAATGCGCATCGATACGTGCCACCTGCGTCGTCATATCCGCACGCAGACCCATGGTTCGACCGGATAACTGATCGACCAGTTTGAACATGCGCAGGTCCATATCATGGTCGGGGAATGGCATTAAGGATTCCACGTATTCCAACATCGGTGGCATCACCAACTCGTAACCAAAACGACGAAAGTTATCGAGCATCGCGCGGCGCAAGACTTCAATCTTGCGCGCTTCGGATGGGAGTACGTCTGCAATATTCTCGGGAAGTAGCCAATTAGGCATGACAATCAAGCTTCAGAAAGGAGGAATCGTAGTGCGAGTAGCAGCATACCAAACACGATGGCGACCAGACCGAAAAATCGGATCTGACCATCCGTTAGACTTGCCAGCTGCAAGAAGGTCTGACGCCAGCGCGCCGGTGAGAGGAACGGAAACATCCCTTCTAACAGGCATAGCAAGCCCAGCGTGATCAGCAGAGTAGACGACACCGAGCAACCTTATTTACGGGCGCCGCCGGGTGCCTTGAAATATTTCAGGAACTCCGAATTGGGATCAATCACCAGCACATCGCTGCGCGTTTTAAAACTCTCGCGATAGGCTTCTAAGCTGCGTATGAATTTGTAGAACTCCGGATTCTGACCAAATGCCTGCGCATAAATACGCGCTGCCTTAGCATCGCCCTCGCCTCGCACTGATTCTGCCTGCCGATAGGCATCAGCAAGAATCACGATGCGCTGACGATCGGCATCAGCTCGAATTTTTTCGGATTCAGCAGAACCGGTAGAACGCAACTCATTCGCTACTCGAGCACGCTCGGATTTCATCCGTTCGTAGACCGAGTTATTGATTTGCTCTACGTAATCCACACGCTTTAAGCGCACATCGATAATCTCGCCACCGATCTGTTTAGCTTCTTCTGACACCTTAGTACGGATAGCATCCATCACTTTGCCACGCTCACCTGAAATTACTTCACGCACGGTACGCTTAGTGATTTCATCATTCAGCGCTGCTTTAACGATTTGCGCCATACGATCTTGTGCACGACGCTCGTCACCACCAAAGCTGATGAAATATAGTCGTGGGTCAACGATGCGCCACTTAACAAAGGCATCGACCAGAATGTTTTTCTTTTCAGCGGTAATGAAACGATCAGGTTCCGGCGTATCTAAGGTCAAAATGCGCTTATCAAGGAAGATCACATTTTGAAATGGCGGTGGCAACTTGAAATGCAAGCCAGGTTCTTTGATGACATGCTTGACTTCACCGAGTGCGAACACGATGGCAAACTGCCGTTGATCCACGACAAACAGCGTGGACATCAAAATGGCCAGCGCAATGACGCTGGCAATAGCGGTTGAAATAAGACGATTCATTAGCGTGACTCCCTGTCACGAATGCTGCGGTTCTCGCGCCCGCGTGGTTCGGGGACACGCGCAGCTTCATTTGCAGGCGAAGTCTCGCTGAGTGGCGCAGCAGGCGCATGA
This sequence comes from Polynucleobacter sp., assembly GCA_021737945.1. Taxonomy (GTDB): domain Bacteria; phylum Pseudomonadota; class Gammaproteobacteria; order Burkholderiales; family Burkholderiaceae_D; genus Pernthalerella. The sequence continues at coordinate 25,977 of JAIPCX010000026.1, forward strand.
ACACCCGCAGCTGACTCAGCAGCGGTTTGAGCAATTAATTTATCGAGCGGCAAATAAATCATACTGTTACTGGATTTGGTATCCACCATAACTTTGGTTGTACTTGAAAAAATTTGCTGCATAGCCTCGATGTACATACGGTCACGGGTCACAGCAGGCGCTTTCTGATATTCAGCAAGAATCTTTGTAAAACGTGACGCTTCACCCTCCGCGTTAGCGACGACGCGTGATTTATAACCTTCTGACTCCTGCATTAAGCGCGACGCGGCACCACGAGCTTTAGGTACCACATCATTGGCGTAGGCTTGTCCTTCGTTTTTTTGACGCTCGCGATCTTGACCCGCCTTAACGGCATCATCAAACGACGCTTGAACTTGCTCAGGTGGCTGAACTGCCTGCATGGTAACGTTGGTGACCAGCACGCCAATCTTATAGCGATCAAGGATGTGCTGCATTAGGGTGCTGGTGTCGAACGCTACTTTTTCGCGCCCCTCGTACAACACAAAATCCATTTTGCTTTTACCGACGATTTCGCGAATAGCGGTCTCAGCAACTTCTTTGACTGTTTCTTCCTGATCGCGAAGGTTGAATACCCACTGTGAGGCATCTTTGAGTCGGTACTGGACAGCAAACTGAATATCAATGATGTTTTCATCATCGGTGAGCATCAACGACTCGCGTGCCAACTTGTTGCGCACGTTGCTGCGATAACCGATCTCTACTGTTCTGACCTGAGATAAGTTGACCACTTCGTGTGCTTGAATCGGATACGGCCAGCGCCAGTTAAAACCCGGCTGTGTCGAATGACTGAATTTGCCAAAGGTCATCACAACAGCTGTTTGACCTTCTTGCACGATAAAAAAGCCGCTAACTAACCAGAGGAAGCCGATCACCACAGCGACAACGCCCGCACTAATGCCGGCACCATGTCCATCGCTGGATCCACCGCCTTCACCGCCTTCACGGCCGCCACCCTGGCCACCAAATAGTTTATTCAGACGTTGATTGAAGTCGCGCCAGAGTTGATCAAGATCAGGCGGGCCATCAGTAGGCTTGCGACTGTTTTGACGAGAGTCTTGATCGTTATTATCTTGGGAGCCGCGACCCCAGCGTGGGTCGTTCAAAGAAAAACTGAGGCCGAATTTCTTGAAAAGAGATCCGAGCTTGCTGGGACGTTCCGAGTTGAGGTTTTTTTTCATCTTGAATGAAACGCTGATTCGATACCAACGGAAGTCGGCACCATTGTCTGTTGTGCAGTTAGGGAATTATCTCGTCGCTGCGCTCGCTCAGCCTGGAATCGTCGGGCGGGAAATGCCCCGGACTAGCGCCGCCTGCTCGCGCAAAGCTGGCAATTGCCTGCCTAAGCAAATCAATCCCTTCGCCAGTCTGGGCGCTAACAAAAACACGACGAATTTTATCATATTCATCATACTCAATCGCCGGGTCCAAGCCAGCAACGTCGATCTTGTTCCATACCAAGACCTGAGGCACATGATCCGCCCCAATTTCCTGCAATACAGCGTTGACTTGCTCGATCTGGTCATCGCGCACCGGGCTCGCCGCATCGACCACATGCAGCAGTAGATCTGCGTGAATAGTCTCATCCAAGGTAGCGCGAAAGGCGGCGACTAATTGCGTGGGCAAATCCCGAATAAATCCAACCGTATCTGAAATAACAACATTGCCATATTCGCCAAGATGAATCCGACGCGAGGTGGTATCCAGGGTCGCAAATAGCTGATCGGCAGCATAAACGCCGGCCTTGGTCATGTTATTAAAAAGAGTCGACTTACCCGCATTGGTATAGCCCACTAGCGAGACAGAAAAAGTGCGGTTGCGTTCTCGGGAGCGACGTTGGGTATTGCGCTGCCGTTGCAATTTATCGAGCTTGGCTCGCAAGGCTTTTACCCGAGCACCGATCAGTCGCCTATCGGTTTCCAGCTGCGTTTCACCGGGTCCGCGTAAACCGATACCCCCTTTTTGACGCTCCAAGTGGGTCCAGCCGCGAATGAGTCGGGTAGCAAGGTGCTGGAGTTGGGCTAATTCGACCTGAACCTTACCTTCGTGGCTCTGGGCTCGCTGGGCAAAGATATCAAGAATCAGACTGGTTCGATCGACAACACGAACCTTGAGATGGCGTTCGAGGTTGCGCTGCTGCGCTGGTGATAGCGCATGGTTGAAAATGGCAACCTCGGCTTCGACATCATTGATGGTGTCGAGAACTTCGTCAGCTTTTCCTGACCCAACAAATAAGGCAGCATCAGGCGAGGACCTCTTGCCAGTTACGCTGGCAACCGGCTGGGCACCCGCCGTTTTTGACAACAATGCCAACTCTTCAAGACTGGAAACGAAATCAAGCTTGCCAAAATCGACACCCACCAAAACAGCACGCATGTAATAAGCCCTGGCCAACCCGAGCAGGTTGAAATCTTACTCGGGAGCCTGTTCAGTATTGAGATTAACCGCGCGCGCTGGAACAATGGTGGAAATAGCGTGTTTGTAAACCATTTGGGTTACGGTGTTGCGCAGTAAAACAACGTATTGATCGAATGATTCCACGTGCCCCTGAAGTTTGATGCCATTCACTAAATAAATGGAAACAGGAACGTGCTCTTTTCGTAAGGCATTCAAGAAAGGATCCTGAAGCAGTTGCCCTTTGTTGCTCATGGAAGCTCCGTTTTATTGTTAAGTTATGCAAATGGGGGCGGGGCATAAAAGTACAAGCGCCCAAAATAACCGCTTCTCACGAATGTAATCTATTTGCCCCACACTGGCAAACAGACTCGTTGAAAAATGATTTTATTCCTGTCTGGAAAAAGGGTTTTTGCCAGAACGGAATTCTATTCTCAATGGTGTACCGGTTAATGAAAAACTATCGCGAAAATGTTTTTCTAGATAACGTTTATAACTAGATTCAATGGACTCCAACGCGTTGCCGTGAATGACAATGATAGGCGGATTTTGTCCACCCTGATGGGCATATCTCAACTTAGGGCGAATTGAACCTTTGCGACGAGGCTGTTGGTGATCCAATGCTTCTTGTAATGCACGTGTCAGCTGCGGCGTTGGTAACTTTGCCATTGCTGCCGCATAAGCCGCATCAATCGATTTCAACATCTGCATGATGCCAGTAGATTTCAATGCGGAAATATAATGAAATTTAGCAAAAGTCAAAAACGTGAGCTTGCGATCGATTTCACGTTTGATATGGTCGCGATGATCTGACGTCAGTCCATCCCACTTGTTAATACCCACCACCAATGCGCGACCTGATTCAAGAATGAATCCAGCAATGTGTGCATCCTGCTCAGAAATATCTTGCTGAGCATCGAGCAAAAGCAAAACCACATTGGCTTCTGAAATTGATTGCAAAGTTTTGACTACGGAAAATTTTTCTATCGCCTCAAAAACTTTCCCTTTGCGTCGTATACCTGCGGTGTCAATCAATGTGTAATGTTTGCCGTTACGCTCAAACGGAATTTCTATCGAGTCGCGTGTCGTACCCGGCATATCGAATGCAATAACGCGTTCCTCACCCAACAAGGTGTTCACCATGGTTGACTTACCCACATTGGGTCGACCAACTATCGCAATCTTTATACCTCTTAGCGGCGCTTCTTCGTTTTCTTCTTGAGGCTTACCGTCAATAGCAATATCCAGCGCCTGATCAACCAAGTCCGCTACACCATCCCCATGAGCGGCAGAAATAACGTAGGGATCACCCAAACCGAGCTCATAAAAATCAGCCGTAACGGAGGTATATTTCATACCTTCCGATTTATTCACGACCAACATCACTTGTCGGCCCGATTTACGCAGGAAATCGGTAATCGTCTTATCGTGTGGCGTTAAACCTTGGCGGCCATCGACGATAAATACAACAACATCCGCTTCGACGATAGCCTGCCGAGTTTGCTTGGCCATCTCGTGAACGATGCCCTCTTTAGCGACTGGCTCAAAACCTCCAGTATCGATCACCAAAAACGGACGCTCACCGATTCGCCCCTCACCATAGTGACGGTCTCTAGTTAATCCAGGCAAGTCAGCAACCAACGCATCGCGCGAGCGCGTGAGTCGATTGAATAAAGTGGATTTGCCGACGTTAGGTCGGCCGATAAGTGCAATGACGGGCTTCATGAAATATCTCTGGAAAGCTTTCGACTTTCCTGCAGGCGCGAGAAATTGCGGCGCCGTCGGACCTTAGTCCGACGCAATCGCCATCAATTTTCCATCTTGGGTTTGAACGATGAGATTTGCTCCTGCGACCACAGGGGCCGCACGAATCGCACTGCCATCGGTAGCAATACGTGCCAGCAGCGCTCCCTCTTCGCGAGAGAAAAAATGCAGCTGACCCTGACGATCACCCACAGCAATAGCGCGTCCGAAAGAAACCGGTGCTGACAGGCCACGCCAACTCAAACTGGTATTACGCCAAACACTGCTGCCCGTCTCACGAGCGAATGCCTGCAGGTTGCCTTTTTCATCGGCAGTAAAAACATAGCGCTGATCAATTGCAGGACCAACCGCGGCTGATAACTCTCGCGCCCAACGCATAGTTCCGTTACCGATATCGACGCAGGCAACTCGGCCTTGATACGAGCTCGCGCAAATGTCTCGACCCAGTAAAGCTGGCTCACCGGATACATCAGCGACGCGCTCAAGTTCAGTGGCGCCTTTCGGTTCAGCAATCGTTGCTTCCCAGCGCGGCGCACCGGTCAGAACCGATAAGGCGATCATGCGACCAGCGGGCAAACCAACATACGCTAAACCATCAGCAACAATAATTCCCGGCGCTGATCTTAAAGCTAATGGTGGCGCAGTGCGCTGCAAATACCAACGCCGTGATCCTGATTCAGCATCGAGCGCAACTATTCGGTTGTCAACGCTGCGCACAACTACGGTGCCACTACCTACAGCTGGCGCCGATAAAATTTCTGTCGATGCTTGAAATTTCCAGCGCGTCTGCCCATTCGCAGCATCTAGCGCTTGTACTGTTCCATCAGCACCTGTAACTACGACAGTACCCGCATCTGCACCAACGCCGGCACTGAGCGACATACCTGTCTTAATTTTCCAGATGATAGTGCCGTTCGATGGGTCGATACACATGACTTCGCCGGACTGATTAGCAGCGTACAGTCGGCCATCACTAAAAATCGGCTTCAGATGATAATCACCTGCCTTACCAATGTTTACCGACCAAAGAGTTCGAACCGCCATCGTCGGCGTAAAACTAACTAGAGCAGCAGGTGAATTTTTAGGCTTGGCCGCAAAAGGATTCAGAGAAGAGCAACCGGCCATTAATAACGCCGCCGCCACAAGCACATACTTAAAGTGTCGCATGATCTCCTCGCCTAGCCCGCAGACTTAGCGTTACCACCCAACGCGTCTAATTTGAGCTGGATTAATTGACGCGCAGGATTTTTGATCTCTGTTTTTTCAAGCGCTGTTTTAAATTCTTTGCGAGCTTCATCAAGCTTGTTTTGTGCAAATAAAAGATCGCCACGACGGTCCGCCACTAATGCCGCAAATTGCACAGGAAACTCTGCAGACAAAATCTTCAAACCTTCGTCGTAGGCTTTTTCGTCGAGCAATAAACCAGCGAGGCGAATACGAGCAATCGCTTTAAATTCGTCGGTGTGTCCATGATCTACAATCCACTGCAGATCAGCCTTGGCTGATTTAACATCGTTTGCATCAAACGATGCTTTCGCTGCCAACAGCAAACCCATCTGCGCATACGGTGTGCCGCCAAATCGCGCCTTGATATCTTCAGTCGCCCTGGCTAGTTTGGCCTGATCTTTAGCCTCGGCTGCCTTGACGATTTCTTCATAGAGCATCACACCCTTGGAGGACTGATCTCGTTGGTAGTATTTCCAGCCAGACCATGCAGCGAATGCCACTAGTACGGCGGTCACGAACCAAGTAACCATATTTCCATACTGATTCCACCACGCTTTAAGCGTAGCTATTTGCTCTTGTTCTTCGAGATCGTATGCCATGATAATTTTAATGATGGGTATGAATTTGTCCCGCATGCAAATGCACGTGGTTGTGATCGTCTTGACCAGTCATGTGATCAATCAAATGATCCACTACGGCGGCCAGTTCTATGCTCTGCTGATTTTTTTGCTGATCGGCTTCACGCAAATATTTGATCGTTGCCGTGCCGAGCTTGATTTCATCATCGCCAAGAATAACGGCATAGGCAGCACCGCTGCTGTCGGCACGTTTCATTTGCGATTTGAAGCTTCCCAGACTCCCAGCCGAGGCGCAATGTAGCACAACATCGAACCCGGCATCCCGTAACCGCTCACCTAGTGTAAAGGCTTGGGTTTGAGCCGCCTCACCCTGATGTACCAGATAAATATCGCATTGACTTAAGGAGACGGTCTCGGAGCTGGCCTTCATAAGCTCAAGCAAGCGCTCAACACCCATCGCAAAACCTACTGCAGGCGTGGGTTTGCCGCCGAAAATTTCAACTAATGGATCGTAGCGCCCGCCGCCACAGACCGTGCCCTGTGATCCCAGCTGATCGGTAATCCACTCAAACACCGTACGATTGTAGTAATCCATACCACGCACCAAACGCGGGTTGATGGTGAAAGGAATGCTGTTATTTCGGAGTAATTGCTGCACTCCTTCAAAATGCGATCGCGATTCTTCACCCAGATAATCGAGCAGTTTGGGCGCTTGATTGACTACATCCTGCATGGCGGGATTTTTGGTGTCGAGAATACGCAAAGGATTGCTATTTAGTCGGCGTAGAGCATCTGCATCCAGCTGATCTTTATGCTGCTCAAAATACGCAATTAAATCATCTCTATGGCGTTGGCGCTCTTGGGCATCACCGATGGAATTAATCTCTAAGCGAATGTCGGTCAAACCCAAATCATCCCAGAGCCGCTGACAAAGCATAATGAGTTCAGCATCGATATCGGGACCGTTAAAACCAACCGCTTCAGCACCTACTTGATGAAATTGACGATAACGACCGCGCTGAGGACGCTCGTGTCTGAACATTGGGCCGGTATACCAAAGTCGCTTGGGGCCGTCGTAAGTTAGGTTATGTTCAAGTACCGATCGCACCACGCCTGCTGTGCATTCTGGACGTAAAGTGAGTTCATCACCATTCATGCTATCGGTAAACGAGTACATCTCTTTTTCAACGATATCTGTTACTGCGCCTAATCCACGCGCAAACAACGAAGTAGGCTCTACAATCGGTGTACGTATCTGTTGATAGCCGTAGCTCTTCAATACCGATTGAACGGTATTTTCAAATAACTCCCACAAAGCAGCATCAGCCGGTAGAACGTCATTCATCCCCTTCACTCCGAGGATTTTTTCACTTTTTTTAGTCTCAGCCATATCGAGTTTTCACATAGTCCAGCACAATCGCTTGAAATTCTTCGGCAATTTGA
>JAIPCX010000009.1 GCA_021737945.1 Polynucleobacter sp.
TGGAACTCTTTGTCCACCCATTTCTCTGCGGCTTTCATGTCAGCCCAGGACGCGCCTGAGGCTAGCATTGCTGCAATCGCAATAGCACTAAGTTTAAGTTTCATCTTGTCTCCTCTTCGCACCTTCCCGGACAGAACAACCGACACCGGTGGGAAGAAACCCGGTGCCAGCATGAGTCGAGGCTGACTCAAATTAGTAGCTTGCTAACCCCAACGCATCATTACTAACAACACTACAAAACCTAATACTGCCGCAACCCATTGCGTTAAATCAGTCAGTCCTGCCCACGCCAGATTCACATACGCAGCAGACAACAAGCCGATAAATAAACGATCACCACGCGTGGTGGAGATAGGTAGAAATCCTTTTCGCTCAATACTCGGCGAGCGTACCTGCCAGATCGTCATGCCGATCAACATCAACACCACGCTAATAAAAAATACAGCGACTTCTAAGGTCCAAGCCATCCATGAAAAGGCGTTAACCATGTCACACCCTCCCCATAGCAAAACCTTTGGCGATGTAATGCCGTACAAACCAAATCACTAAGGCGCCCGGCACAATCGTTAGCGTGCCAGCCGCTGCGAGTACACCCCAATCCATGCCGGCGGCTGAGACGGTGCGCGTCATCGTTGCAGCGATCGGCTTAGCGTTCACAGACGTTAACGTGCGCGCCAAAAGAAGTTCGACCCAGCTAAACATGAAACAGAAAAACGCCGTCACACCGATGCCTGATTTAATTAGTGGCAAAAAGATTTTGACGAAGAATGCGGGAAAGCTGTAGCCATCAATGTAAGCGGTCTCGTCGATCTCTTTCGGTATGCCCGACATGAAGCCTTCTAAAATCCATACAGCTAGCGGTACATTAAAAAGCAAGTGAGCTAATGCCACCGCGATATGCGTATCCATCATGCCGAAGGTGGAATACAGCTGGAAGAAAGGCAGCAGAAAAACAGCCGGCGGCGTCATGCGGTTAGTGAGCAACCAAAAAAACAAATGCTTGTCACCCAAAAACGAATAGCGGGAGAAAGCATAGGCAGCAGGCAGTGCAAGTAGCACCGACATCACCATGTTCATCGCCACATAAATAATCGAATTAATGTAGCCGCCGTACCATGCCTCATCCGTAAAGATAGTGCGGTAATTATCAAAGGTCAGATGCGTTGGCCAGAGCGTCATCACGCCGACGATTTCTTCATTCGTCTTGAGTGACATGTTCAGCATCCAATAGATCGGCAATAGCGATAACGCTAAAAAAGCGACCAGGAAGAAGCGTGAGAAATTTTGTCGGATCATGTCTTGTCTCCCGTGCCCACGCGCTGCATCCAGTTGTAGAGCACAAACGAAAACAGCAAGATGATCAAGAAGTAAATCAGCGAGAACGCCGCTGCCGGACCCAGATCAAATTGACCCACGGCTTTTTGTGTCAGGTATTGCGAAAGGAAAGTCGTTGCATTTCCGGGGCCACCGCCAGTGAGTACAAACGGCTCGGTATAAATCATGAAGCTATCCATAAACCTCAGCAACACCGCAATCATCAGCACGTTGCGCATTTTAGGCAGCTGAATAAAACGGAAAACCGCGAAGCGTGAAGCACCATCAATTTTTGCTGCTTGATAGTAAGCGTCAGGTATCGCGCGCAAACCGGCGTAGCACAGCAACACCACTAACGGCGTCCAATGCCACACATCCATCAGCAATACAGTTAACCAGGCATCCCATGAGTCGCCGGTGTAGTTGTACGAGATGCCTGCATCATTAATCAGCTTGCCCATCAAACCAATATCGCCACGACCAAAAATTTGCCAGATCGTACCGACCACGTTCCATGGAATCAGCAAAGGCAAAGCAACAAGTACCAGCGATAACGAAGCGCGCCAACCTTGAGCCGGCATCGTAAGAGCCACGCCTATGCCCAAAGGAATTTCTATCGATAGCACGGCTAAAGAAAACCATAGTTGACGCGCTAACGCGCCATGCAAATCTTCATCGCGCATCACTTCTCTAAACCATTCCATGCCAACGAACACAGATTGGTCTGGCCCGAGGATGTCTTGCACTGAGTAATTCACTACCGTCATCAGTGGCACGATCGCAGAAAACGCGACCGATAGAATCACCGGCAACACGAACCACCACGCTTTGTTGTTGTAGGTTTTCATGCGACGCGTCTCTCATTGACGTAATACAAAATGCGCTCGTCTGGCAGACGCACGCCCACTGCATCACCCGCTGCGACGGAATGCAGCGTGCGCTGTTTACACGCAACTCGATAATCACCGAGCTGGCAATCCACTAACCAATGCGTGCCCATGTTGCGTGCGCTGATGACGCGCGCTGGCAAACTGTCTGCCGTGCCTTGCGCTACGCACTCAACAAACTCTGGGCGTATGCCTAACTTCAAACTACCTTCACCCATACGCAAACCACGGCGTGGCGGTAAAAATTCGGAGACGCCCGCAATACGAACTCCATCAGCGCTATAACCACAGGGCAGTAGATTCGTGCCGGGATTACCGATGAAGTAACCCACAAAGGTATGCGCAGGCGCTTCGAATAATTCTTGCGCTGTACCAATTTGAACCACTTCACCATCCGTCATCACGACGACTTTGTCGGCAAAGGTTAGCGCTTCAATTTGATCGTGCGTGACATAGATGAGCGAGAGTTTGAGTTCGTGATGAATTTCTTTGAGCTTGCGACGTAGCAGCCATTTCAGATGGGGATCAATCACGGTTAGCGGCTCATCAAACAATACCGCTGCGACATCGGGCCGCACTAGGCCGCGGCCCAAAGAAATTTTTTGTTTAGCGTCTGCAGTAAGGCCGCTGGCGCGATTTTTTAAATCCGGCGTCAGCTCAAGAATCTCAGCAATATGCGCCACACGCTTATTAATATCGGCCGTTTTCCAGCCGCGATTTTTTAACGGAAAAGCGAGGTTTTCACCCACTGTCATCGTGTCGTAAATTACCGGGAACTGAAACACCTGCGCAATGTTGCGCGATTCCGTTGGTAAGTTAGTGATGTCTTTGCCGTCAAACAGAACCTTGCCTTGTGATGGCCGCACCAGCCCGGAAATAATATTTAGTAGCGTCGTCTTGCCACAACCCGAGGGGCCGAGTAAGGCGTATGCGCCACCATCGTTCCAGGTCATCTCCATTGGACGCAGTGCGTAGTCCGAAGGCTCCGAAGGATTTGCTTTGTAGCTGTGTGCCAGTCCGGCTAATTCTATGCGCGCCATCTCACACTCCTGTCGAGTCCGGAGCGCAGAGAAGTGCGCCATCGGTACTAAAAATAAACAAATCTTCAGGAAGGAAATACACCGTCGTCGTCGCACCTATATCTAGCGTGTGCACGCCGGTAAGTTGAGCAACCAATGACAGCTCACCGCGATGCAAGTGAACGTAGGTTTCTGAGCCGCTGATTTCAGACAGATCTACCGTTGCACCGACAGCGAAATCATTTCCTTGCGAACTCAGTCGCAAGCTGTGCGCACGCACTCCGAGCACCACTTGATTGTGGTTTGTAGCTTTAGCACGCTGGCGTTCCGACAAAGGCATAGATAAACCATGACCTAAATCTGCCACGCCCTGCGCGTTAATGTGCGCATTCATCAAATTGATCGGTGGATCACTAAACGTGCGCGCTGCTTGCAATGATGAAGGCGCATTAAATACAGACAGCGTAGAACCGTGCTGCAGCACGCGGCCTTCATGCATCAATAGTGTTTGTCCACCTAATTGCAAAGCTTCGAGTGGTTCGGTAGTGGCATACACCACCGTTGTACCGCCCGAGGCAAACAGATCGGTTAATTCGCGACGAAGTTCTTCGCGGAGTTTGTAATCCAGATTGACTAGCGGCTCATCAAGTAATAACAAGCCCGCATCTTTAATCAGCGCACGCGCTAGCGCAGTACGTTGTTGCTGGCCGCCAGAGAGTGCAGCAGGTGAACGATCGAGATAGTTGGAAATATGCAGACGCTCGGCCATCTCATGGACTTTTTTGCGAATGTCATCTTCCGATAACTTGCCGGCAATCCGTAATGGCGAGGCGATGTTTTCAAAAACACTCAGCGAGGGGTAATTAATGAACTGCTGATAAACCATGGCCAGATGCCGTTCACGCACAGGTACGCCAGTTACATCAACACCGTCGGCAATGATTTTCCCTTCGGTAGGGCGATCGAGTCCCGCCATCAAACGCATAAGCGTGGTCTTGCCGGCCAAGGTCGGGCCGAGCAGTACGTTGATGGCTCCCGCCATCAACGAGACCGAAGTCGGATACAGATGCGTATGAGCGCCAACGCGGGCGCTTACGCCTTGTAATTCGAGACGCAATTTATCTCCTCCGAATGTGTCGCGCCGACCTTAACCTGCTGCGACCATCAGTTTGTTATCGTTTTTATACCGCTTTGTTGAAAACCACTCATCAACTTTTTGTGCCGTCCCCTCTGGCACATGAAGCCCCAACTTAGTGCGACGCCACAGTATATCGGTGCTGGACGTAGCCCATTCAAAATTCATCAGATATTCCAACTCGGCTGGGTATAAACCTTCGGCCAGCGGCTCACCCATATCGTGCAACGTGTGACGATTGTTTAACAGCACATGAATCCGCGTGCCATACGTGCGCGCATAACGCGCAATCAATTTGGGTGCGAGCCAGGAAAATTTCTTTTGCAGTTCGTGCACATACGCATCGAACTCAAGTACCGAACGATTTTGTGGTTCGCTACCAAACAAGTCACCACCAGGAAGACAGGCATCGGCAGTCCACGCTGTACGATGATTGCCTAACTTGGGCGCAATCATATCGACCGCTTCTTCAGCTAGTTTGCGGAACGTCGTAATCTTGCCGCCGAACACACTCAGCATCGGCGCGCTGTCGCCTTCAATGACTAAGTTGTAGTCGCGAGTAATTTCTGAGGCATTCGATGACGCATCTTCTAACAAAGGACGGACACCCGAATACGCCCACACCACATCTGCAGGCTTTAAAGGTTTTAAAAAATAGCGTTCAGTTAGTTTGCACAGATACTCGATTTCATCGTGATCAATCGCGACCTTATTCGTATCGCCGTTATATTCAATATCCGTGGTACCTATCAACGTGAAATCGTGTTCATAGTCGATAGCAAACACGATACGACCATCTGGATTTTGAAAAATGTACGCGAACGGATGATCAAATAATTTTTTAACGACGATATGACTGCCCTTAATCAAGCGCAGTGAATTTGTACTAGGGCGATGCAGTGCATCTTGCAAGAATGACGCCGCCCATGGGCCAGCGGCATTCACCAGTCCACGTGCATTCACAGTGAGTGGTTCGCCATTGCTAGTGCGCAGTACTGCCGACCATTTATCGCCAACGCGCTTAGCTGATTCGCATAGTGTGTGCGTGAGTACCGTTGCGCCTTTTTCTTTGGCATCTAAGGCATTCAAGATAACCAGTCGTGCGTCATCAACCCAACCATCGGAATAAATAAAACCTTTAGTGAATTCCGGTTTAAGTGGTTTGCCTGCGGCGTGTGTGCGCAAATCAAGGCTGCCGGACCCGGGCAAAATTTCGCGCTGTGCGAGATGGTCATACACCAGCATGCCCGCACGTATTATCCAAGCAGGACGTTGGCCTTTATCGTGCGGCATAACAAAGCGCATCGGCCACATGATGTGCGGCGCCGAGCGGAGCAAGACTTCGCGTTCAATCAGCGCTTTACGCACTAATCCAAATTCGTAATGCTCGAGATAACGCAGACCACCGTGAATTAATTTTGTCGAGGCCGACGACGTGTGAGACGCTAAATCATCCTTCTCACACAACACCACCGATAAGCCGCGTCCCGCCGCATCGCGCGCAATGCCCGCGCCATTGACGCCGCCGCCGACAATCAGCAAATCGCAATCAAAGGTGGCAGGAGAGGGGCTCATTAGCGAACGTAGGCAAAAGGTCGAGTTTGGGGCACCGCTGAATTGATGGTTTGACGAAAGTAGCCTACTGCAGTCAACCAATCCGGCGCCAAGGTTGTCGACGTGCGGTTTGTTGTACTCAGGATGGGTGGGTAACCTTTCCTGTTGGAATTGCCAAGCTTACGTAGACTGAAGATAATGCGATTCAAAGATAGTCGTTAAACGAACAAAAAGCAACACACTTGACAGCATTTGGGTTCGTTTGTTTTCATTATTTACTTTTTAACGAGGCCCGGCCTGGGGCGGGAGTATTGGTATGACCCTCAACCCGCGACAACGGCGTTTGCTCGAAGTGGTCCAGAGCCAAGTCACTATTTCGGTAGAAGACCTGGCCCATCAGCTAGACGTTACGCCGCAGACAGTCCGGCGCGACGTCAAATTAATGGAAGAGTCGCGCTTGCTTGCGCGTTATCACGGTGGGGTTGGGTTGCCTTCGTCGGTCGAAAACATCGATTACACTCAACGCCAGATACTCAATATAGAAGGCAAGCGCCGCATCGCTGCCGCTGTAGCTGAACGTGTACGTCCCGGCTCTTCGCTACTGATCAATATTGGAACGACTACAGAGGAAGTGGCGCGTGCGCTGATGCATCATCAGGGTTTGCACGTCGTAACCAATAATCTCAACGTGGCGGCCATATTGGCCAGTCAGCCCAGCTGCGAAGTCATTGTGGCCGGCGGCGTGGTGCGCGGCCGCGATCGTGCGATTGTGGGTGAGGCCACGGTCGACTTCATACGGCAATTCAAGGTTGATATAGGCATTATCGGGGTTTCGAGCATTGAGCCAGACGGCACCCTGCGTGATTTTGATCCGCGCGAAGTCAAGGTGGCTCAAGCCATTGTTGAGCAGTCGCGCGAGGTGTGGCTGGTGGCCGATCAAGCCAAATTCGACAGGCAAGCTTTGGTTCGCATCACCCATCTTTCTCAAATTGATAAGTTATTTTGCGATGCGCCGCCGCCGCCCGGCTTGGCCAGTATCTTGGCTGAAGCGAAGGTGGAAGTGGTGGTTGCCCCCTAATTGAGAAAGCGACAAACAATGTTTACAGACGTGAGTGTCTGAGACGCGTTAAAAACTAGGGATAAGCCGGCCCTTTGGGCGATAATACGGCCATCCGAAAACCGCACCAAGGAACAGGATGTCCAACGTCTACGCCCCACTAAAGAACGATACGTTTTTGCGCGCATTGCTGCGTCAACCCACCGATTACACGCCGCTCTGGCTGATGCGCCAAGCGGGCCGTTACCTGCCGGAGTATCGTGCAACCCGTGCTAAAGCAGGCTCGTTCATGGGGCTGGCCACCAATCCCGATTACGCTACCGAGGTCACCATACAACCCCTCGATCGCTATCCATTAGATGCGGCGATTCTGTTTTCAGACATCTTGACCGTACCCGATGCTATGGGTCTGGGGCTGTCATTTGCCGAGGGCGAAGGCCCACGCTTTGCGCATCCACTGCGCGATGAAAAAGCCGTGTTGGCACTGCGCGAACCCGATCTCGCCAGTCTGCAATATGTGTTTGATGCGGTGACGCAGATACGCAAAACGCTCGATGGTCGTGTGCCGCTGATTGGTTTTTCCGGCAGCCCATGGACACTTGCCTGCTATATGGTTGAAGGCGGTGGTTCCGATGATTTCCGTCTGGTGAAGGGCATGTTGTACGACCGTCCCGATTTGATGCATCACATCTTGAATGTGAATGCGAAGGCCGTCGCCGCTTACCTAAATGCCCAAATTGATGCGGGCGCGCAAGCCGTGATGATCTTTGATACGTGGGGCGGTGCCTTAGCGGATGGCGTGTATCAGGCGTTTTCTTTGCATTACATGCGCGAAGTCATTAAGGGCTTAAAGCGCGAGCATGACGGACAAAAAATCCCGTGCATCGTCTTCACCAAGGGCGGCGGCTTGTGGCTAGACGAAATAGCCGACAGCGGTGCCGACGCCGTGGGCTTGGATTGGACGGTTAATCTCGCCAAGGCACGCCAGCAAGTCGGCCATAAAGTTGCGCTACAAGGTAACCTCGATCCGAATGTGCTGTTTGCCAAGCCAGAGCAAATTCACGCCGAAGTGGAAAAAGTCTTAGCGTCGTTTGGTAAACCCGGCCCCGGAACGGGCCATGTGTTCAACCTAGGCCATGGGATTTCTCAGTTCACTCCGCCGGAGGCGGTGACAGCCTTGGTTGAGGCCGTTCACGGCATCAGCCGCCGTATGCGGTCCTGAGCGGCGTTGCCCAAACGGCATGTGCGGTGAGCGGCGACTTCGACTAAAACCGTGCAGTTATGCACATTATGGTTAGACGAGTGTAAATCAAGGACTTGCGGAAAATAGACAGACCTCGCCGTAGAAAAATTGGCTAAGTCCTTGATTTATAAATCCGCAAATGCCTTTTGGCAATATCCGATCACCGATCCCACATTACAGAAATAGCGCAGATTTGTTAGAAACCGAGTTTGTTCACAAAGATATCCACAAGCTAGTGGATAACTTCTGATAGATCTGCTAGCCCTAATGGCTCCTCCAAACGGCATTCTGAAGGCGGAGTAAGGGCTATCTTGGTGCGCTGGTTAGTTCGGCTATCGGATTCCTTGCTGAGGTTGCGTAAACCGCACTTATTCACAAACCACGGGCTTGTCAAGGCGCTGAAAAATAAATTCAAATTATTTTTTTCTATTTAGCGTGAAATTCATAAGCCATTGATTTTATTGAGAACGCTCAGCTGCTTCCCCTCTGAGCAAAGTGTTTGAGGCCGCATGAATTCTGGCATTTGGCCTGTCAAGCCCCAGTTGTACACAAAGTTATCCACATATTTTGTGGATAGCCTAAAAAGCGCTTTCGAAATGGACAGTTAGCGCGCATTCTAAGGAATCACTTTAAGTGGTGACTTAAGTGGTGCGGGTTAAAAATTTTTCAGCAAACAAAAAAATATAAAATTTTTTGCGTCACAAATTTCTTACACACAGATCGTAAAAACTTTTTCATCTCACGTGCACAACACAATTCTGCAAGTTGCTATCGACACACCACTCGATACAACATTTGATTATCGATATCTTGCATCAACAGAAAAAACTGAACAGCCACAGGTTGGACAATTCGTGCGCGTGCCGTTTGGTAAACGTGAAGTGGCAGGTTTGATTGTTGGCGTAAACAAAACAAGCGACATTGATCCACAAAAAATGCGCGACGTAATTGAACTGCGTCATCAGATGACAGCTCTGTCATCTCACTGGATGCAATTATGTGAATTCGCTGCGGAGTATTATCAGCGTCCGTTTGGTGAGGTCGCTTTACCTGCTGTGCCAAAAGCTCTGCGTGAGGGCAAAGTTGCGTCAATAGAGCGTGCATTAAAAAAAATATCAGGGCTGACGAAGCCGAAAGACGAAGAGACAAAAGAAAAAAATAACGAAAAAACTAACGAAAGAACTAAAACAGCCGACGCCGCCACCGCTTCAGAAACCACACATCACGTAACGCACACACTCAACGAGCAGCAACAACACGCCGTAGATTCGATTGCCGCAACCACAGACTATGCCTGTCATTTATTGTTTGGCATTACCGGTAGTGGCAAGACGCAAGTGTATTTGCAGGCCGCGAAAGCCTTGCTAGAAAAAACAAATGCAACTGGCCAGCGCGCGCAAATATTGATACTGGTTCCAGAAATTAATCTCACGCCTCAGTTAGAAAATCAGGTACGTGCATCGTTCCCTCGTTTGAATGTCGTTTCCATGCATAGCCAGTTGTCAGAGGGTGAGCGACTGCGAAACTGGTTAGCCGCGCATGAAGGGCAGGCCGATATCGTCTTGGGGACGCGACTCGCTGTGTTGGCATCGATGCCGCATCTAAAACTTATCATCGTTGATGAAGAACACGATCCATCCTACAAACAGCAAGAAGGATTGCGCTATTCCGCGCGCGATCTGGCGATCTGGCGTGCGCGTCAGTTAGCGATACCTGTCGTGTTAGGTTCCGCCACGCCGTCAATAGAAAGCTGGCAGCACGCAGAGACAGGTCGTTATAAGCGACTCATACTCAACCAACGGGCCGCAGCACTAGCCACCGTGCCCAGAGTTGGATTGATCGATATGGAGCGCGACAAAGCCGTAGAAGGTATATGTCCATCGCTACTAAAGGCATTACGTGAACGACTCGCGCGTGGCGAACAATCATTACTCTTTTTAAATCGACGAGGTTACGCACCCGTGATGCATTGCGATGCCTGTGGTTGGATCAGCAATTGCCGACGCTGTACCGCTTTCATGGTGCTACACAAACCTGAGCGTCGTTTGCGTTGCCATCACTGCAGTCTCGAGTTGCGTGTACCGCAATCGTGTCCTACGTGTGGCAATGTCGACATACAACCTTTAGGGCGTGGCACGCAACGTGTAGAAGAGCATCTGCACGCACTGTTTCCCGAAGCGCGCATCTTGCGTATCGATGCCGACTCCACACGCCGTAAAGGCAGCGCACAAGAAGCCTTTGATTCCGTGCATCGTGGTGACGTCGATATTCTGCTAGGTACTCAAATGGTCGCGAAGGGCCATGATTTTCAGCGATTAACATTAGTGGGCGTGATCAATCCCGACACCGCATTGTTTTCACAAGACTACCGCGCCAGTGAACGATTATTTGCACAGCTAATGCAAGTGGCAGGGCGCGCAGGTCGCGCTGCGAGTGGTGTGGGTAGCGTGAGCGAAGTGTTGGTACAAACGCGTTATCCTCAGCATCCGTTGTATCGCGCGTTGATGAATCAGGATTACACCGGTTTTGCGGCCAGCGTTTTAGAAGAACGCCAAAGCGCAGGCTTGCCACCTTTTGTATTTCAGGCGTTGTTGCGAGCTGAAGCCAAGACACTAGATAAAGCCTTAGAGTTTTTAACGACCGCTAAAACTTTGTTAGAGCACGAAGGCATCGTCATTAATGACCCTGTGCCGATGACTATCACACGTGTAGCAGGAGTAGAGCGCGCGCAACTATTACTCGAGTCATCATCGCGCGCCGTATTGCAAGCATTTTTAAAACCATGGATGCAAGCATTGCGTGAATCAAAATCTCGCCTGCGCTGGTCGTTAGAAGTAGACCCAGTCGATATTTAAAGACGAGTACGTTCTTACAAAACGATTACTGTAGCGGTGCGTCCAGCTGACCTTCCATCGCTAACTCGCGAATCTTGCGGACCGTATCAATGTCTGATTCTTTGTAGGCATCGCGCCTAAAGTTGTTGTAAAACTCTGCTTCAGCATCATTACCTGATTCTTGGTGATCGTCGTATTCGAAACGTACAAATAAAGCGCCTGCAGCGGGCTCTTCTATTGTCATCGTCAAATCCGAGGCTGGAATTTCATTTTGTTGGGGTACGTGATACCGCACAAACTGTTGCGGAACAAAATGCACCTCATCATGAATAATGAGTTTGCCAAATTGCAGTGTGCGTGAGATGCCGTTTTCAGAGCGACTGGTGATTTCGCAAGCATCAAGAGCCAGCACAAACAGCGTTGGCCGCTCAGCACGCAGCACTAAACCACGCCAAAGCTGATCACGACTCAGTGGGTCAATCAAAGGATTGTCAGCGGCGTTAATTTCTATCAGATGAACAAATTTCATAAGTCGAATAGTATCAATCAGCAAATCACTTTACCATGGACATCGAATTGCTCGCGCGGATTCGTTACAATGAGGGCTGCGCACGAAACTCGTGCAAACCCAGTGCAATTAATTCCACTTTTTCTGTTTTCTGAATGCCGTCTGGCTTAAATACGCCGCAGCGCGCCGCTGTTAATTACATCGATGGTCCATGCTTGGTGCTGGCCGGCGCAGGCTCAGGGAAAACGCGCGTCATTACGCAAAAAATCGCGCACCTGATTCAATCCTGCGGCTACGAAGCTAAAAATATCGCTGCACTCACCTTCACCAACAAAGCCGCGCTTGAAATGCGCGAGCGCGTTGCCAAACTACTGCAAGAGCCTGGCCACGCAAAACAATTAACCGTCTCCACCTTTCACTCGCTAGGCGTACACATATTGCGGCGCGAAGCGGCAAGTTTGAAATTGAAAGATCACTTTTCCATCATGGATAGCAATGATTGTTATTCCGTCATACAAGATCTCTCAGCCACCACCGACAAAGCGCTGATACGAAAATTGCAGCAAGCGATATCCTTATGGAAGAACGCCTTACTCACACCCGAGCAAGCGCTAAATATCGCCAAAGATGAAAACGAAGTGCAAGCTGCTCGTCTGTATCGAAATTACGTTGCCACCTTATCCAGTTATCAAGCCGTTGACTTTGATGATTTGATTCGTTTGCCGGTTGAGCTGTTTCGCACTGATGAAGCCGCGCGCGATCGCTGGCAACGCAAGCTGCGTTATCTACTGCTCGACGAATACCAAGACACCAACACCTGCCAGTACGAAATGGTGAAGCTGTTAGTCACCGGCCCCGGTAAAAAACCCATGTTCACCGCGGTGGGTGATGATGATCAGGCGATTTATGCGTGGCGTGGCGCGAGTATGGAAAACCTGCGCACACTACAAACGGATTTTCCCGATTTAAAACTCATTAAGCTCGAGCAAAATTACCGCTCGAGTACACGCATCTTGCAAGCCGCAAATGCTGTCATAGGAAACAATCCTAAATTATTTGAAAAAGCCTTGTGGTCAGAGCATGGCGCGGGCGACCCCGTCAAAGTGCTGGCGATGGAAGATGATGAAGCCGAAGCTGATCAAGTCGTCATGATGTTATCGGCGCATAAATTTGAGCGGCGCGCAAAGTTTTCTGACTACGCCATTCTGTATCGCGGTAATCATCAATCACGCAGTATAGAAAAAGCCTTGCGGCGTGAGCGCATACCGTATGTGATGTCGGGTGGCCAAAGTTTTTTTGAGCGCGCAGAAATCAAAGACATCGTGAGTTATTTGCGTTTGATCGCGAATGCCGATGATGATCCCGCGTTTATTCGTGCAGCGACCACACCGCGCCGCGGCATCGGTCAGGCAACACTAGAAGCACTGGGAGAATTTTCTGGCCAATGGCAGTGCTCCTTATTTGAAGCGGTATTCAAAGGCGGCATCGAAGCACGCTTGAGTGAACGACAGTTATTTCCATTGCGCGAATTTTGCGAATTCATCAATCAACTCGAATCACGCGCGTCGCGAGTGGGCCCATCCGGCACCGGAGAAAATGCCGCTGCCGTACTCGACGACATGATGAAAGCCATCGATTACGAACCGTATTTGTATGGCGCCTTTGATGATAGACAGGCACAAGAAAAATGGCAGAACGTGCTCGATTTCATTGGCTGGTTAAAAGAAAAAGGGAATGGCGGCCGTGAAGGTGCCGACGGAGAAAAATCACTGCTCGAATTAACCCAGATGGTTGCGTTAATGAGCATGCTAGAAGGGCGCGATCAAGATCCCGATGCCGTTCGCATGTCTACCCTTCATGCGGCCAAAGGTTTGGAGTTTGGGCACGTCTTTATGGTAGGCGTAGAAGAGGGTATCTTGCCGCATAAAGGCGATCCCGATGCGCCACCCGAGGTATTTGCTCAGCGCATAGAAGAAGAGCGGCGCTTAATGTATGTAGGCATCACGCGTGCGCAGCGCAGCTTGACGTTGACGTGGTGTAAAAAACGTAAGCGCGTGCGTGAAAATATAGCATGCGAACCTTCGCGCTTTATTAAAGAGATGCGCATAGAAGAAGGCGATGCCTTGCCCGATCAAGAAGCAGAAGTCACACCACAAGACAGGCTAGCCAATTTAAAAGCTCTGCTGCAAAAACCGAAAGCCGCGTAAAAATAGAAAGCTGTATAAATTTTTAAGCCTGCCGCCGTTAGACAATTCATGCATGAGTACTCACACAGTGAAGCCTTTTCGTAACCCACACAATTTGCCCGTAAAACAGTGCGAAGCCTGCCAGCGCCCCTACACCTGGCGAAAAAAATGGGCTTTAAATTGGGAGCAAGTGCGTTATTGTTCCGATGCGTGCCGCAAGTCGGGTGCACCTTCACAAACATCCACCTCTAAAACATCATGAACATAGACGAACAATTGATTGCCATCGAAAGCAAACTCGCGCATCAAGAGTATTTGCTCGATGTATTGAATCAAACGGCCTATCAACAGCAAAAACAAATCGATGAGCTAGATAATCTATGCAAAGCACTAGCAAAACGCTTAGGTGATTTGCAGGCACGTGAGTCAGACGCCATGCTGCCACATGAAAAACCACCCCATTACTAATGCGCTTTAACGCGCCGAACCTAAACAAAACTAAGCTCTGAGCCGCCCATGACTCACGAAAAAATTCTTGCTTCATTACGCAGCGAACTGAACGAACAAACCGCACAAATGCGCTGGACCGAACTCGAGCGATTTTTCGCCAGCGGAAGCGTAATCAGCATCGCGCCTGAACTCGATTTAATCGACGTGGGTGCGCATATCGCAGCCGATGACAAAGACAGTGTTCAACGCTGGATGGATGCCGGCTTGCTGCACAAGACCAGTGATGACCAAGCGACCGAATGGATGAAGAACGATGCCTTGTTATGGGTCGTCGTCGTCAAACCCTGGATATTGGTTCAACACGAGCGCATGACGCCCACCGCTGCTAAGCAGTGAGCAAATGCTCAAAGATTTATCTGGGTATCGCGTGAGCGCTCGACGATGTAAGGATATTTACTTACATTAAGCCCATATTTAGGAGAAAAACCATGGCAGCCATACGTGAATTAGCCACCATTACTTCAAAAGGCCAGATCACCTTGCCGAAACTCATACGTCAAGCACTGGGGGTGGACTATGGTGACAAAGTTGCGTTCGATTTACGCGGCTCACAAGTTATCGTTAGTCGCGCCGATGAGGCGCCGCATGAGGATCCGGCCATTGGTTCTTTTTTGGCATTGCTGAAAGCAGATAGTAGATCAGGCCAAAACCTGAGCGGTTTGCCCGATGAACTTGTGCAGGCCATATTGACCAACCTGAATCAGCCTGTTGATCTAGGTGCTGACATAGAAGGCGATGTGTCCCTGTGATCCAATGTCACGATTGTTTATCTGACCAACTAAAAAAATTGCATACGTCCGTGTAGCGGGCAAAGAAACTTAATAATCAGACCCATTCACCTTCCTAAAAGATTACTAAAATATTGTGTGCCGTACTCACAAGCGCATGAAATTTCCATGCAGATAAAATGTTAGACACATGTCATGTCCACCTACTGGCTGATCACTAACGCACTCACAGCGCTACTATTGCCGCCGACTATTTTCGTCGTGTTGGGTATCAGCGGTCTGTTGATTGCACGGCGCTATCGTTATCTTGGCCGCACGGTAATAATTGTATCCATCACTTCACTACTGGCCTTATCAACCGACGCAGGTTCAGCGTGGTTGATTCGTCCGCTCGAGCAGCAATCACCACAAGCCACCTCAACTGAAAAAAATAAATCACAAGCCATCGTCGTGTTGGGTGGTGGCAGGGCGCGTGTAGCCTCGGGTGAAGGCGATTATGATCAGGTCGGTCCAATCACACTCATGCGATTGCGCGCTGCTGCATATTTGCAGCGTCAAACACATTTGCCTTTGCTGGTTACCGGCGGTGCGCCAGATGGTCAGGGCGAAAGTGAAGCGGTATTGATGGCGCGCAGCTTGAAAGACGATTTTGGTGTCGAAGCACGTTGGGTTGAAAGTAACGCTATCAACACCAATCAAAACGCCATTCTGTCAGCACAGCTTTTACGACAAGAAAATATTCAACAGATTCTTTTAGTGACCGATGCCATTCACATGCCGCGCGCTCGTTGGGCCTTTGAGCATGCTGGGTTGCGTGTGGTACCAGTGCCTAGCCACTTTGTTGCTAGTGGTGATTTCCACCTTGCGAGCTTTATTCCTAACGCTCAATCGCTCAAGAATAGTCATTACGCAATACATGAATGGCTGGGTTTGTTAGGGTATAGCCTGCGGTACTCGGTAGCTGACTGAAATTCTCAGGCATTGCTCAGATCACTCGAGCTTGGTCTATGATCAGCAAGTACCTGCTAGCGCCCGATCACCCTTTCACAGGAGACCCACCATGCACGACGCTAATATGCACGCCGTTCGTTCCGACCTCAAAAACCTCATGCGTGAAGCGCAAAATTTATTCTCAGAAGCCACGTCTGCCAGCGGCGGTAAGGCTGATGAGTTGCGCGCCAAAGCCATGAAAATGCTCGACAGCGCGATTGATCATGCCCATGAGATTCAACATATCTCTATCGAAAAAGGCAAAAAAATTGCCCATGAAACCGATGCCTATGTACATGAGCATCCATGGCGCGCGATTGGTCTTTCTGCAGCGGTGGGCTTAGTGATTGGTATGTTGATTGCGCGTCGCTGATCGCGAACTCATACGCCGTCATGACTGATCAATCTTCACAGCCAAGGCCTCAGGCAACGGCGCAGGAATCATCACAGCAATCGACGCATCAATCAACCCAACAGACCTCAACTGATCAAGGTTTAGGCTCAACTACACGCGACCTGATTCAAAACATCATCGGCTTGATTGCTGCACGGTTGTCATTAGCCGCGCTGGAACTTTCTGAAGCACGGGATGCAGCACTGTTGGTGATTGCACTCGCGCTGGGCGCCTTTATGGCGGCGAGTTTTGCGGTGATTGCCTTGTCTGCTTTGTTGGTGGTGTTGACGTGGGATGCATTAGGTTGGCGCATCGTGCTGATACTCACACTCGCGTATGCCGGCATTGCAATCGTGTTGGTTAAGCAGATACGGCGCATTATTTACGCGGGTCGTTTGGGTTTGCCCGCTACCGTCGCCGAGCTCAAACAAGATAGTGAAGTCTTGATGCGTAAAACTCGCACGGGAGGTAGCCATGACGCGAGATGAGCAAAAAAAATTACTCATCGTTCAAGGGGTGGTGCATAGATTAGAGATAGCGCACGCCCTAGATCAACTCAAATCGCACACTAAGCCAACAGCCCTGTTTAGCAAACTGCCTAGCCTGATGAAATTAATCATGGCTAGCAATGCCGTGCCGCTGATTAGTACGTTATTGCCGCTCGTGTTTGGTCAAAGCAAAGTGTCGCGCGTACTACGGCGAGTGATGGTGATGGTGAGTGCGGGTGCTGCACTAAGAGCGTTCATACAGCGGTGGAAATCGCCGCGCGGTGAATCGCGTAGCTAAGATCAGCACGTCCTACCTCAAAAACTAACTAACTAACGAGTCATTTTTAAGTAAAAAATCCCGGTCGCTTTGCAGCCACCGGGATTTTTTTAAATCCAAGCAAGAAATTAATTACTCGAATTATTTTTTCTCAGCGGGTTCTTTAAATGAAGCGCCACCTGCATTCGCCATGTGCACCACTGCACGTGCAACTTCAATATCATCTAAATCAGGATTGCCGCCTTTAGCAGGCATAGCGCGTATGCCTTTAACTGCATGCGATACCAGAGTGTCGTAGCCTTGTTTATTACGTGCGCCCCAAGCAGCTTTGTCGCCAAACTTCGGAGCACCTGCAACACCTGCGCCATGACACGCTACGCAGGCTGCGTTGTAAACCTCACCGCCGGCTTTCAATGTTCTGGGTGCGCTGGCATCGACCAAGGTGTAGCCTTCATCAGCCACAGGTTTTAAGCGAGCTGCAATTGCTTCAGGTGATTGCGCGTTCGAACCCGCAGCAGGTTTTGGGCTGGCGCCGACATACACAACCAACAACCAAATAATGATGATGGGTACTAAAAAACCAGCCACAACAGCGGCGATTAATTGGCCAGGGGTTTTGATTGCGGTTTCGTGTGCGTCACTCATAGTTTCCTCGGGAATCAAGCATATTTTGTCAAGCCAAAGATTATAGAGTAAACAGCGGCAACTGACCTCAAAACACCCGCAGTTACATGGACTGGCTGACTGAAACCCGGTATCCTTGCGCGGCCTTCATGGTCTAGACCCGCGCGGCTGTAGCTCAGTGGATAGAGTATTGGCCTCCGAAGCCAAGGGTCGTGGGTTCGATCCCCGCCAGCCGCGCCAAATCCTAAGTCCCCAAGTTTTGCCGTTGATTTCTTTGTTTCGGCGGCCTTCACGTCCAATTAAGTAAACGGCAAATCGCACAAATTTCATTATTGCTAATGAATGTGCAATCTAACCTTCAGCCGTGCTTTAGCAGAAAAATACGGTGGCAATTTTTTTAAATAAGTTCGATCGCATCAGCGAGTCTCGCGGCAGTGCCGACTAACGAAGCCCGTTCTAGTCGCCTTAGAAATTCGTCTGGGGTGAAAGGCGGATTTTTTAAGCGCGCCCGAACATGTTTGATAGCAGTGAGTGCATGAAAGGGCTCAAGGGAGAGTTGTAGTGGAATGAACTCATCAGGATGAATAACTTCGACGCCATGAATCTCTAGCGTGTCGGATGGAAAATCTTTTAAATTCGACGTGATAATGCAGTCAGCTTGCCCGATGATTGCCGCGGCCAGTACGTGGCGATCATTTAAATCAGGAAGTGTGAGATTCGCAATTAAATACTGGTACTTGTCCTGATCAATTTCCCAATCCGGTATAGCTTTATGCAAATTTTGCTGACGATAAGTTATTTGTTCATCAGTTAGATCAGGCCGATCTTTCTTTAATGATGTTGTCCATTCACGATCTATGTCGGCAGACCATTTCGCTGTAAAAAGACCCTCAATAGAAAGTTGAATAAGTATGTCTGCAATGGTTACTGGGTACAAAACACAGGCGTCAAGAACGGCGGTGTATTTGGCCGTACCCGCCATTAAAGCAGCCCTAATTCCTGCGCTTGATTTGCTAGCGCATCCATCGCCTCGTCTTGCGCCATACGGATTTTGTTTTTGTAATTAACGAGGTCTTCATAGACGATTCTTCTGTGTGAGCCGACCATAACGAACGGTATCTTTCCTTCTTTTAGAAGCTTGGTTAAAAAGGGTCTTGAAACATTTAAGAATTGTGCCGCTTGAACCGTTGTTAGTGTTTGCCCTTTGGGCAATAACACAACAGTTTTACCTTCTGCCATCGCGCCTAAAATGGTTGCTACAAAACGCAGCACTTTCGGAGGCAGTTCCAGGATAGGAGTTTCTGCAGTAATTTTTTTTGCGTCATCTGAAAGCAGGGCAATTTTGTTTGCTCGCGAATGGTCCAGAGCGCTGACAATGCATCGTTGTGCCGCACGAACAAGCACACTTTCCGTGTCCGTCAGGGCAGCGTCTTTGCTGTCGATATCGATAGTTTCATGCATAAAAAATCACCTCGATTTCAATAATCACAATGCAAAAGTGGGTAGAGCTCACACATCATAAGTGAAATAACTGAAACGAGCGTCAAATTTTACGAGGGTACTGATAGTTTTGACCGTGATCAGATCCAGACTATCTTGAGCCTTGCCAATCAGGCTGCTTACAAATACAGGGGTTTCCAAAATCAAATTAAAGAATGCTTTATTTTGATTTCCTTATTTAAAGCATTCTTTGAATGGGGCGTTCCCCTGGTTGGTAATTGATTTAGACAACTTTTGCCAAGAAATTACTTAAGGCAAACCAAGCTATTTCATTATGCGCATAGCGACGGTTTCCCCACTGGAACGCTCCTTGCTATCAGTCCCTGCTGTACAGATTTCCAACAGCGTGCATCGGGACCCTATGCCCAGCAATAACAACCCAAGTTTTTTCGCCAAAGCCAGCCTAGTGCTGATGCTTTGCGTGATGTTTTTGCACGCGCATTCATCACAGGCAATGAGCTTGATGGAGGCCTATCGGTCCGCGCTAAGTCACGACCCTATTTATCGATCAGCCCAACATGAAAACGCCGCCGGCCAAGAGTCACGCGAAATTGGCCGCTCCGCCATATTGCCGTCTGCAGGTTTGAGCTATGGCTATGCCAGTAATTCAGCTGAACTCACGCGCAATGGCAGCACCGACCCCTATCGCTATGACAGCAAAATGTTGTCCGTCATCCTAAGACAACCCTTGTTCAGCCCAGAAGCATTGGCGCGCTACAAACAAGGCGCCATTCAATCCGATTACAGCGACGCCGTCTTTACAGCCAAATCACAAGAACTCATGGTGCGATTAGTTAGCGCCTATTTAGAAACGCTCGCTGCAGGCGATCAGGTGCGCTTACTCATCGCCCAACGCGATGCCTTAATTGAGCTGCAAGAAGTTAATCGTCGCCGTTTGGATAAAGGCGAAGGCACCAAAACCGAAGTACTCGAAACTCGCGCTCGTGCCGAACTCGCACAAGCGCAATTACTCGAAGCGAAAGATACCCACGACAACGCCATGCGTAAGCTGCGCGCCATCATAGGTAAAGATATTGATAGCGTTCGCACACTACCCAAAACCATGTCCGTGTTTGCCTTGCAGCCCGTGACCATTCAAGAATGGGAAGCACTCGCCCGCGAAAACAATCCATTCGTAAGAGCGCGACGCTTTCTAGTTGCATCGTCAGAGCAGGATGTC
This sequence comes from Polynucleobacter sp., assembly GCA_021737945.1. Lineage (GTDB taxonomy): Bacteria > Pseudomonadota > Gammaproteobacteria > Burkholderiales > Burkholderiaceae_D > Pernthalerella. The sequence continues at coordinate 20,429 of JAIPCX010000009.1, forward strand.
AAAAAGAATCAAGCCGGCCATTTGCCGCGCATAGAACTCGTCGCATCACATAGCCGCAGCATTTCCGATTCTGTTCTTATGTATAACCAGCAAAATGTCGTTAACTCTGTTGGCATACAACTCAACTTACCGATTTTTTCAGGTGGTGCTACATCCGCCGGTGTGCGTCAAGGCGCAGATTTATTAAGTAAGTCGCGTGCAGATTTAGATGAAAGTATCAGCAACGTACTCATAGAAATACGACGTCAATATAATTTATTAGTGAGTAGCCAGGCCCGCATAGAAGCCTTGTTCAATGCCGAGAGTTCAGCGCAAGAAGCATTAATCGCTATGCGCAAAAGTATTATTGGTGGCTTGCGTATCAATGTCGATTTGCTCAATGCACAGCAGCAGTTATATTCAACCCAGCGCGATCTCGCGCAAGCGCGTTATGGCTATTTACTCGCGTATATGCGCTTGCATGATGCAGCGGGTTTGCTCACCGAAGACTCATTGCAAAAAATCGATCGTGAATTTTTAGTCGCAGCAGATGCAACCGTCGAAGTACCCGCAACCGCATGCACCGGTGCGCGACATGCACACTGCAAATCAAAACCATCCGAAGTTTTTACTAGTGCTGCTTTAGAAAAAGAACAGTCACTGTTAGTAGTGGCCGATCCCAATGCAATTGGAGATGAAGCGGTGTTGTGGCGCGAAACTAAGAGCGGCAAGAAAAAATCGTCGCGTAAAGCCAAAAAGCCAAATTTAAACTAGCAATTTGGCACCCCATTGCACTAGCAGCTTGATAATCCCATCACACTGACACCTTTGATAAGGGCTTTGCTATGGGATTCATTCGCAAAACTATTACCCTGACCGATCTACAAGACCGCAGCGTAAAAACTAAAATCGACGCAGGGCATTACTCCAACGATAGTGAGCGCAGTGCTGAAATGGAATCTATACGCACAGCACTAATTAAAGGCGAGGCTAGCGGAAAGGCCAAGCATTTTGATACTGAATCGTTCATGCGAAAAATGCGTGCAAGACTCCCTTCAAATAAGCTTGAAGACCTAGAACTCAATGCTATCGCCGATTCACGCGCCAATGATTTAGTAATTAAGGTCAGCCTGGATGACCTATGAGCTTGCATTCTTCGGGGGGGTGTCGAGCTAGCCTAAATAGGCTAAAACGCATCGAAATAAGAATATTTACTGCGCAGTGAATATTACGTTTTCACTGAATATTGGCAAGTCGGATTTAAACTTATCACGAACCGACGACGTTGAAATTACACGCGGCGCGGTATTCGCATGCGCCTAGAAACGTTTAGCTATGTACAACCTTGCCTTGATGCTAGATTTTCTTCTTGGTTTTAGCTGTCGCCGATTAGACTTTCAGCAGGAATCCCAAGCCCTTTGTGCAACCTTCGAATCATTGGCAACGTCAGCGGACGTCTCTTGGAAAGCACTTCATAAACTCTGTTTGACCTTCCTATCATGGGTTCGAGGTCTTTTACTCCCAGACCTGCTTGCTCCATTCTGAATTTGATAGCTTCTATCGGATCGGGCGGATCGATGCTGTAATGTTTGGCTTCATACGCTTCGATCAGCATCACCATGATCTCGAAGCGATCTGCTTCGATCGAGCCCGGCTCTGGTTCAGCATCAAAATAGGGAGCGACCGCCGCCAAGGCAGCCTCATAATCTTGCTCAGTTCGAATTGGCTTAATTTCCATCTGATTAACCTCCTACCTTAGTGGCGTCGATCCTGTCGTATTCAGCATGAGTGCCGACAAACTTGATGTACACAACGCCCAACTTATACGCAACGGCGACAATCAGTCGATGTTGGTTGCCTTTTATGTTGAATACCACGCGATTGCCAGCTACAAAACTGGCGGTCACGAACTGTCTTTTAATGTCCTGAGAGTTTAGCCACTTGGCATTCCTAACCTCGTCGTACCATGCGCGTAATGCTTGCTCGGCATTTGGATGCTTTTCCCAGTAGGCGATAAGTGTCTTTTTTGAAATCACTCTCATGCTCACATGGTAGTCCCAAAATGGGACTATATCAAGTAGGCCTCCTGCAAAACCGATCCGTGCCCTGATCTATTAAATTGCGCATGTACCGAAAGGAATGGACGCAGCAGCCCACCTCTTAGCCCTATCGCAAACCGACGACGTTAAAATTACCTGGGACACGTTCTTGGCATGCACCTAGAAAGGTTAGCTATGCACAAGCTTGCGCGAACTCGCCAGCATCGCATCTAGGTGTTCAATTAGTTGGCCCGCATATAAATTGAGATCGGCTTCATTCTCTTGCGGCGGCGTAGAGTCAACACCATCAGGTGGTTGATGCCACCAGAGTCGGTCGCTAGCCGAAATATTGTATTGACCCAAAATTTGTGAGGGGCGGTTGAATCGTTGCACCAGCAACGAATCTGGAAAGGCTACGCCAGCCGCTTCATGAAAGTGATAAACGGATGCATCAATAAAGTAGTCGCCAACGCGGCAAGCGACATGACCATCCCAGCCACCACCAGGCTCTGGTTTGCTGCCTAAAAAGCCCAGCACAATGCTGTCAGCCGGGCGCGATAGCCAAATTTGGCAGGGCATGAGTTCACTTCGGATACGGTAGTGAGTTAGTACTCGTTGTAGCAAGCGCGCATTAAACACGCAAAAGGTTCTGTACTTCTCCGGCACGACTTCGTAATACTGTCGAGTGACGAGTTGCAAAAATCTTAATTCAAGCTCGAGTGCATTCATATACTTGCAAAAGGGCTTACAAATCAGCCTGTCAGGCAGGGAACGCAAAACACCTAGTCATAGTATTTACATGTCTGAAAAGAGAAAGTTAAATATCCATAATTATTGATAAATAGTAAATTCTTTGAATTATGAAAGCTGATGTCGCATACGCAATTAGACTTTGGATATTTTGAGAGTAAGTATCAGCCTAACGCGTAGGCATTCAGCAAAATCTCAGCATTGCTAGGCAAATCCTCTCCCCCTGTCACCGGCTCGACGAAACACCGGGTATCAAACTTGCTAAAGAAGCCGTGTAAAAGAAAAAACGCCGGTATCCGACGTTCTTTCGACATGGGCTGTGCGCAGTAGTTGCGCAGTCGTAGCACTAACCAGCAAAAAATTAATCGACGTGAATCGGAGCAGTGGCATGACCCGACCAAGCGATGCACCCGCAACCTCACTACTAGAAAACGTAGTCAGGGCGCAGTCGCGCTATTTCAAATGGGCCGCGCTGATCAGTATCTTGACCAGCCTGCTAGCAATTACACCCACCATCTACATGATGGTGGTGTACAACCGCGTCGTCACCAGTCGTAACGAAACCACCTTAATGATGTTTTTAATCTGCGCGATCGGCTTATACGCGTTGATGGAAATCTTAGAACTCGTCCGTACACGATTACTGCATGTCGCCGGTTGGCGCATCGATCATGCTTTGCGTGATCGCATCCATGATCAAACCTACTCCGCAAGCCGATTACAAAAACCGGTAGGCACGCAAGCCTTTACCGACATGCGCATGATTCGCGAATTCATGGGTTCACCCGCATTGGGCGCCATACTCGATAGTCCATCGTCAATCTTATTTTTAGTGGCGATTAGTGTCATGAATCCTTGGTTGGCTGTTACATCGCTTTTAATCGCACTGGTGCAAACCTTCATCGGTGTACGCACCGAGAAAAAAACTTTACCCGCATTAGCCGCCGCTACGCGCGCGCACATGCAGGCACAAACCAATTTGTCGGGCGTGCTGCGCAATGCGCAAGTCGTCTCGGCAATGGGTATGAAAGACGCGCTCTATAAACGCTGGGTGACATTGCAACGCGTATTTTTAATCAGGCAAGCACAAGCCTCAGATATGGCCGGCAGCAACAGCGCCACCTCAAAATTTATTCAAACACTACAAGGCTCATTGTTATTGGGCTTGTCATGTTGGCTCACACTCAAAGGCGTATTAATGGGTGGTGGCGCCATGATGATCGTGGCTTCGATGTTGGGTGGTCGAGTACTTGCGCCATTAGTAACCGTCATAGGATCCTGGCGCCAAGTCGTGTATGCGCGCCAAGCGTGGTATCGCTTAGATGACTTTTTAGGAAACGACCATCAACCAACCCGCAACATGTCCTTACCTCAACCCGAAGGTGTTCTCACCGTTGAAGGTTTGCATGTACAAGCACCGAATAGCGAAACGCTGCTGATTAAAAACGTCAGCTTTGCAGCGCTACCCGGTGAAACTTTATTAATTGCCGGACCCTCAGCGGCAGGTAAAACTACACTCGCACGAACCCTCGTAGGAGCATGGCCCGCAACCGCCGGCAAAGTGCGACTCGATGGCGCTGATTTGCATGCCTGGAATAAAACCGAGCTCGGTCCGCACATAGGTTACTTGCCACAAAGCGTAGAACTCTTTGATGGCACACTCGCAGAAAACATCGCACGCTTTGAAGCGCCCGCTAGCGAATTAAATAAAGAAAAAATCCAAACAGCGATTGATTTATGCGGCCTCACTGAGTTTGTAAACAGCCTGTCTAACGGCATGCATACCCGCATTGGTGACGACGGTGCGTTCTTATCAGGCGGTCAACGCCAACGCGTAGGCATCGCACGAGCAATTTATGGCGATCCAAAATTCGTGGTTTTAGATGAACCCAATTCCAACTTAGACGAAGCCGGCGAGCAAGCACTCAACAACACGCTTCAAGCCTTAAAAGAGCGGCAGTGCACAACCATCGTTATATCGCATCGCACTAGCATTTTGCCCGCGATCGATCACATACTGATATTGCGAGATGGCATAGCGCGCTTATACGGCACGCGTGATGAAGTACTCAGTCGCCTCGACGCACCGCGCTCCATAACGCCAGAGCAAAGACATTTAGAAAACGAAGCTGAACAACAAGCGCAACAACAATCGCAGCTGAATGCCAGCGTTGCTAGTCATCGCGCAGCAAATCCTGTTTTAGCAGGTGCCGCATGACGACGATGAGCGCCACGCAAGTCACACAAACTGCACACGCCACATTAGTTGGCGCAGCTACTTCGGCAGCTCCCACTGACAATCACATACAGAAGCCATCAGCAAAGCGTACCTCGCTGAACCACATGCTGCATGACTTTAAAACCGAATTACTCTGGGTTGCGATTTTTAGCTTAATCGCCAATCTGCTCACGCTCACACCTACGTTGTACATGTTGCAGGTGTTTGATCGCGTCATGCAAAGCCAAAACGAATTCACCCTCATCGCCTTAACAGTAATTTTGGTGATGTTTTTGTTGGTGATGGCCTTTGCCGAATTTATACGTTCTCGCTTGTTAGTGCGTGCCGGTATGCGGTTTGACGAATTAATGAATCGCCGCGTTTTCGCTGCCAGTTTTGATGCGCACACAGCGCATTCATCGCGCGATGGTTTGCAGGTATTTAACGAGCTCACACGCTTTCGGCAATTCGTCACCGGCAGCGGCATCATCGCGCTGAGCGATATGCCGTGGTCAATCATTTATGTAGGTGTACTGTTTTTAATGCATCCGGTGTTGGGGTGGTTTGCTAGTGCCTTCACACTATTTCTTGCGGTGCAAGCGTGGGTGACACATCACACGAGTACGGCAGTGTTAGATGATGCCGTTAAACGCGAATCAGACAATCATCAATGGCTGGGTAGCAAACTACGCAATGCCGATACCGTAGAAGCCATGGGCATGCTGCATTCATTGCGCAAGCAGTGGCAGCGCCGCTATCAGCAGTGGGTGCGTGTGCAAGAAGAGGCACAACATCGCCAAAGCACCATGGCAGCGGTTGCTAAATTTACTCAGTACACACAACAATCATTAATTTTGTCGGTCGGTGCATGGTTAGTCATTCATGGCGAGTTAAGCATCGGTGCCATGGTCGCGTCCAATCTGTTAATGGGCAACGCACTGCGCCCGATAGCTACGCTCGTCAAAACGTGGAAAGAATTCGCGCATGCTCGTCATGCGTTAAATGAAGTCACCCATTTGCTCGATAACCATGCGCTGCATTCAACAACCCATAAAGCGAAGCACAATGCAGACAGCATACAAGGCCAGATCACGCTCCATCAATTCAGCGCTTACAAACCGCGGGTAGAAACAGACTGGGTTGATGCTCAGTTAGTTTTATCTTCAGAACATGACCCAAGCAAACGGCTACTGCACGAACTCGATATTGAATTTAACAGCGGCGAAATCGTCGCCATCATCGGCCCATCCGGCGCAGGTAAATCTACGCTCTTGCGCTGCATGTTAGGCATATGGCCAATCACCACCGGTAGCATCAAACTTGATGGCATACCTGTCGAAGACTGGTCTCGCACAGAGTTAGGTGCATGCATCGGTTACTTGCCGCAAGAGCCCGAGCTGTTCAACGGCAGCATCGCAGAAAACATTTGTAGGTTTTCAAACAACGATCAGGCGTTTGATTCAGCCGCCATTGTTGAAGCCGCACAGCGCGCCGATATTCATCAAATAATTTTGCGCTTACCGAATGGCTACGACACTTCGATAGGTGTCGCAGGTCAGTTGCTATCCGCCGGTCAACGACAACGCTTAGCATTAGCGCGTGCTTTGTATAACTCGCCCGATCTTATTTTGCTGGATGAGCCCAACGCTAATTTAGACGATGCCGGTGAAGCCGCGCTCGCAAAAAGCTTATGCGCTTTAAAAGCCCTAGGTAAAACCGTATTCATGGTTTTGCATCAGCGCAGCTTGCTGCAATTAGCCGATCGCGTGTTGGTACTTGAAGCCGGGCACGTTAAAGCCTTCGGTAAATTTGAAATCACTTCTGCAACGGCGAGCTAACTCATCATGAACCAGCCCATCGTTCAACAACCCACCTCTAGCCAGCTATTAGCGCGGCCTGGAGATAAACCAAACACAAGCATTGACGAAGACAGCGTCGCATTTAGCGCGGCGCTCCAAGCCGATACACGATCCATCATTCGTTTAGGGTTTTGGACTCTTATCGTTGGTCTGAGTGCATTTTTTGTATGGGCCGGTTTTGCGCCGCTGGATGAAGGCGTGCCTATCTCTGCCACCGTATCCATCGAAACCAAACGTAAAACCATTCAGCATTTAAATGGCGGCATCGTAGAAAAAGTCGTCGTGCAAGAAGGTCAGCAAGTCAAAGCCGGCGATTTACTCGTCGAGCTCAATGAAGGCAACACTCGCGCCAACTTTGAATCCATCCGCCAAAACTATCTTGCTCAGCGCGCTGCAGAAAGCCGCTTACAAGCAGAAGTGTCCGGCCACCCACAAATCGAATTTCATCCTGATTTGATGGTCGCTGCAAACGATCCTATCGTCAAACAGCACATCAACACACAAACACAATTATTTACTGCTCGCAGAAATGCGCTGCAAAGCGAACTCAGCGCCATCAAAGAAAATATCGCGGCAATGAATGCGCAATTAGCCGGTATTGATTCGCAACTGATTAGCCGCAAACTGCAAGCCGATAAACAATCCGAGCAATTAAAAAACATTCGTGAATTAGCGCGGGAAGGCTATGCACCAGCCAACAATGTTTTGCAGATGGAGCAAACACAAGCCGAGTTACGTGCACTGTTTGCTGATCTCAAAGCCAGTAAATTAAAAACTCAGCGCGCCATCGCTGAAATGCACATGCGTGAAGCGCAGCGTACACAAGAGTCGTTAAAAGAATCTGCTGCGCAACTCGCCGAGGTGAGAAAAGAAGTTCAAGCCGGAAAAGAAAAACTTTCTGCATCGGGTGACGAACTCGCCCGCGTAAAAATCACCGCACCGGTCGATGGCCAAGTCGTAGGCATCACCATTGCATCAGTGGGTGGAGTAGTTACCCCCGGGCAAAAGCTTATGGATATCGTGCCCGATAGCGAAGGTGTGGTACTAGATGCCAAGATACAACCACAATTAATTGATCGAGTGAAACCTGGCGACACAGCCAGCGTGCGTTTCTCTTCCTTTGCGCATTCACCGCAATTAGTGGTGGATGCAAACGTTCGTTCAATCTCTAAAGACGCGGTAATGGAAACTACTCCAGCAGGTAATGTCGCGTATTACACCGCGCGTGTACAAATTACTGCCGAGGGATTAAAACAATTAGGCCAACATAATCTACAGCCCGGTATGCCGGCTGAGATAGTAATTAAAACTGGAGAGCGGTCGTTATTAACTTATTTGCTGCACCCGCTATTAAAGCGGGTGGCAGGGGCGATGACGGAGGAGTGATTACGTCTTAACGCTGTCGAACAAGGCGCGTTTATTGAGATTCATGGCAACCACTACGCGACGTCCTTCGGTTTCTGGAACTTCATGCACCAAAATACCCGGGAATAACACCAACATGTTGGGCTTAGGCTTCACATGCATTTTTTTAGCAAAAATAATCGGTGCGCTGTCTTCGTGGGCTTCCAGATAAATCACTGCACTAAACTCAGACGGAAAATGATTATGAATTTGCGTGTAATTAGATTTGTCGTAAATCGCGCCCCAGCAATCAGTAACCACCAACTCTAGATTCAGTGATTGAAGGTTGGCTGATAAATGCGATTTACTCACTTCCTGTGCAATGGTCACGACCGAATCAGTTAAGGGTGAAAATTTAGGATTCAGTAAATGGCTATGCCACGGACTCATGTACGCCGATTTGACATTTGAAAAGGTAGATTCTGGGTGCGAGATTCGTAGCTCTTCAATGCCTTCGCGCGCGCGGTCAAGCTGCGGCTTAATCAGAGTGAGATCGCATATAAACACAGGAAGTTCTGCGCTGACTTCCACGGTACGGATTTGGACTTTATCGGAGGGTGACATTGCGTGAATTAACTAAACTAAAAAAAGAGGGAAAGATTGTAATTCGAAAAAATGCTTACTTGCCTGTTTGTAGACAGATTTTGCGATTTAGTGTCAAAAAATCAAATAGCAATTCAATAATTACGTTTTTGTAATTCATGGCCAACTACAACTGGCTTGATAATTGCAAAACATTGCTTACGTTGAACAAAGAATGACCAATAAAGTGCTTTATTTACCAAATTAGCTATATTTATTGATTTATTCTGGCGCAACATAAAGAAGCCAGATTAATTCGTTGTTTTTACGCTGTTTATTGGTGCGATCTACGTTAGATCGCATTAGATAAGGGCGAAAGGCAGGAAACAGGTGAAAAATCAGAAAAAGTTGATTTTTTATATATATGAATAATTTAATAATACTGAAATATTATGTCGATAAAATTCAAGGAACTAACCGAAGACCGATCATTCAATTATTAATCAATGAATTACATAGTCTCAATTTACACACAAACTGACCGATAAAGCGATTTACTAGTTGCGTGATGAAATTCATGTTGCTATAGTGCAAGTTGGAGGGATGCCCTCCGGCTTTGATATTGGGCGTCTCTATTTGCTTTACCTAAAAATTTGAATACTTTGCAGTAAGAATTAGCAGTCCCGAATAGCTGAACATCATTAAAAAATAACTCTTTAAGCGAGAAACAAATGGCTACTACATCAACGTCAATTTCGAACCTGACGCAAGCGCTAATCACCGCATTAACAACGGCTGATATCGTGGATTTAACAGCAGTTCAGGCAGGAACTTTCTCGGCTACTCAAGCGAGTTACCTGTCAGCAACTCAGATTGCTGCATTCGAAAATGACGACATTGCGAAATTAACGCTGTCGAATCTGTCAGCCTCGCAAGTAGCTGGCATTACCAAAGATCAGTCGCCAGTCCTTTCCGCGGCTCAAGTTGCTGCGATTGGCGCAAGCGCCATCAGCGGTATGGTTACCGCAGCATTCTCAACATTGACCACCACGCAAACCGTGGCGTTGACGACAGCGCAAATCGCTGGTCTGTCCGCTACGCAAATGGGCGTGATGACGGAAGATCAACTCGGCAAAATCACTGCAGCGCAAATCGCTAGGGTTCCAGTCGCTTCATTGCAGGCAATGAGCACAGCGCAAATCAGCTTCCTGAACACAGCATCTGTATCGGGTCTGACTACTGCGCAAGTTAAAGGTATCTACACAAACCAGATCGGTGCACTCGATACACGTATCGTCGCTGCGTTGACAACGGCGCAAATCACCGCGCTATCGAATGACAACATCGCCGCGGGTTTAAGCACAGCGCAAATCGTTTCGATGGCGGCCACGCAAATCGCTAGCTTGGCGACAGCGCAACTATCGAAATTCACTACGTTGCAAATGTTGGCGCTGGAAACAACGGACCTCAATGCGTTGACCACAGCCCAAGTAATCGCGCTGGCAACTGACCAAACGCGCGCGCTGGCAACCAACCAAGTTGCTGCGCTCAACACCAAGCAAGTCAACACGCTGGCTACCAAAAACATCTACACACTAACAACTGATCAAGTCGCTGCATTGACTACAGTCCAGGTGCTTGGTTTGGCTACGTCACAAATAGCAGCATTTGAAACGCATCAAGTGGCGGCAATTTCCGACGCAGACATTGCTATTCTGACTACAGCTCAAGTATCTGCGTTCGAAACGAAAGACATCGCTGGTGGTTTGGTTACTAGCCAAATCGCTGCACTTTTGACTTCGCAAATCGCTGCTATGAGCACAGCGCAAGTCACTAGACTGACAACAATACAAGTTCAAACACTCGCCGCAGCCGATATCGCTGCCATGAGTACAGCCCAAGTCGCCTCGCTCGGCACCGATCACTTCGTCGCTATGACCACTGACCAAGTGGCAGCGATTACTACACTGGGTGTTGTAAATCTTCAGACAGCCGACGTTGCTGCCTTGACTACCTCTTCTATTGTTGCACTGAGCTCATCGCAAGTCGCTGTGTTGACAACCGCGGGTCTGGGTGTTTTGAGCACAGCTCAAACGGCTGCCATAGAAACACGTGATATTGCTGTTTTGAATACAGCACAAATCGCTGCACTCAGAACTTTCAACGTTTCTACGTTGACCACTGATCAATTAGTTGCACTGACTACGTCGCAGATTTCTTCTGTTACAACAGCGGCGCTGATTTCAATTGCGACTGCAAACATTTCGGCGATTGATGCGGCAGATGTCGCAAGAATGACTACCGCACAAATCGCGGCTTTAACTACAAACCAAGCTGCTGCTATGTCAACGGCGCAATTCGCTGCGTTGACCACAGTGCAAATTAGCAGAGTAACCACCGCTGACTTAGCTCAGTTTGGTACTGACGACGTTGCTGTTCTCGCATCGAGCCAAATCGCTAATCTGACTACAGCACAAATAACGTCAATGTCATCAACCCAAGTCAGCAATTTTGTTGATTCGGGCATTTCGTCATTGAATACACTGCAAATCGCTTCACTCGCCACGACTCAAATGTCGGGCCTGACAACGTCACAAATCGTTGCGCTGAGCACAGCGCAAGTGGCTTCAGTAAGTACGCTCAACATATCGTTGCTGCAAACCAGCCAGATCGCTTCGATTGAAACTCGCGATGTGGCTCAGTTAACGACAAGACAGATTCAAAGTTTGGGCAGTGCTCAAATCAATGTTATGTCGACCGCTCAAGTCGGTGCTCTTAAAACTGCGCAGGTAAGAGCGATCGAAACAGTTGATGTCAATGGATTCTCTACAGCCCAGATGGTGGCGTTGTCGACTGCTCAAGTCACTGCCCTGGCAACTTCGCAACTTCTGTTGTTGAACACATTGCAGATCTCAGCAATGGAAACCCGTGATGTAGCTGCCATGGGTACAGCGCAAATTTCGCGTATCAGTTCGTTGCAGTTGTCTTCTATGACAACCGATCAGTTGAACTCACTCAGCACTCTCAGCCTGTCAGTGCTGCAAACAGCCGCTACTTCAGGCATGACAACAGCTCAGGTTTCTGCGTTTACAACTACACAAGTTAGAGCCCTGACCACCATTCAAATCGCGACCTTTGGCTCGGCGCAATACGCTGCATTGCCAACCGCATCGTTGTCGTTGTTTGGTACAGCTCAGTTAGCAACGGTTACTACGGCAAATATCGCTGGTCTGACCACCGACCAAATCGCTGCATTGTCGGCTACACAAGTCGCCAACTTGACTACTAGTCAGTTAAATGCAATGTCCACGAGCCAGATTCGTGCGATTGAAACAGCTGACTTCACGTCATTAACAACCCGTCAAATCGCCAGCTTATCAACGGACGACGTTGTCGCCCTCAGAACTAACCAAATTAGCTTGCTCAACACCGCCCAGATCGGTCTGTTGGCAACTAATGGTATCGCAAACTTAACGACCGACCAGTTGGTAGCACTGAGCGCCACTCAGTTCGCTAATTTGGCAACCAAGCAAATCGTCACTTTGGCCTCAAACCAAGTCGCTGCGATTGAAACAGCCGATATCGGTTCGGTAACTACCGCAGGCATCTCCACCATTACAACCGCAGCTATCGTTGGTTTGACAACGGCGCAAATGGTTGCGATGACAGCAGCTCAACTCAGCGCACTCAAAACAGCTCAGTTCTCACTGCTAACAACGGACGATTTAGTCGCGATTGAAACAGCTGATATTTCTAGCCTGACTACAGCGCAACTGCGTACACTGGGTTCCGCTTCAGTGAGCGTATTGTCGGTTGAGCAGATCGCTAAAGTAACAACAGCGCAAGTTTCTGGCCTTACAACGGCAGCATTGCAGGGATTGACCACTGCGGGCGCATCAACATTGACAGCGGCGCAAGTAGGAGTAATGTCAACCGCGCAGTTCATCTACATGACCAGCGCTCAAGGTAACGCGTTGGGTACAGCGGCAATAGCTGGATTGACTACGGCCCAAATGTCGGCTTTCTTATTAAATACAACCTCAACGATTGCTTTAGCTACGGCTCAATTTTCGTCGATTACAACAGCCAACATGGCTTTGTTCAGTACGTTGAACTTGACGAACATGACAACGGCGCCGTTGAATTCGCTGACTAATTACGGCACGAATCAGGTAGCTGCAATCAATACCTTTGCAATGTCGGCCATTAGTAGCGGTGCCATGAACACCATGACTACCGCGCAAGTGGGTACTTTATCTACAGCACAAGTTGCAGTGCTGAATACTGCAGCGATCAGCTTCGGTGTAACAACAGCCCAATTGGCATCGTTGTCTGCAACACAAGTAGCTAACTTGTCTACCGCAACTATCGCTACCCTGGCTTCGAACCAAGTTGCAGGTATCGAAACAGCTGACATTGGTAGCTTGACTACCCGTCAACTCGCTGCGTTGACAACAGCAACAGCGCTGGGCTTGACCACAGACCAAATCGTTAACCTGACCACGGATCAATTCGGCGCCCTCAAAACAGCGCAAATGATCGCGTTGACTACAGCACAAATCCGCGCATTAGAAACGCGTGATGTGGCTGCTTTGTCCACAGCTCAGATCGTCGCATTTAGTTCCGGTCAAATGGTGCTGGGCTTGAGTACTGCTCAACTGGGTGTGCTCTCAGCGTCGCAAATCGCAGTAATCACTACCGACGACATCAGTGTTATGACGACTACTCAGTTCGCTGGCTTCTCGGCAGCGCAAGTGGGCTCGTTGGTAACTGCAGAAATCAACGTGATGGCTTCAGCGCAGATCGGTGCCTTGGCAACATCTGCAATCAGCAGCCTGACAACAGCAGCGATGACATTCATCTCAACTGATTCGCTCAAGGGCCTGACAACAGACCAAGTGGTCGCCTTGAATACGACGCAGATTGGTTCGATCACCACAGCGCAAGTAACCTTCCTGACCTCAGCGCAAATCGGCGCGATCGAAACAGCCGATATCGTTGGTTTGGAAACAAGAGACATCGCAGCACTCACGTCTAACCAGGTTGCTGGTCTGACCACATCGCAGTTCGTGGGCATGGCAGCAGGTCAAATCTCGGCAATCACTACCGATGACATCAACCTATCGTTCACCACACTTCAGGTCGCAGGTTTGTCAGCTGCTCAAGTAGCTAGCTTGTCGACAGCGCAGTTTTCAGCGATGACGTCGTCGCAGTTCCGTGCAATCGAAACAATCGACTTCTCCAGCCTGACCACAGCGCAGATCAGCACATTTAGCTCGTTCGCACTCGCTAACTTAGTTACAGACCAGTTAAGGGTGATGACAACGGCGCAGATCGCTAGCTTGGGTACAGCAGTAGTAAGTGCATTGACTTCGGATGAAGCGGTTGCACTGTCAACGGCTCAGCTGTCGTCATTAACCACTGCACAAGTTGTTGCTATTGGTTCATATCCAATCTCGTGGTTCAACACAGCTAATATGTCTAGCCTGACTACTGCTCAAATCGGGGTGTTGACTACACAGCAAATTAACAATCTGACCACCGAGCAAATTGCTCAGTTAAGCGCAACACAGGCAGGTGTGATTACTACTGTCCAAACCACAGGTATTACAAGTCGTGAAGTGTCAGTAATGAACACTGCTCAGATTTCCGCGCTTACAACAGCTGCAATAAGCGCTGTGTCAAGCTACGGTATCTCGGGCATTACAACCACTCAGGTTGGTGGAATAAATACTGCTCAGATCGGCGCCTTGACCACGTATCAGTTCAGCCTTGTCAACACTGCGCAATTCGCTGCATTAGGTACCGCTCAGATGAGTGTCCTGTCGACAGCGGCTATCACAGTCATTGATTCGGTAGACTTTGCAGCCTTGTCTTCCGCGCAGATTAGTGCGCTAAGTGTTGGTGCAATCGCAGCGATGACCACACAGCAAGTGTTTGGTTTGAGTAGTGACATCATTGGCCTTACAACAGCCCAAATCGTTGCCTTAACCACTGCAGCAGCAGCTAACTTGACGACTGATCAGTTCAACCAGTTCGGTACTGCTCAAATCGCAGCATTTGAAACTCGCGATCTGATACAAATTGCCTCAGCCGCAATCACTGTGTTGGAAAGCGTGCAGTTCGGCGTTTTGAACACTGCACAAGTGGCAATATTGACTACACAACAAGTGTTTAGCATTAGTAGTGCTGAAGTTGTTGGCTTAACAACTGATGCCATCGTAACATTGAGTACAGCGCAGTTTGCTGGCATGTCAACTAATCAGTTCTTAAGCCTGACTACTGCGCAGCTGGCCGCAATCGAAACACGCGATTTGGTTCAAGTCCTAAGTAGCGGTATTGCTGGTTTAACTAGCTCGCAGTTGTCCGTGCTGACTACAGATCAAGTTTCGCGCTTGACGTCTATTCAAGTTTCAGCAATTGAAAGCGCTGATATAGTTGGCATGACGACAGCTCAGTTGGCATCCCTAACGACTGTTAACGTCAGTGGGATTGCAACGCAAAATATCCAGAATTTGACGACAGCTCAGATCTCTGGCTTCAGCACTACAGCCATCGCTGGAATGTTGGTGAGTCAGATTGCTGCGATCGAATCAATCGATGCTGCCAAGTTAACTACTGACCAGTTGGTAGCATTGACTACAGCTCAGTTCTCCGCTGTTGTGTCTCAGGCTATCTATGGTTTCACAACGAATCAGATAACAGCAATAGAAACACGTGATCTGGTGGTGTTGGGTTCAGAGAACGTCAACTTTATGAATAGCGTTCAGATTGCTGCATTAACGACAACACAGATTGCAATAATGACTAGCCAGCAACTGTCAGCTATTAATAGTGATGATGTTCGCGGCTTCACTACTGATCAATTGGGTGCCTTGTTAACAACGCAAATCTACGGTCTGGCAAGTCAGAACATAGACAACTTATCTTCAGCGCAAGTGAGTGGTTTTTCAACGCTATTTATTGCTGCATTGACAACGGATCAGTTGAATGCGATTAGCTCAGAAGATATTAAGGGTCTGACAACTACGCAAATTATTGCATTGACTACGACTCAAGTTGCTGCATTGGATTCTCAGTCATTGGGCGGATTGTTAACTAACCAGTGGGCAGCATTTGAAACCCGTGATGTTGCAGCTTTGACGTCTGATCAGTTCACCCTTGGTGCATCTTCGGTTCAGTTGGCAGCCTTGACTACCGATCAGATAGTTGCAATGACATCCCAGCAGCTATCAGGATTGTCAGCAGTTCAAGTTTCTGGATTGACTACAAATCAAGTTTCGGCGATCGAAACTCGTGATTTGATTTTTGGATTCGCATCTAACCAGATAACTGCATTGGGTTCAGCTCAAGTTATTGCATTAACTACTGATACTGTTAGTAGGTTTAACTCTCTGCAGCTGCAAGGTATTGACAGCATCGATCTTTCGGTAATGACAACTAACCAGATTGCAGTGCTGTCCACCGCAGCTGCGGCTTACATTACATCGGTTCAGGTTGATGCTTTAACGACCGCGCAAGTTAGCGTACTTTCTGCAAACACTATTGATTTGTGGACTACTGCTCAAGTGTCGATGCTGGCTAGCGCTGAGATGGTTGCGCTTACTACTGCATCCATGGCCGTCTTTGATTCGTTGCAACTTCTGGCTGTTTCAAGCGATGAGATATCAGTTTTGACAACGGCGCAGATTGCTTCTATATCAACTGCTGCAATGGCGTACATAAATTCAACCCAGGTCGACGGATTGACGACAGCACAAGTTGCTGTGTTGTCTGCAAACACTATCGATTTATTGACTTCTGCCCAGGTGTCGATGTTGACTAGTGCTGAAATGCTTGCGTTGACTACGGCACAATTGGCGGTGTTTGATTCGCTGCAACTCTTGGCTGTGACAAGCGATGAATTGGCGGTGTTGACAACGGCTCAGATTGCTTCGATACCTACTGCAGCAATGGGTTACCTCGTATCATTCCAAGTCGATGCATTGACAACGGCACAAATTTCCGCGCTGTCTGCGAACACAATCGACTTGTGGTCTACGCAAAACATCTCGGTTTTACTTAGCTCCGAGATGATTGCGCTGACTACAGCTCAGCTAGCGGTATTTGATTCAATGCAGCTCTTGGCTGTTACCAGCGATGAATTGGCGGTCTTGACGACTGCCCAGATCGCTTCGATATCGACTGCTGCACTGGGTTATATTGTCTCAACTCAGGTTGATGGATTGTCTGCAGCTCAATTAGCGGTGGTGTCGGCGAACACGATCGACTTGTGGACTTCACAAAACATTTCAGTGTTGACAAGTACTGATATGGCTTCAATGACTACAGCTCAGTTTGCGGTATTTGATTCATTGCAACTCTTAGCTATCTCAAGTCTTACATTATCGACTTTGACCACGGCCCAGATTGCCGCGATACCTACTGCTGCAATGGGTTACCTGACTTCAATCCAAGTCGACGGTTTAACTGCGACCCAAATTGCAGTACTGTCAGCAAACACAATTGACATGTTTGATTCAGTAACTATATCGATGTTGTTGAGTTCCGAAATGGTTGCTCTAACAACAGCGCAGTTAGCAGTATTTGATTCATTGCAACTCCAGGCGGTCGCTAGTGATGAACTGACGGTCTTGACGACTGCCCAGATCGCTGCGATACCTACTGCTGCACTGGGTTATATTGTCTCAACTCAGGTTGATGGATTGTCTGCAACTCAATTAGCGGTGGTGTCGGCGAACACGATCGACTTGTGGACTTCACAAAACATTTCAGTTTTGACAAGTACTGATATGGCTTCAATGACTACAGCTCAGTTTGCGGTATTTGATTCATTGCAACTCTTAGCTATCTCAAGTCTTACATTATCGACTTTGACCACGGCCCAGGTTGCTGCTTTACCGACCGCTGCAATGGGTTATCTGAGTTCTACGCAGGTTGATGGTTTAACTTCTTCGCAGGTTGCTGTCCTGTCAGCGAACACTATTGATTTGTGGACAAGTAACAATGTGTCTATGTTGACAAGTGTAGAGCTTGCTGTACTGACAACGGCTCAGATTGCAGTATTTGATTCGTTGCAGCTCCAGTCGCTGACAAGTACTGAGTTGAGCTATCTGACTACATTCCAAGTTAGTGCGTTGACTTCATCAGTCTTCCAGAACCTAACTTCTGTTACGTTAACTGGATTGGGATCAGCTCAGATTGCTGCATTAGGTGACCAGTACGGTAACTTGTCTTCAACTGCTCTCGATTACATTTTCAGTCAACAGATCAGGGCGCTTGGATTACAAAGTGCTTTAACTAAATGGGGCTTTGTCACTCCAGTTGTATTAGATCTGGACGGTAACGGCATCCAAACCACAACCGCTGAAAACGGCGTAACTTTCGACATCAATAACGATGGCAAGGCTGACCAGACAGCATGGGTTGCACGTGGTGATGGCTTGCTAGTCCGTGACATCAACAAAGACGGTCAGATCAACAACGGTAGTGAGTTGTTCGGTTCGGCAACGTCCTTGGGTAAGGGTATGACAGCAGCGGATGGTTACGTAGCGATGCGTGCCTTGGATACCAATAACGATGGTGTCTTGGATGCAAACGATGCAGCCTTCGGTGAGTTAATGGTCTGGACTGATATCGATGGTAACGGTATTACTGGTTCTAACGAGTTGACTAACTTGTCTGATCTGGGAATCAACTCGATCTCCTTGAATGCGACTAAGTCGACACAGACCAACAACGGTAACTTGATTGGATTGATGGGTAGCTACACAACGACCGATGGCAAAACACATACCATGGGCGACGTGTGGTTCCAGACCGATGCAGCAGGTGATCGCGTGTTTGATCTGGCGGCCATCGCTAAAGCAGCGGGCACATCGAAGGTTGATATGTCCAACGCACAAGCCGATACGCTGAAAGTGACTCTGGCTGATGTCTTGGCAGTGGGCACACCGGATATCCTGAGCGGCACCTCAACGGTGACCATCACGGGTGATTCGGGAGACGTGGTCCAACTGACAGGTTCGGCTGGTGCAGGATGGAGCTTGGCTGGAACGCAGACCGATGGAGCAGATACCTACATGGTCTACGTGAACCAGAATGCTCACCTGATGGTTAACGACAAGATTCACCTGATCATTAACTAAGGAAAGCATCATGAATCACCCTGGCGGCTCTCGCTTTGAAGCGAGGCCGGCAGAAACGGATAGTCTGTTGCAAACCCTACTTGGGGTTTGCAACAGATACGGAGTCCAGAAGTCAGCTGCCTCATTTTTGGCAGGTTTACCGAGTACAGAACGGCTGTCTGTAGAGCACGGAACTCGTGCAATGCATGCGGCCGGTTTTGCTGTAAAACTGGTTAAACGCGATCCATCCACTCTGCCTAATGAATTACTGCCTGCTGTATTATTAAACAAAGACGGTACGGCTTTCACGCTACTCAGCATCGACCATGGCCGCTCTGGCCCACGCTTTGAAATTCATGAAGCGGGACCGTCGGAACAAATAAAAGTGATGACCTTGGCTGAACTACGCCAGCATCATGGTGGTCATTGCATGCTGATCAAACAGCTTCCCAAAGCAGGCGAAGCCGGCGGAGAAGACGAAAAAGAAGAAGTCGGTTCGAAATGGCTGTGGCAAGCCGTTTGGCGCTACCGCCGTTATTACTACGACAGTATTCTTGCGGCAGTACTTATCAACGTGTTGTCCACGTTTGCTGGATTGTTCGCAATCCATGTCTACGACCGCGTAATTCCATTAAAAGCGTATTCCACATTGTGGACTTTAGTGGTCGGTGTAGTTATTGCTTTGTTGTTCGAAGCAGCCACCCGACAAATACGTGATTACCTAATGGATTTGGCGGCTCGTAAAGCTGATATCACTCTTTCGACCACATTGTTTCGACAAGCGCTCGGTTTGCGTTTAGAAAACGCACCGCCGAACTCAGGCGCGTTTGCCCATCAAGTGCGGCAATTTGAAACCGTAAGAGATTTTGGTACATCGGCCTGTATGGGCATCGTGACCGACTTGCCGTTTGGTTTGCTATTCATTTCTATGATCTTCATAGTGGCTGGACAACTTGCGATAGTGCCGTTGGTTGGCATTATGGTATCGATGCTGTTTGCGTTGTTAACGCAGCCCGCTCTGTATCGTTATATGTTGCTCACCTACCGTGATCAGGCACAGATGATGGGCGTGCTGATCGAATCAATCGAAGGTATTGAGACTCTCCGCGTTACAGGTGCATCCGGCATCATGACCAAGCGTTATGAAGATTTAGCCGCTACATCGGCGTTTTCAGGTATGCGGTTCCGCATCTTGTCCAATATCGTTGGCACATTAGCCAGCATGATCCAACAAGCGCAAAACATTATTTTGTTGGTGTGGGGCGTTTACCTGATTCACTCGGGAGAAATTACCACCGGTGCGCTAGTAGGTAGCATTATGTTTGCCGGTCGTGCAACGGCACCATTCATGCAATTCATCGGTTTGGCCACGCAATGGCAAAGCGCTAAAACAGCGATGGATGGCCTAAACACGTTAATGAATGCACCGCAAGAGCGAGATCCAGCGCGCTCGTATTTGCAAAAACCAACCATGGATGGCCGCATTGAGGTGAGTAAGTTGGGCTTTGCGTACCCATCCACCGGTAGCCACACTGCGCCGATCGCACTCAAAGATGTCAGTCTAAAAATTGATGAAGGCGAGCGCGTGGCCTTCGTCGGAAAAATCGGTAGTGGCAAATCAACGCTGTTGCGAATGATCGCTGGCTTGTATTTGCCTATCGAAGGCCAAGTCAAAATGGATGGCATCGATATACGCCAGATTGACCCCGTTGATTTTCGAAATCAAATTGGCTATGTGACGCAAGATCTCAGATTATTCCGCGGCACGTTAAGAGAAAACATTTTCTTAGGTCGACCAGCAGCAACGATGGAAGCGTTTTTAGAAGTGGTCGCATTGACTGGTTTAGATAAAATCGCCGACGCCCATCCGATGGGATTTGATATGCCGATTCTGGCGGGGGGTATTGGTTTGTCGGGTGGTCAGCGTCAGTTAGTGGCGTTGGCACGCGCTTTGGTAACCAGTCCTAAGGTATTACTGATGGATGAACCAACCAGTGCGATGGACATGCAATCCGAGGCCCAATTTACTCAACGACTGGATGCCATCGTTAACAACCGTACTGTCATTATCGTGACTCACCGTCCGTCATTGTTAAAAGTAGTGGATCGTATTGTGGTGATGGATAACGCTCGCTTAGTGGCTGACGGCCCTAAAGAAAAAATTCTAGCGATGTTGTCCGGATCAACGGCGATTAGCCAAGAAGGCACGGCACTGGAGCGGGGAGAGCATTAATGAAACCCAAATCCCTGCACGACCTCGACAAAATTTCGCCGTGGTATGTTGATTTTGCCTTTTGGCGTAAATGGAAAAAACGCATCAGCGGCTCCGATCTTGAGTACATGGATAACGTCAGCGAGGCGTTGTTAGCGCAATCGACTCCTGCATCGTCTGCATTTTTGTATTTAATGATTGCGCTCACTGTGATTGCCGTGACTTGGGCGAGCACTTCCAAAGTAGATGAAGTCACACAAGCCGAAGCTAGAGTAATAACGTCTAACCGTGATCAGGTCGTTAACAGTTTAGAGGGCGGTCTACTTGCTGCCATGCTGGTCTCAGAAGGTGACACAGTCACTAAAGGACAAGCCATCGTTCAACTTGAACCAACACGGTTTGAGAGTCAGTACGCGGAAGGTATGTCAAAGCAAATAGCGCTGAAAGCTGCTTTATCAAGAGCCCGATCTGAGGCACTGAATCAGACATTAAGTTTTCCGCCCGAGGTACTCGCTTATCGAGCCATCGTAGAAAACGAAACGCGCAACCACTTGGCGAAGAAAAAAATGATGGATGAATCGGTGGTGTCTTTACGCAAAAGCGTGGACATGATTTCGAATGAAATTCAAATTTCGCAAAAGCTGTCAGAGCAGGGTTTGTTTTCGGTTGTGGAATTATCGCGCTTACGTCGCCAAGAAAACGATCTCAACCAGCAAATTACAGAGCGCTTAAATAAATTTCGTGCAGACGCTAATGCTGAAGTAGTGCGTATTGAGAACGAGCTCTCACAATTAAAACCAAATCTAAATGCGCGTCGTGACACCTACGATCGTACAACCTTACGCGCACCGGTTAATGGCATAGTAAAAAACATACGCATGACTACTCTGGGCGCGGCAGTACCAGGCGGCGCGCCAATATTAGATATTGTTCCTGTCGATGCTAAACTGTTGCTAGATGCACGCCTAGATCCAAAAGACATCTCTTACATAAAACAGGGATTGCCAGTAACTATAAAAATGGCCGCATTTGACACAGCCATTTATGGTGAATTAAAAGGCAGCGTGGTGTTGATCAGTCCAGATACATTTAGGGAAGATGCACGGAGCGCGGATGGCCAATCGGCTGCGTACTACCGCGTGTTGATTGAGAGCGAAATCGATAAAAATGATCCTCGTCAAAAAAAGATGGTGATTATTCCTGGGATGACCGCCACCGCGCAAATTAAGACAGGTGCTAAAACCGTTATGCAGTATTTGATCAAACCGATCTACAAAGCAAAAGAAGCGTTCCGCGAACGTTAAGATCTGGTCTCACATTCTGTGCACAATGAAAACATTCAAGCGTACCGCGTGGTTAGCAGCATTCATATCAACAGCTTTGTTGTCGCCCTTGGCAACGAACGCTGCAAGCACCGACGACAAAGCCGATGCTGCACCAATGCAGATGACAGATTATCTGCAATTAAAAAGGTTTAAGGAGATTCCTTCTGCAGGCCGCATAGTCGAATCGAATTTACGCCAAAAAGAAATCATTATTGCTGCCTTAAACTACAGCCCTACAGGGCGTGAAGTACTTGCTAGCTTATTGGCAGCAGGACTCGATACCACCGCAGCAAAAGGTGCCAAGTTACCTCAAGTAACTGCAACGGTTCAATCGGCAATGACTGAAGGCGATCTTCCGATGGCATCAAAGAATCGCGGAAGCCCTGGCGCTACCTTTCAAGCGTCCTATGTTGTGTACGACTGGGGCCGACTAGATGCAAATGTAAGAGTTCGTAAAGAAGCAGAAAATTCACTTAGCGCTCGTCAAAATTTGGTAGCACGTCAAGTGGCTTTGGATGCCGTAACCACCTGCCTAGAGCTAAGCAAACAGCGAGCGCTACTAACCGCGAATATCGATTATGTCGATAAGATCAAAGATTTAGTAAGGCGATTAAATCGAGTAGTTGAATCAGACCCCGGCCGTGCCGGTGAACTAGTGCAAACAAAATCAAGAATGCTGCAAGCGGATTCATCGATAGAAACGGTCCGCACCAAAGTAACTGAAATTAAGTATCGTTTAGACCGAATACTCGGATCGAATCAATCGCACCAATGCGATGGTCTTGGACCCAGCCTATTGAATGCGCCTGATCGAAACGATGTACTCGACAGTTTAAAAATTCATCCGCAAGTCCGAATTGTAGAAGCGGATTATCGACTAAATTTAAACCTTGTCGATCAACTAGCCGCAACACGTAAACCACAAGCCTCGGTCATTGCAGCGCATGCGCCGGTGTCTTTGGGATTTACGCAAGACTATGCACAATCTGTTACGTTATCCGTAACAGCACCTCTGTATGATGGCAATACACTTAAATCATCAGAGCGAGCTTCACTAGAACGCGCCAACGCAGCTCTCGAAAGAAAAGAAGAAACCCTTCGCCAGCTCACCGATGACGTAAAGCAGCGCCATTCACAAGCCGTGCGTAACTTGGCGCGCGCTGAAGAATATGTCAGCCTGCTAGAGATCAACAAAAAAGTTCGTGATGATTTTTTTGTGCAATGGGTTTCGTTAGGCCGTCGTTCTTTATTTGAATTGCTAGCCATTGAAGCGGAACAATTTTCTTTAGACACCGGTTATTTCACTACGCTATACGACGGCATGATTGGCGTGGCCTTTCTGCGCACGACTGCGGGTGAATTGACTATGGATACATTTACGACGAATACACCATGAGCACCAAAGCCAAGGCTAAAAAACATACACCAAACGCCGTTGCCGCTGCGCCTGAACAAAACTGGTTAGCGACACTAGGACAGATTAAAAGCGATAAGTTTTCTATCGATCAGATTATTCAGTTAGCCGATACTTTGCTGAAAGCAGGTAAACAGGACCTAACCGATATCGCGTATCAAACATGGATAGCGAGCTCGACCTCGCCGATGAAATTTGTCGCCGCGTTTAATTACGGTGTGATGCTGGCGAATTGGAATCGAACCGATGATGCGATTCGTTATTACAACCTCGCTGTACAAATAAATCCTAGCTTTGGTCACCCGCGTATCAATCTTGGCTTAGCCTTTGAGCGGCAAAACAAACAAGAAGAAGCAGTCGCCCAATGGCAGCTCATCGAAGCAGATCCAGTAATTAAAGCGGCGGCACCGATAGAGATTCGCACGACTGCGTTAAATCACATTGGACGTTTACGTGAGATTCAGCGAAATTTCGTTGCCGCGGAAGTGGCGTTGACAGAGAGTTTGTCGATAAATCCGAACCAAAAAGACGCTCTACATCACTGGTTTCATTTACGCCAAAAGCAATGCGACTGGCCAGTGCTAAAAGAATTTGCTGAAGTTACTAAAAATAGAATAGTGACTTCCATGTCACCGCTAGCGTGCTTAGCGCATGATGATGACTTGGGTTTTCAGATGTTTATTGGTGAGCGTATCGTGCGTGAAAAATTCACCTTTAACCATCAGCCTATGGCCGAGCGTAAAAGCTATGGTCATCAGAAAATCCGAATTGGTTATCTCTCAGGGGATTTGTGTACACATGCCATCGGCCTGATCATGCCTGAGCTGTTTGAATTGCATGATCGCTCACGGTATGAAGTGTATTTATACGATTACGGTCGTGAAGATGGCACCGGCTTGCGCGCGCGTTACAAACAAAATATTGAAAATTTCGTATCCATTGCTGCGATGACTGATGTGCAGGCCGCCGCCAAAATCCGCATGGATGAGATTGATATCCTGATTGATTTGCATGGCCTCAGCTTAGGCATACGCGCTGAAATTCTTGCGTACAGGCCAGCGCCGATTCAAATGACGTATTTGGGTTACATCGGTACAACCATGTTGCCGTATGTTGATTACGTCATCACCGATGAATACAGTTTTACTGAGCCAATGGAACAGTACTACAGTGAAAAACCACTGAAGCTCAAGCATTGCTGTTTGCCGACCGATCGAAAAAAGCATGTCGACCCGACGCCAACCCGTGAAGAAGCGGGATTGCCTAGCGATAAATTCATTTTTGCGACATTCAACAATGCCTATAAGTTGAATGAAAAAATGTTTGGCACGTGGCTAAACATCATGAAGCGCGTGCCTAACAGCGTGTTATGGATTGTGGATGACAATCCGTGGGCAACGGCGAATATTCGTCGCTTCACACAACAAAACGGCGTTGATCCAGCGCGGTTGATATTTACGCCGCGCGTCATGCCACCGGCCTACTTAGGTCGTATGCCCTTAGCGGATGTTTTCTTGGATAACCATCCGTATAACGCCGGCTCAACCGCCAGCGATATTCTTTGGATGGGTGTGCCTATGGTGACCTTGTCGGGCAATACCTTTGTGTCGCGTATGGCAGGCAGCATGCTGCACTACGCAGGCCTTGATGAACTGATCGCTCACAATCACACCGACTATGAAAACCTCGCGGTGGCTTTATCTGCTGACCCTGAGCGTTTAGCGCGTATCAAAGCGCAGATGCTCAATCAACGTAATCCGGGTGGATCGTTCGATATGAGCCATTTCACCAAAGAGATGGAAAGAAATTACGAAGAGGCTTATACAAAAATAGCCACTTTCGAGATTCCGCATCATGAACTGGTAATGATCTGATCATGGCTATTCATATTTACCAAATTTATTATGATCAAGCGACTAAGCAAGCGCTGGATCCGGGATTTATACCGCTAGATAACAGTAATACTGAGCGGCCTGATTGGTATGAGTTTTGGCCGATTCGCAAATTCTTAAAAGAAAACCAGCTACAAGAAGATTCTTGGTATGGTTTTTTGTCGCCTAAATTCGCGGGCAAAACAGGCTTTAACAGTAAGACCATCAAAGAGCTAATCACACAGTACGATCGTGTGATGGATGTGGCATTGTTTTCATCGACCTGGGATTTCATCGCGTATTACAAGAACTGCTTTGAGCAGGGCGAGGTTTGGCATGAAAACATCACGCAAGTCGCGCAGATGTTTTTTAACGTGGTGGGCTATGAAGTCAATTGTGCCGAGCTAGTAAACCACACGCAAAACTCCGTCACTAGTAATTACGTGATTGCTAAGCCGATTTACTGGCGCCGTTGGATGGATTTGGCAGACAAACTTTTCGCCGTATCGGAATCCAACACCCCCTTAGGTAACATATTGTCCGGGCAAACTACTTACGGGCCGAAACTTTTACCGTTTAAAGTGTTCATACAAGAACGTTTGGCGCCGGTACTACTAGCGAATGAAAAATTCAAAGTGCTCTCGCCTGATCAAAGCCAGTATCGGCCACTGTTCAGTCACCTGTTCCATGAAAATCTGCGCACGCGTCGTACTTTGCAAACGCTTGATTTGTTAAAGGAGCGGTTCTGTGCCACTGGAGATAGGCAGTATCTCGATACCTATAGCAAATTGAAGGCAGAAATCCCTATCAAGCCGACGCGCTTCCGTTAATACCCGCGGCGACTTTCGCGGCGTATTACGGAGACGATCCGTAATCACAGCTATCTTGCAACCTCACTAAAGTATTTACTGTCAGGCCGGTCCCACGATGAAAAAGCTTAGCTTGATTTCGCATTACTACAATTCGCACGACAAAGCGCAAGACCTGATCGACCATTTGGCGCAAGCCAAGCCCGAGACATTAGAATATCTCGAGTTAATCATTGTGGATGATTGCTCGGATGAAGAGCGCATGCTGACCGCGCCTAACTTCAGCCTCAAGTATTTACGCATTATTGATGATATCCCTTGGAACCAATCCGGTGCGCGCAACCTCGGGGCCTTGACGTCGGAAGGGAGCTGGCAATTATTTTTTGATATTGACCAGCGTATTTCTTACGAAGGATTAGATTATGTCGTAGAGCATTGCGAAGGTCTGGCCGACACCGTGATGCATTATTTTTTAGTGAATAATTTCATCGACAGTAATACCAATGAGCAGCTGACGGTTCATCCGAATACGTTTTTAGTCAATGCGAACAAATTTCGTCTCAATGGTCTGTACGACGAAGACTTTGCAGGAAACTATGGCTATGAAGATCTGTACTTACCATATTTGTGGGAGCGTAATGGTGGGACACGCGCAATTATGGGTAATGAGTTTTACTTTACTGATCAGCACTTCAAAACAACAACTTTAAATCGCGATCTCGAACCGAACAAGATAATATCCACCCGCAAATTAATGACTGGATTGCCGCGGCCTAAAAGCCTATTGCGCTTTGAGTGGAAAATTCAAAGCATGTCGTAAGCGATAGCAAGTGCAAGATTAGACAAATTAATTCAATTAATTCAAATTGATTCAACTTCATTCCGTGCTTCCATGACTATCGCCTCTATCTCTGGCATCAAAAATGAATCAGATGTCATCGAATCCTTCGTGCGCCATAACGCCAAATTCATTGATGATTTTTATTTTATTGATGACTCGGCCGACAAAACGCCCGCGATATTGGCGCAGTTAGCGGGCGAAGGCTTTCGTATCTTTACGATTAAGTTTGACACGCGTGACTATCAGCATAGCAAGATCATGACGAATGCTACGCGCCACATCAATCAAGAGCGCAAGTACGACTGGATTTTTTATCTCGACGCAGATGAGATTTTGTACTACCCGACCAAAGAGCAATTTCTGCAAACGCTGGCAGCTAATCAGCAGCATCAAGTCGGGGTACTGCATCACTATGAAATGGCGGCCAATCAAACGCCGTATTTCAACTCGCTTAATCCGCTTAAAGATTGCTTTAATGTTAGAACGCTTCAGAGTCAGACGAATAAGATTTTTATACGCGGCGACATGTTTGATAAAGTCATGATCGGCCCTGGCCAGCATGATGTACTGGCGCTCGATGGCAAACGCTGTGATTATTTTGAATCGGGCATGCAGTTAGCGCATTTTCCAGTTCGCAGCGCATCGCAGTATGTGACGCGCACCATCATTATTTATACGAGTTTGCTCGCGAAGTTAAACAAAATACCTGGCGAAGGCAATCACGCGATTCGTCAGTATGAATGGTTAAAGCAAAATGATTTTGTGGCGAGTGATGCCAAGGTCACCGAATGGGGCTTGCAGTTTGGCTTGGACGACAATACCCGCCATCAGTGCAAACTAACTGCTGATCGTCCAGTGCTTCTGGACGATATCGTGTGCAAGTACCACGAGCTGGCGCGCCGCAATGACACCTTATTACTTGGCTTAGAGCTTGAGCGCGTAGCAGGCTTGCTGAGTGACTTCCGACATAAAACCCATCAATCCGTTGAGCAACTGAAATCCCTGTTTTGAAAGCGCTATGGGCGCTTAAATAAACGGCCAGTTGGGCAGATGGGCTTCCGCAAAATGCTTTTTCTTTTCTGCAAACCCATCAATCGGCAAATCATAGTGGTACATATGCAGCGGCTGAATGTCGAAATGCGCGATACGGGTTTTGTGCTTGTATAAAGCTTTATGAAATATATCCGGACCCATTTCTATATAGTCCAAGGGATAATTAGAAACAGAGCCATCAGGAAGGACTTTGTTTAAATAGTCTTTTTGAGTGCGACTGGGGTTTTCTTTTAGCTCGGGTAGTTTCTCATCCAAGAATTCATGCAACATATTTAGCATGTCTTCAGTCAAGATGGTTTTTCGTTTGAAAATGAAAGCCACGTGCCCAATCCCAAACGGCACATAATTCTGTTTGTAATCTTCAAGCTCAGCCGAGCCATCAAATTTTTTGCTTAGTCCAAACTCGGTAGGACTAGTCAGCGGATAACCCAAAGCCAGCGCATCGGGATTATTTCTTAAAGTGGCAAATGCATCCACCCAAGATTTGTAGGTGAACTTAATATCGGAATAACCACCACCGAAATGGTGCATCAGATAGACCCGTAGATAATCTGACATGTGGCATTCGCTAATGTACTGCGTAGCGGGGTGAAACGGCGCCGAGGGAAGCTCCCATAGCTTGTAAGAGCGCGGTGTTAAAAAAATAACCGGGCGCTGGGTATTGGCGAGAATAGAAAATACTTCGGTGGCGCGATCCGGTGTGAGCTTATCTTCACCTGGCCACATGCAAAAAATATATTCTCTTTCAAATCCGTCAACATCCTCGCCCACAAAGCTACCCCTGAATGATTAAGTGCCTCTTATTATAAAGATTGCTGGTCATGATTCGGTGACAGTTGGCAAAATTTTTATGCAAACTCATTTGTTCTGAACCAAAACCCTCTGTAGGCCATCAAATAAACGCCACGATTATCATGCCATTATAAAAACAGCAGTTTACTTGTGGATGCTAGTTTAGCAATGATGAGAATAGACCTTGGTTTTACGCTTTAACTTCGATAAAAACCAGCTGGTCCAAAGATATAATAGAAGGATTTTCTTACTCATTGGGGATGTGAACTGTCATTTCCCCAAGCATTCAGCCAATTTTAGTATTTGCATTTAAGGCAAGCCATGAAATTCATCATAACCGGCTGTGCCGGTTTTATTGGAAGTAGTTTGACTGACAGATTATTGTCTATGGACCATGATGTGGTGGGCGTCGATAATTTTTCATCAGGACAGCGCCGGTTTTTAGAGTCGGCTCTGACGAATAAAAATTTCAAACTAGTCGAAGCCGATTTGCTCGATCCTGAGCATCTAAACCCCGCTTTTGCCGGCGGTGATGTGGTGTTTCACTTTGCTGCCAACGCCGATGTGCGTTTTGGCACCGATCACCCGCGTCGCGACCTTGAGCAAAACACCATTGCGACATACAACGTACTTGAAGCTATGCGCGCCAATGGCGTGAAAAAAATTCTGTTCTCTTCCACGGGCTCGGTGTATGGCGAAGCGAAGGTTATACCTACGCCTGAAGATGGCCCGTTTCCGATTCAAACCTCGCTGTATGGTGCCTCTAAATTAGCCGGTGAAGGTTTGATCGCGGCGTATTGCGAAGGCTTTGGTTTTCAGTCGTGGATATTTAGGTTTGTATCGATACTCGGCGAGCGTTACACACACGGCCACGTATTTGATTTTTATCGTAAGCTCAAAGAAGACACAACTGTATTGCCGGTGCTGGGCAATGGGCAGCAAAAAAAATCCTACCTGTACATACAAGATTGTCTAGACGCGATGTTGCTGGCTTTAGAAAAAGCCACCGACAAAGTCAACGTGCTGAATTTAGGTGTGGATGGCTATTGCCAAGTGAATGACTCTATCGGTTGGATTTGTGAATCATTAAAAGTTAAACCGACGATGCAATATTCAGGCGGCGACCGTGGTTGGATAGGTGATAACCCGTTTATTTTTCTTGAGACTAAACGTATACAAGCACTAGGTTGGAAGCCGAAGCACACCATACAAGAAGGCGTACTTAAAACCATTGAATTCTTAAAGAATAACGAATGGGTTTTCGATGAGCGTGATTAATAGCAGTCACGTCACTCACAACTCGAAAAACTGATAATTAATGACCTTACCACTTCAACACAAAACAGCAATCATCACTGGCGCAAGCCAAGGCTTAGGTGCGCACATGGCACATCGCTTTGTCGCTGCCGGTGCCAACGTAATGCTATGCGCGCGTGATAGCAAAGCATTACAAAGCCTGGCTGATGAGTTGCGTGCTATTGCCGCACCTGAACAAAAAATTGCCTTTCATGCGTGCGATATCACACACGAAGCCAGCCCACGTGAATTAGTAGCGGCCACCGTAAAACAACTTGGTGGTTTGCATGTGTTGGTAAACAACGCAGGCATTTGGGGCCCTAAAGGCGAGGTTGAAGAAAACGACTGGTCGGAGTGGGTTTACACCGTACAAATTAATTTACTT
This sequence comes from Polynucleobacter sp., assembly GCA_021737945.1. Taxonomy (GTDB): domain Bacteria; phylum Pseudomonadota; class Gammaproteobacteria; order Burkholderiales; family Burkholderiaceae_D; genus Pernthalerella. The sequence goes on from JAIPCX010000009.1 coordinate 51,325, forward strand.
GCATCTGTGATGATGTGTCGTGAAGTGCTGCCTGCAATGAAACAGCAAGGCTATGGAAAAATCATTCAGCTATCCGGTGGTGGTGCAACTAAGCCTATGCCACGCACTAGTGCGTATGCAGCCACCAAAGCAGCCATAGTGCGGTTTGCAGAGACCTTGGCTGAAGAAGTGCGCGGTAGCGGTATAACCGTGAATTCAATTGCCCCCGGTGCGATGAATACGCGCATGCTAGATGAAATGCTCGCTGCTGGCCCCGAAAAACTCGGTGAAGCGCACTACGCTAATTTGTTAAAACAGCAGCAAAGCGGTGGTGATTCACCTGAAGATGCTGCTGACTTAGCCGTGTTTCTGGCATCTGCCGCAGGCGATAGCATTACCGCGAAACTAATCAGTGCGAAGTGGGATAACTGGAGAGATTTTCCAGCGCATAGCGATGAATTAAACAAAAGCGATGTCTATACATTGCGCCGCATTGCAGGCCGCGAGCGTGACATGAATTGGGGTGATAAATGACAAACTCCACAGCAGCATCAAGCAAAGTGCTGAACATCGGCATTATTGGTTGTGGCCTGATCGGGCAAAAGCGTGCGGCAGCTTTAGGCGCAGGCGGTAAATTGGTAGCTTGTGCTGATACCAACTTAGCGCGAGCAGAATCACTCGCTAAAAAATTTAATGCCGAGGCTTACGACACTTGGCAGGCGCTGATAGCAAGAAAAGATATCGATGCCGTTGTTATCGCAACATTGCATGATTCATTAGCTGAGATAACGTTGGCGGCGGTTGAATCAGGCAAGCATGTGTTGGTAGAAAAGCCCGCTGCACGCAACCCAGCCGAACTAGAGCCAGTGATTGCCGCTGCAAAAAAGCTTAATCGCAAAGTACACGTAGGTTTTAATCATCGCTATCACCGCGCGCTGCAAAAAGCGAAAGAAATTATCGATAGCGGAGCCATCGGTGAATTGATGTTTATCCGCGCACGCTACGGTCATGGTGCGCGCGTCGGCTACGATAAAGAGTGGCGTTCTGATCCCAAACTATCCGGTGGTGGTGAGCTGATTGATCAAGGACCACACGTGATTGATTTGTCGCGTTGGTTTATGGGTGAATTTACGGAAGTCGACGGCTATGCGCATACTTATTACTGGGATATGCCTGTTGATGACAATGCCTTTCTCACACTCAAGACAGCTAAAAAACAAGTCGCGTTTTTGCAAGTGTCCTGCACCGAATGGAAAAACACCTTTTCCATGGAAATCTATGGCAAAACCGGCAAGCTGGATCTTAACGGCTTGGGCGGTAGCTACGGAGTAGAGAGACTCACTTGGTACAAGATGCTGCCTGAAATGGGCCCGCCTGAAACCACTGCGTGGGAATACCCCATGGGTGATAACTCATGGGCGTTAGAGATGGCTGAATTTTATGAAGATATCCACCTCAATCGCGATCCGGCAGCGGGTTTGAATGATGCCTTAGCAGCGTTGACCGTTATACAAAAAATTTACAAGGAGTCTGGTTATGATTTTAGTGCGTAGCCCATTGCGAATTTCATTGGGCGGTGGCGGCACGGATCTGCCTTCCTACTATCGCGACTATGAAGGCTTTTTAGTTTCAGCTGCCATCGACAAGTACGTGTACGTGAGTGTGATGCGGCCTTTTACTGAAGGTATCTATTTAAAGTATTCGCAGCTCGAGCATGTGAATCGTATTTCTGATGTTAAGCATCCGATTATTCGTGAAGCGCTCGACATCATGAAATTTAAAACACCGCAAATCGAAATCACCACACTGGCAGATATACCTGCAGGTACAGGCTTGGGATCGTCAGGCAGTTTTACAACGGCCTTAATGAAGGCCTTGTATACGCACCGCAAACGTCACATCCATCAAGAAGAGCTCGCTGAGTTAGCGTGTCATATTGAGATAGATCGTTTGGGTGAGCCTGTCGGCAAACAAGATCAATACATCGCAGCGTATGGTGGCGTGACGTGTTTAACGTTTCAAAAAAATGGCAAGGTCGTTGCAGAGCCGCTGGCGATGAGCATACCAACCATGCACGAGTTAGAAGATAACTTACTGTTATTTTTTACGGGGTTTTCAAGAAGTGCGAGTGGCATTTTGGCCGATCAAAACACGCGCTCGCAACAGCATGATGCAGAGATGCTAAAAAATCTGCATTACGTCAAAGAGCTGGGCTTGCGCAGTAAGCAAGCACTTGAGGCGGGTGACACCACGCAGTTTGGTGAAATCATGCACGAGCATTGGGAACATAAAAAACGTCGTTCAGGTGGTATGAGTAACCCGCGCATTGATGAGTGGTATGACCTAGGAATGAAGCATGGCGCTATCGGTGGCAAGTTAGTAGGCGCGGGCGGTGGTGGATTCTTGATGTTTTTAGCGAAAGACCGAACTGAGCTGCGTAGAGCGATGACGATCGCAGGCCTAGAAGAAGTGCGCTTCAAGTTTGATTTTGAAGGCACTAAGGTAGTGACTTCCTCGTGATGCTGCCGGTGGCGATTTTAGCGGGCGGCTTGGCCACACGCTTGAGGCCGATTACGACCAGCATACCCAAAGCATTGGTTGAGGTGGCGGGTGAGCCGTTTATAGCGCATCAGCTGCGCTACCTCAAAGCGCAAGGGATTAGCGAGGTGGTGCTATGTACAGGCTATCTGGGCGAGATGATAGAAGCAGTAGTGAAGGATGGCGCAGCGTTTGGAGTGCTGGTGAAGTATTCACCGGACGGCGAGAAACTGCTCGGCACCGGCGGTGCATTGAGACAGGCGCTGCCTTTACTTAGCGATGAATTTTTTGTGTTGTACGGCGATTCATTTTTGCCCGTGGACTTTAAGGCAGTTGAAACTGACTTTTATCAAAGCACTCAACCTGCTTTGATGACGGTATTAAAAAATGAGGATCGCTGGGATAAAAGCAATGTGATCTTTAAAGAAGGTCAGATTGTTGAATACAACAAAGCGGAGACCAAGCCCGATATGCACTTCATAGACTATGGTTTGGGCGTGTTAAAAAAATCAGTGCTGCAAGCTTACCCAGCAAATGAAGTATTTGATTTGGCTGCTGTGTATCACCAGTTATCAATCGCTGGTCAGCTTGCCGGCCATGAAGTGCATGAGCGGTTTTATGAAATTGGGTCTTTCGAAGGTTTGAAAGAGACCGAAGAATTTTTGAATCTAATTAAATCCTAAGTAGTAAATCAAGATCACGTCGGAGCGAAACCATGAGTTATGCAAAACAGCATTTAGATGAAGCCGTAGAAATCATTCACCAAATAGATACCAACGCCATAGAAAAAATGGCTGACTTATTAGCCGACGTTAAACACGATGGTGGTCGGATTTTTTTCCTGGGTGTAGGTGGCAGCGCAGGTAACTGCGGCCATGCAGTGAATGATTTCCGCAAAATTGTAGGTATTGAATCCTATGCGCCAACCGACAATGTGTCTGAGCTAACTGCTCGTACGAACGACGAAGGTTGGCATACGATTTTTTCAGAATGGCTCAAGATCAGCAAACTGACGACGAAAGATGCGTTGTTTATTTTTTCAGTCGGTGGCGGCAACTTAGAAAAAAATATCAGCCCGAATTTGGTTGAGGCACTCAAATACGGTAAAGAGATTGGTTGCAAAGTAATGGGTGTCGTAGGCCGTGATGGCGGCTACACCGCTAAAGTAGCGGATGCTTGCGTAATTATCCCTACCGTGAATCCAGAGAATGTGACGCCGCATTCTGAAGCGTTTCAGGCGGTGGTGTGGCACTTGCTGGTATCGCACCCTAAGCTCAAAGCGAATCAAACCAAGTGGGAATCTGCCAGTAACGTGGCAATGAAATAAACAAGAAGAGACAAACTCGAAATGCATAAAGCAGTCTTTTTGGATAGGGATGGTGTGATTAATCGCGCCATGGTGCGCGATGGCAAACCGTACCCGCCGAAAGATCTGCAGGAGCTAGAAATACTGCCCGGTGTGTCTGAAGCGTTGACATTACTAAAGCAAGCAGGTTACCAATTGATCGTAGTGACCAATCAGCCCGATGTGGCGAGAGGCACCACATCAAAAGAAACCGTGGAAAGCATCAATCAGTATCTGAGAGATCGCTTGCCTTTGGATGAATTTAGAACCTGCTATCACGATGATCATGAAGCCTGTGATTGCAGAAAGCCTGAGCCAGGTGCATTGATTGCAGCAGCACAGCAGCATGACATTGCTTTAAACAAGAGTTATATGGTGGGTGACCGTTGGCGCGATATAGAAGCAGGAAGTCGCGCGGGATGCCAAACCGTATTTATTGATTACGGATACAACGAGAAGCAGCCAGAGCATGTTGATTACAGAGTTCATTCTTTGCATGAGGCGGTACTGGCTATATTAGGAGAAGCAAGTTGAAAACGCTGAACGATTTAAAAGTAAAGATTTTTGCTGATGGTGCTGAGAAAGCCAGCATGATGGAAATGCACAGCAAACCCTTTGTGCAAGGTCTCACCACCAACCCTACGTTGATGGCTAAAGCGGGTATCAAAGATTACCGCGCGTTTTGCAAAGACATACTCACCGAGATCAAACACAAATCCTTATCGTTTGAAGTCTTTACTGATGACTTAAACGAGATGGAGCGCCAAGCGCTAGAGATCGCTAGCTGGGGCGATAACGTTTACGTAAAAATCCCTGTCACCAACACCAAGCAACAGACTTGCTACGAGCTGGTAAAAAAACTAGCCAAACAAAAAGTCAAACTCAACGTAACCGCTTTAATGACACTCGCCCAAGTGCGTGATGTGGTTGCATCGCTAGAGCCTAACGTACCCAGTTACGTATCCGTTTTCGCTGGCCGTATCGCTGATACTGGCCGCGACCCGGTGCCGGTAATGGCTGCTGCTGTAGAGATATTAAAACTCGCGCCGGCATCAGAGCTGATTTGGGCTAGTCCGCGTGAACTGTTGAACATCTATCAGGCCGATGAAGTTGGCTGCCAAATTATTACCGTAACGCCCGACGTGATTAAGAAGCTGTCATTGATCGGCTATGACTTAGATACCTTCTCGCTAGATACCGTGAAGATGTTTTATAAGGATGCGACTGAAGCGGGTTATAAGCTGTAACCGAAAAATAAAAATTACTAGGAAGAGTTATGGGACAAGTAACCGTCATTATTAACAACCGCGATTTACTCGAATGGCCGAAACAAATGTGCGCCGACATCGAGCGCATGACCGGCCTACATGAGATCATCATCGTAGATAACGGATCGAGTAACCGCCAGCTTTTGCAATGGTACAAAGACTGCAAATACAAAGTGGTGTTTTTGGATAACCTGGGCCACACCGCGCCGTGGGATTGTGGCTTGACTGGCCGTATTGAAACGGATTTATATGTTGTGACTGATCCTGATTTGGATTTAAGTGGCGTTCCAGAAAACGCGCTTATCCACATGGCCAACATACTTTATAAAAACCCGGCCTTGGGTAAAGTGGGCTTGCTATTGGAAACCAACGGCATTCCACCTGCATCACCGTATTTTGACCATGTGAATAACTACGAAAAAAGTATCTTGTCATCTGGCACCGTAGATAACCTGTACATCAACGCACCTGTCGATACCACCTTTGCTATTTACGATCGACGCATACTGAACAAATACCAAATTTGTGGCGTTAGAACACTAGCGCCTTATATGGCAAAACACATCCCTTGGCATGTTATCGAGCCAGAAGGTGAATTTAAATATTATTTGGACAATGCCAGTAGCAAGTCATCCAGCTATAAATGGTTTACTAAGTACGAGAGCGAAGGCCCCCTCAGAAAACTCTATCGCGAGCACAAGGTTGGTAAAGTATCGTCCAAGTGGAGCTCGTACTTTCCAATCTACGATAAATGGTTTGCTCCATACCGTGAGCAATCGATCAAGATGCTAGAGATTGGTGTGCAAAATGGCGGATCACTGGAAATGTGGGCGCGCTATTTCAAGCAGGCTGAGACCATTGTTGGCTGTGACGTTAACCCAGCGGTCGCTAATCTTGTTTATCAAGATCCACGCGTTAAAGTGGTTGTGGGTGCAGCATCCCAACAGCCAGCTTTTGATGTGATTAACGCGCACGGTGCAGGAGGATTTGATTTGATTATTGACGATGGTTCGCATCGCTCAATAGACACGATATCGAATTTCCTGATGTTTTTCCCCATGATAAAACCAGGTGGATTATTTGTAATTGAAGATATGCACTGCGCCTACTGGCCAGAATATGAAGGCGGCTATTTTAACCAGAGATCAATGGCAAGTTTTTTCAAAGCGATGGTTGATCTAGTTAATATCGAGCATTGTAGAAACGACTTTAGTGCGCAGCAGTTATTCCAGACGTTTTTCACGAACACCCGTGTGCCAGACATTTTCACCAATGGCTCAATCGCAGGCGTAACGGCTTATAACTCAGTCTACGTAATAGAGAAATCCACAGAGACTTTCAAACCTTTCTGCGGTGATGTGATTATTGCGGGAGATGACTCGACGATTGAGCCGAGGGCGGTTGGTAAGTCTAGATAGCAGGTCTTCTAGATAGATTTAAATTGATGACAGCTATGCGCTTGGATATAAAATAAAAACACCATTATATTAATGGATAGCCATTTAAATGATCAATATAGACACGTTTATTATTAGTTTGAAGTATAGAGAAGATAGACGCCTTGGTGCGTTGAATCAACTTGCTAAAATTAAATTGAACCCAGATCGGGTGCAGTTTCAAGACGCAAAATATACTTTGCGAAATGGAGCGATTGGGTGTGCAATGTCTCAAGCCTATGCTTTAAGTCGATTCTTGTTCGAATCGAATGCAGAATACTGCCTTATCTTTGAGGATGATTTTGAGGTTCTAAATCCGGATAATTTTTCAGACACGTTGGCAAATTTTTTAAGCAGTAACAACGACTGGGATGTATTGATGCTGGCATCCAATGTGGCTGTCCCTATTTCAGCCCCAAAACATCCCAATGTTTTTCGTGTGGTTCATGCCCAAACAGCCTCAGCCTACTTAGTAAAGCGGCACTATGCGCCAACACTAGTAAAAACATTCTATGAGGCAGCAGATTACCTATCAAGTCGTTATCTGACCATGGACACAAAAACTCAAAATTATTTCTATGCGATAGATATGATCTGGAAGCCACTGCAACTAGAGGCAAATTTTTATGCTTTTTTGCCTCAATTGGTTAGGCAGCGCGAGTCGTATTCAGATATTGAAAATAAGCTCGTGTCTTACGGAGTTTGAGTAATGATTTTTCTCTGTCTAAAAGGACGCTTTGGAAATCAGCTTTATCAGCTGGGTGCTGCTTTACGGCTGGCTAAAAAAAATATTAATTTAATCAAAATAAATTTGAGGTACCTACCTAATCCAGGCGACTTTCGATTAAACGAACTTTTAAGTAAGGCCGACTTGCCGGAATTTATTACCGATGCTGAAATGCAGCTAAACCCTGTTAACGGTAAAACTTATTCTCTGGGAGACACCCCTAAAGGTGCATTTTTTGATCAACCATTATTGGACGCACAAATAGATCTAAGTTCTGATCATGTCGTTTTGGATGGTTATTATCAGTCTGGGAAAAACTTAGCGGTGCTGCGCGAGTTTGTATATCAAGCTCCTGTGTTATCCAGATCTACATTGCTTAGCCAAATCAAGCCTTTGCCTAAAGAGACTCTTGTAGCCCATTACCGGATGGGAGATTATTTAAAGCCTGATGTGCAAAGAGAAATTGGCTTAATAAATCTTTCTTATCTTGATAGTTCTATAGAGAAATTATGGGATAAGAAAAATGAGTTGATTATTTTTTCAGACGGCGATGAAGTCCGAAAAAGATATGAAAATAAAAATGGCATAAGAGTAGAAACGGGCGGCAGTGATATAGATACTTACAGGACAATGATGGCCGCTACTACTCTCATAGTTCCTAACTCAACATTTTCACTAAGTGCAGGATTTTTATCCCCCGTTACAAAAAAAATATGCAGGCCTTTAATTTGGTCTCGAAAATACTTATCTGATGACCTTACACAAGGGATTCAACCAGAGGTTGAATGCATATCAAACACGTTCTATGGATTTTAAAATTTTTTAGTTAAACAAGGCCAATAATAGAGTGTTACTAAATCATGGACAGTGAAAAATACAAAGCACAGCTATCGCAATTTATGGCCGATAGCAGCAAGCAAAGGCCCGAATTTTCTACATATTATTCTTATCCTTGCCTTGAGGATGACACAAAACAAACAGGATTCGATAGTCACTATCTTTACCATGTTGCTTGGGCGGTAAGGAAGTTATTAACAGCTACTCCAGAAACTCACTGCGATGTTGGTTCTTCACTGAATTTTTGCTCAATTGCTAGCGCAATCGTCCCGACAACATTCATAGATATTAGGCCGGCAAATATTTACTTAAATAACCTATTAGTAGAACCGAGAGACTTAACAGTTGATGAATCATGGAAAAATGAGGAGTTTGGCTCGCTGTCGTGTATGCATGTAATTGAACACATAGGCTTGGGGCGCTATGGCGATAATTTGGACGTTAGTGGTGATCTCAAGGCAATAAATAATTTATTGCGCGCAGTAAAGAAAAATGGGCAGTTATTTTTTGTGGTGCCAGTTGGAAAGCCTGAAATTTACTTCAATGCGCATAGAGTTTATTCATCAAAATGGATAATTGAATATTTCTCATCAAAATGTACATTAAATGAATTTTATTTTATTCCTGCACAAAATGACATGGCACCAGTAGAAAATTGTGATCCAGAATATGCTGATAAATTTACATATGGTTGTGGTTGTTTTCATTTCATAAAAAAATAATAAAATCCACATGGGATAAAGAGATAAATTAGTTAATGTCATCCATTATCTTTCTGAATAACACGTCATCAGATTTTTCATGAAGTAAGCAGCGGTCGAAATTCTCTTTTATGGCATGACTTTTTGATTGATAAAGATCTTCACTAAGATCGTTCGGGTCAAAATATTGATCGAGAATAATTACCCCTTCTTTGTTAAACATGTCGGAAAGTTTGGGTGTACCGTGATACACAGGAATAGTTCCGGTGGCGAAGCAATCCATCAACTTTTCGGTGTAATAATTTGAGTAAGATTCATTTTCCATTGTTATCGAAAACCTAAAATCAGCTAAGGCTTCTTCTTTAGTTAAAAAAGGTTTGAAGCCTCTACCAAAGAAATTAATCCAAGGATTAAGGTGCATTTGTTTATTCATAAAAGTGTTTCGAAAACGATGACCTTCAGTAAAGCCCTTGCCAGAAGATATCATTGATAACATCTTGGATTTTTTGTAGATTTTTCGATTTTTTATCCAGGTAAAATTTGCAGCAGGCGGAACATACTCAAAAATTGACCCTAGATTAAGAAGGTTTTCGTCGTGAACAAAAATTTTTCTAAATGTTTCCGCTAGAAAATCAATATTATTTCTAACAAAATCATTTTCCTGCGGAACAATTGTTTTTGACTCGCACAACCAAAGGTATTTGAATTTATTACTTGAATTTAGCGCGTGACGAATACCATAGTCCATATAAACTTCGATGCCACTAGAACTTGGTCTATCAAATACCCAATTAAAATGTAAAGGAATTTCGCCGGTACAGGAGCACACATCGTGGCTAAAGGGACTTCCGTAGCCAGAAATTTCTATTTTTTTGCTAATGCTATTCATTTTCTGATGCGTCAACTGTTTAAAGAGAGCGCTGTGATGCTGAGCTAAATGTAAAATCCTGTAAACGATGTTGAAAGAGGAAGTTAAAGCAAATTAACATAGACTATGCAAATTATATATTCAGTGAGAAATTTCAAGTGAAAACAATAACGATAAATCAGCCAGCAGGTTTGGGAGACATAATATGGATACAGCCGATATTGCAAATGTTTGTTGACAAAGGATTTACTATAATTTATCCGATTATCGACCGTTACCTTGAATTGGCGACCAAATACCTACCGCGCGAAGGGGTAACTTACGTGTCTATTGAGTCAGAATTTCATTTTAAAGATTGTTTTGATAATCCAAACGTTATTCACAACAACAATGGATATTATCTTCCTTTGACATACAGTCATCGCCATTTTCCAGCAAGCTCGCTTATGATGAGCAAATATTTGATGACACAAACTCCTTTGCAGGATTGGAGGCGTTTCATACCAAGGATAAGAGATAAACAACGTGAAATCTCTCTCTGGGAAAAAATTAATCCCAATAATGAAGAATTTATTCTCACAAATAAATATTTCGGAACGCCCCCACAAACCAAAGAAAGAGAAATAAATTTAACAAATCATTCTTTTAAAATTATTGATATTGATTACAGAGATCAGGATCTAATAGAATTTCATCCGTTTGATTGGGTGTACGTGATTGAGAAAGCAAAAGAAATACATTTTGTACAAACAGCTTTTTCTTTTATTGCAGATCTCTATGCATCACCAACTGCTGTTATGCATTTATACGACCGAATTGGTAAAGATGACCAACCAAGATATCTTAAGGACTTTGAATATGTGCAACGACATCCCAATTGGGTATATCACACGTAAAAAGTTCAAGAAGAAGTCTTGGTAAACTTTTCTGCGTGTTCTTTTGCCATTTGTTTCGCAACTTCCTTCATTTTGAATTTCGGCGTCCATCCTAAAATTTTTGAGGTTTCCGTTGGGTCGCCGTAAATGACGTTCAATTCGGAAGGACGAAAAAGAATTTTTTCCTGCACAACATAATCTTGCCACTTTAATCCAAATGATTTGAAAACCTCATCTACGAATGATTCAAGTGAATTTGGCTCACCAGTAGCAAATATATAGTCACCAGCCTGCGGTTGTTGAAGAGAAAGCCACATACCTTCGACATATTCTGGTGCCCAACCCCAATCACGAATGATATCTAGACGACCTAACGAGAGAGTTGTTTCCTTTCCAACAGATATTGCATAAGCACGTTCGACAATTTTTTGAGTCACAAAGCGTGATGGTCTAAGTACAGACTCGTGATTGAAAAGTATGCCGTTGCAAGCAAAAACATTGTAAGCAAGACGGTAATTGATAACTAAAAAGTGAGCAGCTGCTTTAGCCACTCCATATGGGCTAACCGGATTAAAGGGGGTGTGAATTGTTGCTGGGAGTTGTTCAACATTGCCAAAACATTCACTTGAACTTGGGTGAAAAAATTTGGAATTTAGCTTAAGAATACGGATTGCCTCGAGAAAATTCAGAACCCCATTTAGGATGCTTTCAATAGTTTCCGCGGGGAGTACAAAAGAAAGACTTACAGAGCTTTGGCTACCAAGAAAATAAACTTCATCTGGCGTTGATTGTGCCAAAACATTCAAAACACTCCTAAAATCAGAAGGAATGACAGACCTAAGAACTACAGCGTCTTTGATCCCAAGCCGAGAGATATTTTTATGTTCAGGAACTTCCGCATCACGAGATGTACCCCAAACCTCATAATCTTTATTAATCAAGAATTTGGCCAGTAAAGCACCATCTTGCCCAGTAATTCCACAAATGAGAGCGCGTTTTTTCATCGCAATATTTTAAAATTATGGGTATTGTGGCGTGATTAAAATAAAAGATCAATATGACTCATGAGACTTGACTTCTATAAGTTTCGATTTAAGAATCAAATCAATTTCGCGCTTATATTGAGCTCTAATATCATTATTTATATATACCGACCTAGCTAAGTTTACAAATTCTGAACTGAAATCTTTTCTGCGCTCACAGTCGCGTTTTCCATCTTCAATATCCCAGAGTGAGCTATTGATGTTTTTTAAATTTAAGTAAAGGGATTGTATATTTTCAGGAAAATCAGATATGGTCATTCCGCATCTAATAAGAGAATTTAAGCTTGCCTGTATATTATTTCGCTTAACTGGATCAGAAATTTTTTCCAGTTTAATCTCAAGGATACTAAGACGGTCAAAAAACTCACCCCAAGAAATTTCAACTTGAGGTAAAGCAGAGAATTTAAAAGTCATAAATAAAAATTAAAAATGTATCGCAAAATAAAAATCAATTATTCGGGAAAAATCATCATGTACCCCTGATGTTCATAAAAGCGCCTAAACTTTCTACGTGGACCAAAAAATAACTTTAAAACGGCTGTGAAAGATCCAGCTAAAAACATATCACGCTGCCGGAGAACGGCACGTACCGATTCTGCACTTTCAGGATGTTCTCGATCGAAGGCAAACTCTCCAGAATCAAACAAGAAAAGGTCATCGATAATTATCAAATCATTTTTGGCGCCATCGCGTGAATTGGAAATTTCTGCAAGTTCAAGAAGAAGAGGGAGGCCTGCTGTGTTGTTATTATCGATTGAATCGCCATAAGAAGTATCAAAAAAATCAGCTCCAGGAAAATGCGCATCTAAAAAAAATAAAGTTGGGGAGCTATCGACTTTGTTTTGCAGAAGACCGCGTAGACCATGAAGGGAATTTGAATTTACAATTGATACACTTTGATGGTTCGATTGAGCTGAATTTATATTTTGGTGTAAAGATACAGAATTTGCTAATTTTTCATCAATCTCAATTGAATATAAATGGCGAAAAGATTTATTTTGTATCGCATGACAAAGTGAGACGCCAAGACCAGTTCCTGTCTCCACATAATTTTTTAGATTAAAAGATTCGACAAGAGGATTTAAATCGAAGCGAGTTAATTGGCCCATCAAAATTCCTTTTTTAAAAAAAAACAGGGCTAATGGTGAAGTATAATTAAAATGATTGTTTTAATAAGCTAAATATGGTGTGTATAGCGTACTATCATGACAAAGATTAAAGAAAATTTAGAATATCTCTCTTCTCCGTATTTGCTTGAGATTCAGGAGCTTTTTATTGAGTGTGCAACAAAATTAAATATAGATAATGAAGTTTCGAGCGTCAGAGAAATTCGAGAATTTATGTTCGAGTTCTTTCAACGTTCCGATTTTAACAATTTATATTTCAAAGTAGCAAGTCAAATTGTTGAGCATATCAAAATACCGCGAGAAGATTGTGTTTTGCAAATGCTTCCAACGCCCAGAGTTTTCAGGCCGAATTCTATTGGTACATCCTATCATTGTGATTATTGGTACGGACACGGTGAAAAATCTTACACGGTATGGGTACCACTTTCCTCAGTCGAAGTTGGAAATACGTTCCATGTGGCAAATGATTACCTTGCTCGACAATATGTTTTGAAACTCGAGGAAAGCAAAAGTTACCAACCATTGCCTATTGAGTTGGCTTCGTTAACGACACCTGTGTTACCAAAAAAAGGGCAGGCATTTCTGTTTAATTCAAAGTTATTGCACGGTTCACCTTTAAATAATTCCAATAGTACCCGCCTTTCTTTTGATTTTCGTATTTCAAGCAAATCTGATCCAACATCGACAAAAGATTTAGAGAATTATTACCATAATATAAATGAAAAATTTCAACTTCCAAAGCATGAACTGGATGGTGCTCGTGTTCTAAAGTACATTTGTGGTGGTATCGGGAAGAATACTTTTATTCAACACATAGTTATCGAGGCAGCGGCCAAACGTTTTAACATGAATGTTTATGAGCAAGAAGCTGAAATAGAGAGACTGGGATATCCAATATTTGCTGAATACATAAGTGGGAAAATTAAAGAGTCCAAGCTCGACGGGATGATAATTGCCTCTAAAAATATTTTGGATAATGCGACCATAGAACTTGCTGCTAATTCGGATATTAAAATTTGGTGCGCATTAGAAAATAATTATTTGTAGAATGAGCGAAATGCTATTTAAATTGGTTTAAATGCTCACTATTAACAGACACAGAAGATGGCCGTTAAAGAGTTTTTTGATGCCGTTGCCTCGGTAGGCACGAAATTCAAAGCATGAAGAACGAAAGTCTGATTTACGAGCAGTTGTTTAACATTTAATGCCTTAAGTATTTAATCGGGCGCGTTAATTAAGCAATGGGCTTTATGCGTACTTTTTAGCTAATCAAAAATTGTTGAGGATTGCTGAGGGTTGTTCGATCTGTAATGATGGGATTAGCTAAGTAGAGAAAAGTGAGTACATAATCTTCACTTATTGCCTCAGGTGTTACCAATCCTTAAAGATATCAGTAATGTACATGACTAATATACTTTATAGCACTTAAAAATCAGGCTTTGCTAGTGGGTTTATGTTAATGGGCAAATGCGCCTAACGCGCTGAAGTATAAATTAGCAGCCGAAACATGGAATTAACCTGAAAAGTATTTAGAGAAGAAAAACAAAAATGCAAATATTGCGTAGATAAACAAAAGTGTTGGAACGGAATTATTGATTGATTGGGACTCTAATTAGCTCGTGGCTGTAAAAGAAATTGATTAAAGTTAACGCAAAGACTTCAACGGTATTCGTTTTAACTGATCTTTTTATAATCGGCCGAAAGTGATGATTTGCCATTGCTTTTTTAAACTTAAATCTAATTATCACTGCACTAATTAACAGTATGATCTATTGGTGCCAATAATAATTGCTTTATAAGTAATTGCGCAAAAATTTATAAACCGCCTTTGCACTTTGCCCTTTAAAAAAATGTCAGCAAAAGACCCATTGCGAACCCTTCTCGAGGTCATAAACCTCATTGTGATCCAGCACCCAAATTTATCGCCTATCGTGGCAAAGATAGCTCAGTCGATTCTCGGACAGACTCCTTCTGCAGACATTTCGGAATGGGCCACTAGAGTTTATGCAGCCCCATCCCCACATTTTATAAAACAAGCCGTCTTGCTTCGTAATAACCTTAGCAATTCAACTTGGATAGAGACCGGTACATTTCTGGGCGACACAGCTGAATATTTATCTCAACACGCAACATTCCTTCATACAATCGAACCAGAACCAAAACTTTATGAAAAAGCTAAACAGCGATTATCTGTTTACGCTAACGTAATTGTGCATAACGAAATAAGCGAAATTTCTTTACAAAAGCTATTGCCAACACTCTCTGGAAATGTTTGTCTCTGGCTCGATGGACACTACTCTGGAGGAGATACTTTCGCAGGACCTAACGACACACCACTTCGTGAGGAGTTAAGACTCCTTTCGGAGAATATGAAGCGATATGACAATGTTTCAATCTTAATCGACGATATCAGATTGTGTGGTCGTAACCACGTTTACGGGAGCTATCCTTCGCTGAATGAGCTTGTAGACTTTGCAAACAAGTGCGATTTAACATGGTACATAGAGCACGATATATTCATTGCAAAATCTAAGAACTTGTAAATTTAATTGCTTTAACTTTGACGCTTAATTGATCTGTTAAATGTAAAAACTCTTTGAAATGTAAAAATACGCTTGGTAAATAGTGCCGGCTCAATGAGTATTAATTTAGCAGGCCACAAGGAAGAAAGACTGATTAAATCTGCGATCTGAACATTGATAATGAGTTTGGATAGTTTAGTAAAGGCACAAAACATTCCAGGGTCAATTAACAAAATTACTATACGATCTACAGAGCCAAAAGCAGCAAGTAAGAAATAATAAAATCTATTAATCTTTTTGCTCCTGACTAACCAGTCTGTAAAGGTTCATTTCACCAATTACTCAAAACCATCACCATAGTCAAGTGACAACTTAATATGCAGGCTTTTATAAAGCTTGTCGATATTACGACAAATTAACTTATTGATTCCGCCCAAAGCTTTAGATATCTCGGGTTTATTTATTGAAGGCGGTTTGAATTAAACTATTTTAAATATCTCGCAGCATATTATCTGGCGTTAGTTGATAGTTCCGTAGACCATAAATAATCTCTTCTAGCAAAATGTCAATTATCTCAATCCCTAGGTGTGCAGTAGTTGTTGGCGGTGGTGGTGCACTTGGGCAAGAAATATCTCAACAACTAAAAGCTGAGGGCATAGCTACCATAAGCTTAGAACGTTCTAGTTTAGAAGCAAGTCTCGATATTTCCGAGTTGAAAGTTGTAATAGAAAAACTAAACCCAAGCGCCATCGTGAATTGCATAGCAATCACAGGCCTAGACAAGTGTTTCTTGGATCCGATTCGGGCTTTTGAAGTAAATGGCATCTTTGCAATAAAGCTAGCATGTATAAGTAAAATCCTCAAGGTGCCAGTTCTCCAGTTCAGTACTGACAACGTATTTTCGTGCGACGTGAAGGGCGTTTTATACAGAGAAACAGACGACCCTAAACCCGCGACGGTTTATGGAATGAGTAAGCTATTGGGCGAAGCGTGTAAGATTAGAACAAATGCTCCATTTTATGTGGTACGCCTTCCATTACTTTTCGGCCCATCCAATCGTAATCAGATAATACATAGATTTATTAAACAAATAATTAAGGGTATTGACATCAGAGTATCATCAGATGTCTTTAGCACTCCGGTATACACCCCAGATGTTGCAGACTTCACGGTTAAATGGGTAAAAGGTAAAATACAAATTGGATCAGTAACGCATTTAACATCTGGACAACTGACAACTCTTCACGATTTAGTTGTTTCAATATCCGATAAGATTGCTTGTAATGGAAAAGGAATGGTACTAGCTGCATCCAGCTCAGAATTTTCTTCAGTTGAAGCCAAACCTTTGCACGGCGGTTTAGCATCAGAGCTAATACCCACAATAGATTTAGAGTCAGCCATAACTAGATATGGCGAATGGATAGAAAGTAATCTAAAGGAGATAATTAATGAGTGATAGTGACAAAGAAAGATTATTGCGGGAAGAAGGCGTTTTACTAATGAAGAATGTAATTGCCGACGATGCCTTAGTATCTGTTAAAGATCAATATGATCATCTTGACATATCATTAGAGCGCACAGACATAGTCAAGGACCGGCCAGTAATTGTATTTTGGAGACACGTGATGGGATCAACAAAGCGGCTCGCCCACTTTGATGAATTCCCCGCTCTTTGGCAACTGATAACCAATTGCATAGTTCCAACGCTAAGACAATCATTCCCAGAACGCACTAAGCGCTTGCAACTATTGGAAACCATCATTTTTAATAAACCGCCAGAAATAAGCAACACACTAAATTGGCACCAAGATGTTGCTTATTTCCCTTTAAAACCAAATAATCAAATCGCAGTTTGGATACCATTCGAAATGGTAACTGCTGAAAGGGGCGCAATGGTTTATGCTGTTGGTAGCCACAAACTTGGTCCTCGTGGATCGACTAACCTTCATACTCGAGAAAAATTTGAAAATGAAGATCGTGATCTAATTCCGGATGATCCTACGACAATAGGACTTGAAGTCAGATGCATGGAAATGACTCCAAACGATATGCTTGTCCATGATGGCTACACTTGGCATTATTCCGGTCCGAACTTAATCAAAGGGTATACTCGCCGCGGGTTGTCAGTGCGGTTTGTTACAGAACCCGCAGCTTTTGATCCTCGCCCAGGACAGGGGGCAGCTTTTACTAGGCAAATCGACATTCAGCCAGGGGATATTTTGGATGGCGCTCCGTTTCCGTTACTTTAATTTTATTTGCCCTCATTTATTAAAAATGGTGCTTGAGCTTTCGACGGATTAGTGGATTACATAACGAGTTGAATAATCTTGCAAATGGTTTTGTAGACTTCCTCATCAAGTAGGGAGTTCGTTAAATGAGACTTCGGCTTTAACAAACCTTGGCAGACAAGCTGCGGCCGGTTGCCAAGGGACTCGTTACCTTGAATACCGTTAAAGTTTCGTTACAATCATCTATAACTTCCTGCGACTGCTCAATAGAATGAAACAACTATTGAATAGACTGGTTTTTTCAAGCCAACATAATCTAGAAAATCTAGCCGCGTAGGTTGATTCAAATACCCATTCCAACAAAGACTTCTTCAATGTCTGAAAATCCAGGCTGGGGGACAATAGAATTGCATCTTAGTGCTTAAGCAAATCTTCAATAATCGCTTTCAAGTGAGCACAGCTTTAAAGCTAATTCATTGCCGAGTATTCCTTCTCATTAATTTGAGGTGGTCTACCCCATCATCTCTAAATTCTTCTGGCTCGAAATATCTGGCCAGTTCACAAGAATATATACTTTTGTTTTCACGCTTGTATAAAAGCGCTATAGATGACCATTATGGTTCAGCTTAGCCGGGTAAATGGAATCAAGTTCAAAACTATACTCTTTACCCAAGCACTAAAGGTAATGGTTCAAACTTATGTAGCCGGCGAGTAAACATAAACTCGGGGTTTCCTCTAATTCGGTCAAATGATTTTTATTGGACAGTTACGGCTAATTCGCGCAATAAGAGATTTTTATTAAGAGGTACGTTTCCAATTCTAGAGACTTGAATGCTCGCTGCAATAGAGCCCAAATAAGAAGCTTCCCAAATACTTGCGCCAGCAGCCAAGGCAAGTGATGAAGCTGATAAAAAAGCGTCACCTGCTCCAGCAACATCAACAGGGTTCGGGTTCATAGCTTTTAAGGAATCGGTCGTGAATTCTGGGTTAGGCGAAATGACTAACAATCCTTCGGCGCCTAATTTAACAATGAGCGTTTTAGCTTGAGATTTTCCTAGCAAACGATTTGCAACGTTTTGTAGACCAGATTTAAAATCATTGACAGCTAGGCGCACCTCCCGCTCTGTTGCAGAGATCATTGTCGCGCCTACATAACGAGATACATCACCTATTTGGGAGCTTGCTTGACTATCTGCAACAAATGGAATGTTTTTTTCTCGACAAATTTGGGTTATGGTGTCTACAAGCGGTTGCGGGAGGCAACCATAGTTAAAATCCGAAAAAATAACTAAATTAGTAGTAGGTAATATCTGATGAAATCGTTGCAAAACAAGTTCAATGAATTCCTCACCAATGTCATGAGCGCGAAGGTGGCTCACGCGTAATAGAGTTTTATTGCTTGCTCTAAATCGTTGCTTTAAGATGGTTGGGCGGCTCGAATCACGAATTAATACAGCATCAACACCAAAACTAGCGAGTGAATTTTCACTTTTGCTTGCTGTTTCATCATCACCAGTAACGCTAATATATTGGGAAGTAGCTCCTAAACTCGCTACATGGCCAGCAACGATCCCTGCGCCCCCAGTGAAAGTCCGTGATTCTACGGGTGTTACGACAATGGTTGGATCTTCTTGCGACATACCGAGGGGATCACAATATATATACTCATCAATGATCAGGTCACCAATCACTAGCGCCCGAACAACATCAAATTTCTCTACGATTTGCTTTAATCGATCACGCGATGTACCGTGCTTATTAAGAAATTGATCATCGTGTCTTAGAATTAATTCACCAGGTAACGTTAATTCATTACGAATTAAATCAACAGATGAAAATTTTGCTTCACCTGAACTAAAAATCAAATGACCGCCGTAATGACGCACCACATCGCGTTCTGGATTATGACCAACTTCGTGTTCCTTACCCTTTACTACAGCGTGTGGTTTAAGTGAAGTAATAAAATCTGCAAGTTGGCTGGTTTTAATAGAAATAACTTCGGCCACTGCGCTCATGGACTTGAGGCTTTCGCAGCGTAATTCATATGGAACAATAACGCCTGGCTCAGCGTCTTCAAAAAGCCCTACGATTAAACGTTCACCGCAGGTTTGTGCAAAATTTAATAGTCGCAAATGACCCGGGTGAATAATGTTAAAGTTTCCTGAAACAAATACGAGTTTCTGGTTTGGGTACGCATCGTTCAGTTGCTGCGAAATGCGATGAAGATTACTTGAAGCCATAAATACATTCCTAAAAATACGTTATTGTTTTGTTTTTACTTGCGTGGGTTACTTGCATATGCTGTCGTTAAACGGCTATAAAACCGCTGTCAACCGCATAGAAACTAGTTATGACATAACTTTAGTTTTGAATATCGGCTGTTGGTGGGCAGAGCTAAACATTATTGACACTGATTTAGGTTTTCAAAATGATAGCACTCCTTCTTGCGGCGGGTATGGGATCCCGATTAAGGCCAATCACAGACAGTATCCCAAAGTGTATGGTGCCTATAGCAGGCCGGCCTTTACTGGATTATTGGATTGAGCTTCTTACGGCCCACCCGGCCATAAGCGAAATCATTATCAACACCCATTATTTGCCTGAGCCAGTAAGGGATTATGTTGCCAGCAGCCCTTATAAAGATCGAATACAGCTAATTCATGAAGAAAACCTGCTGGGTACAGGAGGAACTCTCCTTTCAGCGATGGATAAATTAATCGATAATGACGTTTTAGTGGCTCATGCCGATAATCTAACTCTGTTTGATTTAAATGCCTTTATTAACACTCACCAATCGCGGCCTGATCAATGTGTGGCCACCATGATGAGTTTTGAGACGGATTATCCCAGTTCATGTGGCATTTTGGAGCTAGATAAACAAGGCGTAGTGATCGGTTTTCATGAAAAGGTACCCGAGCCACCTGGCAAACTAGCAAATGCTGCAGTATTTATCTTTAGCAACGCAGCCTTGGCTATAATTATGGGGTTAAAGAAACATGGCGTTGCAGAAATAAGTGTTGATTTTATACCAACGCTTCTCGGCAAAATGGCCACTTTCCATAATGACACTTATCACCGGGATATAGGTTCGCCAGAATCCTTGGCGGCAGCCGAGCGGGAATTCCCAGAGATCTATCGCGCATTCAAAAGTAAAGGTAGCGAACAATGAAGGTTTTGGTCACCGGCGCATGTGGTTATAAGGGGAGCGTACTTGTCCCCAAATTGTTGAAAGCCGGACATGAGGTCATCGCGTTTGACATTATGTGGTTTGGTAATGAGCTTAAAAATGCGAGTAACTTAACAATTGTTCAGGGTGACGTTCGCAATATTGATGACGTGCCACTAAACGGTGTGGATGCCATTATCCATTTGTCATCCGTAGCAAACGATCCTTGCGGCGATTTGGACCCCAAGTTAACTTGGGAAATAAGCTGCCTTGCCACCATGCAGCTGGCAGATCGTGCCGCCCGGCTCGGAATAAAACGGTTTTTATACGCTTCATCAGGCTCAGTGTATGGCTTAAAAGATGAAGCCCAAGTGACCGAAGACCTTGAGCTCGTGCCCCTCTCCGAATACAACAAAACCAAAATGGTGGGAGAGCGTGTATTACTGAGCTACTCCGACAAGATGGTAGTCCAGATTGTGCGCCCGGCTACCGTGTGTGGTCTGTCGCCCCGTATGCGGCTAGATGTGGCGGTGAATATGCTGACGATGCAAGCATTGACCCGTGGAGAAATTACGGTTTTGGGTGGAGATCAGACGCGTCCGAATATTCATATCGATGACGTGACCGACTTATATTTGTTTTTGTTAGATCACCCAGAAGCAACAGGCATCTTTAATGCTGGCTTTGAAAATTTATCTATTCAGCAGATCGCTGAGATGGCAACTCAAAAAGCTAGCGCAAAGATCAGCATACTGCCATCAAATGACCCTAGATCATATCGCGTGAATTCAGATCGCCTTTTAGCGGCTGGGTTTAAACCGAAAAAAACTGTCAGTGATGCAATCGACGAAATCTGTGCAGCCTACAAAGACGGACAATTGAAAGATGAAGATCGATTCCATAACTTGAAGTGGATGCAAAAAACGGTGTTTACTCAAGGGGCACTTTCTTGAAATCACTGTTTCATGATTTTGCCAAAGATTATGCAAAGAGATTGGCGGTTGCAGTGGATGCATTGCCTCTAGATGCAGTCGAAACTCTTGCCGAAGCCTTGCTAACCTGCTGGAAAGAAAAACGCCAAGTTTTTATTTTTGGAAATGGCGGCTCTGCTGGTAATGCGGTTCATCTTGCCAATGATTTTTTGTATGGCGTATCAAAACAGCTCGGCCATGCACTTCGTGTGCACGCCTTAACTGCGAATAGTGCTGTACTAACGTGTTTGGCAAATGATGAGGGTTACGACGGCATATTTTTTAGGCAGTTAGCTGTGATGGCAGAGCCAGGAGATATTGTGATTGCGTTTAGTGGTAGCGGCAATTCGCCCAACATTGTTAAAGCACTTGAGTGGTGTCGTGAACATAAAGTACATAGCTTTGCTGTAATAGGATTTAAAGGTGGTAAAGCAAAAGAACTGGCGCATACACCGATTCACGTGGATGTAGACGACATGCAGATCAGCGAAGATTTGCAGTTAATCGTGGGCCACATGTTGATGCAGTGGCTTTATTCGAAAAGGTAGTAAATACAATGGGCGAACGTTATGTTGTTATAGGAAGTAATTCGTTTGCTGGCGCGACACTTGTAAGTAGATTAATTGCAGATGGCGAGCAAGTTCTGGGTATTAATAGGTCTCCTGAGGGCCCTAAATTTTTTTTACCTTATACATGGGCATCAAGTAAAAAAAACTACGAGTTTTTTCAGGCGGACCTGAATAAAGACTTAGACCGAATAGGCCAAAAGCTTAAAACTTTTAAGCCCACAGTCGTTATTGATTTAGCCGGCCAAGGGATGGTGGCTGAAAGTTGGCTAAATCCGGCTGAGTGGTATTTAACAAATATTGTAGCTAAGGCAAAACTACACGAAATACTAAAATCTATTGATAGCTTGAATAGTTATATTAGAGTTTCTACTCCTGAGGTCTATGGTAGTCAGGAAGTCGTTCAGCCAGAAAGCTGGTCTTTGAATCCTACAACTCCCTATGCTGTATCGCATGCCGCGATCGATCTAAGTCTTCGTGCTCAGTACCAGCAATATAAATTTCCGGTAATTTTTACTAGGTTTGCAAATTTCTATGGGCCCGCTCAGCAGTTGTATCGAATTGTCCCGCGAACGATAATCCAAGCTTTGACTGGCGGCACATTAAATCTGCATGGTGGGGGTACATCGATCCGCGCTTTTATATATGGCGAAGACGTTGCAGGTGCAATCAGAGTAGCAGCACAAAAAGGTAAGCCAGGAGAGATTTATCATTTCTCTACCGACGAGTTTATCTCTATAAAAAATCTTGTGCAGATGGTTTGTGAGCAGCTTAAAGTCGATCCTCAATCGTTTGTGAAGGTTTCACCAGACCGGCCAGGTAAGGATCTAGCATATCTGATGAGCAGCTCTAAAGCTAAAACACAATTGGGCTGGTCTGCAAAGACCAACTTAGAATCTGGAATTCGAGCGACAATAGATTGGGTAAAGTCAAATTTATCTGAAATCAAAGCGCTACCGCAAGATTACATTCATAAATCGTAAAGAAAATGACTGATCTAATTGAAAATTTTTTGCCCTCTCAATATCGTCAAAACGACGAATATAAGATAAATCACAATTATTTGCGCGATCAGTTTTCTGACAAGGACCAAATATTAGAAAAAATAAGGCGCGTCGTAGAGCGGGGAGATTTTACCCTTGGCGAAGAAGTGGATCTATTTGAGAGGGAATTCGCTTCTTTGAGTGGCGTAAAATTTGCGGTTGGCGTGGGTAGTGGCACAGACGCATTATTTTTAAGCCTAAAAGCTCATGGCGTAGGGCCTGGTGATGAGGTAATTACGACTCCTTTTACATTTTATGCCACGATTGGCGCAATCGTAACTGCGGGTGCCAAACCCATTTTTGTAGATGCAGGTGAAGATTTCAATATCGATTATTCTTTAATTGAATCGAAGATCACTAGCAGCACGAAAGCCATCATGCCAGTTCATTGGTCTGGTCGCCCTTGTGAAATGGATCAGATAATCGATATTGGAGCGCGGAAAAATATTCCAATAATTAGTGATGCTTGTCATGCAATAAAAGCAGAATATAAGGGCAATAAAATAGGCGGATTAGGCGAAGTAGCCTGCTTTAGTTTTCATCCGCTTAAAAATTTGAACGTTTGGGGAGACGGCGGAATTGTTGCGACTAATTCTTCTGAAGTTGCTGCCAAATTAAGGCTACTGCGTAACCATGGCCTTGCAAGTCGCGATGAGTGTCAGGTGTTCGCATACAACTCGAGATTAGACACAATCCAGGCTGTGGTGGCGCGCCATATGCTCGAAAAAATTGAATCGATTACTGAATCAAGAATAAACAATGCGCATTATTTTGATGAAGCTTTATCTTCCATTACTCAAATTTCAATCCCGCACAGACATGTACATTTAAAAGAAGTATTTCACTTGTATTCAATAGTCTGCGAGCGTCGAAATGAACTGCAAAAGTTTTTGAACCAGAATGGCGTTGACGCAAAAATTCATTACCCAGTCCCAATGCATTTGCAGCCAGCAGCAAGTCATCTAGGTTACAAACAAGGAGACTTTCCAATTGCAGAAAAATTGTCAAAAAATACCATATCGTTGCCAGTACATGAATTTATAACTAAAGCAGATTGTGATCATGTCATCAAATTGATTCAGCACTTTTACGGTTGATCTATGAACATCCCATTTGTAAATCTTGCGTTGCAGTTTCAAAGCTTGGAAAGTGAGCTTGTTGCTGCCTTCAGAGAAATAGGACGAAGCGGTGTTTATATTATGGGGGACCAACTATCTCAATTTGAAGCTGAAATTGCTTCATATTGCGGCGTGCGTTATGCGTTAGGAGTTTCTGACGGATCGAATGCTTTGTTCTTATCATTAAAGGCACTGGGTATTGGCCCGGGAGATGAGGTAATAACAGCAACAAATTCTTTCATTGCCACAGCATGGGTTATCGTGGCTTGCGGTGCTAAGCCAGTATTGGTTGATGTCGCAGAGGATTTCAATATCGATCCGGCCTGCGTCGCGGCTGCCATTACAAATAAAACCCGTGCCATCATTCCAGTTCATCTTACGGGCAGGCCTGCCAAGATGCGGGAATTAAAGTCGCTTGCTGAAAAACATAATCTTTGGATCGTGGAAGATGCTGCACAATCGATTGGCGCTAAATATAACGGGCATCGAGTTGGAAGCTTGGGTAATTGTGCAGGATTTAGTCTTCATCCATTAAAAAATTTAGGGGTTTATGGTGACGGTGGTGTGATCACTACGGATGATGTCGAGCTTTACGAAAAAATTAAATTGCTTAGAAATCACGGTCTAGTTAATAGGGATAAATGTGAAGTCTGGGGTTTCAACTCACGCCTAGATACGATTCAAGCAGAGTTTGCCAGGATAAAGCTTCGGCACCTTGATAGGTGGAATGAGCGTTGCCGGGCAATTGCGACTTTTTATGCCGCTCGGCTGGAGTGCGTTGTTAAAGTCCCTCCGCTTGCAGCACACGAAGAGTGCGTGTTTCATAATTTTGTTATCCGTACTGACAAAAGAGACGAATTGATTATTCATCTTGAATCTAAGGGTGTGCAAACACGAATACACTATCCTATACCGATTCATCTTCAACAAGCTGCGAAAACTCTGGGTTATCTAGAGGGAAGTTTCCCGCAAGCTGAGTTGGACGCCAAAACCATGCTCAGTTTGCCTATATACCCAGAGTTGACTGATAGTGAAATTGAATACGTCGCGACTTCGATTTTAGAATTTTTTAATTAATTATCGAATATGTCGATCACAGAACAAATTCCTTCTCTAGAATTGCTTCAGACAATGTTGAAGATTAGAGAAGTTGAATTAGAAATAGCTCGTAAATATCCTGATGGTGATATGCGATGCCCAACTCACCTTTCTATTGGCCAGGAAGCTGCAGCAGCTGGTGTTTGTGCAGCTTTGAAAAAAGATGACTTAGCTGTTAGCACTCACAGAGCGCATGCTCATTATTTGGCAAAAGGCGGCAGCGTTCGAGCCATGATTGCAGAAATCTACGGTAAGGCTACTGGGTGTAGTCGTGGGAAGGGCGGGTCCATGCACTTAACTGATTGGTCTGTCGGTTTTGTAGGTAGTACGGCAATTGTCGGTAATTCAATACCTGTGGGCGTTGGCCTAGGCTTTAGCTTAAAAATGAAAGGCGTCGAGAATATTTCGGTAGTATTTTTGGGTGATGGAAGCGTCGAAGAAGGAGTTTTTTATGAATCTATTAATTTTGCCGTCGTAAAAAAATTACCAGTATTGTTTGTTTGTGAAAATAATCTGTACTCAGTATATTCGCCTCTCTCTGTTAGACAGCCTAAAGATCGGCGAATTTATTCTATGGTTGAGGCCATGGGGATAACTACAGAAACTGTTGATGGTAACGATGTCGCTCAAACATATCGTGCGGCTCTCGATAGCGTAACTAGGATCAGGCTTGATCAGAAGCCTCATCTTATGGAGTTATCTACTTACCGGTTGTTGGAACATTGCGGCCCGAATTTCGATAATGAGTTAGGGTATCGATCTAAAGAAGAATTTGAGTTTTGGAAAAATAAAGATCCAATTAAAAATTTTGAGACGGATCTAATTGCTAAAGGGGTTATTTCAGAGTTTGACCTCATAAAATTAAGGGGCGTTATAAAAGAAGAAGTAAAAGATGCGTTTGAGTATGCTGAAAGATCGCCTTACCCTGACGAAAATGAAGCTTTTGCAAATCTCTATTCTGCTTGAAAAAAAGTCTAATAAATAAAATGACCAAAGAGTTAACTTACACTCAAGCTATTAATGAAGCTCTTCACGAATCTATGGATGCCGATAAATCCGTAATCGTATTCGGTTTGGGTGTGGATGATCCTAAGCGCATATTCGGCACTACGGCAGGGCTGAAAGAGTCATATGGTGAAGGCAGAGTGTTTGATGTACCCACGGCAGAAAATGCAATGACTGGTTTTGGCATAGGTGCGGCATTGGGTGGATTGCGACCTGTGATGGTTCATCAAAGATTGGACTTTTTTTTGCTTGCAATGGACCAGCTGGTAAATGGAGCAGCCAAATGGCACTTCATGTTCGGCGGTGCTGCTTCAGTACCTATAACTGTCCGTCTAATTGTTGGGCGTGGCTGGGGTCAAGGGCCAACCCACTCACAGAACTTGCAGGCCTGGTTCGCGCACATACCAGGTCTGAAAGTTGTGATGCCTACTTTCCCAGGAGATGCAAAAGCGTTACTCAAAGAGAGTATTAATGACAATAATCCTGTGGTTTTTATAGAGCATAGATGGCTCCATAATTTGCGAGGTAATGTAGATGATGTAGATACAGTGACGTCATTGGGTAAGAGTAAGGTAATACGAGAAGGAAAACACGGGACGATTGTGGGGATGTCCTATATGACTATTGAGGCATTAAGAGCGGTAGATCATTTGAAAAAGTTTGGTATTGAGATGGAATTGATAGATCTGATTTCACTTAATCCTATAGATTGGCCGCTGATATTTAAATCCTTAAAGAAAACTGGTAATTTGATAGTGTTGGACACTGGAACTGAAACCTGTAACGTCGCAGGAGAAATAATTGCAAAATGCAGCGAAAATTGCTGGCCTTCTTTAAAGACAGCACCTAAGAGACTGTGCCCGCCTAACTTTCCTGAAGCAACAAGTGCAAATCTTACAAAAAATTATCACCCTACAGCAATAGACATTGTAAAAGCCGTGAATGATCAACTTGAAATTTCTTTTCCTTTTGATGCTTTGATCAACTCAAATCCTCATGATGTCCCGGGTGACTGGTTCAAGGGCCCTTTCTAGATTTTTTATGCAAAAAATTCAATCGCAAATTCGCGAGGCTTGCCTAAATCGCTTTTATGAGCAGGGGTATTTCATAACGCCAGAGCCAGATATGATTGAGCAGTCTTGGCTGGTCAATTTTTTATCCGAAAAATGGCGTAATCAGCTTATAGAGGGCTACCCGAGCCTTGATTCGGTCGTTAGGGAAACCGAAATAGGCAATTATCATGAGATGTCTCATCAACTTGATCATTCATCATTTTGGACAAAACAAAGGCGAATTTTTTCAGAGATAGAAATTTCTCAGCTTTTAAAGCATGTATCGGTTTTCGAAGAGCTTTTAGAGGTGTTTGGTGATTACGAGGTTGCAGACCTTGAAGGAATCGGTTATCCCGAAATTTATTGGAGATTAGTTCGCCCTAGTTGCCCAGAGGATGTTGCATCTCCTCATAAAGACTCTTGGTTTTGGACTGTCACAAATAAAATTGCTTCAGAGCGACAGTCTAATCTAATTAAGGTGTGGCTACCGGTTGTCACCATCCCGAGCGAATCTGGATTATCAATTAGTCCATCCTCTCACAAAAAAGAAATTCCGTTTACTAGCGAAACTCGACATGGACGATCGAAGCCAACAGTGAATCAAGCAGACATCGCTGCATTCGAAATGGTGAAATTACCGCTAGTGACAGGCCAAGCTGTTGTGTTCCATCGTGATCTTCTTCATCAAGGAATTGCTCACGTCCTTCCAATAACAAGAGTTAGCGTTGAATTCGCTATCGAAACTAAGAATAAGTATGACTAAAGCAAAATTTATAGCATGGGTTGATACAGATTCACCTTCACCATCTGTCGGTTGGTTAGAACGCTCAATCGAGGAAAGAGAAAATGGAATACGTCAAATATTAGCTACTAAACCTGAATTTTCCGAGCATATCGATCTTTCTGCGGTAACCAATAGTGGAGAGGTGCTTGTAGAGATAGTGACTCCAATGAAGGCTTCTGAGCGCGGGAAATTATTGCTAGATGTTGAGGAATACTTAAAAGAAGCTATAGACCAGGGTTTAACCGTTTGGTTAAAAGCTATAGGTGATAAAAACTCGTTACGACGCTTACGCGGGATAAAGATTGGAAAAATATGAGCCAGCCGGTACAAACAAATCAAGGTAGTTTAATTCTTGATTCACATAAACTCTCTTACCATATGGATAGAGTTAATTCATGGGAAGCAGGTGAAAGAATAGCTCCAGTTAGCGTGGATATGTCTCTAACTCGCGGTTGCGGTGCAATGTGCTCGTTTTGCTATGCAATGATGCAGGAGTCACAATCAAGGAGCAGCGTAAAGACTGCACATGCATTGAATCTTTTGGATGATTTTAAAGAGATTGGCATTCGAAGCGTCTCACTCGTTTCGGATGGTGAAAGCACACTATCTCCAGCATATGTGCCATTTATAAAGCATGCAGCTGAACTTGGAATAGACGTTGCCAATGCAACAAACGCTTGGGAATTAACACCAGAAAAAATCGAGGATGTCCTGCCCCACTTAACATGGGTAAGATTTACCGTGGGCGCCGGAACACCTAGTCGGTATGCTGAAATCATGTACAAGGGGCCTGAGCACACAAAAGTATTTGATCGAGCGATAGAACATATAAAGTACGCAGTCGAATATAAAAAAAAGAATAATCTTGCGGTGACGTTAGGTATACAAATGGTGCTTATGCCTGATTTGAAAGACGAAATAATTCCTTTTGCACAGCTCGGAGTCGATCTCGGGGTTGATTACGCAGTTATCAAACATTGCTCTGATGATGAGCAGGGAAGCCTTGGGATTGACTATACTCAGTATGAATCTATGTATGAAGACTTAGAAAGAGCAGAGAGTTTAAGCACGGATAAAACTAAGGTAATCGTTAAATGGAGCAAAATTAAGGACGGAGATGCTCCGCCTTACAAGAGATTTTATGGACCTCAATTTTTGCTTCAAATTAGTGGTAGTGGACTAGTGGCACCTTCAGGAATGTTTTTTAATGCCAGGCACTCTAAGCTTCACATAGGAAACTACACAGAAGAGCGTTTCAAAGATATTTGGAAATCAGAGCGGTATTGGCGCGCAATGGATTATTTGGCGTCACCGTACTTTGATGCTCAGACAATGATGGGAACTTTACCAATTCAGCATTATGTTAATGTGGCGCTTAACGAGCATTTACGAGGAGAGCGCAGATTGAAGGCTGGGATGGAACCTAAGCCGCTTCATGTTAATTTTTTATGATTAAATTAATGCCTAGAATGAAGCCAATCTGTAATTGCCCGGTAAGCATGGTCTAGCTCAATCTTGTTCTGAGAGTCCGATGAAACTAAATGGGCATGCAACTATGAGCGAACCTCTTTTGAAGCCGAGTGAATCAGACCAATTTACGATCCCTCTTCGACGCAACATGGATCGAATTCAAGCATGCATTAGTTGAAGAAGTTTTGCGATCTGGGGACGGAAAATGGATGCCATATCGAGATACATAATCTTGTTTGTGGAAGAATTTGTGATGTAAAGGCAATGATTCGGTGTGTATCGAAATTCAAGCTTTAGGCGGTGTGGTTGGTGGGTGTAGGTCAAACTATTAGGGCGTTCTTTGCGTTGCAATTTATGTGAAGTACACATTCATCTATCAGCTTATGGTCGGTGTCGCTCTTGTGCTGGCAATTAGGGATAATCTCAGGCTGATATCACCAGCATCTCCGGATGCAGCGAGTTTTCTCCCTTGCAATGCCTGATCAACAGTAAAAAAACAGACATCAGCTATCTAGAAGCAGGTGAGTGTTGGTTTTATTTTATGGTGATGCATAATTTATTTAATCGCTAGTCCGTAGGCAGGACAAATCAGCTGCACGGTGCATGGTTTAAGCGCGGCCTTAACCTAGCTTGATTGTTCCTCAGACCACGGCAGTCAATAACGAGTATATATGTTTGAGGTGGCCATGAAGGCCTATGCCAGAAAAGATCAATTAGCAGTAAAGCCAATTGTTGGGATAATGCATCCACTCAGAGTTTATTAGGTAGGTTAAAGCGTCCCAGCTTTGTGGTGGAAGACTTCGAACTCGGGCAAAGCCAAAACAAGTCGTAATGAACTGCCTAGCAGATCAAGCAAAAACTCTCTGCATGACCTTGCCCGCTAAGGGATTCGTGATACGCGAGCAAGCTAACTTGCTATTTCTCCCCCAACGATAATGCCTTACGATTCTTATTTATACAATTCGTCTAAGTTTAAGTTTGAAAACTAATAAAACGAGTTTTGTGTAGGATTTTTTCTCGAATTGGCTTCAGGAAATCAGATTAACAATTAAAGGATTTATTATGAAAGTAATATTTTATGTTGTTGTACACGGTGACCATTATGCGAATTATTTTTTTGATATACAAGTTCCATCGATAGTTAATCAGACAATTTATCCAGACATAAAAAAATATTTTCAGTTTCAAATTTATACAAAAAAAGAAAGTCTCGATAACCCCTTATTTCGTTCGAAATTGGAGAATCTAAAAAGCCTAGTGAATGTCGAACTTTTTTTACTGCCCGATTTGCCACACGAGCAAGGATTCGAAAACAGATATAAGTATTTATGTATATGTGACGAGCATGCGAATTCTATTGCGAGAACGAATAATGCGTTACTAATGCCGGCTAATTCAACATACGTATTTGGAAATAATTATTTTGAATCAGCCATTAATAAAATTTCGACAAATGATCACGATGCAGTTTTAATTTTACCTCCTAGAGCGCTAGGCGAATGTTTTAATGAATGGTTTTCGGGGAAAGTCGTTGATGGGGATTCGTTATTTGAGTATTTTAAAACTTATATATCGCCCAATTTAATCGCGAGCGAATGGGATCAGCCATTTGGTGCGAATGAACATTTTTTCTTGAACTGGTATCACCAAAACCAAATGGTTTTACGAAGTTTGGGATATCCACCTGCAATTTTAAAGCCCTATACACTTCCAGATCATCTGCGTACGCACACTATAGACACGAAATCTTTGGATATAGTAAAAAACCCCTATGTTTCTTCCGACTTTCAAGAGTTTCCTATGTTGAATTTAATGATGCTAAATCGGTACTATCACTTTCGTCCCAGGATGCCTTATTTAGCGGGAGTTAGAAAATCAGTAGATATAGTTGGTGATTGGTTAGTTCGTACAGCGTTACTATCCAATCGGACACCGAAAGTACTTTTTTATATGTTGAATAGTCATTTGGTTTGCAAATTCTCACATGAATCCATCAACCATGAGGCATACTCAAAGTCGGTATCCACCGCAAATGAGATAAAACATTATATTAAAAATAAATATAACATTAACTGGTTATAGATAGGGATTTAAGTTAGGAGTCTTTTTGCTTGAAAATGTAATGGTGATGATGTTTGATTTAAATATTTTTTTGGTGAAGATAGGTATTAAGCATTAACAAAAGCCCTCCATTAGTTTCAACTTCGAGACCTAGATAAGTATAGCGATAACCAGCCAAATTTAAACCGAACATTTGCTAATTTTGGATCTCGTGTCTGCACCTTAGTTGCGTGCTTTTTTGATTGCCGCTTGCGCAAGGTGAATATGTGAATTTGTATGTCTAAACAAAAAAAAGTGTTGCAGTCTGTAGGTGCGCTTATCACCGATGATCAGGGGCGTATCCTTTTGCAAAAGCGCGATGATTTTGCAAATATTTACTTTCCAGGATTATGGGGTGTTTTTGGGGGTGCGGTAGAAAATGCAGAAACCCCGGTACAAGCTATTATTCGAGAAGTCGAGGAAGAGCTATCAGTAGTGACTTTCGATCCGAAGCTATTTCTTAAATGGGATATATGTACGGAGCATTTGGGAGCGGAGAGTCGAAAGCGTTTTTTTTTCCATATCCACTTCGACTCAGATATGGTGAATAGTATTAAACTTCAGGAAGGTGCAGAGTATAGATTCTTTGAGCCGAATGATCTTCCAGCGTTTGCTTGTATCGTTCCCTTCGATTTAGCTGCTTTGTCTCTTTACATACATGTAAAAATTATTGGCTCTCAGATCATGCCAAAATTTTGATGATTAATTGCTTGAAAAAATTGTTTTTCAAAAGCAATTTCATCTAGAAATTCTGGCTCCCTTGGTTATTCGGTCTCCCACTACGACATTAACTGCAGAAGTGTCTTGTAATCCAGTCTGGAGACCGGTAAAAATAAAGCCGAACGAAAATATCCTCGTGAATTGTTCTGTGCTTTCTAATAGCCAGCGTCGAGCTTTAGATCCTACGATCCTGTTGCGACGCTAAAGCGTTGAATCCAAGCGTACATTAGTTGGGGAATCTTTCCGATCTGGGGTAAACCCCTCAAAAGAAAGGGGGCGTATCGTAGATTCTCCCAAAATCTCACCCCCATGCTCCAACACAAAATATCTAAACGCCTCAGCCGCTGCTGAGTGATTGCCTCGGTTGAGCGCTACTACATGCCACGCCCTTGAGATGGGTGTTTCATCGATATCCAATACCACTAATTTATTCGTTTGCACTTCTAGTCCTACGGTGTGAAGTGAAACGAATGAAATACCCAGGTTAGCCATTACCGCTTGTTTGATGCTTTCGTTGGATGACATTTCCATCGAAACGCGGGGGGTTAAGTTACGGTCGCTTAAAAAGCGCTCCATGATGGCGCGGGTACCTGAGCCTTCTTCTCTAACAATGAGTTCTTCTTGATTGAGTGCGATGGGCGATATGCCTTCGCGTCTAGCGAGCGGGTGGTCAGGGCTAGCTATAAAGGCGTGCGGGTGTTTGGCAAAGGCTTCGATGCGGGTATCTAAGTCTGCGGGTGTGCGGCCCATAATGGCAATATCAATATCACCGTCGCGCAGCAACTCTACCATTTGATCACGGTTGCGTACTTCAAGTTTGATTTGCAAACCAAAATGCTCTGCTTTAAATCGAGACAACAGCTGGGGCACAAAGTATTTAGCGGTGCTGACTAAACCTATCTTCAAGCTGCCACCCTGGCTGCCTTTGAGTTTAGATAATGTCACCTCCGCATCGCGAAGAGTTGAGGCTATTTTTTTTACATCCACCAGAAAATACTCGCCCGCAGTGGTGAGTTCTACGCGTCTCCCTATGCGTGCAAATAGAGGAATACCTAAATCTGTTTCCAATTCTTTAATCTGCATGGAGATGGCGGGCGCAGTTAAATTCAATTCAATTGCCGCTTTGCTAAAACTGCCATGACGAGCAGCACTTTGGAATATCCGAAGTTGGCGCATACTCAGATTTTTTAAAAGGCGTAAGCTTTTCATAATAATAATACTTAAGATAATCTGAACTTAATCAAAATTATTAGTGAATATACCTTAACAAATAAAATATATACATTGTAGTCACCACTTGGTCTCAAGTGTTTAAATTCACCCACCAGGGCATGCGAGCCCACAGGAGACTGCAATGAACAAACCCGTCGAAGGTCGTATCACCGACATGAAAGAGCGCTACAAAGGTGGCGTACTTAAATATGCGCAAATGGGCTACTGGCGCCCGGATTACACCCCTAAAGACACTGACTTCATTTGCGTGTTTCGTATCACGCCACAAGAGGGTGTGGATTCGATTGAAGCGGCTGCTGCGGTCGCTGGTGAATCATCCACAGCAACTTGGACGGTGGTGTGGACAGACATGCTCACTGCACATGAGGATTACCAAGCTAAAGCGTTTCGCGTGGACCCAGTACCAGGTACTGGCGTAGGTACCGATAAAGAAGCGCAGTATTTCGCATACATCGCCTACGACATTATTTTGTTTGAAGAAGGCTCAATCGCTAACGTTACTGCATCACTAATTGGTAACGTGTTTTCTTTCAAGCCGTTGAAGGCCGCTCGCCTAGAAGATATTCGTATACCTGTCGCGTATGTAAAAACTTTCAAAGGTCCACCAACCGGCATCATCGTTGAGCGCGAGCGTTTAGATAAATTCGGTCGTCCATTGTTGGGCGCGACCATGAAACCTAAGCTCGGCCTTTCCGGTAAAAACTACGGTCGTGTGGTGTATGAAGGTTTGACGGGTGGTTTGGATTTCACCAAAGATGATGAAAACATCAACAGCCAACCATTCATGCACTGGCGTGATCGCTTCTTATTTTGCATGGAAGCCGTCAACAAAGCGCAAGCTAATAGCGGCGAGATTAAGGGTCACTATTTAAACGTTACCGCTGCAGATATGGAAGAAATGTATGCGCGTGCTGAGTTTGCAAAATCCTTAGGCTCAAACATCATTATGGTGGACTTGATCATCGGCTGGACGGCGATTCAATCGATGTCTAACTGGTGCCGCAAGAACGACATGATCTTGCATATGCACCGCGCAGGTCACGGCACCTATACGCGTCAGAAGAGTCACGGTGTGTCATTCCGTGTGATGGCTAAGTGGTTGCGTTTGGCGGGTGTGGATCACGTGCATGCAGGAACGATCGTGGGTAAACTCGAAGGCGACCCAATGACAGTTCAAGGCTACTACAACGTATGCCGTGAAGGTTATAACAAACAAGATTTATCGCGTGGCCTGTTCTTTGATCAAGACTGGTGTGACATGAAAAAAGTGATGCCTGTTGCGTCAGGTGGTATTCACGTGGGTCAGATGCATCAGCTGTTGCATCTGTTGGGCGATGACGTGGTGCTGCAGTTTGGCGGCGGCACGATTGGTCACCCAGGCGGTATTCAGTATGGCGCGATTGCTAATCGTGTTGGTTTAGAAGTGATGGTCAAAGCCCGTAATGAAGGAAAAGACATTATTAACGAAGGCCCGCAAATTCTTAAAGATGCGGCTAAGTGGTGTAAGCCACTCGAACAGGCGCTTGAAACATGGAAGGATGTGTCGTTCAACTACACATCAACCGATACGCCTGACTTCGTCAATACACCAACGGCTTCGTGATTCGTGACCTTTGCCAATCACGCTACCACTGAACCAATAATTTAGGAGAAATACCATGCGCATTACTCAAGGCCAGTTTTCATTTTTGCCTGATTTAACGGACGAAGAAATTCGTGCCCAAGTTGATTACGCACTCAGTCGGGGCTGGGCACTATCGGTTGAATGGACCGACGATCCACACCCACGTAACTGCTACTGGAACATGTGGGGTATTCCAATGTTTCAAATTAAAGATGGTGCAGCAGTTTTGTTTGAAGTAAACGCTTGCCGCAAAGCTAATTCAGAGGTGTACATCAAGGTTAATGCATTTGATAACACGCGCGGTGTGGAATCGATGGTCATGAGCTTTTTAGTTCAACGCCCAACCAACGAGCCTGGCTTTGGTTTGCAGCGCACTGAAGAGCCTGGCCGCACGATTCGTTACACAACGTTCAGCTACTCAAATCAGCGTCCAGCTGGACAGCGTTATTCGTAATGTCGTTGATTAGCCGGAGATAAAACCATGAATGCGCCCGACACTGTGCCAGTAACGCCACCGACAGAAATCAATCTGCATCAGATTTTGCAGGATGCGGAGATTGAGCCTGTTATTAAACAACTTGAATCAGAGTTGATTGGTTTGGCACCAGTGAAGGCGCGCATTCGTGAGATTGCTGCTTTTTTAGTCGTGTCACGTGCGCGTGCGGCCATGGGTTTAGAAGCCAGTTCGCCAAGCTTACACATGTGTTTTACCGGTAACCCGGGTACGGGCAAAACTACGGTGGCATTACGCATGGCCGAGATACTGCATCGCTTAGGTTATGTACGTAAAGGCCATGTGGTGTCAGTAACGCGTGATGATTTGGTGGGGCAGTACATTGGTCACACCGCACCCAAGACGAAAGAGATTTTGAAAAAAGCCATGGGTGGTGTGTTATTCATTGATGAGGCGTACTACTTGTATCGCCCAGAAAATGAACGCGACTATGGCCAAGAAGCGATAGAAATTCTGCTGCAGGTCATGGAAAACCATCGTGATGATTTGGTGGTTATTCTCGCTGGCTATAAAGACCGAATGGATACGTTTTTTCAGTCAAATCCAGGTATGTCTTCACGTATTGCGCATCACATTGATTTTCCGGATTACAGCGAAAATGAGTTAACGCAAATCGCTGGCAAGATGGTGGGCGGCATGAATTATCAGCTTGATGCCGATGCTGAAAAAGCCATGCAAGAATATATTCATCTACGTAAGCAACAACCGCATTTTGCGAATGCGCGTTCAATTCGTAATGCGCTTGATCGTGCGCGCCTCCGTCAGGCTAATCGAATTTTTCAGCTGGCCATGAAAGGATCGGCGACGGTAACGGCTCAAGAGTTATCAACTATCTCAGCAGACGATCTACGCGCATCGCGAGTATTTACTGGTGGTTTGGCATCCGATAAAAAATAAGTAATAAATAAAACAGCACTGGAGGCATCATGCATCAGGGTCGCACTACCTTATCGAAATTCTTGATTCAGCAATTAAAAGGTACGTCCGAGCAAAGTGATCTCGCCGCCTTGCTGGTGGATATCGCTGCGGCCGTGAAAGCAATATCCGCTATGACCGCTAAAGGTGAGTTGGGCGGCGTACTCGGTAGCTTGGATAGCACCAATATTCAAGGCGAGACCCAAAAGAAACTGGATGTGATGTCTGATACTGCCTTTATCAATACCTTCAGCATGGGTGGCTTGGTAGCAGGTTTGGCTTCAGAAGAAAACGATCACATCGTTGAGATTGACCCTAAAGATGGCAGCGGCCGTTTTTTAGCGGTGTTTGATCCTTTAGATGGTTCATCAAACATTGATGTGAATGTATCCGTCGGTTCGATATTCTCTGTGCTGCGTGCGCCGCAAGGGCGTGCACCTAAGACCGAAGATTTTTTATTGGCAGGTCGTCAGCAATTAGCAGCCGGCTATGCGATTTACGGACCGTCGACGATGTTTGTGATGACGGTCGGTAAGGGTACACACGGCTTCACGCTCGATCGTGAAGTAGGTAACTTCATACTCACGCATCCAAACATGGCAGTGCCAGCGGATACCAGTGAATTTGCTATCAATGCGAGTAATGAGCGCTTTTGGGAGCCACCGGTGCAGCGCTATGTAGCGGAATGCAAAAACGGTAAAACTGATGTTCGGGGACGTGACTTCAATATGCGTTGGATTGCCAGCATGGTGGCGGATATTCATCGCATTCTTATGCGTGGCGGTGTGTTTATGTACCCGCGCGATACCAAAGATCCTTCTAAGGCAGGCCGCTTGCGCCTGATGTATGAAGCCAACCCCATGAGCATGGTGATCGAGCAAGCCGGGGGGATAGGCTCTACCGGCCGTGAGCGCATTTTAGATATGCAGCCGCACGATATTCATCAGCGAGTACCGGTAGTGATTGGGTCACGCAATGAAGTCGAACGTATAGAAAAATATCACCAGGAATATGACAGCGGCACGGATGAGAAATACACGTCGCCGTTGTTTCAAGAGCGCTCGCTGTATGCGAATTAAGAAGGCAAATTAACTACGCCATTTAAGCCCGCGAACTAAGCGTACGAGATATCTGCACCAACCATTATAAAAACGCCCGGAGATTACCGTGTCAGTCAAACATCCTATCGTCGCTATCACCGGATCCTCCGGCGCTGGCACTACGACAGTCATGAAAAGCTTTCAGCATATTTTTCGTCGCGAGCAAATTCGCGCGCAAATTCTGGAAGGCGATTCTATGCATCGCTACAACCGC
Source organism: Polynucleobacter sp. (assembly GCA_021737945.1). GTDB lineage: Bacteria > Pseudomonadota > Gammaproteobacteria > Burkholderiales > Burkholderiaceae_D > Pernthalerella. Next base: position 89,512 of record JAIPCX010000009.1, read on the forward strand.
CTTGAGATGCGCGAAGCGATGAAGCAACAGCAAGCGGCTGGTAATGATTCATTTAGTCATTTTAGTCCTGATGCGAATTTGCTTAGTGACCTGTCAACCACGTTTAAAACCTTTGGCGAAACCGGTTCTGGTCGGGTACGTAAATATATTCATGATGATGCAGAGGCTGCAGAGTTTGGCCAAAGCCCTGGCACCTTCACTCCATGGAAAGACATGGAGGCGGGCGCAGAGCTTTTGTTTTATGAAGGCTTGCACGGCGGCTACGTGGGCGAGGAAGCGGATGTGGCTAAGTATGTGGATTTGCTGATTGGTGTGGTGCCCATCATTAATTTGGAATGGATACAAAAGCTGCATCGCGATCAAAATATGCGCGGCTATTCGCAAGAAGCAGTGATTGATACGATTTTGCGCCGTATGCCAGATTACACGCGGCATATTTGCTCGCAGTTCTCGCGCACACACGTAAATTTCCAGCGCGTTCCAACCGTTGATACTTCGAATCCTTTCATCGCTAAAGATATTCCTAGTGCCGATGAAAGCATGGTCGTGATTCGTTTTGCGAATCCTAAAGGGATTGATTTTCCGTATCTGTTGTCCATGATAGAAAACTCATGGATGACGCGCCCGAATACCTTTGTTATCCCCGGCGGCAAGATGGGCTTGGCGATGCAATTAATTTTTACTCCGATGATTTTGCGTTTGATGGATAGAAGGAAGCGCGCATGAAACACGCTGAATCAACCACCCGCGAGTTAGCGAATGCGATTCGCTTTCTGGCCATTGATGCTGTTAACAAAGCAAAATCAGGTCACCCCGGTGCGCCTATGGGTATGGCGGATATTGCTGAGGTGCTGTGGCGCCATCATTTAAAACACAACCCGGGTAATCCACTGTGGGCTGATCGGGATCGCTTTGTTTTATCGAATGGCCATGGTTCTATGTTGTTGTATGCCTTGCTGCATTTAACGGGCTACGATTTAACGATTGATGATTTAAAAAACTTTCGTCAACTGCACAGTAAAACGCCGGGTCATCCTGAAGTAGATATCACACCGGGTGTAGAAACCACCACCGGTCCCTTAGGCCAAGGCTTAGCCAATGGCGTGGGTATGGCACTTGCAGAAAAAATTCTCGCACGTCGTTTCAATCGTGACGGCCACAACGTCATTGATCACCTCACCTGGGTATTTTTGGGTGATGGTTGTTTGATGGAAGGCGTGAGCCACGAAGTGTGTTCATTAGCCGGTGTGTGGGGTCTTGATAAGCTCACCTGCTTTTACGACGACAACGGCATTTCGATTGATGGCCATGTCGAAGGTTGGTTTAAAGACGATACTGCCGCACGTTTCCGTGCGTATGGTTGGCATGTGATTGGCCCGATTGATGGTCATGATGCGGCAGCGATTAATAAGGCGATAGAAGAAGCGAAGCACACCACTGGTAAGCCATCCATGATTATCTGCCGCACGCAGATAGGTTGGGGCTCACCGAATATGGTGGGCACGCACGATGTGCACGGCGCACCTTTGGGCGATAAAGAAACTGATGCTACACGTGCTGCACTCAACTGGCCCTATGCGCCCTTTGAAATTCCTGATTCCATAAAATCGGCTTGGAATGCGAATGCCACCGGTATTGCGCACGAAGCCAAGTGGCAGCATGTGTTTACGTCGTACGCCAAAGCCCACCCTGAATTAGCTGCTGAATTGATGCGTGTGACTCAGCGTGATTTGCCGGTGGATTGGGCAGAAATTAAAGCATCGCTATTCACTCTAGCTAAGAGTATTACCGCTGCTACAGCGACGCGTAAATCAAGCCAGCAAATGCTGGATTTGTTAGTGGCGGGTGTGCCTGAATTATTAGGTGGCTCAGCTGACTTAACCGGATCAAACCTCACCGCAGGTAAAACCAGTCGTGCATGGCATAGCCACAAAGATAGTGATGCGAATTACATCTCGTATGGCGTGCGTGAATTTGGTATGACAGCGATTATGAATGGCGCTGTGCTGCATGGTGGCTTGATTCCTTATGGTGGTACGTTTGCGGTGTTCTCAGACTATTCGCGCAATGGCATACGCATGAGTGCGCTTATGAAGCAGCGTGTGGTACATGTGTTGACTCATGATTCGATAGGCTTGGGTGAAGATGGTCCGACGCATCAACCGATAGAGCATGCAGCGAGCTTGCGCTTGATACCAAGCCTGGATGTATGGCGCCCATGTGATGGTATGGAAACCGCAGTCGCTTGGGCGTGTGCGCTTGAGCGCCAGGATGGCCCATCCGCGCTACTACTCTCGCGTCAAAATTTACCGCAGCTATCAAATGCGATTAGTGCTGAGCACATTGCGAAGGGTGGCTATGTATTGTCGGATTGTGCGCAAGCACCGGAAGCGGTGTTGATTGCTACGGGTTCTGAAGTAGCGATTGCTATCGAAGCACAAAAAACCTTACTCGAACGAGGCCGTCACGTGCGTGTGGTGTCTATGCCATGTACTGCACGATTTGATGCGCAGCCATTAGCCTGGCAGCAGCAGGTTTTACCTGAGGGAGTAAAGCGTATTGCGATTGAAGCGGGGCATCCTGATTTTTGGCGTAAATACGTAGGCTTGGCTGGCCACGTGGTGGGTATTGCGCGCTTTGGTGAATCAGCGCCTGCACCGCAAGTCTATGATGCGCTGGGTATCACTGCTGAACAATTAATTGCAGCTGTCGGCTAGGGGAGATTGTCATGGCTTTAGTAATGTATGACCTTGATGGCACCTTGCTCGATACCGCTAGTGAAATTGCTGAAGCAACTAATTTGACGCTGAAAGAGTTTAATCTTCAGCCTGTCTCACAAAATCAGGTGCGTGATTGGATAGGTCACGGCACGGGCTGGTTGATGAAGCGTGCGTGGGAGGAACAGAAGGGTTCAGATAAAGCGAATTGGGATGAAGTGATGGCGCGCTTTATTCATCACTATGAAGCGACTGCAGGTACGACCAGTGTGCCGTTTCCCTTCGTGCTTGAAACATTGCGTAAAGCACGTGATTATGGTTTGAAGCAAGCCGTCGTCACCAACAAAGAAACACGTTTTACTAATCGCATCCTTGAAAAACATGGATTGACGAATCTGTTGGATATGGTGGTTTGTGGCGATACGCTCAGCGTTAAAAAACCTAATCCAGCCGTGATTCAACATTGTCTTGATACGATGGGCGTAGCTCAGGGTGAGGCTTTGTTTGTGGGCGACTCGAGCATTGATATGGCGACTGCTAAGGCGGCAGGCGTTTTGTGTTGGGCGGTGCCGTATGGCTATAACCTAGGTCGCCCAATTGAAGAGACCATGCCTGATCGTATCGTGCCTGATATTCGTGAAGTGCCGAATTTTTTCAGGCACCTGTAACACTAAAAATAATTTAATTAAATATCCATCGGAGGAAACACCATGGCCTTGATCTCTCTGCGCCAATTGCTAGACCACGCTGCTGAACATCAGTATGGCTTGCCTGCATTTAATGTGAATAACATGGAACAGATTCACGCCATTATGCAAGCTGCTGCTGAAGTTGATAGCCCAGTGATTTTGCAAGCATCTGCCGGTGCACGCAAATATGCTGGTGAAGCTTTTTTGCGCAAGCTGGTTGAAGCAGCGATTGAGCAGTACCCCGATATTCCAGTCTGTATGCATCAAGATCATGGCGCATCACCTGCGGTATGTCAGGGTTCGATACGCAGTGGCTTTTCTAGTGTGATGATGGATGGCTCGCTCAAAGAAGATGCGAAGACGCCAGCCAGCTATGAATACAACGTTGAAGTTACGCGTCGCGTAGTTGAAATGGCGCATGCAGTTGGCGTATCTGTAGAAGGTGAGTTGGGATGCTTAGGCTCGCTAGAAACTGGCCAAGCCGGTGAAGAAGATGGTGTGGGTGCAGAAGGTGTGTTGGATCATTCGCAATTACTCACCGACCCTGATGAAGCTGCGCAGTTTGTTGCAGCCACCGATGTAGATGCGCTCGCGATTGCGATTGGCACTAGCCATGGCGCATACAAATTTAGTCGCCCACCGACTGGTGATATTTTAGCGATTGATCGTATTAAAGCGATACACAAGCGCATACCGAACACGCACTTGGTGATGCACGGTTCATCATCCGTGCCACAAGAATACTTGGAAATGATTCGTCAGTACGGCGGCGACATTAAAGAAACGTATGGCGTACCGGTACAAGAGATTGTTGAAGGTATTAAGTACGGTGTGCGTAAAGTAAATATCGATACCGACATTCGTTTGGCCATGACCGCTGCTATGCGCAAAGCCATGGCCGATAAGCCGGATGAATTTGATCCACGTGCATTTTTAAAAGCAGCGACTGCTGCTGCAAAAAAAGTAGTTAAGGATAGGTTTGAATCGTTTGGTTGCGCAGGACAGGCATCAAAAATTAAAGCGATGCATTTGGATCACATGGCGAGTTTGTATCAAAAGGGTACGCTGCGTGCCAAAGTCCACTAAGACGCGCAGTTTTTAAACATAGTAATCACATGATTATTCCGGGCCAACACCGCTGTGTATTGTTTGATGTGGATGGCACGATCGCCGAGACAGAAGGACAAGCGCATCTTCCGGCGTTTAATCGCGCGCTGGAAGAGGCGGGTTTGCCTTGGCGATGGGCGCATGCTGATTACAAGCGCTTACTAAAAACTGCAGGTGGGTTCGAGCGCCTATTGCGCTATGCCGAAGAAACCGGTAGTGATGCCGGCGCACTGCGTCATTTACTGGCGGGTGTGCACAAAGCTAAAAATAAACACTTCGCAGACATTCTCGCTTCAGGTGCTGTTAAGCCGCGCGCTGGTTTTGCAGAGTTGATTCATAGCCTGACACGTCACGATATTCGTTGGGCTGTGGTGACTACAACCAGTCGCTCCAACTGGGACGCGCTGTGGAATTATTCACTCTCACCTTTAGGATTGCCAGCGCCGACCACCATCGTGGTGGGTGATGATGTACAGGCAAAAAAACCCGATCCCGAAGCGTATCTTTTAGCGTTGCAGCGCTTGAGTCTGAGTGCTCATGACTGCTACGTTATTGAAGATTCCCGCAATGGCTTATTAGCGGCTGGCGGTGCTGGATTAGCCGTGGCAATCGTGCGCAGTGAGTTTTTTGCGGATGAAACGTTTGAGGGTGCGAAGGTGGTGGTCGATGAGTTGACGGAGTTGGTGGAGTTGCTGGTTTAACTGCTCTGGTAATTGCGCTTTAAGTCCTCAGCTTCTCTTTGTTACGAACCAAGACCAATGAGTTTGGCCCAGCAATCCGAGTACGTGTCGATGAGGCTTTTGGCCTAAAAAATCACCCATCTTCACCCAATTTAAGACTGTTTGACTTATAAATGGGTGTTAATGGGTGTGCTATTGGTTAATTGTCTGGCCCTTCCAATCTTTGAATAAGTTGATGCTGATAATTCATCATCAAGTCACCTAAATACTCCCAAAAGCTTTCTGAGTTTACGGTTTCCTTAACAGTCGCCATTGGGAGAAATCGACTCATCTCGTTACGAAAATCTTTTGATCAAAGAAACTCATCGGAAAATGTCACTTAACGTAACTTTCCGATGAGTTATTTCAAGACCTTTGATGTTTGGGGCAGACGCTGATGCAGATATTGAAATGGGCTGTGGCTACTAGCTTATTGAGTTTGCGACCTGAACTGCCAGCTATTACGTAAATAAACAAAAAATTGTTTAAAATCGAGTTTAATATGATTTAATATCGACTTACTTATTAAATTTGAACGAAATATTGTTCATTTTTACCGGAGGCGGTATGTTGAAGTCCTTTGCTCTGCGCAACTTTCAGTCTTTCCATGAGCAAGTTCACATTTCTCTGGAACTCAACAAACACACGCCAGACGACAACCGAGCCTTTGAGACTCCTCTAGGCTCCAAGCTAAGCAAAGCCCTTGCAGTGATAGGCCCCAATGCAAGCGGTAAAACAACGCTGATTAAATCATTGGCATTCGTGAGTTGGTTCGTTTGCCAATCGTTCCACGCCAAGCTTGATGCACCTATTCCGTTAATCGGCCACTTCGGCGCTGCCAACGAAACCTCACAGTTTGAAGTTGAATTTGAGATGGATGGCCACGACTGGAAATACCGATTGGTAGCTAGCGAAACTCGCGTCTATTCCGAGCACCTGTACTGCAAACTAACAAGAGCCTACTCCTACGTATTTGCAAGGGATTGGAATCCCACTTCAAAACGCTACGACATTAAACAGAATCAGTTTGGCTTTTTGCAAAAGGAAGCAGAGCGCGTACGTGAAAACGCTTCCTTGTTATCGACAGCTGCTCAGTATCAGGTTCCCTTAGCTTTGAAGATTTGCTCGCTGCAAGTCTGCACCAACTTGTACGTCATGGGTCGATACCACTTAGACGATGGGCAAATGGTTGGTGCATCAGCCCTGTACTTTGCCAATGATCATTTGCGATTGGCAATGACGAAATTGCTTAAGGATTGGGATTTGGGTTTGACGGATATTCGTATTGAACGAAAAACCGTTACGCATCCTGATGGAGATAAAGACGATATTTATATTCCCTTTGGCGTTCACCAGGTAAACGAGATTGAGCATTCCATCATGCTTAAGTATGAATCGAGTGGTACGCAGTCGGCTTTTATTTTACTTTCACGTCTCTTGCCCGTTTTAAATTCAGGTGGCGTAGCGGTCATTGATGAACTTGAATCTGATTTGCATCCACACATGCTGGTGCCTATCTTGGATTTGTTCTTTTCTCCAGAGACGAATCCGCACAATGCACAAATTTTATTTACTTGTCACTCCATTGAAGTGTTGAACTTGCTGCATAAAGCACAAGTTGTGCTCGTGGAGAAGGATGAAAACTGTCATAGCAACGCTTGGCGACTAGATGAAGTTAAAGGTATTCGCGCAGATGACAACTTGTACGCAAAGTACATGGGTGGCTCTTATGGAGCTATTCCGCAGTTGTAAAGGTGTATGGGGTGACTAGATATGGCAAGCCACATATTACTCAGCGTAAGACTTTACTGGCTGTTGGCGAAGGTAAATCAGACGCAGCTTTTCTTAAGTATCTAAGAACACAGTACTGTGCTGGGGGTAGTGGCGTTGCAGTGACTGTCCGGCAGGCTAATGGTAAAGGGCCGAGCAACGTCATTAGCACAGCAATTGGCGCTCTCCGGATTTCCAGTTATGACAAAAAACTTTGTTTGTTGGACACGGACATTGATTGGACGAGTCAAAACAAGATCGAAGCTAAACGTAAAAAGATCGAGCTAATTGGGTCAATTCCATGCCTTGAGGGTTTGTTGTTGCAGATGCTGGGCAGACAATTTCCCTCAGTAAGCGACGACTGCAAGCGTCAGTTAAAAGCAATTACAGGTAAAGAAATGTTTGAGGTGGAAGACTACGCCGCAAACTTTACTTACTTTCATTTGCAGAGTGTGCGAACCAATATTGCAGAGCTAGACAAACTTTTGAGATTGTTCGAAGGAAGGTAATTATTGGGGGGCGAATCGTTGTGATTAACAGGGTTAATCTCATGGATAAGATCACAAATAAACAAATAGACTCCGCGACTATGAATGCGTTACGAGCATTTAAAGATAAGGTTTCTGTGCGCATTGATTTTGCGGGTCTGATTTTATTTGGTAGCCGAGCCAGAAATACCCATCGAACAGATAGCGACGCAGATGTTGTTGTGCTGTTGCGTGGATCGCCCGGAAAATTTTTTGCCACCAAATTAGCAATGGATGATTTGGCATACGACGTGCTGCTCAATACAGGTATTCGTATACAGCCTTTGCCCGTATGGGAGTCTGAATGGAGTCAGCCGGAAAATTATTCCAATCCGTGGCTTTTAAAAAATATCGCGAATGAAGGAATTCGTCTGTGACAAGCGAGGAAATAAAAAATAAGCGCCGTGCAGCACGAGAAAATTAAAGAAGTGAAGGGTCCATTTCAAAGCCGTGATTTTTTAAGATGGTAGCTCGGAATCCTCGAACCACATCATTGGGTGCAGGATGGCGCCGATAGATATAGAGATAATCTAGAAGAGTGCTGAAATCTTCTTTGCCATCGCTCAATCGATCACTGGTGTCGTCATGGACTTCAAAAATTCTGGATCCAAGTACTGGGACATAAAATAAATTTATTTTTCTATCAAAGATGGTTAATAAAAAATCCCAGTCTTCAAAGGTTCGCAAGCGCGCATCAAATTTCATGTCACTTAATATATGACGTGGAAATGCAATGCTTGATAAGTGCAATTGATTTTTAAAATAGATGGCTGCGTTCACGCGATCTTTTACACTGAGAGTGTTTTCCTGAACAAACTCTGGCCCAGTGGGCAATCGGCGTTCTACGACACGAGAGAAGTCGAAAAAGACTAAATTACCTCGCTGTACATCGGGCTGGATGAATAAATTATCAAGAAAATTCGGATGCCAAGCGTCGTCATCGTCCAAAAATAAGACGTACTTACCAGTGGCAAATAAAAGCCCTGTATTTCTACTGTCGCCAGGCGTGCAGGGATCGCGCCGAATAAAAATATCAGTACTTGACAGCAGTTCGGTTGAAACCTGATTGGTTTCCGGATCGTTTAAATCGGATACCAATATGATTTGAAGACCAAAGTTTTTGTTTTGTTGATTAATTGATTCTAATGCGCGGCGCAATAATTTAGGACGATTGTGTGTCGTTACAATCACCGAAAAAAAGGGGATGGGTTGCGCGATAAAATTGACTGATATTGGCATGTGAATAACGAGTAGTGAGTGGCTGCTGGCTATCTATGATTTAGGTTAAACCTTACTCTTCTTTTTTCTTCAACAGCTTTCTAATCGTTGCGTTAGTCAGTTGCATTGCCAGTGCTTGTTGCTTGACCTGCACGGCTTCAAAAATCGCGGGATGAATGACATCGAGTTTTCTAAAATCCGGTGCTTTCTTCGGTAACTTTTCAGCGCGTGAATAAAAAACACAATTCTGGCGGTATGCTGGATCAATGGTCTTATCGCTCCAGTAGTGTTCTTTAAACCGAAAATTTGGAACAAAGCCTTCGTTATAAAACAGCGCCGCCCAATGCGATTGCCATTGAAAATTAAATTCAGGATGATTTCCTTGGTAGGGTACGCCTGAGCTAAACAGTACATTGTTAGCGCTGCCGCACATGTCCTTAACTAGGTCTTCACCGCGTGAGGGATTGAGTTCATGTACATATTCCACGCAAATGAGCAGATCAGATTTGCGCGGCAGGTTGACTTTAACCTTGGCCAGATCCATATCTTTGAACTCTGATGGATCGATGCACAGCGGTGTTTCGAATGCATCGCGTGTATCGATACCAATGATATTGGTGCTACCTAAATCTTTAGCGGCGGCTAACCAAGCACCCTCACGACACGCAAATTGTGCTACGTAGTTGAACGTAGGGTCAGACTTCGCGCCTTTGTGTTTACGTTTAGCGAAAGCATACAAAGCTTTCAAGATGCCGTAAGCACTGGCATACTCTGCATCGAAGGTGTGAAGATTGCGTAAGCCCATGATTTTCTTTCTTCTTATGACACAAAGCCTTCGGATTGTTGTTCCCACAAGCGGGCGTAGTGTCCATCTAACGCCAGCAGTTCTTGATGTGAGCCTTGCTCCAGTATGCGCCCGTTTTCCATATAAACGATGCGATCCATAGCAGTCAGTGTGGAGAGTCGATGCGCAATGGCGATCACGGTGCGGCCTCGTATAACTTCTGCTATGGCTTCAGTGATCTGATGCTCAGTGTGTGAATCTAGCGATGAGGTAGCTTCATCCATTACGAGTATCGGTGCATCTTTGAGCAGTGCACGTGCAATGGCGATACGTTGACGTTCGCCGCCAGACAAGTGAGTGCCGCGTTCGCCGACGATAGCTTCTAGCCCTTGTTCACGCTCGCGTATAAACTCATCGCACTTGGCTTGTTTAAGTACTTGATGCAAACGCTCTTCGCTAATATCGCTTGAGGCATAGGTTATGTTCGCTCTGAGTGAGCGATGAAACATGGTGGACTCTTGCGGGATTTCTGTAATCGATAAATTCAAACTGGCTAAAGATACGGATGAAATATCTTGTCCATCAACCAGTATGCGTCCAGCTTTGAGGTTGTACTGACGCGTGAGCAGTTTTAATAACGTACTTTTGCCGGAACCTGAGGGGCCGACTAAACCAATTTTTTCTCCTGCACGTATTTGCAGGTTGAGATTGCTTAGCACAAGTCGTGCATCGTGATAGCTGAACTGCACGTTATCAAACTCAATCGCGCCAGAATGGGCTAATAGGTTATTGGCCGTTGTAGGTTCTTTGATCTCGTGTGGACTTAAAATTGCATCGAGTGAGCTGGTGAGGCTACCCATATGCTCAAAGAAGCCCAGTAACTGTCCGCATAAGCCGTTCACATTCGCCACCAAAATCGCGGCTAACGAAATCATGAAGCTCACATCACCTAATGTCAATTGATCGAGCGAGTACAGATGAATCGCATAGGCGATAAAGCCAATCTGAAATAGCAGCCCACTGCCAAACAAGACAGTGTTCATGAAGATGATGTACTTGCGATTGTGCTCAGAGGTTGTGCGCTCGATGTCTAGATCGCGAATCGCGATTGTCTGTTCACGTTTTTCAGTGGCGAAGGAACGCACTAAATCGATATTGGTGAGTGTGTCTACCAGCGTGCCGGTGACTTTGGCACCGGCTTGTGTAAATTGTTTAAACATCGGTGCGGTGCGTTTTGCAAACCAATAGCACAACGCGTAGTACGCCATCATCCAGAGCGCCATCGCCCACACAAATTCGGTTGAAAGTTTGGATACTAAAAAGAGCGTGAGTACGGTGGTAATGATGAGTCGAACAAAATCATTAAAAAATATAGAAACCAATACGCCGAGTGCGGTGCCGGCTTGTTTAATGTTTTGTGCGAGGCTACCGGCAAATTGCTGTTTGAAATAGCCTGCCGAATGTCGCATCACCCAGGCGAGTAATAACTCTTGAATTTCTTGTCGCACAGTTGGCGCGGTATAGGCCTCAACGTATTCGCGCAAACGATTCATGGCGAACGAGCCTAGCCATACCAGGGCGATCCAGCCAAACACGTTAAGGGCGGCTTTTTGAAGATCAGGAGTCAGGCTGCTGCCACCCTGCAAAAGATCAAAGAGCTGTTTTAGTAGCAGCGGCTCAAAACCCATCAGCGCTATACCGCCGGCTGCGGTGATAACCAGCAAGATGGATCGTATCGGCCGCTGGCGACAGACTAGCTCAAGGTACATGCGCAGCGGTGAGCGAAGTTCGGATGCGGATACCGGACGGGATTCAACCTCGCGGGTCGATTCGCGGGGCGGGGGCGCAAGGGTTGCCGTGGCAGGCTTGGTCATTGCGTAATGGTCGGGGAGTTGGTTTCCAGAGAGCACTAATTATCTCAGGAATATGTCTTGATCAGTTACAAGGGAGGCAGCTACGGATGCATTCCCCTCCAAGCTTAGTTATTTGAACAACAAATACTAAAATATAGCCATAAATTAAGACAATTAAAATAAGAATATCAATTTTTTTGGACATTTCGCTAAGAGTTTGGCCTAGAATATTACGCAGTAAATCATTACACTTCAAAGCAGCAGGATTTATAAAGATGGTGTATTGAGACAATTATTCAGATAATTGATTATTTTCAGGACAAATCCCTCGCCAATCGTCTAAGAATCCGGCACATTTCAGACATGCTTCCAGAAGTCGTTTTCAATAGTGATGACCCAACGCACAACAAGCGCTTACAGCGCTTGGTTGAAAAGGGAGATCTCCGAAGAATTTACAGCGGGGTATTCACCAGCAATTTGACTAGTCCGACGGAATCCATCGTGATCCGAAACTGGCAAGAAATTGTTGGATATTTACTGCCTGGGGGAGTAGTGAGTTTCCGCTCTGCCGCACACGCCGGCCCCGAGAACGGAAAACTTTATATCAGCCGTGGCAAATTTCGCAGGGTCGTGGAACTTCCTGGCTTGACCGTAGAAGTAATTCCCCGCCCTGGTCCAATCATCGATAGTACTGACGGTGATACCCCCTTAAAAAAGTTATTTTTAGCCAGCGAAGCGCGCTGGATTCTTGAAAATTTGTCTGCCGCAAAAGGGGTAGCCAATCGCGTTTTATCTCGCGAAGAGCTGGAAGCTTACTTGGATAAGATTTTAGTCATCCGGGGGGAAACTGGATTAAACCGCCTGCGCGACAAATGCCGACGGATAGCTGAAATTCTGGCGCTTGAAAGGGAGTTCGGTCGCCTAGATAAGATTACTGGTGCATTACTCGGTACGCATGCCAAAAAACAGCTAAAAAGTCGCCAGGCTGTCGCACGCGCGGCAGGGAAGCCCTATGATCCGCATCGCCTTCAATTGTTCGATGCGCTATTCACACACTTGCGCTCGGGTGTGATGCCTGACATTGAGGACAAAGCTTCTTCTGGTACAGCCCTCGACAATTTTGCTTTTTATGAATCGTATTTTTCAAACTTTATCGAGGGCACAACGTTTCTGGTTTCTGAAGCTGAACAAATCATTTTTGAAGGGAAGCTGATTCCGAATCGTTCAGAAGATTCGCATGATGTTATTGGTACATTCCAGGCAGCGTCACAATTTCCTTGGAAAGACACGCCCGCTAAAACCGACGATGAATTTCTTCGTTGGCTAAAATCAGTCAATGCGTTGGTGATGAAATCGCGCCCGAATAAACAACCCGGGGAATGGAAGGAAATAGCAAATCAAGCGGGAAACACGGTATTTGTTGCTCCCACTCTCGTCCCTGGAACGCTAAGAGAAGGGTTTGCGCGAATTCATGCTCTCGATCACCCGCTATCCCGAGCGCTAATGACCATGTTCGTGGTCTCAGAGGTTCATCCTTTTTTGGATGGTAACGGAAGGACTGCGCGAATCGCGATGAACGCTGAACTTACCGCGGGCAAGCTATCCAGAATAATCATTCCCACCATTTATCGGGAAGACTACTTGCTGCCCTTAAAAGCACTGTCGAATAACAGTGATCCTGATCCGTTTACACGGATGATGGTTAAAATCCAAAAATGGACCGCTTCATTTAATTACAGCCAGCCACGCGCCAAACTCACCAGCGAAATCAGTGCTTGCAATGCATTTGAAGAAAATGGGCGGCTGTTCAGGTTGATTTTTCCTGAATTTGAGCCGTAGCAGATAAAACTTTCGACCCACAATCGCAACACCACGGCCTACTTACCTCGGCCGCTGCGGTGAGCGAAAACTCAAAACGGCCCATTCAACCCGACGATAGCCAGATTCAAACACGCCGCGGTACTGACCCACGCTAAATGCGGCAGCATCAGCCAAGTAGAAACACGTGAATACGACCAAGGCAGTACGGTGATCAGTAGTACCGATAACCACAAAGCTCCCACTTCCATGAGTGCGAGATCGGGTCGATGAAGTTTGAAGAACAGCACGCTCCACATCACGTTCAGCACGCAATTCATTAGTACAGCGGCTAAAAAATACTTTTTTTCTTGTGCGTCAGCGTTGCGCCACGCGCGTACGCCGGCAATGCTCGTGGTGATGTAGAGCAGGGTCCACACCGGACCGAAGGCCCAGTCAGGCGGTTGCCATGTGGGTTTGATGAGTTGCAGATACCACGGTCCGATTTCGGTAGCTGCACCGCCAATGCCGCCAACGGCGAGCACCAGCAGTACAGCAATCAGGACGGGTCTTTTGCTGGCAGAGGCCAGTTGAATCACGATGACTTCACACTTTCACGAGACCGAGTAAATGTGCCATGTCTTTGAAGAAGATTTTTACATGCGCCATGGGTTTGGCTCGAACAAGTTGTTTGTTCATGTACGCATCGAAAGTCAGCTTCTGGACATCTTTGTCTTTGCACATGTCGACAAAACGCTCGCGTCGTTTGTCGCTTGAATACCAAAAGTACTGCATGATACCTAAGACCCAGAACACTTTGCGATGATCTTTCATAAAGCGCTTGCGGGCACTGGCTAAACTACGCACGTTACCGGTGGCAAGTAATTCTTCAACCGCATCACCTGCTAAGCGACCACCAAGCATGGCGTAGTAAATACCTTCGCCGGATGCAGGTGCAACAACACCCGCTGCATCACCAGCGAGTATGACATCGCGACCGTTATCCCAGACGCGCAAGGGTTTCATCGGTAGTGGTGCACCTTCACGACGCAAAGTAACGGCACCTTTTAACCCTACAGCCTCACGTAGTGTGGAGGTGGCAGAGCGCAATGAAAAACCTTTATCTGCACTGCCGGTACCGATGGAGAGTGTGTCGCCGTGTGGGAACACCCAGCCATAAAAATCAGGAGATACATGACCTTGATAAAACACATCGCAGCGCGTGTCATCGTAGTCGTGAGGTTTGAGTGCCGGTGCTTTAACGATCTCGTGATACGCAAAAACATATTTGGTTTTGTCGGCATCGGGAATAGTTTGCTGTGCAACGGCTGAGCGTGCACCATCGGCACCGATGATGCTACGTGCACGCACAGTTTGTCGCTCGCCGCTATCGCCATCAACAAAGCTAATGGTGCTAGTGCCGTCACTATCTTTGCCTACACATTCAAACTTACCGTTACGGCGTATGGCGCCATGAGATGCAGCACGCTCGCGCAGCCACTCATCAAATTGTTCGCGGTCAACCATGCCAACGAATCCGCCTTCAATAGGAATATCGACTTTGGTATTGGATGGGGCAATCATGCGCGCTGAACGAGCTTTGGCCACTAAGAGCTCGTCAGGAATGTCAAAATCTTTGATAGCGCGCGGAGGTATCGCGCCACCGCAGGGTTTGATACGACCCGCGCGATCTAGCAGCAACACGCGACGACCACGACGCGCCAAATCATCAGCGGCTGTTGCGCCCGCTGGTCCGCCGCCCACGACGACTACGTCAAATTGTTCTTGTGTGCTCATGATGTCTCCTCATCGTGTGCTGCTTAGGTAAGTTAAATTTTTAAATTAAATTTTTTAAATTAAATTTTTATTGTGTCGTTGATGTTTCTACTGTGATCAAACATTAATTCATAGTCTTCATGTAAACGAAGGTTGGCCGAGTCCTGCATCAGTGTCTTCATGCATGGGTTCGATCATAGGAATGCGAAGTGCTAGCAGCGCTGATACGACAAACAACACGGCCTCTGCAGCAAACACGATGGCGTATGCAGGGCCGCTCGATGCAATCATCCAGTGCGCAAGATCACTAGCAGCAGTGCCAAGTAATCCACCAAAGCCAAACGCTATCGCTTGCGCGGCACCCCACAAACCCATGCGCACACCTTCACGTGAAGCGCGGCCTTCTGACGCGAGTCGCATCATTTGACCAATGGCTGCAATCGAGAAAGCACCATTCGCAGCGCCCATTAAAAAGACATTCGCTTTGAGTGGCCAAGGCTCGCCGACGTGTCCTGCAATCGTGAGGCCAGCAAGTGTGATGGCGGAAGCGATACAACCACCGACGCACCACAGTTTGAGTGAGCCAGCACGACCTTGAGCAAATTTACTGCCGACGACGGCCACTATTAGCATGCCGATTAATACGCCCGCATGTTGCACGCCAGAGAGCGAGGTTGATTCGCCGGGAGTGAATCCAAACACGGTACCTGCAAATGGTTCAAGAATTAAATCTTGCGCGCTGTAAGCGAGCATGGAAATAAAAATAAAAATAGTAAATTGACGCGCAGCGTCTTCTTTCCAAACGTCGGCTAATGCAGTGCGAAATGACACCGGCTCAGTGAGCGCAACGGGCTCGGGAATAACATCGCCGGGATCATTCTCGAGTCGGAACAAGGCAATCAGCGTTACAGCGAGTGCGGTTGTGCAAACAGTGAGAGTGACAGCAAATAATCGAGTCGGTGAATAAGGATCAAGCAGTTTGCCTGCCGCGCCCGCAGTAATCGCAAAGCCAACGATCATCATCAACCACACAGCGGTGGCAGCGGCTGCGCGCTTTTGTCCATCAACACGCATAGCGAGCAATACGAGTAATGATGTGCCTGCAGCACCAACGCCTAAACCGATCATCACAAAACCGGCAGTGGCTAGCAGCATGCCGAGTTTGGGTGTGTCGGTCATCAAGGAGGTTGAATAGGTGGCTGCCATGGCGCCGGCAGCGAGGATTGCCATGCCACCTATGATCCAGGGTGTGCGACGCGAACCTTGATCGGATCCATGTCCCATGCGTGGTCGCGAGACTTGCACTAAGTAATGCAATGCGACTAACGCGCCCGGTAGTAGCGCGGGTAAGCTCAGCTCAACCACCATAATGCGATTGAGTGTTGATGTCATCAACACGACGATAGCGCCTAAGGATGCTTGTACAGCGCCTAAGCGAATGATTTCTGACCAGCCAAAAGTTTTTGGATTCATTATTTTTTTATCCCATCAGGCTGCGAAGTGCAAAGGCGGAGACCATCATTCCCGCCACGAGCAAGGGCACACCAAACGCTGAAAGTTTTATTGCGCGCTCTGTGGGTGAGGCGACGAAATACTGCATCAACTGTAATTGCCCAAGTACCAGCATGATCACGACCA
>JAIPCX010000027.1 GCA_021737945.1 Polynucleobacter sp.
GCGTGATGAAAATGCTGGAATCAATCGACTATCCCGTGCGTGGAGCGAATGCCGTGGTAGTTGGTGCCTCGAATATTGTAGGTAAGCCCCAAGCCATGTTGCTCTTGCAAGCGGGTGCCACCGTCACCATCTGTAATTCTAAAACACGTGATTTGGGTCATCACACACGCAACGCCGATATTTTGGTAGTTGCTACCGGAAAGCGGAACATAGTGACGGCCGATATGGTCAAGCCAGGTGCAGTTGTGCTTGATGTTGGAATGAACCGCGACGATGCAGGCAAGCTCTGTGGCGATGTCGATTACGGCCCCTGCGCTGAAGTGGCTGGCTGGATCACTCCCGTGCCGGGAGGTGTCGGCCCTATGACCATCACCATGCTGCTGGTGAACACCATAGAAGCCGCTGAAAGAAATTGAACACGTAGTATTTAACTAAAGAACCCGATCACCATGACTGATAACGCCTTACTGGATTTTTCTGATCTACCCCGTTTTGATTTGTTTAACCATGAACATGTCACACCGGCGATCGATGTACTGCTTAGCGAAGCGCGTCAGTTAGTCAACGCTTTAGAAACGTCCACCGCAACTCCAACATGGGATAGTTTTGTTATACCCCTCGAATCTGTCACCGAACGCCTTGGACGTGCATGGGGCGTAGTTAGTCATCTGAATGCGGTGGTCGACACCACAGAACTACGAGCTACGTACAACGAGAACCAGCCCAAAGTCACTGAGTTCTGGACTGAGCTTGGACAAAATCTTAAGCTCTTTGAAAAATACAAAGCACTACAAGCGAGCGATGAATATCACACACTTAATTTTGTGCGTAAACGAATTATCGATAACGCTATTCGCGATTTTCGATTAGGTGGTGCCGAACTTTCTGACGATAAAAAAGTCCGCTTTGCAGAAATTCAAGAACAACATGCTGCGCTATCAACACGGTTTTCTGAAAACGTACTAGACGCTACCAATGCGTATGAATTGCTGATCGATGACGAATCACGTTTAGCTGGTTTGCCCGACGATGTCAAACAAGCCGCGCATACATCGGCTGAGCGTGAAGGAAAAACTGGTTGGCGTTTTAGCTTGCACTTTCCTTCGTATTTTCCGGTGCTGCAGTATGCGAATGATCGCTCGCTACGCGAGACTATCTATCGCGCCATCTCAACTAAAGCATCCGAGCTGGGCGATAAGCCTGAGTGGGACAATACGAAAAATATCGTAGATCTTCTTAAATTACGTAAAGAAGAAGCTGCGCTGCTGGGATATCAAAGCTTTGCTGAAGTGTCTCTGGTTCCCAAAATGGCGACTTCGCCGCATCAGGTAATTCAATTTCTTCAAGACCTCGCACGCCGCGCGCGTCCTTTCGCTGAAAACGACCTCGCCGAGTTGCGCAGCTTCGCCAAGAATGAATTAGGTATCGATAAATTAGAAGCGTGGGATTTAGCTTACGCCTCTGAAAAATTACGTGAGCAACGTTACGCGTTTTCAGAACAAGAAGTAAAACTCTACTTCCCCGAGCATAAAGTCATTAATGGTTTGTTCCGTTTAATTCAAACGATGTTTGGTGTAGAAATTAAGCGTGACGTTAGCCCAGTTTGGCATGCTGATGTAACTTTCTACCGAATCGAGAAACAAGGCCATCTGATCGGACAGTTTTATCTTGATCTGTATGCACGCAATGGCAAGCGCGGCGGGGCCTGGATGGATGATGCTCGCGGCCGCAAAAATTTAGCCGGCAATCTCCAAACACCGATCGCTTACTTGACCTGCAACTTCACCGAGCCTGCGATTGTCGACGGCGTAAAAAAACCTGCCTACTTTACGCATGACGAAGTGATTACTTTGTTCCATGAATTTGGTCACGGCTTACATCACATGCTAACCGCTGTCGATGAATTGGGTGTGTCTGGGATTTCCGGTGTCGAATGGGATGCGGTCGAACTGCCATCGCAATTCATGGAAAACTTTTGCTGGGAATGGGATGTACTGCAGCACATGACAGCCCATGCCGAGTCAGGAGAACCGCTGCCACGCGCTTTATACGACAAAATGATCGCTGCGAAGAATTTTCAATCGGGTCTACAAATGCTGCGTCAAGTTGAATTCTCGCTATTCGACATGCACCTGCATGATGATTACGATCCGAAGGGAATTCAGTCAGTGGCTGATCTGCTGGCGGAAGTACGACATAAAGTGGCTGTGATTATCCCCCCCGCTTACAATCGTTTTCAAAATTCGTTCTCGCATATCTTCGCCGGTGGCTATGCTGCGGGTTACTACAGTTATAAGTGGGCGGAAGTGTTGTCGGCCGACGCTTATGGTGCATTCGAAGAAGCTCAAGGTGATCCTAACCGACTGGCTGAGACAGGCTTAGCATTTCAACGTGAAATTCTATCGGTTGGCGGATCCCGTCCTGCACTCGAATCATTCACTGCCTTTCGCGGTCGCGAGCCGAATATCGATGCCTTGCTGCGCCATAGCGGCATGACGTCGAGTTAATTGACCAACCCATGACCCGAGTTGACTTCCATAGCAAGGTGCCGGATAAGCTGTTATATGCTTGCCGTTTAATCCGCAAAGCGCGTAGTGCCGGCATGAACGTGGTGGTTTATTTAGAAGACTCACAGCAGTTAAGCGATTTCGATCAGGCGCTGTGGACATTCTCAGAACATGATTTCATTCCTCATGTCCTCGCTAGTGATGAGTTAGCTGAGCAAACACCAGTGATACTGAGTTGCGATGCGAATGAGCTATTGCCACATCATCAAGTTCTAATTAATTTATCAACGCACACGCCGGATCACTTTGCGCGCTTTGAGAGAATGTTTGAAATCGTATCAACTGATGAGAGCGATTTGGCTGCTGGTCGCGGTCGCTATAAGCACTATCAAACCCGAGGTTATGCACTCACTCATTTTGTGGCGGACAATTCATGACAACACCAAACCAACATGATCACGATATTCCTATTCTTACCGATATCATTGACGATCAAGGAATCGAAATAACAGAAGATCAACCGGTAGCAGACGATGCTGAGCTGCTAGCTCAAATTGAAGAAGAAATAACTCATAGAATTTTTGCGGAACTTTCTGTGCAGATACCCCTTCTGATAGAGGCTGCAATGCAAAAGCATGTGCCACTCGCCGTTGGCGCAAAACTGCAGGCAGAATTAATGACAGCATTGGCCGGCGTAATTCCAGCTGCAACTGCAGCAGCGAGCGATCAACTAGTCATCTCGATTGCTCAACAACTAGCCAGCGATTTAGATTCTCGTTTGCTTGAAAAGGTAAAAATCGTCGTTGCCGAAGAATTCCTTCGACTGCAACAATAAACTTACACCAAGCATTTTTTGAGTTGAAACAGCTAAACAACATAACCACAGTGGCGTAGATGACGCCACATAACGACTAAGTCACTTTAGAATTTCTGTTTTTAATAACACAGCAGCGCTTGCTTGCTGCTGTATGCCACGGAAATAATCCATGAAAGTCATCGTACTAGGCGCAGGTATCGTTGGAACTGCCTCTGCCTGGTTTCTTCAAAAAGCCGGTCACGAAGTTATCGTACTTGAACGTCAACCTGGCGCGGCCCAAGAAACTAGTTTCGCCAATGGCGGCCAAATTTCTGTTTCGCACGCAGAACCTTGGGCAAATCCATCGGCACCTCTAAAATTATTGCAATGGCTGGGTCGCGAAGATGCGCCTTTGTTGTTTCGCTTGCGACCTGAATGGTTGCAATGGCGCTGGGGCATGGAATTTTTGCGCCAATGCACTCCCAGCCACATGGCCTACAACATACGACAAATTGTCGCGATCGCAGAATACAGTCGGCAAACACTGCAAGCAGTTCGCGTCGATACCAACATAGAGTACGACTGCGAAACGCGCGGCATTCTGCACTTCTATACCGACGAAAAAGAATTTCAACAATCACTCCCTGCCGCTAATTTAATGCGTGATTTGGGCTGCCCTAGACAAACGATCGATACCAATGAAGTCATTCGCATCGAACCTGCACTGGCTCCCATACGTCACAAAATTGTAGGCGGTGATTTCACTGCCACCGATGAATCGGGCGATGTGCATAAATTCACCACCGGCTTAGCATCTCAATGTGTCGAAGCGGGTGTGACATTTCGATTCAATACCTTTGTTACGCGCTTAATCAGCGAAGGCACGGGTGCATCAGCACGCATCGTTGGCGCTGAAATCATTGATGAGCATGGCAGGCATCAAACGATACATGGCGATAGTGTGGTGGTGGCAATGGGTAGTTTCTCGACCCATTTATTAAAACCGCTGGGGATCAATTTAATGATCTATCCGGGCAAAGGCTATTCAGCCACCTACCCTGTCATCGATAATGCACTGGCACCGCGCGTATCGATGACTGATGACGGTCATAAGCTCGTCATTTCAAGACTAGGCGATCGTCTGCGAGTTGCAGGTACGTGTGAAATCAATGGCTATTCACGCGCATTAAATCCCGTGCGATGCGAAGCTATTACCCGTCGCACCCAAGAATTGTTTCCCGATGCATGCGACTACAGCCAAGCACAGTATTGGGCTGGCTTACGCCCGCTGACACCGTCGAATATTCCTTATATCGGCAAAACAAAATATTCGAATTTATTTTTAAATACGGGTCACGGCACTCTGGGCTGGACCATGGGCTGTGGTTCAGGGCGTGCGATCGCCGAGATCGTCTCTGGACGTCAACCTGAGCTCGATTTCGCCTTTACCGGAATGGCTCGCACCAGCGTCACACACGCCATGATTTCAACACCTGTGCATGTAAAACACTCCTGAGATCAGACTGCAAAGTTAATACGCACACCATAAGCACTTGTTAAAAACCAACCGATCTCGGTTGGTTTTTTTTCGTCCTTTTTCGTCCATTTTCGTTCTATTTACTAGTTCAAAGTGACCGAAAATCGAACACGGTGATTTTTTGACTTACGTCAAAGCGCAACTTTATTTGAGTTTTGAGTAAAAGCTAATGTTTTTGATGCGCAATTAAATGTTATCAAGCAAACATTTAAAAGTTTTGTGAAACTACGCTCCCTTTGGGAACAAGACCTTCACAAAACGTGTCCAATAAATTTCACACACCCTTATTAAGTAACGATCCATCATTTATTTCAGATCGTTTTTTTAAATCGCATAGCCACAATTTACCTAGTTGGTTACTACTGCTTTTGGTAGGTATTTTTAGCTGCGTACTACCCAGCATACCGCTAGCACAGAGCGCACCATTAACTAACCCAGCATCGATAGCCGAACAAGAACAGCTACGCCAACAAGAGCGCGAGCGGGTTCAGCGGCAACAGCAAGAGGTACGGCCTGATGTGCGCTTATCAACGCCCATCACATCAACCATAGATGCACAAGAAGGCGAAGATAACGAAATCCTGCCGTCGGATGAAACACCTTGCTTCAACATACGAAGCATTAGCCTGATAGGAGAAGCCTCAGAACGTTTTCAGTGGCTGCTAAATCATGTTGATCACACGGCGAACGGCACAGAAGATGTCGCGATCAGCCACAACGATCACCAACGACTCCGCCACCATCGATATCCAAGGCAATGCAGAGATTAATGCCGAGCGCATCAACAATCTAAACAGCAAGCTCACCACCACCCAAGTTGATGAAGCACCGTTTCATACGCAGCGATTATTAGTTGCTCGCACCAATGCCATGTACCCCGCTAGCCAATGCTGGGGTTTGGGTGGTCGGGGCGATGTGTTCTGCATTGTGCATCCCGAGGTGTATGGCAAACGCCAAGCCTTACTGCCTGTTCGCACGATCAATCAATGCTTTTTAGGCAGTTGTGATGATCCCGTCATCAACTATGCGTGGAACGATCCTATGTTTGATCGTTTCAATGTCACTCCTGTGGGGCCACCACCAGCTGAGCCTGCTGTTCCCTACGGTGTGAATAGCCAAGGCAAACCGGGTGGCTGTAACGCCTACATTGGTGGGGCGATCGCTACCCCTGAGTGCGTAGCTTGGCGCAGGAACTATGCAGAATGGGATCGTAGTTATCAAGCGTCCTTAGATGCATTAAGCATTCCACTAAACGCTTACAACGCGGTGGTCAATGAAGACATCCCAAAGGTTTAGGCGAATACTGGGAGAAGTCGGATAAAACAGTCGAAGGCTGGCGCTCAGATTGGGTCGCATGTGGCGGTCGACCTAATGGAGATTATTCACCTGATAAACCTGAAGACTCGAGTGATGAAGCTTTTCAAAAAGCATTCAAAAAAAAACAAAGTCACTTATGGGCTTGCATGACCAGTAAGAACTATCACTTCACTGGAAAATATTGGACAAACAGATAATTAAAGGAGATAGGACTCGCGATCGCAGCTACTAAGTTAAAAAAGTACAAGATACATGGAGCGCCTCGGGTGCGATTATCGTTTCTGCTCCTTTCGCTATGTCTGAACTTTTAACACCTGAGATGTGGAATGCAATTTCAGTTTTATTGAAAGAAGCTCGATGAATAATCTAATAAAATTTTCAACTCTCTTTTGTGTGAGCGGGTTGACTGGATGCACGATAGGAAATGGTCATATTTGCGGACCTCAAACACCCCAAGCATATTTCGACCGCGAAGCTTATCAACGCCTGATGCATCCCAAAGGTTTAGGCGAATATTGGGAGAAGCAGGGTATGACCGTCGATAGTTGGCGGAGAGACTGGGTGTCGTGCGGCGGCAGATCTAATGGAGATTATTCGACTGACACCCCTCCACGATCTACTCACGAGGTAATCCGTGAAGCAAGTGACAAAAAACTAAAAGAACTATGGACGTGTATGACTGCCAAAAATTACTACTTCACAGGAAAGTGGCGGCCGGTTTGGTAAGCCTAAAATGTGGAATACGATTTCCACATTTTGAAAGAAAGTCGTGCGAACGAATTTTTCTGGCGATAGAAGTTTCTCAGTACTATCATCTCAATGATTGGATGACCACCCACACGTCAAAAGTCCGATCATCAGCCACATCAATTAAGTAGTCCAACCCGATTTTGATTTACTCAAAAAACGCATTACCCACTTCACGCATACCTTCTACTAATTCACGCAAATCGTTTAGAAAAAACCCCACACAATTGCGGTGCTTAACATGTAATCACACAATGTTTTGCGTTTAGCTGCATGTTTGATTCCAGCAGACCACTTCTTACCCCATAGTTAGCGCCGCAATTCAATGTAATTTAATTCGGCGTTTATTCATTGTGACTGTCATAGCCATCAAATTTATTTATGCACGCATCAATAGCGCATACAAATTTTGATTGGCAAGGCCACAGCGATGAACCTCACTATGTCACCACTTACCAGCCAGGAGATTTACTATGCAAAGGTCACTTATTGACGAAGTAGAGCCATCTCAACAGCTGTTGTATTGGACACTTTTATTTGCGCTATATCCTTTTTTTGTTGAATCATCGTCATTCGTGTTGCATCGCATACTTTCACAACAGGGTGCGGTACGCGGCTCACCAGGATGGGAGATTGATTTTATTGAGAATGACATGGGTGACCATGTGTATCATGTGTGGGCCGACCCTGCTAATAGCGGCATTGAACCTGCAAACCAATACTTTAGTGTGGAAATGATGCGCGACGCAGTTCGTAAATCGTTGCTCTATATGGTTAGAAATTTTCCTGAAAAAACGACAGCGCTTAGCAGTGCCCTTATTGAATACAAGCTTAGATAGTTGTGATGGTGGTGCTTAAATTGAGATTTGACTGCACAAAGAATTGCATAGCCCCACAAATAAGCTAATAAAAAACCTAATGAAAAAATCTAATAAAAAAGCGCTCATGAGAGCGCTTTTTTTGAAGCCGTTATGAACTGATTATTTCAGTGACAAAACCCACTTAGCCAGTGTCTTAGCTTCAGCTGCTGATACTTGTGGGTTAGCAGGCATAGGAATTTGACCCCATACACCACTGCCACCCTTCATTATTTTTTGTGCCAGCTTATCTTCAGCACTCTTGTCGCCTTTGTATTTAGCGGCGACTTCTTTGTAACCAGGACCCACTAATTTGTTATCGACTGCGTGGCAAGCCAAGCAATTTTTTTCTTTTGCCAGCTGCTCGCTAGCGAACGCAGCGTTAGAATACATCGCGCCAAAAGCGATAACCGCAACCAGAATACGTTTCATGTCACTCTCCATAATTTTGTTGACTAATAATCTTACCGCTTTTGCAGGCCTGTTCAAAGAGCAATCTAGCACCAACGTCGTTGGTTTGTAGCCGGCACTTACATTCGTTAACAAAAGGGCGTTTCAGAAATAGAAACGCCCTTAATCCAACTAACCACCTATTAACTTTTTGAAAATCAACCTGTCACTGCGCCCTTGCTCGCACTCGAAGCTAAGGCTGCGAACTTGGCCAAAACACCGCGGGTATAGCGAGGTGCTGGCTGTTTCCAGGTGGCGCGACGACGGGCGATTTCTTCCTCGGGCACGTTGAGCTGAATCAGTAGTTGGTGCGCGTCGATAGTGACGGAATCACCTTCCTGAACCAAGGCAATGGTTCCACCCACAAAGGCTTCGGGGGCAACGTGGCCAACCACCATGCCCCAAGTCGCACCAGAAAAACGGCCATCGGTAATCAAGCCGACGGACTCACCCAAGCCCTTGCCAATCAGTGCCGAAGTGGGAGACAACATCTCGGGCATGCCCGGGCCACCCTTAGGACCTAGGTAGCGCAGCACAACGATTTCACCTGCTTTAACTTTGTCGGCGACGATGGCTTCCATCGCTGACGGCTCGTCATCAAACACGCGCGCAGGGCCAGTGATGACGGGATTTTTAAGGCCCGAAATCTTGGCTACACAACCTTCGGTCGCGAGATTGCCTTTTAGTATGGCGAGGTGACCGACTTTGTACAAAGCCTTGTCGATGGTGCGAATCACGTCTTGGCCAGCCGCTGGTGTATCGGGCACGTTCTTTAATTCTTCTGCCAGTGTTTTACCTGTGATGGTCATGCAATCGCCATGCAACAGGCCGGCGTTGAGCAAAATCTTCATCACTTGTGGAACGCCACCCGCTTTATGCAGATCGGTAGCCACATACTCACCAGACGGTTTGAGGTTACAAATTACTGGGATTTTGTTACGCATAATTTCATAATCATCAATCGTCCATTCAACTTCTGCCGCATGAGCAATCGCTAAGTAATGCAAGACAGCATTGGTTGAACCGCCGGTGGCCATGATGACGGCAACCGCGTTCTCAATCGATTTGCGAGTAATGATGTCGCGCGGACGACGATTCGCTTTAACGGCGTCTAACAAAACGCGTGCGGATTCGGCCGCTGATACTGTTTTTTCATCATCGGGGTTAGCCATGGTGGATGAATACATCAACGACATGCCCAATGCTTCAAATGACGATGACATGGTGTTGGCAGTAAACATGCCGCCGCACGAACCCGTGGTCGGGCAAGCGTTACGCTCGATGCCTTCGAAATCTTCATCGGACATTTTCCCAGCGGTGAATTGACCCACTGCTTCGAATGCGGAGACGATGGTCAAGTCTTTACCTTTCCAGTTACCTGGCTTGATGGTGCCGCCATACACATAAATGCTAGGCACATTCGTGCGCGCGATAGCGATCATCCCGCCCGGCATATTTTTATCGCAACCACCAATCACAACACAACCATCTAACCACTGGCCCTGCACACAGGTTTCAATACAATCGGCAATGACTTCGCGCGAAATAAGCGAATACTTCATGCCTTCAGTGCCCATCGACATACCGTCAGAGATCGTGGGCGTACCAAACACTTGGGGATTGCCACCGGCGGTGCGTGTCGCTTCAATCGCAGCGTCGGTCAGTTTTTGCAAACCGGAGTTACACGGCGTAATCGTCGAATGACCATTCGCCACACCAATCATTGGTTTGTCGAAGTCTGATTTTTGATATCCCATCGCGTAATACATCGAGCGATTCGGGCTACGCGCGACACCTTGCGTAATATTTTTAGAGCGATCATTTCCGGCCATGACTAAGTCTCCCATCGAATAATTGACGAATGCTGCCGGCAGGTGCGCGGTTTAGCATCACAGCCGTCACAGTGCCTTGCGCGAAAGTACTTGTCAAATATATGATTCAGGCATTATTGATACTTTTTACGTATTACAGACCTTGCCATAATGATTACTGAACTACGTCAACTGAGATATTTTGTGGCGGTGGCCGAAGAGATGCATTTTGGTCGCGCGGCCGATCGTTTGCACATGACTCAGCCTCCGTTGTCGCAAGCCATACAGTCGCTGGAATTGCAGCTAGGTACGGCGCTGTTCGACCGCACTCGACGCAGCGTGGCATTGACGGCTGCGGGGCGCGCCTTACTTCCAGAAGCCAGACGACTACTGCAACAAGCCGGTGCATTAAAAACACTGGCCATGCGTGCCGCCGCTGGCGAATCCGGGCAACTCTCGATCGCTTTCGTCTCCAGCGCTGACTACAGCGTGCTTCCGAGTTCGCTGCGTGAATTCAGAACGGCGTATCCGTCGGTGCATATCGAATTGCAAGAAGCGACCACCGATGTGCAGCTCAATCTGCTGGCAGAAAATAAACTCGACCTGGGGATTTTGATTCCACCCCTACCTGACAAACTCAAAGTAGAGCTGAGTTATCTACCTATTTTTTCCGAGCCACTGATGCTAGCTATTACGGAAGGCAGCTCACTCAGTCGACTCAAAGGAAAAATTCCACTACAAGCATGCGCAGAGCAACCGCTCATAATTTTTCCACGTCGCATTGCACCTGCATTTCATGACATGATTCTTGGCTGCTTTCGTAATGCTGGGCTAACACCGCATATCGGACAAGAAGCTATCCAAATGCAAACTATTGTTGGTTTAGTCTCTGCGGGTATGGGTATCGCGCTTGTGCCACAATCCGTCTCTAACTTAAAACGCCCTGGCGTGGAATATCGCGCTTTCAAAGAAGCGAGTCCGCGCATAGAAATCGGATTGGCCTGGCGACGCGATAATGATTCACCCGTACTGACTGCATTTATCAATCTCATGCGAAAGACTCACGGATGCTGATTCACCCTCTCCCAGATCCTATTGCTATTGCTATCGGCCCTCTGGTGGTGCGCTGGTACGGCATCATGTACTTAACGGCCTTTATTTTATTCATCGCTTTAGGCCGACTGCGGATTAAACAGCCTCACATGGCGAGGGCCGGTTGGACGAATGCTGATTTAGACGACATGCTCACGTACGGCGTACTAGGTGTGATCATCGGCGGACGATTGGGTGAAGTCCTTTTTTATCACCCTGCTTACTATATTGATCATCCTAAAGAAATACTCGCGGTGTGGAATGGCGGCATGTCATTTCATGGTGGATTCTTAGGCGTGCTATTTGCCATGGGTGTGTGGGCTAGATTTCACGGACGACGCCTGATGGAAGTGATGGATTTAATTGCGCCCCTTGTACCTCTCGGCTATGCCGCCGGTCGTATCGGTAATTTTATTAACGCCGAATTACCCGGTCGCGTTGCGGATAGTCATTTACCGTGGGCGATGATATGGCCGAATGTTGATAGCTTGCCGCGTCATCCTTCTCCTATCTATCAAGCGCTATTCGATGGTGTGTTGTTGTTCGTCGTGCTGTGGCTCTATTCTCGCAAACAACGACCCTATATGGCGGTGAGTGGCGTGTTTGCTGCAGGCTATGGCTGTGCACGTTTCTTTACTGAGTATTTCCGCGAACCTGACTATGAAGTGATGCTAGGCTGGTGGGTTATTTCAGCGGGGCAGATGCTGTCACTCCCCATGATCATTTTAGGTGTCGCTTTACTACTGGTCGCTTATAAAAAATATTCAACTACTTCGCTCTCATGAACGCTAATCTTTACGCGCTGTTTCGTTCGCGCTTTCCGCACGACTTGGATGACTGCTGGATAGAGACCGCCGATGCACACTATTACAGTTGGCGCGATCTGGAGCGTGGCAGTGCAAAAATAGCTAACTTGCTGGCGAATTTAAATCTGCCAACGGGCTCTCGTATCGCGGCGCATGTTGAAAAATCCCCTGAAGCTTTAATGCTGTATCTGGCGACTGTGCGCGCAGGGTTTGTGTACTTGCCACTCAACACAGCCTATCGTGCTGCAGAGATGAGTTATTTCATCGATGATGCGGCGCCAGCGGTGCTTGTCTGCGCACCTGAAAATTTTGGTTGGATATCGCAAATCGCTTTTAAGAGCGGCACAGGCCATGTGTTCACATTAGATGAACCACGCAATGGGCGTAACAGCGGCAGCCTGCTGGTACGCGCAGCGCACCTGAGCGATGAATTCAACACCGTGCATCGTGACACCGATGATCTTGCCGCTATTTTGTACACCTCAGGTACGACTGGCCGCAGTAAAGGTGCGATGCTCAGTCACGGTAATTTAGCTGCCAACATCAAAGTGCTGCATGAAGCATGGCACTGGCAAGCCGGTGATGTGCTGCTACACGCGCTGCCGCTATTTCATATTCATGGCTTATTTGTCGCCGCTCACGGTGCGCTCATGAATGGTAGCAAAATGATTTTTTTATCAAAATTTGAAAGTACTGCCGTACTACATCAACTACCTCGCTGCACGATTTTTATGGGTGTACCTACCTATTACGTGCGTCTGCTCAGCGATGCAAATTTTGATCGCTCTATCTGCGAAAAAATTCGCTTGTTCGTTTCTGGCTCCGCGCCCTTGCTGACCGAAACATTTGAAGATTTCAAACAACGTACTGGACACACCATACTCGAACGCTATGGCATGAGTGAAACCGGCATGTTGACCTCAAACCCTTATCAAGGTGAACGCAAAGCCGGTACTGTGGGACCAGCCCTACCTGGCGTTAGCGTACGCGTCGTGACAGCACAAGACACTCACTGTGCAGTTGATGAGATTGGTGACATACAAGTGAAAGGGCCGAATGTTTTTCAGGGCTATTGGCAAATGCCTGAAAAAACTGCGGAAGAATTTACTAGCGATGGGTATTTCAAAACCGGTGATGTAGGCCGCATGGATAGTGAGGGTTATATTTCCATCGTCGGCCGCAGTAAAGATTTGATTATCTCGGGTGGTTATAACGTCTATCCCAAAGAAATCGAATCGGTTATCGATGAATTACCGGGCGTGCTTGAATCAGCGGTGATTGGTATTGCACATCCTGATTTTGGTGAAGCGGTCACTGCGGTCATCGTGCCGCGCGATGGCAGCTCAATTGCCGAAGCTAACATCATCGCCACACTCAAAGAAAAAATCGCTAACTTCAAAGTACCCAAACGGGTGTATGTCGTTGAGGAGCTACCTCGCAACACGATGGGCAAGGTTCAGAAAAATCTCTTGCGAGAAAAATTTAGTTCTAGCTGATTTATCTGAACGCTTTGTACAACATGTACGCAGCTAGCACGTACAACACAATCGCAAACACTTTTTTGAGGCTCTTAACGGGAAGTGCGTGCGCTGTCTTCGCGCCATACGGTGCGGTAAATACGCTGGCAACTGAAATCACTAACAACGCCGGCAAATAAATAAACCCTAACGAGCCTGGTGGCAAGCCCGGCTCATGCATACCGAAATAAATATTCGAGAGTGTTCCGGCCAGCGCAATCGGAAAACCTAATGCCGCACTGGTTGCAACTGCATTGTGAATTTTTACGTTACACCACGTCATGAAGGGCACGGAGATAAATCCTCCGCCGGCTCCCACTAAACCTGACAGCACACCAATAACGGTGCCGGCTCCAAACATGCCGGGCGCTTGAGGAAGTTCACGCGTTGCGGCAGGTTTTTTATCCATCAGCATTTGCGTCGCAGAGAAACCCACGAAGATCGCGAAAAATAACGACAATCCAAATGAATTTAGCTGAGTGCCTATCCACGGACCTATCCACGAACCAATCAAAATTCCTGGTGCTAGGACTTTCACCACCGGCCACAGCACCGCACCTCGTTTGTGGTGAGCGCGCACTGACGATAGCGAAGTAAACATAATGGTCGAAAGCGATGTTGCAATCGCCATGTGCACGATGAGTTCGCGCGGGAAATCACGCGCTGTTAGTAGCATGGTTATGAATGGCACCATCAGCATGCCACCGCCTATACCTAACAAACCTGCAGCAAATCCTGTGAAAGTACCCAACAGAAGAAACAAGAGAATCAAACTAATATCCATTCGGGACTTTCAATGAGATTTTTTGGGAATGAGTTTTTGCACAATGAATTTCCATTCAGCGGTAGTGACAGGAGTAATCGACAGTCGGTTACCTCGCCGCAAAATGATCATGTCAGATAATTCGGAATGCTCGCGCAATTCAGGCAAACCGATCAGTCGGGTTTTTTCAGTAGCCTTTATATCGACCAATAACCAGCGTGGATTTTCCGGCGTAGATTTGGGATCGTAATACGGACTCTTACTATCAAATTGAGTGGAGTCGGGATAACTGGTGCTATTCACTTCAGCTAACCCTGCAATCCCTGGCTCAGCACAGCTGGAATGATAGAACAGCACACCATCACCTAGTCGCATCTCATCACGCATAAAATTACGCGCCTGATAATTACGCACTCCCGTCCACGGAACACTGCCAGCCTTTGCAGCGAGTGCATCATCGATGCTGGTCTCGTCAGGCTCAGATTTCATCAGCCAGTAACGCATTGTTTTTATTGTGATAGAGCGTACACGCCCAATAAAAAAGCGGCTGCATACATGATGCAACCGCTAAAAATAAAATTCCCGCCTGTGCCGCTGTGCCGGCATCCTGAACCTATTCGGTTCAAGGCGGCCACAGTAGTTCAATATTGGGATCGTCGGACTAGCGACGTTCACGCCTACTAAACGAATCCCGCAGCCAGTGCAAGTGAATGGTTCAAGGAATATTGGCAATCGCGAACACGGCAGGAGCTCTTAGTCTACCTTAAACCAAGCTGCTGTCAAAGATTTTCGAGAGCTGATTACAGAAACTCTGCACAGTTCTTGATGTGATCAAAAAAGTTTTTCTTGCGGTGCGAGTGCACTATCCAGCAATGTATTCATCGTTGTAATTTTCTCGCGCACTTCCGATAAACTCATCGCCGCAAATGGACCCGTTGAATTGCGGGTTGCCAGAAAATCTGCAGCAATACCAAGCGCCGCCATCACCGCAATTCTATCGGTACCTTTAACTTTACCGGTGTCTCGAATCGAATTCATGCGTTCATCAAGGTAAGCGACCGCTTGCTTCAATGCGAGTTCTTCACCTTCCTTGCACGCCAGCCGGTAGGCTTGGCCCATGATGGTCACGTCGAGAGTGGTCATACTGTCTCCTGGTCACTCGGTGTGGGCATTGTATCGATCAACGCCGACACGCGGTCGTGCGCTTCTTTCATGCGAGAAGAAAGCTGGGCGTTTTCATTGGTCAGCGTCCCCACCTCATTGCGTAGTTCCGCGTTTTCGCGGCGCAAAGCGATAGTAAGTTCGGCCAACTGACTGACCTTGTCCAGCAAAGAAGAGAAATCGGAAACCATCCCGCAACTATAGTCGGGTGGGTTAATTTCCGTCAATACATTCAGGGACTTGTCATACTTTCTTGAGATATTAGCTGAGTGATGATGCGAAATTCGAAAGAATTCTCAGCGCTAACCGCTAGCAAGCCGTATAGAAAGCAATAAAACCATGCAGCCTTGTCAGTATTTATGCTGATTAGGGCTCACAGAACTTGACAGCTGCGCTGAATCACCCTCACCCGCCTCTATCGTCCAGAGACGACCATCCACTGTAATTAATGCTGTACAGATTTGCTTTCCCGGGAAGAGATGGACGCAGGCTTCCCGATAACGACTTAGCTGTAATACATAGTCTTCACGCTGACTTTCCAAAAAATTTCGTTTGTAATCCAACACCCACACGACATCGCCTATCGTCACCAATCTATCTACCAACGACAACTGTCCCTGGTGGACTAGCGCCATCTCATTGCGCGCAAAATCGTAGTCGGCGGGATCATAAAATTGTTTTAGTGAAGGTTCGGAAAGAATATTTTCTGCCTGAACGCCAATGATCTTCGCTTGCGCTGAAGTACATCTCAGCCAATTGGCTACCACACTGGGTTCTGGAACAACCACCGGCCAGATACCTTGATTCGTCAATCGCTCCATCAAGGCATGCAGCAAGCTACCTTCTAGCGTGGCTTCTGTATCGTCGTCTCCGGCCTGCGGCAATCGTACCGAGGGCAATAGCGGTGGAGTAAATAAGGGCAACGTGAATTCTTTTTCGTCACTACGTGGCTTACTTTCAGCCAGATTAGGAACTACAGCCTCTACAAACGTAAATTTCTGATACCAACTGTCGGCCGTAATTCCATCCTCATCTTTACCATTGTGAATACCGCTGACTATCAGTAGTTTCTTGGAACGAGTTATGGCGACGTACAACAAATTCCAATTTTCTTGGAGACGGAAACTTTCTTCAATTGCAAATAAATCCTGTCGTGCATTTCCGCGCTCTTTGGTTTTTCCAAAAACAGATAAATGCGTAGGCGCTTCAGAATCTTGCGGCCATTCGCACAGCACCCCCAGATCATCACGCTGAGAATCGCTATTGTTAGCATCCATCATGACAACCACTTCCGCCTCCAAACCTTTGGCGCCATGAATAGTCATAATGCGAACCGCATCTAGTGCGGCATCAATCGGCGCCTCATCGGGCGAATCCTGATCACTACTTCGCATTAGCTTATTCAACCGATCAAGAAAACGCGCGATACTGGGATAACGACCTGCATCCAGATCAAGAGCAAGCGCAAGAAATTCATACAGATTGCCCATGACTTGAGCGCGCGCTGATGCGGATGTTGTACTTGCATAGCGCGCTGGCAGTTCACCTTCATGCATGATTTGATCGAGTAAATCATGCACTGGTAAATGCGTCGCTGCTTGCTGCCAGCCCATTAATAATTTCACAGCTCGAGCTAGCGTTGAGTTGAGCGATGTTTGTGTCTGAGCTGCTACCAGTCGCTGCCACCAACTTCCTTCAGCCGTGCTGGCTAACTCAATTAAATCATTATCGCTAGCACCGATGATGGGTGATTTTAATATTTGTGCGAGTGCATGATTATCGGCACTGACCGTTAACCAACGCAGCAAGGCCATTAAATCAGCTACTTCTAACGCATCCAATAAACCACCACGCCGACTCGACACAAACGGTATGCCCGCCTCGCGCAGACCGCGCTCATAGTCCAGCAAATGCGTACGACTACGTACCAGTATGAGTATCTGCGACCATTGCAGAGGATTTGCTTTATCTTCCCATTGCGCACGCGCTTGGTGTAATGCCAAACCTACTGTTCGTGATTCAACAATCCGTCGACTATCTTCTTGAGTGGGAGGTAAAACATGTAGGGGGTCGCGTAAGGCGAAGTCTGTATTTCCCTCTTCAGCTTGTGATTCTGCCTGATCAGTTGTCTGCTCATTCACCTCTGAAGTCGCTAACGGCAAACGCCAGACCTGCCCAATAAAATTCGACGCTGTCGTTTGTGTTTCATACAGTGGATTACCCCGCATGGATTGATTTAAAAAATCAACAATCGTCTTTGCATTACGATGCGTTTGACGAGTCGCTAAATCAGCCGCCCCCATCGCTACTAATTTCTCTCGCGCTGACTCAAATACCCGCGGCTCAGCTCGACGAAAACGATAAATAGATTGTTTAGGATCTCCCACAATAAAAACCGTTGGATGATCGATTTCTTCACCATACGCATCTAACCATGCGCGCACTATTTGCCATTGCAGGGGATTGGTATCTTGAAACTCATCAATCAAAATATGTCGGTATCGCGCATCCAACCGTGCTTGCATGTAGGCTGCATGAGCGGGGTCGGTCAGTAACTTCCAGGTCAGCCATTCCAGATCTGAAAAATCTAAAACACGACGATCAGCTTTGATTTCTTGATGGTGCTCAAGGCAGGCTGAGCCAATTGCAAACACAGCTTCATTCAACTGCATCACCAGCGGCTCAAAGCTGCGCTGCCGGTATACAAGCAATTCATTCGCTAATGCTAGCCACGACTCGGCATACCCATCCCACTCATCGCTACTTAAGGCATTTTGCAAGGCTTGTGCTGTAGGAAGTGCACGAGGTGTATCAGCTTTAGTCAGAAGAAGGTTGTAGAGTGTTTCGAACTGTTCGCTACTAGCACCAGCCGTGATGCAGGATTCGATAGCGGTCGCAGTTCTTTTTTGTGCCGGTGTGCCGCGACCCAAGAGCGACGACAAACGTAAAAATCGCTGGCATAAAGATTCGTCTTCCCACAAACGTAATCGGGCGTCTACAACCGCATCATCACCACACAGCTGACGTAATTGTTCTAGAGGGTCGTTATGTTCATTCGCAACCCACCATTCAGCCCGGCGCGCAACGAAAGCATCAATCAGTTTTTTGCCTGTGGTGTCACCTGCGATTTCATAGACCGTCATCAAGGCAGCACGTAAATCGCTACGCTGCGGTTGATTCAGTGAATGCATAAAGCGCACCCAAGCATCATTTAATAATTCAGCGCTACTATCTTCTAGTGGATAAGCATGCGGAACGCCAGAAGACAAGGGGGCAATTTGCAGTAAGCGCGCAAACCAACTATGAAAAGTATCGATAGATAAACCAAACGGGCTCGACAGCACGCGCTGATACAAGCTGCGCGCCTGCGGCATTTTTCTCTCTGCTTCCTCGTAACTTAATCCGCGCTCCTGCAGCAGCTTCAAAGCGACTGAGGTTTCTGCCAGCGCTAATTCTTTGAGTAAGTTGAGCAAGCGCTCGCGCATTTCGGCGGCCGCTTTACGAGTGAAGGTAATCGCCAGCAATTCTGAAGGCTCACATCCCTCTAGCAACAACCTGAGCATGCGCGCGACCAACAAAAAAGTTTTGCCACTACCTGCACACGCCTCCACCACAACAGAACTTGCTGGGTCGCAGGCGCTGCGCACAAAGTCTTCTTGCGTGTGCGCATTACCGTTGATAAAAAAGCTACTGGCTGTTGCCATCACCAGCTTCCTTTACGACATAAGCCGCGCGCATCGCACCAATCGCACGTACTGCCTGATCCGGATGCCGGCAAGGCATTTCCGTTGGCGATATTTTTAAAATCATTTTTTAATTGCTGCTCAAGCGCATCACGCCATATTCCATACGGTTCAGCAGGAAGTGCATCTGGCTTATCCGCATCAATCGCTACATAGGCAGCGGCTGATACGTTTTGCTCTAACAGCAAACCATAAAACGTTAACTGGTGATCTTCACGTTGAACTAGTTTTCTTTTTAATTTACCTTTGTCGGTAGTTTTGTAATCCAACACCATCCATTCGCCATCGGCATTTTGATCGACTCGATCGAGCCGGCCTTTCAAACGAATCTCACCATCGCCCCACGATAAGACACGCTCGCGCTTCCGTTCACCAAAGGCAAAGGTCCAACCCGCCTCTTGATGTGCATTCGCCCAGTCCAGATATGCCGGAATTTGTTTTCGCCATCGCGCCAAATAAGGTAACGCGGCAGGTTCATGCTCTAGCACTTGCTCGAATACCTGTTCTGATATCAGCTGAAGCAAAGCGGTGCGCTCCTCAACGGGCGTTTGCTGCTGAGCTACAGTCTCGTGATACTGCAGCAAGAGGTCATGCAACCAATTACCGTAGTCGCGCTTTTCTGGTAGATCAGTCAACTCATCGGCGCTGCCTAGCCTCAGCATGCGCGTCGCAAAAAATTGATACGGACACGCAACCAAGGTGTTGTAACCACTCGCCGACAAAGTGGCAGGCAATAACGATGGCGCACTCGGCAAAGGCATAGCAGAGGGAAGCGCCTGCAATGTCACGGACGCTAGCTGCACCTCATGCAGAGGCAACTCAGCATGGCCTGTCATGTTTAACTCAAGCTGAAGTCGCTGTATCCAGGGACTGACTAAATTCGATTCGCCATTTATCTGCGATTGCCATGACAAAACCACGATAGGACATGCCAACAACAAACTAGCAAAATCACGTAACTGCTGCTGAGCACGCTGCTCTCGCGTGGCTAATCCCAATTCACGACGA
The DNA here is from genome assembly GCA_021737945.1 of Polynucleobacter sp. Taxonomy (GTDB): domain Bacteria; phylum Pseudomonadota; class Gammaproteobacteria; order Burkholderiales; family Burkholderiaceae_D; genus Pernthalerella. Next base: position 20,113 of record JAIPCX010000027.1, read on the forward strand.
ACAGCATTGGCAAAAAATAAAACGTCTTGGGGTGGCGAAGGTAAATGATCGGCATCTCCACCTACAATGATGGCGGCATCAAAATCACGCAATGACACGCCATGCAAAGGCACCATCAACACGCGCTGATCTATTTTGGGCGCTACAAATTCTGCTTGCTCTAGTTGCAGCGTTAGCAGTACACGCCATTCAGACAGCGTAAAAACAGCATCAATGCTTTCGCACTCAACGGCCAGCGATTCCATCATTGATATCAGCTGCGATGCAGCGATATCTTCATTCATCGCATCACTCATCCCCAGCGCATCAAATACACCGCGAGTGGTGTTGACCCAGTCGACGATGGTTTTGCGACCAGCGAAGCGCTCGCCCTCACGTGCAATCACATCAATCAAACGTTTGGCTTCGGGTAGTTCTTCTACTGCATGCTTGATGCCGTCCCAACCGGTTGCTACTGCTTTCGTTGTTAACGCCCGCTCAATCTCCAGACGCTGCTGCGCTTCTTGCGCACTATCGTTAAACAAAAAAGGAGATTTAATGAAATCTAGCAGTGCCGCTGGTCGCCCACGGGTCGTTACCAGATCCAACCACGAAGCCAGCACGGCCGCTGCTCGCGTGGTGGATAACTTCCAACCGGTTTCATCTGAGACGAATACCTGCGCGCGCTCAAGCAATGCACGTACGCGCCGAGCAACAACGCGGTCTTGAGGCACGATAAGAATGCGAGTTTTACCTAGTTGAAGCCAGTTGATGATGGTCTGCGCGGCTGACTGCGCCTCATCTTCCATATGTCTGGCCGGTCTGAGTTGCAGATTAAATGTTGGTGATGAATGACTGGATTCAACCCATGATTGCTTGGTTGTGTCACACAGCTCTGGCCAAGCGCGCTGCAACGATAAAGGTAAGAACTGGTTCGACCAATCTAACCCGAGCACGGTCACTGGCTGATGCTGCGCATAGGTAGTCAAAAAATCCAACTCGATTTCACTCGGCGCAATCGGTGAACACCAAAACAAGGGGCGATCGGCTTTTTCTGCCAAACGCTGCAACTGCGTCTGTCGAACCACAGTAGGGTCGCCTTGATCGCGTAATGCATTCCAGATATTCCAGACTAATTGCGCTTCACTAGAAAGTAAGGCGGAGGCTTTGGGGGAAAATTTTCCCAGTGCGGCGCGCCAGCGGTCTTCAACGGCGTCCGGTTGCTTTAGCGCGGTAGCGAGTAGCGCCTCGGTTAATTCATCGCTCAAGCTAATCAGTGTTCTTGCTAGCGGCAGCAAATCGGTATTCCGACGCGCCTCAAATAGTTTTTTTAACCATGGCTGCTCACGCAGCTGCGCATACAAGCCCATCAGGCGCTCACCGGGCGCTGAAACTAACCACTGACCCTCGATCGGCGGCTGGCTAATTAGCCAATCACCCAGCGTGCGGATTTCAGGCGGAATAAATGAGGGGCCCAAATTGGAGGCCAATGCCTGACGCAATGGCGATATATGGGCGTAAGTAGGCACCAACACACGTAGGCTGGAAAGCTCGGCCTCCCCGGCCAGTACCAAGCGCGCCGCCGCTGGCCAAAAGCCAGCTCCGGGCGCAAGCAAATGCTGTTGCAGGGGGTAAGAAATTGGGGTGGTCGCAGACATTTGTGAAAACCTTGTGGGAAGCCATTTTATGCGAGCGCTCAATCATTCAGGCCTTCAAAAGTACACTTTTCCAAAAAATGGGTTATGATTTGCGAAATTCCCGCCTCTACACTTCCTGCTACAAATCCACACAACTATCCTCCGCGACGCATAATTAATGCGCAGAGAAGTCAGGAACAACAAAAGCTTGTTTCGTGGCAGGTGAACAGGCAAATCTTTTTTTCCCCTCAAAATGAGGAAATCATGAGTGAACACATAAAACATATTTCTGACAGCTCGTTTGAAGCGGATGTCATCAAGTCGGACAAACCCGTACTGGTTGATTTCTGGGCTGAATGGTGCGGACCTTGCAAGATGATTGCACCGATACTGGAAGAAGTCGCCAAAGAATACGATGGCAAAATCCAGATCGCTAAAATGGATGTGGATTCCAATCAGGCGGTACCCGCTAAATTTGGTATCCGCGGTATCCCGACACTGATTCTGTTTAAGAACGGTGTCCCAGCGGCGCAAAAAGTAGGTGCGCTGGCCAAAGGTCAACTGACATCCTTCATTGATAGCAATATCTAAAAATTCAATTTTTAACTGGCAATGCTTTAGCGTTGCCAGTAATTCCTTCTCTGCTCACCGTAGTTCCTCCCTCCCCCACCTGAAAGCCGCACATCGCGGACCTCGAACTTATGCACTTATCTGAACTTAAAGCTCTACACGTATCCGCACTACTAGAAATGGCCATAGGCCTAGACATTGACAACGCTGCGCGACTGCGCAAGCAAGAGTTGATGTTTGCAATCCTCAAAAAACGCGCCAAATCCGGCGAACAAATTTTTGGTGATGGCGTACTCGAGGTCTTGCCCGATGGCTTTGGCTTTCTGCGCTCGCCCGATGCCAGCTACATGGCTTCGACTGACGACATCTATATTTCACCCTCCCAGATTCGCCGCTTCAACCTGCACACAGGTGATTCGATTGAAGGTGAGGTCCGCACACCGAAAGATGGTGAACGTTACTTTGCACTAGTCAAAGTAGATAAGGTGAATGGCGAACCGCCTGAGGCATCGAAACATAAGATTTTGTTTGAAAATCTAACACCGCTGCACCCGAACCAGCCTTTATTGCTGGAACGTGAGATGCGCGGCGAAGAAAATATTACGGGTCGCATCATCGATATGATTGCGCCGATTGGTAAAGGCCAGCGTGGTCTATTAGTGGCTTCACCGAAATCAGGTAAGTCGGTGATGCTGCAACATCTGGCACATGCGATTACCTCCAACCATCCTGATATCACGCTCATCGTTTTGCTGATTGACGAACGTCCGGAAGAAGTGACTGAGATGCAGCGTTCGGTGCGCGGCGAAGTGGTGGCTTCTACGTTTGATGAACCTGCCACGCGTCACGTGCAAGTGGCTGAGATGGTGCTTGAGAAAGCCAAGCGTTTGGTTGAAATGAAAAAAGACGTGGTGATCTTGTTGGATTCGATCACCCGATTAGCGCGCGCCTACAACACCGTGATTCCTGCCTCAGGCAAAGTGTTAACTGGTGGTGTCGATGCAAATGCGCTGCAGCGTCCTAAGCGCTTCTTTGGCGCGGCAAGAAATATCGAAGAAGGTGGATCGCTCACCATTATCGCGACTGCACTGATCGAAACTGGCAGCCGCATGGATGATGTGATCTATGAAGAATTCAAGGGTACCGGCAACATGGAAGTTCACCTTGAGCGCCGCTTGGCTGAAAAACGCGTTTACCCAGCGATCAATCTGAATAAATCCGGCACCCGCCGTGAAGAGCTGCTGATCAAGCCCGATGTACTGCAAAAAATCTGGATTCTCAGGAAGCTCTTGTACGGTATGGATGAGATCGAAGCGATGGAATTCATCCTCGATAAGATGAAGGCCACTAAGACCAATGCCGAGTTCTTTGATTTAATGCGACGCGGCGGTTCTTAAAAAGGCAATGAATTGGGCGCACGGACTTCCATTAATGTTCGTGCCGCCAACGCTGGCAGCACCATCCCAGCCCCGGCAAATCACCCCAAGCCATTGATTTGCCGTTATAATCCCGCTTCTTTTTTCAGATCGCCTCAGTCGAGACGATCTTAACCGGATAAGTGATCATCAACCGGGTCAAGAAGCATGACAGACCGACGAAGTGATGATTGGCTACCCACCTGATAGTGAGAATGAAATGAAAGAAGGCATACACCCTGAATACCGTGACGTCGTTGTGCACGACCTCTCCTGCGATTTCAAATTTATTACGCGTTCGACTATGTCGTCACGCGAAACCATCAATTTCGAAGGCAAGGACTATCCTCTGCTGAAAGTTGAAGTTTCATCCGAATCGCATCCTTTCTACACAGGCAAGCACAAAATCGTCGATACGGCTGGCCGCGTCGAGAAATTCCGTCAGAAATTCGGAAAAACGGGTTCAAAAACCCGCGCCGTTGACTGATCGATACTCGCTTAATCAAAAATGCCGCCAAGTGCGGCATTTTTGTTTTCTTTAAGTCACAATAGCACTGCCTCTTTACTGCCGACGACGCTACTGAATGAAACCCGTACGACTGCCTGCTGCTGCGACACTCGCCTTGCCGCGCTGGGGTTTGGTCGTCATGTGCTTGCTGTACATACTGCCCGGCATACTCCGACGCGATCCCTGGAAAACTGATGATGCGGCCGGCTTTGGCATCATGTGGACCATGGCGCATGGCACCTTGACGGACTGGCTAGCGCCCAACATCGTTGGACTGTCCATGCCCAACGAAGCACCGCTGGCTTTCTGGATAGGTGCGCTACTCATTAAATTATTCGGCTGGCTTCTGACTGATGCGGTAGCAGCCAGAATGTCGGTGCTCGTGTTCTTTGCCATTGGGGTTGTGTCTGTGTGGCACACGGCCTTTGTACTTGGACGACGCAACGAAGCTCAACCCTTAAAGCTCGCCTTTGGTGGACAACCCGCCGCTATGGACTATGGCCGGACCTTAGCCGATGGCGCCGTCTTAATTTACGTTGCTTGCTTAGGCTTGCTGTTACGCAGTCATGAAACGGCTACACCTGCTTTACACGTCGCGCTAGTGGCAGCTGCTTTCTATGGCGCTGCCTGTCTGTTTGATAAAGCCAATACACGCGCTGCAGCGGGTCTGGGTGTCACACTCGGATTATTGGTACTTACGCGTGGCTGGACCGTGCCTCTAGCGCTATGGATTAGTTTGTTGATGTTGGCCGCTCTGCGCTATCGCGATGTCACACTACATCTCGCACGCACGACACTACCGATTGGATTGCTCATACCGCTGACATGGCTAGTGGCTCATCGTGCATTGATGCCAGGCAGCGCTGAAGTCACCGACGCGTGGTTAAACACCAATTTGCATATGCTGAGTTGGCCGCGATTAGCGACGCTAGGTTTTCTATCAAAAACATTGGTTTGGTATACCTGGCCCGCGTGGCCGATTGCAGCTTGGACTGTATGGGCATGGCGCTCGCAAGCGACATTGCATGTGTTGCTAACCACATCGGGTGTCGCCGCACTACTCCTACTCAATCTGTTCACTACCTCGGCGAAAGATCATGAGTTACTTTCCTTGTTACCACCGCTGGCAATTTTGGCGACCTTTGGATTACCTACGCTAAAACGTGGAGCAATCAATGCGATTGACTGGTTCTCAGTGATGACACTGACAGCCATTGCTTCATTCATTTGGTTAGGGTGGATTGCAAAGCAAACCGGGTGGCCAGAAAAACTCGCCAAAAATGCCTTCAAAGTTGCGCCGGGATTTGAGCCTGAATTCAACTTTTTAGCCACGTTCGTTGCACTAGCCACGACCGTTGGATGGGTGCTGCTATTACGCTGGCGTTTGGGACGTCAGCCTTCCGTGTTGTGGCGCGCTGTCGTGTTATCTACCGGTGGACTGGTTCTGTGCTGGGTACTTCTGATGACGCTCTGGTTACCATGGTTGAACTACGCACAAAGCTACTCCAGCGTTGCGGCAGAAATTGAAACGCATCTACCAGCAAGCTATCGTTGCGTTGATACCGATGGCGTCGGCCCTGCACAGCGAGCTTCGTTTGGCTATTTAGGTCAAGTGAATTTCAGTCACAATTCGAAAAATCCGAAGAATTCGAATTGTGACTTACTGCTCGTGCAGGATGATGGGTTACGCCGCCGCGGTGGTTCATTGAAAAAAATTGAAGGTGATGTAACGCTGCTGTGGCAAGGTCGTCGTGCCTCCGATCGCCACGAATTTTTCCGTCTCTACAAGCGCAATTCTCCATGACTGCCGCGGCCAGCCCGCACAATTCATCGCTGACTACACGCGTTGCGCGACTGGCTTGGCCTATATTAGTCGGGCAATTGGCAGTCGTGGCCAACGGCGTGATCGACACCGCGATGACGGCGCGCTATTCCGCAACTGATTTGGCCGTACTCGGTCTCGGTGCATCTATTTACATCAGCGTATTCGTCGGCTTATCGGGTGTCTTGCAAGCGCTCTCGCCCACCATCGCTCAATTATTTGGTGCAAAAAAAATCGATGCTATCGGCGCTGAAGTGCGCCAAGGTATGTGGCTAGCGATTTTTCTTTCTATCGTTGGCGCTTGCCTACTTAGCTTTCCTCACGCGCTGCTCGCCGTAGCTCATGCACCACCTGAGATGACCGACAAAGTTGAACGCTATCTGCAAATACTATCGCTCGCACTCCCTGCATCGTTGGGCTTTCGCGTTTATGCATCGCTAAACACGGCGTTATCTCGTCCACGAAATGTCATGCTGCTTCAAATCGCCGGTTTGGGATTGAAGATTCCACTGAATGCCTTATTTATTTTCGGCGGATTAGGTTTACCCACCTTCGGTAGTCCCGGCTGCGCAATTGCGACAGCCATCAGTGCATGGTTAATCGCACTCATCAGTTGGCTGATCCTTCGTAATGATTCTTTTTTTAATCAATTTCATATTTTTGGCCGTGGAATTGATAGACCTCGTTGGAAAGCTCAATCAGCATTGTTGAAGCTCGGCTTGCCTATGGGTTTGTCGTATTTAATTGAAGTGACTGCCTTCACCTTTATGGCCCTGTTCATTGCTCGCTTAGGTAGCAACAACTTAGCTGCACATCAAATCACTGCCAACTTCGGCACGGTGCTGTATATGCTGCCGCTGTCAATCGCGAATGCCACCATGACCTTGGTAGCTCAAGAAATCGGTGCAGGTCGTTGGCTATCAGCCCGCCACACAGGTCGCGCAGGAATACGATTGGGAGTCATACTTTCGGTCAGCTTAGGCATCATTGTATGGCTCACACGCGAGCACATCATCGGTCTCTACACACCGGATGTCAGCGTCGCAGAGGCAGCGATGCCACTGTTTTTTTTCATCGCCTTCTACCAACTATTCGATGCGATTCAAGTTGGCACTGCCTTTGTTTTACGTGCGTACAAAGTCGCAACGATACCCACGCTGATGTATGCAGTGGCGTTGTGGGGCGCCGGTCTGGGCGGTGGATATTCGATAGCATTTAATATCACCGGACTCACCCCAAATTTTTTACTAGGGGCGGCCGGTTTTTGGTTGGGTAATAGCCTGAGTCTCGCATTGGTAGGGCTTGCGTTGGCTTGGTATCTTCGACGTGTTCAACGCATCGTAGAACGCGAACACGTGCCTACAGCATAAAACACCGAATCATCTATTGAATGATTCCGTACCTCATGATTGCTACTCGGGATGTGGATCGGGCACAGGCTCATCTTGTGGTACGGGATGGGGAACATCCTCGTGAAAAGGTTGATCTTCAGGTGTAGGTACAGGCTCACGATGCGCAATTAGTCTGTTCATGATCATCAACTCCCTAACGTAATCTAGGTTCGCCGCGCCGGTTAGCGCGTCGTTCAGTAGGATGCGAAAAAGCACGAAACTCCATCGTAATCACACCCAATGCACCGGGTGGACCCGCCACAAAATCAAATTCTTTTTTTACCGGAAATAAAACGTTATCGAGTAAAACGATATCGGTGCGACAGGTAGGATTAGGATTTGAAAGATGCGTTCGCATCTCATGCCAAATATCCGGCGTTATCCAACCTTCTAGATAAATCTGATTCGGATACACGGAGTGATCTGCATCAAGATAGGCTTTCTGACCATCACGCAAGGTCAAATAAGCTGGCGCTTCATCAGCAATGACTAAATTAATCCAGCCCTCACCAATGGCATGTGATATTTCCTCATGAGGTCCCGCGCACGAGAGTGACATGGACCACTTGCATGAAAGATCGAGACGCTTCTCAATGCAACCTTGTCCAAGTAAGCGCGACCCATCGGTGACCGTAAATTGAGTCCCAGTGACTCGAGCCGAGAGGGTCGGCTCCATCGCACGAATTTCTTCTAAGTTTTCGTGCAAATTCCAAAACAGCCATTTGCAACGCTCCGCATCTGACATCTCAACTAGCTCAGCGACTGGTCGTTCGCCGCTATACCGCAAAGCATGCATCAACTCACGACGCACCTTCTCTTGGGGACCACATTCGAAAATCGTTTGAACAGGCTCGATATCCTGTCGCACTGCACTCTGCATGATGACTCCTAGTCGGACAAGTCAGAAAAATTATCGTGCTGGCGTTAAGTCGCCAAACAACTTTTCGATTGGACTTGGGTAAAGAGGATTAAATCCCCAATGCGACACAAAGACAAGCCATGCAGGCAATAAAACGATAGGTAAATTTTGCGTTATGCTGATTAAGCGTGATGTTTTTCGAAATCACGCAAGTAATTGATTAATGCGATCACGCCATCAATAGGCATAGCATTGTAAATAGAGGCACGCATGCCGCCGACACTACGATGACCCTTTAACTGCAACAAGCCACGTTCTTGAGCGCCATCAAGAAAACTGTCATTTAAGCGCGTGTCATGCAAATGAAAAGGAATATTCATTCGCGATCGGTCATTGATACTCACTGGACTCGAATAAAAATCTGTCGAATCTAAGTAACCATATAAACGCGAAGCTTTCTCAGCATTCATTTTTTCAATAGAAGCTAAACCGCCCTGCTGCTGCAACCACTCAAATACGAGTCCCGCCATATAAATTCCATACGTCGGTGGTGTATTCACCATCGATTCATGCTCGGCTTGTTCTTTCCAATGGAATACGGTCGGCGTAATGTCTAATGCTCTATCTAGCAAATCATCACGCACGATCACGAAGGTCAATCCTGCGGGCCCAATATTTTTTTGTGCTCCACCATAGATGACTGAGTAGTCGGTCACGTTAATAACTGACGACAAAATAGTTGACGACATATCGGCGACCAAAGGCACAGCGCCCGAATTAGGTAACCAATGATATTCAACACCGCCTATGGTCTCGTTACTGCAAATATGAAGATAGGCTGCTTGCGGATCGAGCTTCCACGTGGATTGCGCAGGAACATAGGTAAAGTCTTTATCTTCCGATGAAGCTGCCACATTCACCCGGCAATATTTTTTGGCCTCACTAATCGATTTGGATGACCAAATACCCGTTTTCACATAATCCGCAGAACGATGTTTGCCGAGTAAATTCATCGGGACCAGGGCGTTCATAGCCATCGCGCCGCCCTGAAGGAACAAGACTTTGTAGTTTGAGGGAATACCCAGCAGCTGTCGAAAATTAGCTTCTGCGCTGTGCGCAATACTCATAAATTCTTTGCCACGGTGACTCATCTCCATCACCGACATGCCACTGCCACGCCAGTCCAGCATTTCGTCGGCTGCTCGCTGCAAAACGACTTCCGGCAAGACCGCTGGACCTGCACTGAAATTAAATACTCGCATGAAAAATCACTTTGAAAGTCAGGCGACCCGAAAGCCGCAAAGCCCGATTATATTTTGTTTGTCGAAATCAGCCTCGGATACGGATGTTTCTCCAGATCAGCTACAATCCTCTTAAAGAGTGAACTAAACGCATAACCTAGCAATCAAGGTCAATCCTAACCAAAATTGCGTAGTTAAGTACACTATTTATTACAACGACAAAACATCAACAGAGACCCTCATCATGTCCGTCAAAAAACTGTCCTCAGTGTTTGCAATGCTTAGCTTCGCCGCACTTACTTTCACATCACCTGTCGCTAGTGCGCAAGACGCCTCAATTGAAACCGCTGCATTACGTTGTTCTGCCATGTCCGTTATTCACTCGACGCTGACTGTGCCTACGCCCCAATTTGGTGAGTTAATGACGCAGTTTGCTGGGCTATTTGCACAAGTTCATATTCTTCACAAAGGTAATCGTACTAAATCCAAAATCACGCCGAACGATGTCCGTGTGCAGCGTGATGAAATAGTCGCTGAAATGGCTAAAGGGTGGCCAGGTGTTAAAAATGATCGTGTACGTGAAGCTGCGGTATGTAACGCATGGCGTATCAATTTATTTTCAAAATTACCTGAGAAGCCTACTGAAAAAGATTTTCAGAATGCTCTGTTAAACATTGGACCGCCACCTACCACTATATCTCCTAAGGATTTAGAGCAATGGACCACGCTGACTCCACAAGCCTTTGCGATTATGGCTCAGGTGAAGGTAGTGCCTAAAGAAAAGAAGTAATAGTTAGTCATCACAAAGTATTCGCGATTAAAAAACCCGGCGCTCGCCGGGTTTTTTACAACAACAATCCACTTCAATGGGAACTCAACTCTGATGAATCGCCTTCACTGAGCCCGCTTCCTGCCGTAATAAAAATTTCTGTATCTTTCCAGTTGATGTTTTCGGGATTTCTTTAAACACCACTATTTTCGGCACTTTAAATCCTGCTAACAGTGATTTGCAGTGTGCAATGATTTCTTCTTGGCTCACGGTCACACCCGCTCGCGTCTCAATAAAAGCACAGGGAACCTCGCCCCACTTAGTATCAGGTGCAGCGACCACTGCACAGGCAAGCACAGCGGGATGCTGATACAAGGCATCTTCAACTTCAATACTAGAAATATTCTCGCCGCCGGAAATGATGATGTCTTTGCTACGATCACGAATCCTTAGATAGCCATCCGGCGTAACCACTGCCAGATCACCGGTATGAAACCAGCCGCCACTGAAAGCTTCTTCGGTTGCGCGCTCATTTTTTAAATAGCCCTTCATGCAGATATTCCCGCGAAACATAATCTCACCCATAGTCTTCCCATCTGCTGGTACCGTTTGCATCGTTTCAGGATCCATCACGCTCACTCCTGCTTGCAAGTGATACCGCACACCTTGCCGTGCATTTTTTTCTGCTTGTGCTGCCAGATTAAGTTCATTCCATTCACTCTGTTTGGCGCACACTGTTGCTGGACCATACACCTCAGTTAAACCATATACATGCGTGATGTCGAATCCCATGGCTGTCATTTGTGCCAACATCGTTGACGACGGAGGGGCCGCTGCAACCATAGTCGAAACTCTGTGTTGGATATCTTTGCGCCATTCAGGCGGAGCGGAGGCTAACGCACTTTGCACGATGGGCGCGCCACAGTAATGCGTGATCTTTTCTTTAGCAATTAATTCCAATACTGATTGCGCATCGAACTTACGTAAACAAATATTCACACCGGCACGCGCCGCTAGTGTCCAGGGAAAACACCAGCCATTGCAGTGAAACATAGGCAGCGTCCAAAGATAGACCGCGTGCTTAGGCATATCCCATTCAAGAATATTGGACAGTGCATTAATCGCTGCACCACGATGATGATAGACCACCCCTTTAGGATCGCCAGTCGTTCCTGACGTGTAGTTCAATGCAATTGCATCCCACTCATCGGATGGCAGCTGCCAATCAAACTTTGAATCACCCTCTTTCAACAACGCTTCATAATCAAGCCAATCTGAAGGTACAGACGGAGTATCAGCAGTTACATCCGCCACACCAATTACCAGCAAATCTGGCAGCTCAGCACGCAAACTATTCACCAGCGTTTCATACTCGGTATCAGCAATCAGTGCTTTAGCCTCGCCATGCTTCAGCATGAATAACAGCGTAGAAAAATCAAGGCGAGTATTTAAGGTATTCAATACCGAGCCCGCCATCGGTATACCGAAATGGCACTCCACCATTTCTGGAATATTCGGTAAAAGCACTGCAACCGTATCGTTCTTTTGTATCCCTCGAGCGGTTAAAGCTGATGCGAGCTGGCGGCAGCGCGAATAAGTATCGCGCCAGTTACGTCGTATAGAACCATGAACGACGGCCGGACGATCGCCATACACCTCGGCTGCTCGAGCAATAAAGTCCAGGGGCGTTAGCGGGACGTAATTAACGTCGCGCCGATGTAAACCTTTATCAAAATCTGTCACGACTCACTCCTGAATACTGATTCTTACGGTAACTAAAGCCCGGTTGAGGGATATAACGCGCATTAGTTCTCCCAATGATTACCCGATATTTTATGTGGGATCAGGCTGAAATATACCTATAGCCGATCTCGGATAGTCGGAAATTGCATAAGCAACTGCGATCTTATTCGTTCACAGCCGCATTTTGCGTCAGTAAGCTCCGACCATTCCATTCATTATTTGAAGAGGTCATCATGTTTTCTAAATTTATAAGCGCTGCAATTTGGGCACTGATAGCAACCGGTACAGCACATGCCGCCGAATCATCACTGCTCAACGTTTCATACGATCCCACCCGTGAGCTCTACCAAGATTTCAACAAAGCGTTTGCTGCTCAGTGGAAGAGCAAATCAGGCGAAGAGTTAAAAATCAAGCAATCACATGGCGGCTCAGGTAAACAAGCGCGTGCCGTGATTGATGGCTTGCAGGCGGATGTCGTGACACTAGCGCTTGCTTACGATATAGACGAAATAGCCAGTCGTGGATTGATCGCTAAAGATTGGCAGAAACGTTTGCCAAACAATAGCTCGCCTTATACATCCACGATTGTTTTTCTGGTTCGTAAAGGTAATCCTAAAAAAATCATCGATTGGAATGATATTGCTCGGCCCGGAATATCGG
>JAIPCX010000028.1 GCA_021737945.1 Polynucleobacter sp.
TGATGGTTCGCTGGTACGAATCGTATTTGCTGGGTGCCGATATTGGTCATATTCCAGTTTCTAATCTGTATGAAGTCTTTGTTTTGTTTTGTTTGATTACTGCGTTGTTTACCGTTTTCTATGAAGAGAAATATGCGACGAGACAGGTAAGTGCCTTCATTCTTCTCATCATCTCTGCCGCGGTTGGTTTTCTTCTGTGGTACATGAGCAGCCGTGATGCACAAGAAATTCAACCATTGGTACCTGCATTGCAGAGTTGGTGGATGAAGATCCATGTGCCCGCCAACTTTATCGGTTACGGAACCTTTGCGTTAGCAGCGATGGTTGGTATTGCTTATCTTGTTAAGTCTAAGGGTGTGTTTGTTGATCGATTGCCGCCGCTCGAGGTGCTTGATGACATCATGTACAAAGCCATCGCAGTCGGCTTTGCATTTTTCACCATCGCGACTATTCTGGGTGCCTTGTGGGCAGCCGATGCATGGGGCGGCTATTGGTCATGGGATCCCAAAGAAACCTGGGCGCTGATTGTCTGGCTAAATTACGCCGCGTGGTTGCACATGCGTTTGATGAAGGGTTTGCGCGGTCAAATTGCCGCTTGGTGGGCGGTGATTGGTTTGCTGGTCACGACCTTTGCTTTCCTGGGAGTGAATATGTTCCTCTCTGGTTTACATTCTTACGGTGAATTGTAAAAGTATAAAAAGGCTGCTGATTGCAGCCTTTTTTAGTTTAAGTCTGCTGGTTATTTTCTGATGATGGAATTCCTATGCTAACCAAGAGATCTCGTTTGATTGAAATCCCCGGGTCTGAGATTACGCCGCAGCGGCTGGTTGAATCACGACGATTGTTCATGCATCAGCTAGCCGCAGGTGCGTTGACAGCGAGTAGTTTTGCCACCAACGCCTTGTCCGCAGAAAATACGCGCCCTCGACTAAGTGCTACGCCGAATCCTGCTTTTACAGCGAAGGACGCACCAACAAAATTTGACGATGCGAGTTCGTATAATAATTTTTATGAGTTCGGTACCGACAAGGGCGATCCCATGTTGTATGCCGGTAGCTTAAAAACCCGTCCGTGGACCATCAAGATTGATGGAGAGGTTAAAAAGCCACTCACCTTAGACATCGATGCTCTAATGAAGCTAGCGCCCTTAGAGGAACGTTTATATCGGTTACGGTGTGTCGAAGGTTGGTCGATGGCCATACCCTGGATTGGTTATTCGCTCTCCGAGTTGATTAAAAAAGTAGAGCCAACGGGGAATGCCAAATACGTAGAATTTACGTCCCTCGCCGATCCCGCTCAAATGAAAGGCGTCAACAGTCGCATACTCGACTGGCCGTATGTGGAAGGCTTGCGAATCGACGAAGCGAATCATCCATTGACGCTGCTTTGTGTGGGTATGTACGGCCAGACATTACTTAATCAAAATGGCGCACCGGTGCGCGTAGTCGTGCCTTGGAAATATGGTTTTAAATCCGCTAAATCGATAGTTCGGATACGCTTTACAGAACAGCAGCCTAAAACTGCCTGGAATAAAACCGCCCCTGAAGAATATGGCTTTTACTCGAATGTGAATCCTGAGGTGGCACATCCGCGTTGGTCGCAAGCGACCGAGCGCCGTATCGGTGAAGATGGATTATTTACGCGTAAACGTAAAACCTTGATGTTTAATGGCTACCCCGAAGTCGCATCGCTGTATTCGGGTATGGATTTGAAAAAATTCTACTAATCCTACGCGTCAATGCGGAACCTCACTGCCGCTCATAGTAAGCGAGTCAAGCTCGTTATCTTTTTGCTGGCGTTGCTGCCTCTGCTGCGATTGATAGAGCGTGGCGTGCACGACAATCTGAGCGCCAATCCGCTCGAATTTATTACTCGTGCGACCGGTGATTGGGCGATGTATTTTCTTTGTTTAACCCTTTTAATTACACCCTTGCGTCGTTTAACTCAGATGAACTGGTTGCTGCGACTGCGGCGTTTACTTGGCTTGTATGTTTTCTTCTATGCAGTTTTACATTTCCTGTGTTTTCTTTGGTTCGATCATTTTTTTGATCTGGAAGAAATCGGCAAAGACATACTGAAGCGACCATTTATTGCTGTTGGCTTTACGGCGTTGGTATTGCTAGTACCGTTAGTCGTAACGAGTACCGATCGCATGATGCGGCAGCTGGGTCGGTGGTGGGGCAGGCTGCATCGCCTGATTTATGTCGTAGCGCTGCTGGCTGTTCTACATTTTTGGTGGATGAAATCGGGCAAGAATAATCTTCAAGAGCCTATGATCATAGCGCTTGTGATGATATTGCTATTGGGGTCGCGCTTAGTGTTTTTATGGCGCTCTCGTCGAACGCCAGCCACAGTGGCTTAGTCTGATTCAGTCAGACTTAGATATTTTCTAAGGCAAACAGATCAGACGATTTTTCGCGTTTGCGTATCAATCGGAATTGATCACCATCGACCAGCACTTCGGCTGCTCGGCCGCGCGTGTTGTAGTTCGAAGCCATGGTCATGCCATACGCACCCGCGGACATAATCGCGAGCAAATCCCCCGACTCTACAGCGAGTGTACGATCGCGAGCTAGCCAATCACCAGATTCACAGACCGGTCCAACTACGTCGTAAATTTTTGGTGATTCGGATCGTTGATTGATGGGCTGTACGCCATGCCAGGCTTCGTACATTGCTGGGCGCATCAGGTCATTCATCGCAGCATCCACCACAGCAAAATTTTTATTGCCGCCGTGTTTAAGGTATTGGACTTCTGTAATCAGCACACCTGCATTGCCTACAATAGAACGGCCTGGTTCAAACAGTACAGTAATGGGCTTGTTGTTGTAGTTAGCTGCACGCCATTGATCGATGCGTTTAAAAAGGCGGCCCAAATAATCACCCACTGCTACAGGTTGTTCCTGATCGTAGGTGATACCGATACCACCACCAATATCTAAGTGGTGCAGTTCAATACCAGCCGCATGTAATTGATCGGCTAGTTCAATCACTTTATCTAAGGCTTCAAGTAGCGGCGCATCATCTAAGAGTTGCGAGCCGATGTGACAGTCAATACCCGTCACTTCAAGGTGGGGTAATCCAGCGGCTACACGGTAGGTTTCAAGCGCATCTTCGAACGCGATACCGAATTTATTCTCTTTTAGGCCGGTAGAAATATACGGATGCGTTTTGGGGTCGACATCGGGATTCACGCGCAGCGACACGCGCGCACGTTTACCCATACTGGCGGCCACGTCGTTTAAACGATGCAGTTCAGGAATCGATTCCACGTTAAAGCAGAGGATCTCGTGTGATAACGCAAGTCGCATTTCATCGCGTGACTTGCCCACGCCCGAAAAAATAACTTTTTTCGTGTCACCTCCGGCGGCGATCACGCGCTCTAATTCACCGCCTGAAACAATATCAAAGCCCGAGCCCAGTTTGCTTAGTAGACTAAGCACTGCCAGATTAGAGTTCGATTTAACCGAGTAGCAAACAAGCGCGCCTTTGTTACCTCTGCCATGCTGCTGGCACGCCGTTGCATACGCAAGGAAGTTTTCTGTCAAACTGGCGCTGGAGTAGATGTAGGTTGGAGTTCCAAACTCTGCAGCGATGCGATCAAGCGCAGTTTGTTCGGCATGTAATTTACCGTTTGTATAAGTAAAGTGCGACATGATCAAGGCTAGCGGGATTGGGACGAAGAGTAACTACCCCCAGCGTCTTCCGAGGGTTGATTTTTGGGTGGTGCACTGTCAGGTAAATACAGAGGCCCAGTTTGACCACAGGCGCTTATGCCTGTAATCAAAAACGCCGCTAGAATCACGCGCAAAGTGGTCATGAATGAAAAAAACTGGGTTTTAGTTTCGCAAAAAACGACTAAGTGGAGTGTAGCATGACCGAATCGGAGTACTTGGTGCTGGCTGAAGCCGTGCTGAATGATATTGAAATTAGACTAGAACAGATTGCCGATAGTAGCGACGTTGATATTGAATGCAGCCGAAGTGGGAATGTGTTGGAAATTGAATTCATCGATACGGATTCAAAAATCATTGTCAACACACAAGCGCCTATGCAGGAAATATGGATGGCAGCACGCACGGGCGGATTTCACTACCGATTTAACGGCCAGCAGTGGTTAGATACTCGCGATGGGTCGGAGCTTTACGCTGCGCTGTCAAAAGTCGCGTCCTTGCAGGCGGGTAGTACTATCACGCTCTAACGGGCTCTGTTTTTTGAGACCGTTGCTATCAGAATAATTCGCTCTTTTGTCCTTCTTCCGTTTTTTCTGGCGGAGGCTTGGACTCAGACGGAGGGGAAATTCCTAGTGATCCTACGCCGCCCGTGTCTGAATTTTCTGAATAAATATAGTCACCCCCTGTGATGGTAATTCCCGTGGGGGTTTCGCGCTCAACCGTAGCAATTCCGGGCAGGGCTTTTTGCATATAGCCTATCCAAATAGGCAGTGCGAGTCCGCCACCTGTTTCGCGATTGCCCAGATTTTTCGGTTTATCAAAGCCTATCCACGCAACGCCAACTAGCTTGGGATGGTAGCCCGCAAACCACGCATCAATCGAATCGTTAGTCGTACCGGTTTTGCCGGCAATATCGCTACGCTTTAATGATAATGCTCGCATAGCTGTTCCGTGCTTGATCACGTCTTTCAACATACTGTCGATCAAAAATGCATTGCGCGCATCGATGATACGAAGATTTTCGTCCCCTGCTTTTTCAGGAGTGACTTGGAATAGCGTCTTGCCATTGTTATCGGTGATTTTTGAAATCAAGTAGGGATTAATTTTGTAACCGCCGTTCGCAAATACGGCATAAGCCCCCGCTAATTGCAGCGGAGTGACAGCACCTGCACCAAGGGCTAATGTCAGATACGGTGGATTTTTTTCTGGATCAAATCCAAAACGAGTCACGTACTCTTGAGCGTAGGCAGGGCCGATACGATCAAGGATACGGATGGAAATCATGTTCTTCGACTTTGATAGGCCTTTGCGCATCGACATCGGGCCTTCATATTTGTTGTCGTAATTTTTGGGTTCCCACGCTTGGCTACCCGTTTGTGAGGCGTCGTAAGTAATCGGTGCGTCATTAATGACGGTGCCTGGTGAGAGTCCCTTTTCCAGTGACGCTGAATAAATAAATGGTTTGAAGGAGGAGCCCGGCTGGCGCCAGGCTTGCGTCACATGGTTGAATTTATTACGGTTGAAGTCAAAGCCGCCGACTAACGCGCGAATCGCACCATCTTCTGCGCTGGCCGAGACAAAGGCTGATTCGACCTCAGGTAATTGAATAATTGCCCAGCCATTGCCTTCTTGCATGACACGAATAATCGCTCCGCGTCGTATGCGTCGATTCGCAGGTGTTTTATCTGTTAGTGCACTGGTAGCCATTCCAAGACCCGCGTCTTGGATGGTAATTTCTTCGCCCGATGCCAGTAAGGCGCGAACACTCTTAGGTGTAGCCGTCAACACAACTGCCGCTACGATGCCGTCGCTGTCTGGATGTTCTGCTAATTCGGATTCAATCGACGCCTCGGCTTCCCCTTTATCAGCCGGGATATCCATATAGCCTTCAGGACCGCGGTAGACCTGACGCTTTTCATAATCCAATACTCCACGGCGTAGCGCGAGGTAGGCAGCATCCTGGTCGGCCTTGGTGATGGTGGTAAAAACATTCAGGCCGCGTGTGTAGGTTTCTTCTTTGAATTGGTCATACACCATTTGCCTGGCCATCTCGGCCACGTACTCGGCATGGACGCCAAATTCATTGCTATCCATTTTGATTTTTAGTTGCTCATCGCGCGCCTGCTCATATTGAGCGGTCGTGATGTAGCCGAGATCATGCATGCGTTGCAGGATGTATTGCTGGCGAGCTCTGGCTCGTTTGGGATTAACTACCGGATTATTCGCTGAAGGTGCCTTGGGGAGGCCAGCTAACATCGCGGCTTCGGCGATGGTGATGTCGTGCAGTTTTTTCCCGAAATATATTTGCGCTGCAGATGCGAAACCATACGAGCGCTGTCCCAAATAGATCTGGTTCATGTAGAGCTCAAGAATCTGATCCTTGGTCAGATTTTTTTCTATCTTCCAAGCGAGTAGAACTTCGTACAACTTGCGTTTAACAGTTTGTTCGCTACTTAGGAAAAAATTTCTTGCAACTTGCTGCGTGATAGTCGATGCGCCTTGCCGACTACCGCCCATCGCATTATGTAATGCGGCGCGCAGTATGCCCCAGTAATCGACACCACCATGTTCGTAAAAACGATCATCTTCGATGGCCAATACGGCTTGTTTCATTACTTTTGGAATGTCTTTGTAACGAACTAAGCTGCGTCGCTCTTCGCCAAACTCACCGATCAACATGTTATCGGCAGAAAAGACCCTCAGCGGCATCTTAGGCTGGTAAGTCGCAAGGGAATCGATATCGGGCAGATTCGGGTAGGCCATCATCATCATGAAGCTGACGAGCAATATCCCAATCACTGCCAGACCGGTAAGCACGCCAAAAATACTTAGCGCAAGCTTGATCGGTGCAGGCAATCGGTCCCGGCGGGGACTGGCAGGTGAATTTCCTTCTGGAGCATTTGAATTCATGCGGGAAGTAGTAAGAAAGCGCTCATGCGCTTGATGGCACCCATTATAGCGTTTCAACAATCGAGCTTTCATGTCGGCGCAATTGTTGAACGCTTTATTGCTTTGTATAGCTAGTAATCAGACTAAGAGTGAACTTGGTGGGCGCATTACGTCAGGATTTGACAACGTATGCAGGACTTTTCTTTACAGCTAAAAAAGGAGCTTGTTAGCATCGACAAAATTTTTAAAAATGCAACGATCTCGATGAAGGTATGGTTTGAGAATTGGACTTCTAAAGGGTTTTTTAGCGCAGCATTCGACCCCGCTATTGGGTATCGATATCAGCTCCGCTGCAATACGTGTCATTGAGTTGGCACGTTTGTCTGATGGTTGGCGTGTAGAGCACTACGCCGAGCATGAATTGCCTCGAGCTGTCATGCGTGAAGGCAGCATCGTTCAGGTCGATCAAATCACCCAAGCCTTAAGTGATGTCATACAAAAATCAGGTAGCCGTCTAAAAGAGGCTGCTATGGCGCTGCCACCGGGGCTGGTTATTCGAAAAATGCTGACGCTGCCGGATGATCTGTCTGAAGATGAAATTGAATTGCAGGTTGAATCGGAAGCTGCACAAAATTTACCTTTCCCCCTCAATGAATTAAATATTGATTTTGGTGTTGTAGGTCCATCAGCCGGAAATCCTGGGAATGCCGACGTCATTTTGGTGGCGACACGCAAAGAAACTATTGCAGAGCGTCTGGAAATAGCGCAAGCCGTCGGTATTCGAACAGCGGTGATTGATATCGAGTCGCAGGCCTTGATGGCTGCATTAAATTCAACGAAGAATTCAGTGGACAACCTTGTTGCCACGCGCGCTCAAGCCGTTTTGCAAATCGGACGTGATTCGAGTTACTTTTTTGTCGAAAATCATCGAACCCTTATATTTGAGCATGAATTAAATATGGGCTTTCAAAGGCTACAGAAAGATCTCGATCGACATCCTGATCAGGTTGTGGCTACCACTAAAGCTTTCTGCGCTGCTGTCTGTCAAGAATTCAAGCGTGCATTACAGATGTATTCAACAACATCGCAGCATGTGCCTATCGATAAATTTTTCCTGTCTGGGCAAGAACAGAGCTTGCTTCGATTGCCATCCATGATGCAGGAGCAATTATCGATTATTGCTGAATTCGCCAATCCTTTCGCCGAAATGAAATTTTCTACCTCTATCAATAAATCCAAGCTTCAAACGGATGCTTCTTCATGGTTAGTTGCCTGTGGGCTTGCAATGGCTGATAAAACTTCATGATGCGATTTAATTTTTTACCTTGGCGTGAAGAAAGACGTCTTCAAAAGAAGGCCACTTTTAATCGACAGGCGTCCTTGCATATCGTCCTTGCACTCAGCGTCGTTTTGGTGGTTTGGATAGTGAATGAAGATAAATTAAGCATGCAATCAGAAAGAAATGCACTGCTAAATTCAGAAATAAAAATTCTTGATATAAAAATTCAAGAAATCAGTAATTTAAATCAAGAAATCGATGCATTACAAGCTCGACAAACTGCAGTAGAAAGATTGCAGACGAATCGCAATCAGCCGGTTTACCTATTGAGTTTTTTGTCAGAGAAAGTGCCCAATGGAATTATGCTGAAATCTTTAAAGCAAGGTGATCAAATCATTTTATCTGGATTTGCTTTATCGAATGCACGCGTTTCAGAGTTATTACGCAATTTAAGTGAATCACCTAATCAATTAGGTTTGGGTCCGCCAGAATTAATCGAAATCAAATCGGCTACTTATAGCTCAGGAAAAGACAGTAGAAAATTATTTGATTTCACTGTCGCTATTCCAAACCTGGTTCGGTAAAGCTAATGATGAAAAATAATAAAGCTCTACTCAATAAGGTGCAGGTTATACAAGCATGGGGGCAACAGTACACGCAATTACGAGGTCGCCACCCGGGGTTGTGGCCTGTTGCCCCAAGAATCACTTTGTTCGCGGTACTTCTGTTTGGCGTAATCGCCGCTGGTGCATGGTTGTGTTGGATTGATCAATGGGAAATACTCGATCACGAGCGCGCTCAAGAGAGCGAGTTACGCACGTTGTTTCGTCACAAAGTCGGGCAAGCACAAAATTTAGAAGCGTTAAGGCAGAAGAAAGCCGCTGTATCAGACAGGGTAGAAGCACTTGGGAGGCAACTGCCAGGCAAATCCGAGATGGATGCAATGCTCTCAGAAATCAATCAAGCCGGCACAGGTCGTGGATTACAGTTTGAGTTATTCAAACCGGAGCAGCTGCGATTGCGTCCCTATTATGCGGAGCTTCCTATTGCTATCAAGCTAGTTGGTAATTATCACGCTCTGGCAGGTTTTGTTAGTGATATCGCCAATCTTCCTCGTGTAGTCACCATCGACCATTTGGTAATTAATCAGCAAAAAGAAGGCGTGCAGTCATTTGAGGCCATTGTTCACACCTATCGTTATCTCGATAAAGAAGAGGCGAGTGAGCAAGCGAAACGCTTGTTAGCTAGTCAGAAAAAAACTAAATGAAAAATAGGCTTTGGAGAATTCAGGAGCAGGCGAATCATGCATGCGCACAGAGTTTTTTTGGTAAACGAGACGACGATTTTATTAATTATTTTCTGAGTAATTTTTTAACTACGTTAATTCGCGCCATAGTGATTTGTACTTTGCTCAGCCTAGCTGCTTGTGACGCCTCGAGCGACGAAAATCTAAGTGAGTGGATGGCTACTGTTCGCCGCACCGCACACTCTAGCCCGTTGACATTACCCGCGCCACTGACGATGAAAACTTTTATCTATGAGCCGGCGGGGCAAGTGGATCCTTTCGATACGTCAAAGATATCAATGCTGCTCGATATCTCAGACCATGCAGGTGTTCGTCCCGATTTGAAACGGTCGCGTGAACCTCTCGAATCCTATCCGTTGGATCAGTTTCGCATGATCGGTAGTCTGGGTCGGCCAGGCCAAAGCGTAGCATTAGTAGAAGTTGGAAAAATTTTGTATCAACTACGTAAAGGCAATCACCTTGGTCAAGATCTGGGTGAGGTGATCACTATTATGGATGGCTCAATTGAGATTGAAGAAACGATTCAAGAAGCGAATGGGACGTGGGTAAAGCGACGAGTGCAGCTATCGATGCGGGAGGCCAAATGAAAATAGAGCAACCATGGCTACACTTAAAATGTTTGATGTTAGTTTTTTTTGTCATGATGACTGGACATGTTCAGTCAGTTGATAAAGAATCGGAAGCCGATTTAGGCCAAAATCTCAATGCAATTACCGCTATCGATGTGGCGCGTAGCGGTACGCAACAGCAGTTGCGTATCAGTTTTAAACAATTACCAACGATTACACCGATAAGTTTTACAACGCAAAATCCTCCGCGTGTTGTATTCGATTTTGCAGAGACCGCTAATGCGACAGGTCAGCTGCGACGAGTTTTGGATAGTGGGGACCTGCGTCACGTCGATATTATTCAGGTGGCAGGCCGTACACGACTAGTCATTGCATTAAAACGACCCCTGGTCTTTTCAACGCGCGCTCAAAATCAAGAATTGATAGTCACTTTGTCTGAGCCGAATAGTGCTTCATTGGCGTTAGTGAAATCCAATGGTGAAGCCCCAAGTACTCTAGCTAGTGAGAAAAATACGATATTGGATATTGATTTTCGGCGTGGCGGTGGTGAAACAGGGCGCGTCATCATTGATCTTGCCAAATCTCAGTCTGCTGTTGATGTGCGTAGGCAAGGGCAGACCGTGGTGATTGATTTCATGAAAACCACTTTGCCCGATGTATTGCGACGTCGGCTGGATGTGAAAGATTTTGGCACACCGATACAAATCGTCAGTACTAGTGCGCAGTCTGACATGGTGCGCATGGTCATAGAACCAACGGGGCAATGGGAGCATCTGGCCTGGCAGGCGGATAAGCGCTTGGTGGTTGAGGTGCGCCCTATCAAAGCTGAGCAAAGTAAATCTTCTAATGCAGGACGTGGCTACCGTGGCGATAAGTTATCACTGAATTTTCAAAATATTGAAGTCAGAGCATTGCTGCAAGTCATCGCTGACTTTACTGGTTTTAACGTGGTGGCAAGCGATAGTGTGAGCGGTCAGCTGACCTTGCGATTAAAAGATGTGCCCTGGGATCAGGCTTTAGATATTGTGATGCAAGCTAGGGGCTTAGATATGCGCAAGAACGGTAATGTGCTTTGGATAGCACCCAAGGATGAGTTGTTAACCAAAGAGCGTCTGGAACTCGAGCAGCGCGCGCAGATTTCTGAGTTGGAACCGTTGGTGACCGAGACCTTTCAACTTAACTATCAAAAAGCAGATGCTTTTCGTCAGGTTTTTGGACTCGATGGTCAGGTAGGACGTGGCAGCATTTTGTCCCGACGTGGAAGTGCCTCTTCAGAGCCGCGAACAAATAAACTATTTATTACCGACACGCCGAGTCGCTTAGATGAAGTTCGCAAATTAATATTACTCACCGACATACCTACGCGGCAGGTGATGATAGAGGCACGTATTGTTGAGGCAGATGATAGGTTCAGTAGAAATCTAGGAGCGAGGTTAGGATTTACCGACTTGAATGCCAGTCGCACTGGAACGCCCGGAATCAACCTGCCTGGCTCATCCCGACTAGCGCTGACCGGTAATTATGTAGGCGTGGGCGAGCAGACGGCGCAGATAAACGCCACGGCGGGAAGCTACGTTCCTAATTCCCAGTTTGTCAGTATGCCCGCCTCGTCTATTAATGGCGTTACTCCGGGGACTTTGGCGGTTAGCCTTTTCACGGCAGGCGCAAATCGTTTTTTGAATCTTGAGCTGTCGGCATTAGAAGCTGAAGGTAAGGGAAAAATCATCTCTAGTCCGCGCGTCGTGACGGCCGATCAGCAGGCGGCCATTATCGAGCAGGGTGAGGAGATACCGTATCAGCAGGCCACGAGCAGTGGGGCAACCTCGATACAGTTTAAGAAAGCTAATCTTAAATTAGAGGTAACCCCCCAGATCACTCCTGATGGCAACATCATTCTGACCGTCGATGTGGCCAAAGATTCGCGCGGCGTGGCGGTGGGTTCTAGCTTTGCGATTAATACCAAGCATGTGAAAACCAATGTTCAGGTTGAAAATGGGGGTACCGTTGTTTTGGGCGGTATTTTTACTCAAACCGAGATTGATGGTGTGAACAAGGTCCCATTTTTGGGTGATCTCCCTGTGCTGGGTTATTTTTTCCGAAGTGTTACCAAAACTCGCGATCGTACTGAATTACTTATATTCATCACCCCGCGCGTAGTCTCAGATTCTCTCGCCGAGAAATAATCGCCCCAGCACGGAGATTTCCTGGCGCAGGCCCGACGTAGCGAATGCAGTAAACTGTGGTTTTTCTTGCGGAAATCGTCGGCGACAAGCGCTCGCTGCGGGCAAGCATGTTGAATTCAACTACTAATATTTTCCTAGTCGGTCTTATGGGTTCGGGTAAAACGACCATAGGCCGTGCGTTGGCAAAGCGCTTGAATAAGCGTTTTGTCGATGCTGATCATGAAATCGAGGCGCGCACAGGAGCGACCATACCGTGGATCTTCGAGATAGAGGGTGAAGCGAGTTTTCGTCAGCGCGAAGCTGATGTTATTCGCGACCTCACAGCGCAAGAAGGTATTGTGTTGGCCACCGGTGGTGGTGCGGTTTTGAATGAACAAAGCCGCCAGTTCCTTAAAGAGCGTGGCACCGTTATTTACCTTCGGGCCTCGGTCAACAGCATTCTTCAACGAACGAGTCATGATCGTAATCGTCCGCTGTTGCAGACTGACGATCCTAAAGCGCGTATCGAAGAGCTATCACAGCAACGTGCGCCGCTGTACCAAGAAGTGGCTCATATCATTATTGAGACCGGTCGTCCCAATGTGCAATCAGTAGTCCAGACTATCCTGGGCCAGCTGCCTACTGTATCCGAGACCCTGCCTGATGAAAATCAACCTGAGTCGACTAACGAAAGTTCGGTAGATCATCCATGAAGTCACCTCCAGAAATATTCGCTAAGCTGAACGTCGATTTGGGTGAGCGCAGTTATCCCATTGTGATAGGCAAGCACTTGCTCGAGCAAACAGCGTTTGCAGACTACATACCTGGCACACGGGTGGTGATTGTTACTAACACCATAGTGGCTCCCCTCTATCTAGAGCGCCTAACTAGCATGCTGACCGCTGCGGGTAAGCATTGCCTATCTATCGTGCTGCCGGATGGTGAAGAAGAAAAAAATATCGATAACCTGATGAAGGTATTTGATGCACTGCTAGAGAATAAATGCGATCGTAAGACGACCTTGTTAGCCTTGGGCGGCGGTGTGATTGGTGATCTGACAGGATTTGCTGCGGCAACCTACATGCGTGGTGTGCCGTTTGTGCAGATTCCTACGACCTTGCTGGCCCAAGTCGATTCGTCGGTGGGTGGTAAAACAGCGATCAATCATCCAATGGGTAAAAACATGATTGGGGCGTTCTATCAGCCGCAGTCTGTTATTGCAGATACGTCGACTCTGATGAGTTTACCTACGCGCGAGCTCTCAGCTGGCTTAGCTGAAGTGATTAAGCACGGCGCCATTATTGATGCTGATTTTTTTCAGTGGCAGGAGAAAAATATCGCCAAACTGATGGCGCGTGATGATCAAGCCTTAGCGTATGCAATACAGCGATCATGTGAAATCAAGTCCGAAGTCGTGCGTCAGGACGAGCGAGAAACAGGTCTGCGGGCGATTTTGAATTTTGGTCATACCTTCGGACACGCCATCGAAGCCGGCCTAGGTTACGGCGAGTGGTTACATGGTGAAGCCGTCGGTTGCGGTATGGTGATGGCGGCAGATTTGTCTGTGCGCATGGGCTATATGGATGCCACTGATCGTGATCGTCTTGTAGCCTTGGTTAAGGCAGCAGGCTTACCCACAGTTGCGCCTGATCTTGGTAAAGATAGATGGTTAGATCTGATGGAAGTCGATAAGAAAAACGAAGGCGGTAAGATTAAATTTATTCTTTTGAAGCCCTTAGGAAAAGCTATCGTGACAACGGCCCCAGCAGAACATCTCGACGCCACGCTTTCTACTTGCGTGCAAGCTACACGATGATGCCCGAATTCGAAGCGCATCTGGCGCCTTATGCTGCACTGGCATCTTCCTCGCCAGGGCGTCAATTCGCAGAACTAACGCCACCTACGCGCAGTGAATTTCAGCGTGATCGTGATCGTATTATTCATTCCACAGCTTTCAGGCGTTTGGAATACAAGACACAGGTTTTTGTTAATCACGAAGGTGATTTATTCAGAACCCGTCTGACGCACAGTATTGAAGTCGCGCAAATTGCACGCTCCCTCACACGCAATTTGCGTTTGAACGAAGATTTGGTGGAGGCCATCTCTTTAGCGCATGATCTTGGGCACACGCCCTTTGGCCATGCCGGTCAAGATGCGTTGAATGCATGCATGAAAGATTACGGCGGCTTTGAGCATAATCTTCAGAGTCTCAGGGTTGTTGATTCTCTTGAGCAGCGCTATGGTGCTTTCGATGGCTTAAATTTGATGTTCGAAACGCGCGAAGGCGTACTCAAACACTGCTCGCTAACGAATGCACAACAATTAGGCGATATAGGGCGTCGATTCATAGAGCGTAAGCAACCAACGCTGGAAGCGCAGTTGGCTAATCTCGCGGACGAAATCGCGTATAACAACCATGATATCGATGACGGTTTACGTTCAGGCTTATTAACGACTGATCAGCTGAATGAAGTGGCGTTGTATGCACGCTATCGCCATGAAGCCGAAAGTCAATTTCCAGGCATCAGTGGCCGCCGCGCAATTAATGAAACCGTTCGACGCATGATCAATGCATTGGTGGATGATTTGATTCAACAATCGCGCGCAAATATTCGTCAGGCTGAAATTAAAACAATTGACGATGTTAGAAATGCGCCGCCGCTCATTGCCTTTTCAGAAAATATGAAAAAAGAAGCGCAAGAGCTGAAGCGTTTTTTACGAACTAATTTGTACCATCATTACCAAGTCAATCGTATGACCAGCAAAGCGCGTCGTATCGTGACGGATTTATTTGATATTTTCATCACTGGCCCAGAATTGCTTCCGCTGGACTATCAGATTGCAGGTGACGATAGAACAGCGCAGGCTAGAAAAGTCGCTGACTACATTGCAGGTATGACGGATCGCTATGCAATGCGCGAATACCGTCGACTGTTTGCTGTCGACGAAATTTAATCGATAGTTCACTACGGTATCTGGCTCTGAGATACCCTTCGTCGTTATTAGCCTAAGTGCCTCAACGGGTGCGCGTAATCCGGCCATGCCGGTTCAAAAAAGCCGGCTATCATTTCAGAGCTTACCTCTTGCAGATTCGCTGGGTTCCACTTGGGCGAGTGATCTTTGTCGATGGCCAGTGCGCGAACTCCTTCGATCACTTCGCCATGCTCAAAGCAACGTCTCACCATCGTTCTTTCCATACGCAGACAATCGGCAATATCGAGTGTGGCCGCGCGACGCAGTTGCGACAGAGTGACGCACATCATCAAGGGTGATTTTTTCTGCATGTTCGCAAGTGCTTTAGTCGCAAATTCATCTGTGTCGTTGGCCAGTGAGGCTAAGATAGCCTGTACCGAATCCAGAGCGAAATGTTGTTCGATCGCGTCACGCGATTTTGCTAGGCGCGAGTTTGCTGGATCGGCGTGCGCTGCAAAAGGCGCCGCAAAGCTACGTACCGCTTCGCGCAAATCACCCCGCGCCTCTGCCACCATGGCGTGAAGTGCGGGCAGTTCCGATGAAGGCACGAACACATCGGCCAAGTCGGCATACAGCGCATCTGCCGCTGTAATCATTTCACCCGTCACACCCAAATAAGTCCCTGTGTGCCCAGTCGCTCGTGATAGAAAATGTCCGCCACCGACATCGGGGAACAAGCCAATACCGACTTCGGGCATGGCCATTTTTGTTCGTTCAGTGACGATACGCATACGCGCTTGCGGGCCTGCTTGTGCGATGCCCATGCCGCCTCCCATAACGACACCATCCAGTAATGCAACGTAGGGTTTAGGGTAGTGGTGTACCAAGTAGTTAAGCGCATATTCTTCGCTAAAAAAATCTTCGATGAGTGCGGCGCCATTCATGGAGTTGGCGTTACCCTTTTCGTGGAAAAAGCGAATATCACCGCCAGCGCAATACGCTTTTTCGCCGCTGCCATAAACAAATACTGCCGAGATTTCAGCGTCATGGCGCCAATCAAGCAAAGCCTTAGTCATGGCTCTGACCATCTCGAGTGATAAAGAATTCAGCGCAGTTGGGCGGTTCAGGGTGATAACGCCAGTGCGGCCACTGATGTGAGTGCGAATAAGATCGGTCATAGGCTAAAGGTTAGCTGAGCGCGATATCCATCATGCTCAGCGAGTGCTGATGTCTAAAAAACTGAAGTTTAGCGTCATTCGTAGCGATGGGATTGAAAAGCGAAAAAGTCAGTCTTTCACGTAACAGCCAAGCGAGGCGTCAATTCAGACAAGGCAAGGAAGATAATTCTGAGATGTTGTTCGTAATAAAAAAGAGAAAGGGCGCCGCAGCGCCCTTTGTTTTACTGATTTTTATAATCAGGCGATTTCTTCGGTTGGACCTTCGTAGCGTCGTATTCCTTCGTGCTGATGATCTTGAATACGGCCTTTGTGTTTCAGTACCTGTCGATCCAGTTTATCCATGAGCAGATCAATCGCGGCATACATATCTTGTGCTTCACTTTCGACGTGAAAATCTTTGCCGCGTGTATGCAGATTAATTTCTGCGCGCTGGCGTTTTTCTTTTTCTGTGAGAGAGTCGACGGTAAGCTTGACTGAAATATCAATCACATTGTCGAAATGGCGTTTGATTCGTTCCAGTTTATTTTGTACATACTCCTTCAAAGGGGGAGTTAGTTCCAAATGATGACCACTGATTTTCAGATTCATACACTGCACTCCTTCGCATTGCGTCGCTGGAGGTTCTGGCTCGACCGCCGGCGGCAGGCCGGTAGGAACGCAGCAACGGTGAAAAAACTGGAAAAACTACAAAGACTTGCGCAAATTTACAGGGGGTATTTTTAAGGCCTCGCGGTATTTTGCAACGGTACGCCGCGCGACCACCATGCCCTGTTCACTTAGCATGTCTGTGATCTTGCTATCTGAGAATGGATTTTTTGGGTCTTCAGCTCCTATCAGTTGTTTGATCAAAGCGCGTATTGCAGTTGATGATGCTTCTCCGCCCGTTTCTGTGGCAACGTGGCTACCAAAGAAAAATTTTAGTTCAAACATACCGTGCGGTGTCAGCATATATTTCTGCGTCGTTACGCGCGAAATGGTGCTTTCATGCAGTCCCAGTGTATCAGCAATTTCACGCAGAACAAGGGGCTTCATCGCAACTTCGCCGTGAGTGAAAAAATTACGTTGACGATCTACTATCGCTTGCGACACACGCAAAATAGTATCGAAACGTTGCCGCATATTTTTGATTAGCCATTTGGCTTCTTGCAACTGCGCTGTGAGCGAGCCTTCACCTTTGCTTTGCTTAAGGATGCTGGCGTACATGGCATTCACCCTTAGCTTAGGCATCACCTCGCGGTTTAGGCTGACTTGCCACTCCCCTTTTGCACGTTTGACAATAACGTCAGGGACCACATAGTCGGATGCATCACCGGCGTAGGCAGCGCCTGGGTGCGGATTACAAGAGCGGATCACGGCTTGTGCTTCGCGCAAATCTTCGTCGTCGCAATCGAGTATTTTTTTCAGTTTATTAAACTCGCGTTGAGCAAATAGCTCCAGATGGTTTTCAACCAGGGTCAGCGCCATACGTCGCGTGACAAAAGCGACTTTTTCCATGCGGCGGATTTGTATGGCCAGACATTCCGACGCATTTCTTGCGCCTATGCCTGCGGGGTCAAAGCTTTGTAAAAGTTTGAGTGCCACCATTAGCTCGTCAAACTCAATATCTAATTCTTCGGGCAGACGGCCGTGAATATCTTCCAGAGGTTCTTCGAGGTAGCCATTGTCATCTAAGGCTTCAATCAGTAACTCGACGAGTGCACGGTCACGACGATTGTTGACGGTGACGGATAGCTGCTCGAGTAAGTGCTCACGCAACGTACATTCATGCGCTTCTAGCTGAGGACGGCCGTTATCATCTTCGGGTGCTTTGGATAAGCGCGAGACGTCGTCAAAACTCCAGTCAGCATCATTGCCCGTATTACCTTCATCGCCACCTTCACCGGCTGGGGCGCCCTCAGCACTGGCTTCGGCGGGTGTGCTGGCTTCGCCTGAGCCCTCGCCGACGGAATCAGTGGGAGCTGAAAGTGGTGCCTGGCTAATAGCGCCGTCGCTCAGTAATCGTATTGAATGATCTAACGGGTCATCTAAGCGTTCGAGCAGGGGATTGTCGGACAGCATTTGCTCGAGTTCCTGATGCAGCTCGAGTGTAGACAGTTGCAACAGGCGTATCGATTGCTGCAGCTGAGGCGTCAGTGCAAGATGTTGTGATACGCGTAGCTGTAAAGTCTGTTTCATTGTCCTCGATTACATCCTGAAGTTTTCGCCGAGATAAACACGGCGAACGGATTCATTGCCAATGATTTCTTCTGGACTGCCCGAAGCCAACACGGCCCCTTGGTTAATGATGTAAGCGCGATCGCAGATACCCAGCGTTTCGCGCACACTGTGATCGGTAATGAGTACGCCAATGCCGCGCTCCTTAAGAAAGCGAACGATGCGTTGAATTTCAATCACAGCAATCGGATCAACGCCTGCAAAAGGTTCATCTAATAAAATGAAACGAGGACTGGTTGCTAAAGCGCGCGCGATTTCTACACGACGTCTTTCACCACCGGATAGCGACAAGGCTTGATTGCTGCGCAGTTTTTCAATTTGCAGGTCTGCCATCAGCGTATCGAGGCGTTGTTCGATTTCACCGCGCGGCAATGGCTTGCCTTGATTTTTTTGTAGTTCGAGAACGGCGCGAATATTGTCTTCAACCGAAAGCTTGCGAAATACTGAGGCTTCTTGTGGCAGATAGGACAAACCCAGTTCTGCACGGCGGTGAATGGGTAGTCCCGAGATGCTCTGATCATCGAGGGTGATCTCTCCACCTTCTGATGGAACTAGACCGACGATCATATAAAAGGAGGTTGTTTTTCCAGCGCCGTTTGGACCAAGCAATCCCACCACTTCGCCACTGGCAACATCCAGAGACACGTCATGCACTACTTGACGTGCGCCATAGCTTTTCTGGAGGCTGCGTACTCTCAGCATGCTGGACAAACTACTTTTCATCTTTGCCTTTATCCGCGCCGCGTGGCTGAATGACGGCCTTTACACGACCACTGCCCGGCTTGCTTTCACCCGAAACAGAATTGCTGACTGAGTAGAACTCAGCACGACTGTCATACGAAATAAATTCACCTTCAACTTCGTCCGTGATCTGTGAGCCATCCAGCATCTTTACGCGGGCTTGTTTGAATAGCTTGGCAATTTCAGTTTTAGTATCGTACTCAATACGATCAGAGGCATTACCTTCAATCCATAAGTCTTTGCCGCCATCACGCTTTTGACGAAACCGCGTGGTGCCGCCAGGTGAGGCGTATAAGGTCGCGAATTGATGGCCTGCTTGATCTTGGCGCACTAAGAGTTTGTCAGCATGCATGACCAAACTACCGCGAGTAAGCACCACGTTACCGATAAAGGTATTGGTCTGTTTGGATTCGTCATAGAACATCTGATTCGCTTCGACATTAGTCGGCTTGTTCAGATCTGCCTTTTCAGCATGTGCTGCGCTTAGCAGGGCGAGACAAAAAATTGCTGAGCTTGTTTTAAATAAAATCGCGATGGAATTTTTCATAAATAGCGCATCCCTTGTTAATGCGATGGTTCGTAATGTCCGCTGACTCGACTCTGTAAATTCAGCTGATGTTTGCCGTTGTCGGCAATCATGCCAGTTCCTTCCATGCGAGAAGTACCTAACTGAATCACCACTTTTTTGTCAGTTTTTACAATATCTTGATTCGGTAAGGCCAGCATGTAATCTGAATCGACTCGCAAAGATTCTGTACCTCCAGTCTGTGGCCGCTCTAGTATGACGTCTTCATAAAAATGTAATTCTTTATGGTCGGCAGTGATTTTGGCCGTGCGTGCTCGCAGTGTCATAGGGTCACGCAAACTGGAATAGCTTCGCACTGACGGTTGCGCGATAGTGCTGCTGTCATCGACTGGGTAATGAATTAATTTTTTACCGCTGATAACGTATTGGGCCTTGCCGCCGACTGACATGCGTGTATAGGTGAAATCTTCAATAAAGTAGTCGGGTTCAGTGCGCACAGTAGGTTCGCGTGTATCGTCCACTGAGCGACGTGCAATTTCTAATGCCCAAAAACTGAGTGCCGCTAGCAAAGATCCAGCGGCTAGCAGCAGCAATGCCGGATAACGACGGCGCAATTCACTGCTCATGACAGATATGGCGCGAGCGCCGATTCATAATTACCTTGTGCGCGCAAAATAAAATCGCACACTTCGCGCACAGCTCCTTTGCCGCCATGCGCCTGAGCGACGAAATGTGCACGACTACGAACTTCTGCATGTCCATTCGGTACGCTAATAGCAAAACCTACGCGCGTCATGACTGGTAGATCAATCACGTCATCGCCCATGAAGCCGCATTCTTCTGGTGTGAGCTTTAGTTCGCTGATTGTTTTTTCAAATGCTGAACGTTTGTCTTCAACGCCTTGCAGCAGAATACCGATTCCAAGATCAGTAGCGCGGCGTGCAACGATAGGCGATTGTCGGGCGCTGATAATAGCGGTACGCACCCCCGATTTTTGCAGTAGCTTGATGCCATGCCCGTCGAGTACGTTAAACGTTTTAATCAGCTCCCCCTCGGGTCCGTAGCGTAAACCACCATCGGTCAGTACGCCATCAACATCAAAGATCATTAGCTTGAGTCGCTTTGCCCGTTCGGTTGACGTTAAATCTGAAGTCATCGTCAAATCACCTTGGCGCGCGTGAGATCATGAATATGTAGAGCACCGACTAGTTTGCCATTCGGTTCGCACACGAGTACTTGATTAATGCGGTGCTGCTCCATTAGCTCAACGGCATCCACCGCGAGCTGTTCGGGGCCTAATAATCGCGGCTTTGTATGCATCACATCACGAATCAGCGTTTTTGAAAAATCTCTACCTTGCTCGATGAGTCGGCGTAGATCACCATCGGTGAATATGCCAAGTACATGATCATCATCGTTCACGATGGCAGTCATAGCCATACCTTTGCGGGTGACTTCGAGCAGCGCTTCAGGCAGCATCACATCCGGTTTAACAGAGGGAATTAAGCTGCCAGTTCGCATGACATCGCGCACATGCGTGAGTAGTTTGCGACCCAGTGAGCCGCCGGGGTGAGAGCGGGCAAAGTCTTCTTCGCGAAATCCGCGTGCATCTAACATCGCCACGGCTAATGCATCACCAAGAGCAAGCGTTACGGTGGTGCTTGCTGTGGGGGCCAAATTAAGCGGGCAGGCTTCTTTTTCTACCGCGATGTTTAGGTGCACGTCAGCTAAGCGCGCCAGTGATGACTCGGGATTACCTGTCATGGAAATGAGTTTTGCACCCAGACGTTTGATGACGGGAGTAATAGCGAGTAATTCGTCTGATTCACCAGAGTAGGAAATCGCGATCATGGCATCGGCTTTGGTGACCATGCCTAGATCGCCATGCGCTGCTTCACCTGGATGGACAAACATGGCAGGCGTGCCGGTGGAGGATAAGGTGGCAGCAATTTTTCTGGCGATGTGGCCGGACTTTCCCATTCCGGAAACAACCACGCGGCCACTACAGCTCAGCAGTAAAGCAGTAGCGCGTGCAAAGTCGTGGTGGGTATCAGCGGAGAGACGAGCCTTCAAAGCCAGTATGGCATCGGCCTCAATTTGAAGAGTGTCGCGTGCCAACTCCAGCGCGCGACTAGCAACGCTGTTATCAAATTGCTGCGAGAACCTTTTTTCATGGGTTACACTCATGCGTAGAGTATAGCCGAAGATTTAAAGCAAAAAACCTGCCAGTGGTAAAAGATCCTGCTACTTAGAGCAATTTTTACCATCAGATAGTCGCAAAGCCCTTCAACCATCGCCTTGGCCCATGAATTCACCGCTGGAACTGACGCTCATCTTGCTAGTCGCTGCTGTTTTGGGCGTAGTGGCATTCCGTATGATGAATCTGCCGCCTATGCTTGGCTATCTCACGGTGGGCATTCTGATTGGCCCGCACGCCTTAGCGCTCGCTGCCGATAGTAAGGCGACTCATATGTTGGCCGAGTTCGGCATCGTCTTTCTGATGTTTTCGATTGGACTCGAATTCTCGCTGCCCAAGCTGAAATCGATGCGGCGAAATGTTTTCGGCCTGGGCATGGCGCAAGTTGTTCTGACGATTGTCGTGACGGTTTTGTGCTCAAGTCTGATAGCCAAGCTGTTACCGTCATTAATAGAAATTAGCTGGAGCGCCTCTTTTGCACTAGGTGCAGCACTTTCCATGTCGTCCACTGCCATAGTAATGAAGCTGTTAACCGAAAAGCTGGAGCTGGAAAGTGAGCATGGTCGACGCATTACCAGCATATTGCTGTTTCAGGATCTGGCCGTAGTACCACTCATCATCGTGCTGCCTTCGCTGGCGCATCCCGGCCCCGACCTGGTTGAAGATCTTGTCATCGCGGGTATCAAAGCCTGTTTCGTATTATTCCTGCTTCTGTTTCTTGGGCAAATTTTATTGCGGCGATGGTTTCAAATAGTCGTTCAGCGTCGTTCGCACGAACTATTCATGCTCAATCTGTTGCTAGTGACATTGGGGGCGGCGTGGATCACTGAAACAGCAGGTTTGTCACTTGCGTTAGGCGCATTTGTCGCAGGCATGTTGATTTCTGAAACTGAGTTTCGAATTCAAGTTGAAGAAGATATCAAGCCGTTTCGTGATGTGCTACTCGGTCTTTTTTTCATCAGCGTCGGCATGTTGCTTGACCTGCGGTTGGTGCTTGATCATTTCTTGCTAGTGCTTCTTTTGTTGGTCATACCCTTATTTCTCAAGTTTGGTTTAATCGCGCTGCTCGCGAGGGTATTCGGTGCCAAGCCCGGCGTAGCATTACGTACGGGTTTGGGTCTGGCGCAAGGCGGAGAATTTGGTTTTGTTTTGTTAAATCAGGCGGGTGGACTAGGCTTGGTGGACCCTGCCTTGGTACAGTTGATTTTGGCAGCCATGGTGTTGTCTATGTTGGCTACGCCATTTATTTTTGCCAATTTTGATCGAATTGCGATGAAGTTTTCGTCCAGCGAATGGATGGAGCAATCGTTAAATCTCACGCGCATTGCCAGTCGAGCGATGAAAGAAGAAGGGCAAGTGATCATTGCTGGTTTTGGTCGCAGTGGTCAAAGCTTGGCGAAATTACTAGAAGAAGAAAACATTCCGTATCACGCACTTGACCTTGATCCTGAACGTGTTATCGAGGCACAGAATGCAGGTGCTGAAGTATCCTATGGTGACGCCACTCGTCGCGAGAGTTTGATCGCCGCAGGTATACATCGTGCAGCGGCACTGGTGATTACCTATGCCGATACGCAGGCCGCTTTAAAGACACTGCATTTTGCGCATGAACTTGCACCCAATCTTCCCGCCATTGTGCGTAGTGTGGGTGAAGATGATCTGGATGTGCTCAGAGCTGGCGGCGCTGATGAAGTAGTACCTGAAGCGATAGAAGGTAGCTTGATGCTCGCATCGCATGCTCTGCTGCTGAAAGGCGTGCCATTACGGCGCGTTATTCAGCGGGTGCAAGCAGCTCGCAGTGAACGCTATGCTTCCTTTCGCGGCTACTTTCATGGATTGGGTGATGTGGCCGACGACGACGAGCATCTGCAAGTACGACTTCACTCCGTGCCCTTGAACGATGAAGCGTCAGCGATTCGTTTGCCGCTATCGGCCTTGAATATCGAAGCACTGGAAGCAGAAATTACCGCTGTCCGACGCGGTAAAAATCGCATCCCATTCGCTCCGGATACTGTTCTTGAAGCGGGTGATGTCGTGGTCTTACGAGGTGCCGCAACGGCACTGGAGCGTGCTGAGAAACGTTTGCTGGAAAAATAAACGTACTGCCTTGAATGACTTCAAGACAGTGCCGTATGAGTTTCAGTGTTTCTTTTTAAGCGCGCTTTTTCTCTTTCTTTGTCACTAGTAACGGTGCGAGATATTTGCCAGTGACACTGGCCGGATTTTTGGCTACTTGCTCGGGTGTTCCAGAGGCGATGATTAGCCCGCCACCTGCGCCACCTTCCGGACCAAGATCGATAATCCAATCTGCCGTTTTGATGACATCTAGATTGTGCTCAATAGTGACCAAGGTATTTCCTTGATCGCGCAAGCGATGTATGACTTTCAGTAACAGAGCAATGTCGTGAAAATGTAATCCAGTCGTGGGCTCATCGAGTATGTATAGCGTGCGACCGGTATCGCGTTTTGATAATTCCAGTGACAGTTTGACGCGTTGCGCCTCGCCACCCGAAAGCGTCGTAGCACTCTGACCTAAACGGATATAGCCCAGACCAACATCAAGCAAGGTTTGTAGTTTGCGAGCAATCAGTGGGACCGGTTTAAAAAACACATGGGCATCTTCAACAGTCATGCCCAATACCTCGGAAATATTTTTCCCCTTGTATTGAATTTCTAAGGTCTCGCGGTTATACCGTTTGCCGTGACAAACGTCACAGGGTACATACACGTCGGGAAGAAAATGCATTTCAACTTTGATGACACCATCACCTTGACAGGCTTCGCAACGACCACCTTTGACGTTGAATGAGAAACGGCCAGCGGAGTAGCCTCGTTCTTTGGCTTGAGGAACGGTCGAAAACAATTCACGGATAGGGGTGAAAAGACCCGTATAGGTCGCTGGATTTGAGCGAGGTGTGCGACCAATAGGCGCCTGATCAACTGAAATTACTTTATCAAAATGCTCGAGACCTGTGACGCTTTCGTGCGGGGCCGGTTCTGCTTGCGAACCATACAAATGACGCGCCAGCACATGATGCAGCGTGTCGTTAATGAGAGTTGATTTACCTGAGCCCGATACGCCGGTTACGCACGTCAGTAAACCAACAGGTATTTCAAGATTCACAGACTTGAGGTTGTTACCTTCAGCGCCGTTGATTATTAATAGTTTTTTACTGTCGGCGATCGTACGTTGCTGAGGTACTGCAATAGCGAGGTTGCCGTTGAGGTATTGAGCCGTGAGCGATTTTTTGTGTTTGAGAATGTCATTGATACTGCCTTGAGCGACTATCTCGCCACCATGCACACCCGCGCCCATGCCCATGTCGACGATGTAATCCGCGCTACGAATCGCATCCTCATCATGTTCAACCACGAGTACCGTGTTACCGATATCGCGCAAGTGTTTGAGAGTAGTGATGAGGCGATCATTGTCTCGCTGATGCAGGCCGATCGATGGTTCATCAAGCACATACATTACGCCGGTTAAACCCGAACCGATTTGTGATGCGAGTCGTATGCGTTGCGCTTCGCCGCCGGATAAGGTGTCGGCGCTGCGGTGTAGGGATAAATAATCCAGTCCTACATTGTTAAGAAATTTAAGCCGCGAGATAATTTCTTTGATAATTCTGTCGGCGATTTCTTTTTTTGCGCCGCGCAATTTCAATTTCTCAAAAAAATCTAATGTATCTCGCAGGGGCATTTCGGCCACTTGAAATATGGCACGTTGCTGCGAGCCTTCGCCCACTTTGACAAAGCGCGCTTCAACTCGTAAGCGTGCACCATGACATTCGGGGCATTGTTTTTCGTTGATGAATTTCGCCAACTCTTCTTTGACGGCCATCGAATCAGTTTCATGATAGCGGCGTTGCAGATTAGGGACGACACCTTCGAAGGTATGTTCTTTAATGACGGTGCGGCCACGTTCGTTCACATAAGCAAAGGGAATTTTTTCTTTGCCTGAGCCAAATAAGACCGCCTGCTGAGCATTTTCCGGCAACTGTTCGAAGGGCAAATCAAGATCAAATTCGTAGTGCTTAGCCAACGACGACAGCATTTGAAAATAAAACTGATTACGTCTATCCCATCCCTTGACTGCACCAGAAGCGAGTGAAAGATTAGGAAACGCGACGATGCGTTTCGGATCAAAAAATTCTATATGTCCCAGGCCGTCACATTCAGGACACGCACCCATCGGGTTGTTGAATGAAAATAATCGTGGCTCAAGCTCTTGCAATGAATAGCCGCAAACCGGACAGGCAAATTTATTTGAAAAAATATGTTCGTGACCGGAGTCCATTTCCAGTGCGATGGCGCGTCCTTCAGCAATCCGTAAGGCTGTTTCAAAACTCTCTGCCAGACGTTGTTTGATATCGCTGCGAACTTTTACACGATCAATGACGACATCAATCGTGTGCTTTTCTGTTTTTTTGAGTTTGGGTAGATCGTCAACTTCATAGATTTTTGCTGCCAGCGTGCCGCTTTGTATGCGAAAGCGAACAAAACCCTGCGCCTGCATAGCTTGAAATAAATCGCTGTGCTCGCCTTTGCGGTTCGCTACCACGGGGGCCATGATCATTAGCTTCGTGTCTTCCGGCATGGCCATTGCCGTGTCCACCATTTGTGAAACCGATTGCGCCGCGAGTGGATTTTCTGGGTGATCTGGGCAATAGGGTGTGCCCACACGCGCAAATAACAAACGCAGGTAATCATGAATTTCGGTGACAGTACCAACGGTAGAGCGCGGGTTGTGCGATGTCGCTTTTTGTTCTATCGAAATCGCCGGCGACAAACCTTCGATCATGTCGACGTCGGGTTTTTCCATTAGCTGAAGAAATTGACGCGCATACGCTGACAACGATTCTACGTAGCGACGCTGACCTTCGGCGTATAGCGTGTCAAACGCTAAGGATGATTTTCCCGAGCCGGATAAACCGGTGATAACAATTAGTTTGTTGCGCGGCAGATCGAGACTGATGTTTTTCAGGTTGTGAGTGCGTGCACCACGAATACGAATTTCTTCCATGCGGATGTCCAGATCGATTTACTCTCGCGTGAATGCCTTTTTGCCAAAATTTTTGACAAATGAGCGCGAGTCAGCCTGCTACTATAACGGGTTTTCATGGTTCGCTTGTGCTTCTATGCTGCGTGCTATCGATACGAGCGATAGGGCCTTCGTTTCACTTGATTGGCGTGGTTGCGCGAATGTGTTCGAGTTTTGTGCAGGTGTTTCGATATTCGGTATGTCGACGGCTGTTTACTTGCTCTGCATGAGGATGAATGCACTTTTAACTTGCAGTGAACGTTTAAGCTGCGCCGTTGTTTTAGTCTCGTGCCTTATAATGAAAGTCTATGAGGGTTTGCGCGATGTGTATTAAACATCAAACAAGTGCTCGCTGATTATCTGTTTCCCCCTCTCGCTGAAATCAACGCAATCACAGGAGAAAGCTATGGCGTCGGTCAATAAAGTCACCATCGTTGGCAATTTGGGTCGTGATCCTGAGACCCGCTACATGCCTAGCGGCGATGCGATGACAAACATTGCTGTAGCAACCACGGATAAGTGGAAAGACAAAGCCACTGGCGAGCAAAAAGAAGCGACCGAATGGCATCGCATTTCGTTCTTTGGCAAACTGGCTGAAATCGCTGGGCAGTACTTGAAAAAAGGCTCTCAGGTCTACGTAGAGGGCAAACTTCGTACGCGTAAGTGGACCGACAAAGACGGTATCGAAAAATATACGACAGAAATCATTGCGGACAGCATGCAAATGCTTGGTAGTCGTCAAGGTATGGGTGGCGGCAGTGCATCGATGGACGATGCAGGTTACGGATCAGCTCCGGCGAAGACTGGCTCAGCCGGCGCACGCGCACCTGCCAAGCAGGCGCCGAGTATGAGCGATATGGATGACGATATTCCGTTCTAAGCATCTGCGCGCCTGTACTTGCAGACGTTGCTGATAGTGCTAACTCGCTGCCGTTGAAATTTTATGGCCCGCCTGCCCAGACTGGTGGTGCCCAACCACCTTCATCACATCGTTGCCCGGGGCAATAACGATCAGCCCATCGTTTTAGATGACGCTGACTGCCAACACTTTCTTTCTTCTCTGCGCGACTCAGCGCAGAGATCGGGCGTCGCTATTCATGCCTATGTGCTGATGCCTAGTCGTGTTCAATTGATGGCGACACCCTCCGATGCAGAAGGTCTGGGAAAGCTCATGCAAGCCATAGGCCGCCACTACGTTCCGTATTTCAATGCACGTCACAGTCGTAGCGGTAATTTGTGGGAAGGTCGTTTCCGAGCCACCGTGATGGAGGCCGATACCTACTTTCTGGCGTGTGCCCAGCTTATTGAGCAGCAGCCTGTCGTGGCTGGGATTGTTTCGGATCCCCTGTCCTACACCTGGTCAAGTTATGCGCATCATTCTGGGGCGCAGAGGGAAGTCTGGCTGGCCGACCATCCGGCCTATTGGGCGCTGGGGAATACACCCTTTGAGCGTGAAGCGGCCTACCAACAATTGGCTCAAGCAACGGGCTCGTCTGAGCTAACCGCTGAAATTGAGGCAGCAACTCGCAAGGCGTGGCCTTTGGGTTCGGACGAATTTCGTCGCCGACTGGGCAAATTAACCGATAGGCGTTTGGAGCCGGCGCAGCGCGGTCGCCCTCGAAAACAGCCGGCTGCTGAGAGCTCCTAGCCTGCGTTTGCGACGGGTTGTAGGGGTGCCGTTCGAAGTGGGGCTATGGCTAGCTAAAGTCTATAAGCGATGACCTCGCAGGCATCAATTGGGTCCAAATCGCTCATCAAAACTAATCTGACCCTATTTTATTTTCGCCGCGCTAACCCGGCTTAAAATTAGCTATCCGACCCTAATTTTTTTCGTTGCCCTGTGTATTGCATTGCACTATCCTTCTACGCTCTTTATTAATGCCGTGGAGTCCCGCGATGAAAGCCCAAGGTTTATACGATCCGACTAACGAACACGACGCCTGTGGTGTCGGATTCATCGCCCATATCAAAGGTCAGAAAAGTCATTCTATCGTTGAGCAAGGCTTGAAGATTCTGCATAACCTCGATCATCGCGGTGCCGTAGGAGCTGATGCTTTGATGGGTGATGGCGCAGGCATTTTGATTCAGCTGCCTGATCAGTTTTATCGCGAAGAGATGGCCAAGCAGGGAGTGAATTTGCCTCCTCCAGGCGAGTACGGCGTGGGTATGGTTTTTTTACCCAAAGAAAATGCATCGCGCATAGCCTGCGAACAAGAAATCGAAAGAGCAGTAAACGCTGAAGCGCAAGTGGTCTTGGGTTGGCGCGATGTGCCTGTCAATCGCGAAATGCCTATGTCGCCTACAGTGCGCGACAAAGAGCCAGTAATTCGGCAAATATTCATCGGTCGTGGTCAAGACATCATGGTGACTGATGCCTTAGAGCGAAAACTCTATGTCATTCGTAAATCATCAGGCCACGCCATTCAAGCGCTGAATCTTTTGCATGGCAAAGAATTCTTTGTGCCGTCGATGTCAGCGCGCACAGTAGTTTACAAAGGTTTGCTATTGGCCGATCAGGTCGGCGTTTACTACAAAGATTTGCAAGATCCGCGTTGCGTATCCGCGCTGGCTTTGGTGCATCAACGTTTTTCTACGAACACCTTCCCTGAGTGGCCGCTTGCCCACCCTTATCGCCTGCTTGCACATAACGGAGAGATCAACACCGTTAAAGGCAACTTCAACTGGATGCGTGCGCGTGAAGGCGTGATGAAATCCGCTGTGTTGAACGAAGATTTGCAAAAGCTATTTCCGTTAATTTATGAAGGTCAATCGGATACAGCATGCTTTGATAATGCGCTTGAATTATTGGTGATGGCGGGATACCCAATAGCGCAAGCCATGATGATGATGATTCCAGAAGCGTGGGAAAACCACACACTGATGGATGAAAATCGTCGTGCGTTTTACGAATACCATGCGGCAATGATGGAGCCATGGGATGGCCCTGCGGCGATGGCATTCACAGATGGTCGTCATATCGGCGGAACACTAGATCGTAATGGATTACGTCCTGCACGTTACATAGTCACGGACGACGATTTAGTCGTGATGGCGTCTGAATCAGGCGTGTTGCCGATACCGGAATCAAAGATCATCAAAAAATGGCGTCTCCAACCGGGCAAGATGTTTTTGATTGATTTGGATGCAGGCCGCATCATTGATGACAAAGAACTAAAAGACACTTTCGCTAACGCTAAGCCTTACAAGCAATGGATTGATTCCGTTCGTATTAAGTTGGACGATCTGAAAGTCGAGGCTGAATCGCGTACAGAAACGGCGACACTACTCGATCGCCAGCAGGCTTTCGGTTACACGCAAGAAGACATTAAATTTTTAATGTCGCCAATGGCAGTGAATGCGGAAGAAGCGACTGGCTCGATGGGGAATGACTCTCCATTGGCCGTTATGTCTAACAAAAATAAACCGCTGTTTAATTATTTCAAGCAGTTGTTCGCGCAGGTGACCAATCCACCTATCGACCCGATACGCGAAGCGATGGTGATGTCCTTGGTGTCGTTCATTGGACCCAAGCCAAATCTGCTCGATACCAACAACATTAATCCGCCGATGCGGCTCGAAGTGTCGCAGCCGATTCTTGATTACAAAGATATTACACGTCTGCGTACCATCAGCAAATTCACGGGTGGTAAATTCCGATCATCAGAACTGGATATTTGTTATCCGGCTGCATGGGGTAAAGAAGGTGTTGAAGCGCGCCTAGCTTCCTTGTGCGCGCAGGCAGTCGACGCAGTTAAGTCGGGCCACAATATTTTGATTATCTCCGACCGTCATGTTGACAAAAACAATGTCGCAATTCCAGCGTTGTTAGCGACTTCAGCGATTCATCAGCACTTGGTGAGCAAAGGTTTGCGGACTTCAGCGGGCTTAGTGGTTGAAACGGGCTCGGCTCGTGAAACCCACCATTTCGCTTTACTCGCCGGTTACGGAGCCGAAGCGATTCATCCGTATCTTGCGATGGATACGCTGACCGACATGGCGAAAGGATTGCCGGGTGATCTGGCTCCAGAAAAAGCGATCTACAACTTTCAAAAAGCAGTGGGTAAAGGTTTGCTCAAAGTCTTTTCAAAGATGGGCATATCGACTTACA
This sequence comes from Polynucleobacter sp., assembly GCA_021737945.1. GTDB lineage: Bacteria > Pseudomonadota > Gammaproteobacteria > Burkholderiales > Burkholderiaceae_D > Pernthalerella. The sequence goes on from JAIPCX010000028.1 coordinate 30,798, forward strand.
TGTCCTACTGTGGCGCACAAATATTTGAGGCGATAGGCTTAAATAAAAGTTTGGTCGACAAGTACTTCAAAGGCACAGCATCGAATGTCGAAGGAATAGGCGTCTTCGAAGTCGCTGAAGAGGCTTTACGCTTACATCAACAGGCATTTGGCAGCGATCCGATATTGCAAAACGCACTTGATGCGGGTGGCGAATATGCATTTCGCGTTCGCGGTGAAGATCATATGTGGACGCCAGACGCGATCGCGAAATTGCAGCACTCGACGCGTTCAAATAACTTCAGCACCTACAAAGAATACGCGCAGATCATTAATGATCAATCTAAGCGTCATATGACCTTGCGCGGATTATTTGAATTTAAGATTGATCCATCGAAAGCGATTCCAATTGATGAGGTTGAGTCGGCCAAAGAAATCGTCAAACGATTTGCTACCGGCGCCATGTCACTCGGTTCAATTTCTACCGAGGCGCATGCCACGCTGGCGATTGCGATGAATCGCATCGGCGGCAAATCAAATACCGGCGAGGGTGGCGAAGACGAAAATCGTTATCGTAACGAGTTGCGCGGCATTCCCATTAAAAAAGGCGACACTCTAGCTTCCGTTATTGGGGAAGAGCAAGTTGAAGTGGATCTTCCATTAGTAGATGGTGATTCCTTACGCTCCAAAATCAAGCAAGTCGCCTCAGGTCGTTTTGGTGTGACTGCAGAGTACTTAACCTCTGCTGAGCAAATTCAAATCAAAATGGCGCAAGGCGCTAAGCCAGGCGAGGGTGGTCAGCTGCCAGGACATAAGGTGTCTGACTACATCGCTAAGTTGCGATTTTCAGTGCCGGGTGTGGGCTTGATTTCGCCACCGCCACATCACGATATTTATTCGATTGAAGATTTGGCGCAGCTCATTCATGACTTGAAAAACGTCAATCCTGCCGCTGATATCTCCGTCAAGCTAGTTTCAGAAGTGGGCGTAGGTACAGTGGCTGCAGGTGTTGCAAAAGCTAAGGCGGACCACGTGGTGATTGCGGGTCATGATGGTGGTACTGGCGCGTCGCCACTGTCATCGATTAAGCATGCTGGTACCCCATGGGAGTTGGGTTTGGCTGAGACTCAGCAGACCTTGGTGCTGAATGAATTGCGTAGTCGCATTCGTGTGCAGACTGATGGTCAGATTAAGACCGGTCGCGACGTCGTTATTGGTGGCTTGCTAGGTGCGGATGAGTTTGGTTTTGCGACGGCGCCGTTAGTCGTTGAAGGTTGCATCATGATGCGTAAGTGTCATCTCAATACCTGTCCAGTGGGTGTGGCTACGCAAGATCCTGTGCTGCGTGCAAAGTTCCAAGGTAAGCCAG
>JAIPCX010000010.1 GCA_021737945.1 Polynucleobacter sp.
TCCGAACGAATCGCCCTCCGATCAAGCCGCGTGAAAGCTGACCATCCGCAACGTTCTGCGTAACGGTAACCATCTCCAGCACTCCTTGATAAAAAACCCCTCGGCGGGTTTAACCTATCGCACATTGCTGGAGCACTATGGCCAAAGAAGAAATGCTGGAAATGCAGGGCGTCGTTGATGAAATGCTGCCCGACTCACGTTATCGCGTCACACTACAAAACGGCCACACCTTAATTGCCTATACTGCCGGCAAAATGCGCATGCATCACATTCGTATTTTGGCAGGTGACAAAGTAACACTCGAATTATCACCCTACGATTTAAGCAAGGGTCGGATTACATTCCGCCATATCGAAGGACAAGCGAAACGCACTTCTTCGCCAAGAAGATAATTCATTACCCGAGGCACACCTGCTACTGCAGTCTATGCAGTTAGCGTGGTTAGTTTCCTTAGTCTGGTTAGTGCAGCTTTACTCGCGGCTTAGTGTTATGCCTAAGCCAATCGACCAATGAGTCGACCGCCATTCTAAAAAATCCATGTAAGGCCATTTGATGATTTCGGTACAGCGATAAATACAGCATTCTTGCTAAAAATCCCTGAATCTTCACCGATCGTCCCACCATACGACCCATCAAATTTCCGACCGCTTCGTAATTACCGAGCGATATCAGCGATCCATAGTCACGATAAGTAAAAACAGGCAGCGATTTTTTTGCCAACAAGCGATGCATGCTCTTTACCAAAGTCGACGCCTGTTGATGAGCAGCCTGTGCGCGTGGCGGAACAATTTTTCCTGAATCACCCCATGCGCACGCCGCACAATCGCCAAAAGCAAAGATATTTTTATCCGACACTGATTGCAACGTATTAGAGACAATAATCTGTCCAATACCATTTGTCTCTAAACCCATCTCATGCAAAACAGCTGGCACACGGATACCGCCCGCCCACACGGTGAGATCACTCGGTAAAGATTTACCGCTAGCCGTTAGCACGGCATCAGGGGTGACTTGCGTAACGCGATCGCCGGTCATTACATCGATATTTAAAAAACCGAGTAATCGCGCCGTTTCTATCGAAATTTTTTCTGGCAGCGGCGGAAGAATTCGTGGCCCAGCCTCCACCAAAGTAATCTGCACATCTTTTTGCGGGTCTAGCTTATGCAAACCATACGCCGCAAGAACCTCGGCGGTATTGCGTAACTCAGCGGCCAATTCAACGCCTGTTGCACCGCCACCGATAATCACCAAATGAACCTTTTTAATTGGCGCATCAGCCGATTGGAAAGCGCCACTCTGCGAACGCATACATGCCGACAAAATGCGTCTGCGTATCGTCTCTGCCTGAATGACAGTATCAACGGCCATCGCATGCTTTTCTGCACCTGGTACGTTGAAAAAATTGGTCACGCTGCCTATAGCAAGCACGAGCGTGTCGTAAGGAATCACGCGTTCTGGAAGAATCGGATTCTGATTTTCGTCTAACACCGGCGCTACGCGAAGGCACTTTTCATCGCGACTCACATCCATCATCGCACCCTGATAAAACTCGAAGTTATGCCAGCGTGCTTGAGCGACGTATTCCAACTGATGCGCACTCGGATCCATACTGCCCGCCGCCACTTCATGCAGCAGCGGCTTCCAAATATGCGTTGCGGACTTATCGACCAGAATGATTTGAGCTTTTTTAGATCTGCCGAGCGAATCACCAAGTTGAGTAACCAGCTCTAATCCTCCAGCACCGCCCCCAACAACGACAATTCGATGAATCTCTTGACCAGATGAGAGGCGCTCTTTCGGTATAACGTAAGCAGAGTTGTTCATTTTTTCCTAAACTGGGATAAGCAAAATTCTTTTCAGGCGCGATTATAGGCCCTCATCATCAAATGGTTTACAAACAATGCATTGGGGCTTTTGAATTAATCCACCCCCTCATCATTACAAGTATTGAATTTGACAATTTTTACGGAATTTTATAACTTTTCTTGAGACACTTAAGGTATTAAAATGATGATTAGAGATTCGGTTACATAACCTAGCCCTACTCAACATTAACCCTCATCCCAATTAAATACATAATGAAGCCAAAATCAACCAGTGCGTACCTACGTTTTCTGCACCTAGCAAAAGCAATAAAAGAAGTCCCGCTTCTACCCAACTTAGAACCTATCGAAGAAAAAATATTAGAAATCGTCGCCTATGCACATGTTATGAAAGCGCGACTGTCCGTCAAAGATCTCATGTACAAATCGGAATTAGGATCTCCCGCCATGCTGCATGGCCGCCTGCAATCTATGCGCGAAAAAGGTTGGATCGCGCTGGCCCCAACAGAAGATGCACGCCGCAAGCAATTAGAACTAACACCAGCTTCGTTACAGTATTTTGAAAAACTCTCCAAACTAATGAGTAAAGCCGTTAATGCCAGTGAAAAATAAATACCTTCACTAAGAATAGGCTCAATTATTTAGGTGCTTAGTATTCGGTTACGGCACTTCTTCTTTTTGAATGATGCATTACGAAATACATAGCCTTACTTCGGCGGGAGAACATCCAGCATCGCTTTTCCTAAAACCTCATTACCCTGTTCGACCAGCATCTGCCCCGCATTCAGACGATCACGATTTTCACGGTTTTGGCTTAGCTTAAATTTTCCAATCAACCGCGTAATTTCAATCTCGATACCCACAATCGATTTGACCATCATCTCCATGTAGTCACGTGGCGCATCACTCATTTTCCAAGGTTTAGGCTGACTTTCCTCGTGCTTTTTAGTTAGACGACCTACTAGTGCGCGCACATATTTTTCATCATCATAAATAGTAATTTTTCCGTACGCGTGTACGACTCTATAATTCCAAGTCGGTACTTGTTGATGCGTTTCGTGTTTGCTGGGATACCAGTTAGGCGAAATATAAGCATCGTCCGCTTGGAATACGACTAACACCTCATCTCCATTAGTCGATAACTGCCAGACCGGATTGTTGCGCGCGACATGCGCTCTTAGGATGCCATGCGTTGAAGCGCTCGCCTCTAAATCAAATGGAATATGGTTAGCATTTAAACCGTATTCACTCTGCGTAATCAGAACACCCAAAGGATGATGCGCGATCAGATCATGCGAGACCGCAGGGTCTGATACTTCAAAATGTGGTGGGACATACATGTTGCTCCCTGCTAGATGGCTATTAAAACTGAGGACAGATTTTCCGCTAAGACAGAAAACTATAAAAGAATTAAAACGCCTAGGCTACGTAATGCACTGATTGATTGGGCCGTATTTCTGACCCTACGGTCAGCCGAGGCTTTGCATTTCGATCAGCATATCTCTTTTTATGCGCGCGCGAAAGACCGGAACATTATGCAGATCACTCCTGGAGAGTTTTTCTAGTGTTATAATTTCGCCCTTCGCGGCCGTAGCTCAGCTGGATAGAGTACTTGGCTACGAACCAAGGGGTCGTGGGTTCAATTCCTGCCGGCCGCACCAGCACAAAAAGCAGCAAAATCAACGGGTTAGCGCCACAAGTGCTAGCCCGTTTTTCTTTATAACGCCACAGAGCATTTGGACATTATTTGGACACTTTGTCGCGCGACATTCAAAAATTAGCATCTGAAGAGACCTATTCCAGTCACTTACTTCGTCTTTAATTTTTTCCAGAACATACTAAGCTACACAATTACCTCATGCCCAACGCCATAATTTTTGATATCGAAGCCACTGACAAAGACAACCCTGTCCTAATCGAAGCCGCTTGGGTAGCCCTAGACAGCATCAGCCCATTTACCCTTGGTGAAGAATTTCATCAGCGCTACAACCCCGGCAAACCCATCAGCCTAGGTGCGCTCGCCACCCACCATATATTGGATGAAGAGCTGGTCGATTGCCCTCCCGCGTCCAGCTTCACGCTGCCCGCCGATGCCACCTACCTCATCGGCCACAACATCGATTTTGATTGGAGCGCTATAGGTCAGCCCGACATCAAACGTATCTGCACACTTGCACTCAGCAGAAAAGCCTGGCCCACACTTGACTCGCACAGCCAGAGCGCTCTGCTTTATTACTTAGATCGCGCTCACGCGCGCGACATACTGCGCAACGCACATTCCGCCCAAGCCGATATACACATCTGCGCCACCATTTTGGATCACCTGTGCCGCGAATTAAAAATCACTAGCCTTGAGGCACTCTGGCAAACATCAGAAAATGCCAGACTCCCCACCCACATGACCTTTGGCAAACATAAAGGCACAGCCCTCGCAGAGGTACCCAAGGATTACGTACGCTGGTTACTCGATCAACCCAACGTCGATCCTTATTTAAGGCAAGCCTTTGCAATCTTAAGTAATAAAAAATAGTAATTAAAGTCAGCCAAATCGACTCTAAAACACAGACTATCTGTAGCCAGCTTCGCTTTGATGTTTAATCGCCAAAATCGTCACAACGTCCAAAGCTCGCTCCAGTCGATAGAGCGCAAGATAGCCACTCGCACCGAAATCAATCACTAGTTCACGAAGATCCTCAGCATCATCAACTGGCCTGCCAAGCAATGGTGCTTCTACCAGAGAGACAAACGACGCACGAATAACCTGTGTCGCTCTCTGAGCGGCTGTTATGTTTTTACTGAGAAGAAAAGAGTGAAGACGAACCAAGTCAGATTGCGCCCGTGCCGACAACCTTACTTGTGGCATTCAGGCATTGGAGTATTCGGATCCTGTTGAACCTGATCCACCCACGAATCAAACTCATCCAACGTAATGTGAAGACCCGTTTCCTTGTAGTGAACATAAGAAGATTCAGCAGCCGCAACAAAGTTTTGTCGAGCCTCTTCTTTTTCTAAATACTCAAGAATAGCCTCCTTCATCAGGTAGTGCGGGCTTCGCTTTTTGGCATTAGCGAGAAAAGCAATTCGATCCTGATCTGCATCGTCAAGCGTAATAGTCACAGGCCCATTACGCGGCTTTTCTGATGATGAAATTGTCATAGAACAACCTTTGATCAATATATACGTTCACTTTAATTCAGACATGGTGAATGGTCAAAGAATCAAATTCACTTGTCGACTAAGCGTTTCTAATTTGGGCGGCTCAAAGTCGACATCTGCGTGCATAACCAGCAAGTTGACGATACTTCTGGGGCCCATAGTATTTCGTTGGTATTCCTGGAAAGTCATCTGTGCGTGCGCTGGCTTACCTCGATGAGTAATGAAAGCGAGGCCGCTACAAGCGGCACGCTTTGCGCCGCTTGTACCTTTATTGAATGCCCTGCTGAAAAAGGACTTTATCGACACAGCACACCTCTGCAAAAAATCTAATGTGAATACGTTGCCACATTAGACATGGCTTTTCCACCTCACCAGAAAAGTTAGTGAAATAGTACAGAATAAATTATTGGAATACTAATGGGATCAAATGCTTAGAATCTCAGCGGACGTAAAGAACGGAGCATCCAAATGCGGACTAGTTTTTAAAACGAGTCGAACAAATGAGCTTTATAAATCACGCGCTGCCTGAACCAACCATCATCAGCGCTTAGCCGGATAAAGATCGTGCCCAACCTCGTGAATTTGCTGCCGTAGTGCTTTGCGCTCTTCAGGAGATAACTTAGGTGGGCGAGGTTCTGCATCGCGCTGACGGGAATCATCCTGCTTACCCGCCTGATCGGTAGCGTTGGATCCTTTGGGCCGCTCTGGACGCGGACGACCATCCCCACCCTGCTCCGGCGCGGCCAAGGCCTGACCCTGACTAGCCGCCATAAGCGCAATAAAAACAAGGATGTTGAGGGGTTTCATGGGGCTAGTTAGCCATTTACTCGTAGGGTGGAAAACATTCAATACCATGGTCGGCTGGCCGATTTTGTAAAGCTTTGTAATCATGACACGGTCAAACACGATATTCGCAAGAACGAAGTTACCATACGACCATGGACTCGACAAACACTCCCAAGCCTGTGCCCTCGCGCCGCACGCCTAACAGTCAGGCAAAAATACTGGTGGTTGATGATGACGCCCGTCTACGTGACCTGCTCAAGCGTTTTTTGACTGAGCATGGATTTTCTGTGTCGGTTGCCGTTAACGCCATCGAAATGAATCGTCTTTGGATACGTGAACGCTTTGATCTGCTTGTGCTTGATTTGATGCTGCCGGGTGAAGATGGTCTCTCCATTTGCCGGCGCCTGCGTGGTGGTGGTGATGTCACCCCCATCATCATGCTCACTGCCAAAGGCGAAGATGCAGATCGCATCACAGGCCTAGAAATTGGCGCCGATGATTATCTACCTAAGCCCTTCAATCCACGTGAACTGGTTGCCCGCATCAGCGCGGTACTGCGGCGTGTAACACCTACTGATCTGCCGGGTGCACCGTCGGATCATAATGAGATTTTTTTATTCGGCGAATTCGAATTCGATCTTGCGAAACGATCGTTGACCAAATCCGGAAAGCCGATTGCACTCACCACCGGTGAGTACTCAGTATTAAAAGTTCTAGCACGCCATGCACGTCAGCCGCTCTCACGCGAAAAACTTATGGAGCTTGCGCGTGGTCGTGAATATGAAGTCTTTGACCGCAGCCTTGATGTACAAATCTCACGACTACGCAAACTGATTGAACCTGATCCCGCACTACCTCGCTACATACAGACCGTGTGGGGATTAGGTTACGTTTTCATACCGGATGAACAAACCCGCTAATCAATCGCTTTCGCAGTTTTTAACAGGTTTGCGCAGCGGCCTGTTTTGGCGCACTTTTTTTCTGCTGACATTTTTAATCGCCACCAGCATGGCGGCATGGGTTGCTAGTTTTCGTATCGTTGAACGTGTTCCGCGCGGAGAGCAAGTCGCTGCGCAAGTCGTCTCTATTGTCACCATCACACGCGCTGCCTTATTACACTCAGCGCCGGCATTGCGACGAGAGCTCTTGTTTGATCTGGCCAGTACACAAGGCATACGTGTCTATCCGCGCGAAGATGATGACGACACCGAGCCCATGCCAGACAGCGATTTAATACAAGTCATTGAAGATAACGTCCAAGCTCGCTTAGGTGAAGACACTCACTTCGCAGGCTATGTGAATGATATCCGCGGCTTTTGGGTCAGTTTCCGAATTGATGATGATGACTACTGGCTCATGCTGGATCGTGAGCGTGTAGAACAAGCCTCTGGCGTGCAATGGCTTAGCTGGGCTACCGTCACCTTGTTGTTATCGTTGGTCGGCGCAGCATTCATTAGCCGACTAATTAATCAACCGCTATCGCGCCTATCCACCGCTGCGCGCGCAGTGGCGCGTGGAGATACCCCTGCGGTCTTACCCGAACTAGGTCCGACTGAAATTCGCGAAGCGAATCAAAGTTTCAATCAAATGGCGCACGATTTAAAACAAGTGGAATCAGATCGGGCTGTGATCTTAGCGGGTATATCGCATGATTTACGCACACCGATTTCGCGCATGCTGCTCGAAGTAGAAATGGCGGGGCTGTCGGAAGACGCACTAAAAGGCATGCAATCTGATTTGGCACAGATGGAAACGATCATCGCGCAATTTTTAGACTATGCTCGTCCTGCAGATCCCGAGCGCTTTACCCCACATGATCTGGCGGCCTCACTCAAAAAAATTGCCGGTGAATATCAACGTCGATCCGATATCAACATAACGATCACTATTCCCGAAAAACTCAGCTTGCGCTGTAACGCTACTGAGATCGATCGATTAGTACGTAACTTGATTGAGAATGCCAAGCGCTACGGCAAAACACCTGGCACATCGATCACGGATATTGATATCAATGCCTACCAAGAAGTAACAACGATACGACTAGAAATCGCCGACCATGGAAGCGGCCTACCCGACGACCAGCTGAATCATGTACTGCGACCATTCACTCGTCTGGATGCAGCACGCAGCCAGGCAAACGGTGCGGGCTTGGGATTAGCGATTGTTGATCGCGTCGTGCAACGCCATCAAGGAAAGCTAGAAATAAAAAACCGCGAGGGTGGTGGCCTCGCGGTTCATATCATTCTGCCTACTTAACTTCGCCTACTTAACTTCGCCGACGAAAATATTCCATCTAAAATCATGAAAGATCTTTGAGCAGTGCTGCGAGAGTTTCTTGTGGAATTTCTTCCACATGCACAGGGTAATTCGGATGATCACAACCCATCATGATTTGTGCGCCACTCTTGAGCGCTGATTTCATTTCAGGGGTGAGCTCAAAGCGCACGAAGTGAACCGCTGATGTTTTTTCTTCTGTTTCGCGTTCAAGATCTTCATCAGCAATCGCATAGACGCGGCTCTGACCCTCGACCTGCACAAACAAGCGGTCTTCAATACCGATCAACTTTGCCAGCGCCACTTTACGTTCTGCGACATTGCCATACTGAATCAGCATAGTCGCTTTAAAATTACTACCATCTGGGCACAAAGGGTTGTAGGCATCTAACTCCGATTGAATGCCTTCATCTTCAAAAATCTTTTCAATGCGCAGCATTTCTTGAATTTGATAACGCAAAGTCAGCTCATCTTCAAACAGCAAGCTAACGTGGTTACCAAGATAAACGGTGCGATCTTTTTTATGCTCAATCACCTGTTTACGAAAATCGTTGCGCTGCTTCGAATAGGTTTCCAGCGACATTAAGCTTTCACGGGAAATAATCATGGTGTACTCCTTAGTTAATCAAATAGCGTAGGCTTTGCGCAGCAGCGTTAATGGATGTGCCATTTCGGCCTTTTTCAATCCATTCTCTTCCATGCCCTGCACAATATGGTGTCCGGCGAGCTGACAGTCGGATGAAATGTAATCCGGCTCATCGTTGGCCATAGCCTTAAATACAGGTTTACCAATTTTCATCGAATTAGCATGAAATTCTTTTTTCACGCCATAGGTACCTGCATGGCCAGAGCAACGCTCAACGACATTTAGTTTCGTGTCGGGCACCAGTTGCAACATGTCGGCTGTTTTACGTCCCACATTTTGCACTCGTGAGTGACACGGTATGTGATACGAGATATGACCTAATGAATGTTTGAAATCGATATTCAACAATCCATCACGGTTACGCGCCACAAAATACTCAAACGGATCCCACATCGCTTGTTTCACTAATTGTGTATCTGCACAATCAGGGAACATGAGCGGCAACTCTTGTTTGTACATCAGAGTGCACGAAGGAATCGGGGTCAGGATGGCATAGCCTTCGCGTGCCAACTTAGCCAAATGAGGAATGTTGATCGCTTTTTTTTCTGCGACGCCTTCAAGGTCACCCTGCTCTAACTTAGGCATACCGCAGCATGCTTCCTTATCGACCATCACATAAGGAATTTTATTGTGGTCGAGGATCGCCAATAAATCATGGCCAATACCTGGCTCGTTGTAATTCACGTAGCAGGTCGAATAGATCGCAACCTTGCCGGGTGTGTTTTTACCTTCTTTAGCGGGATAGTCAGCCGATTTTTTCGCACCGGAGCGGAATTTGGTGCTCGCAAATTCAGGCAACCAGGCTTTTTTATCCACACCTAATACATTTTCTAGCAGCCCGCGCGTTGCTTGCGCCTTGTTAACTGCATTCACAGCCTGAGTCACAATCGGTATACCTGCAAATTTACCGAGGCCGTCTGTATTAGAAAGAAATTTATCGCGCGCTGTTACATGACCTTGTTTATATTTCACGGCTTTGGCACGCAACATCAAATGAGGGAAATCAAGATTCCATTCATGTGGCGGTGTGTAAGGACATTTCGTCATGTAGCAGAGATCGCACAGGTAGCATTGATCAACCACTTTCATGTAGTCTTTTTTGTCGACGCCATCGACTTCCATCGTCTCGGACTCATCAACGAGATCGAACAACGTGGGGAACGACTGGCATAACGACACACATCGCCGACAACCATGACAAATATCGAACACGCGCTCAAGCTCAGTGTTCAAAGCGTCTTCGTCATAAAACTCTTTGGAGACCCAATCCAGCGGATGCCGAGTCGGTGCTTCCAGATTACCTTCACGTGCCATGGTGGAATCTCTCGAAGAAAAATGTGATGTTGTCAGGCTCTGCACTGCACGAGTGGGTTGTGCCTGACACAAACCTCTCTGGCAAGCAGAGAGGTTTGTTCAGTTTTTTAGTGCCTCATGCCCAAACTACAGAACATGACTCACTATCTAACAATGATGCTTATTACTTAGTCGACCAGTGCGTCGAGCGCTTTTTGATAGCGATTGGCGTGTGAACGCTCAGCCTTAGCCAGCGTCTCAAACCAGTCAGCGATTTCATCAAAGCCTTCTTCACGCGCTGTTTTGGCCATGCCTGGGTACATGTCAGTGTACTCATGCGTTTCGCCAGCAACAGCTGCCATCAGGTTTTGACGTGACGAACCGATAGGCATACCGGTTGCTGGATCACCCACTTGCTCGAGGTACTCGAGGTGACCGTGCGCATGACCTGTTTCGCCTTCTGCGGTCGAACGGAACAATGCTGCAACATCATTTTGGCCTTCAATGTCAGCCTTGTTCGCGAAATACAAATAACGACGGTTAGCCTGAGATTCGCCTGAGAAAGCGTCTTTCAGATTGGATTCCGTTTTGGAACCTTTCAGTTTGGACATAGGTATCTCCTTAGTAATTCGGTGGGGAAAACGCGGCGTCAAGACCATCTACTTGATAAAAAGCAAACGGGCGAGACTGAAAACCGACTGCGAAGTTTAGGCTTTCAGATCGCGATTGTGGCCCTGTAAGACCAAAATCTCAAATTGAGGTTCTTAATGTAGCCGATAGCCAAAATAAATCGAATTTATGTTATCGCTAGATGAGAACTATTATCATTTGATGTGAATAAGCACTATCGCTTGGGCGCCGATACCTTCTTGGCGCCCTTCCCAACCCAGACGTTCATTGGTTTTTGCCTTGATGTTTATCTGTTCAGGGGTCAAATCAAGGTCAGCAGAGATATGGCTGATCATTAAGGGTATGTGCGGGGCCATCTTGGGTGCCTCTGCAATAATCGTTGCATCAACATTGCCTATTTCATAACCCGCCTGTTTTACCCTGCTCGCCGCCTCCCTGAGCAAAATCCGGGAATCCTCACCTGAATATTTGGGGTCAGTATCTGGAAAAAGGCGCCCAATATCCCCCAGGGCTGCGGCACCTAGCAAGGCGTCGATAATTGCATGTATCAACACATCCGCATCCGAATGACCTAGCAAACCCAATCGGTGAGGAATTTTTACGCCACCGATAATGAGAGGCCTACCCGGTACCAATGCGTGGCAGTCATAGCCTTGACCAATGCGATAGGGTGGTGCTTTTTTCATGCGATTCCTTTGATATACAGCTCAGCCAATAAAACATCGTGCGGCAAGGTGACTTTAAAATTACGCGGACTGCCTTCAACCAATGTTGGTTTAAGACCCAGAGCCTCGATCGCACTCGCCTCATCCGTCACATGACTACCTGTTTGTAAGGCCGATAACAACTGCGCATGTTTAAACATTTGCGGTGTTTGTGCAGCCCACAAATGCTCGCGCGACACCGTATGGTCAGCATGGCCGTGCGCATCGCTGCGCTTAATCGTATCCACAACAGGCATTGCCAGCAAACCGCCCACAGGATCATCCTTTACCGCGGCAATCAGTTTATTTATCAGAGCGACTGTCAGACCCGGGCGAGCGGCATCGTGCACCAGCACCCAATCATTAGCATTCACCTGCGACTGCATGGCCTGTAAACCATTCGTCACTGACGCTTGCCGAGTCGCGCCACCGCAGCGAAGTATCTGCGTACGTGATTTCGTCGGAATATCCTCGATATAGGCATCGTCGGCGCTGACCACTACAAAAATCTGGTGAATCTGAGCGCAATCGACAAACGTATCCATCACATGTTCTAGCATAGGCTTACCGAGCAGCTCGGCATACTGCTTGGGTACTGTGGCACCCATACGCGCACCCACACCAGCGGCGGGTATTAATGCAATAAATCGCGGTAAATTCATCAGACCCAATAAAGGAAAATCCACAAATAAACGGAAAATCGCTTTCCGTAAACGCGCTGCATCAACAGAGCTCAGCCGAATTCAAACAATTGCAAACGAATTCAACCAAATCACCGTATTTTGATGGCATCTCTGAAAATCAAGAATTAATTTATAATCGTACTACGGTTTTTTACTGTCAATTAAGCCTCGTACTCGGCCCGATGAGCCGTCATTCGCGAAGACAGTAGCGTCTTTGCAAACCATGCCCCTGAACTCAACTACCCCGCTACCGAAGCCCGGCAACCGATTTGTACTTCCCGCCCTGCACGGCGCGGGTGAGGCCTATGTGCTCGCGCAAGCAGCACACACGCTCAAAACAGAAGGCCGAATGCTGACCATTGTGGTGGCTGACGCGCCCGATGCCCAGCGGCTGCTCACAGAAATACATTGGTTTGGCCAATCCGGCGAGCAAGCGCTGCGATGTCACATGCTCCCCGACTGGGAAACACTGCCCTACGACGCCTTCTCACCGCATCAAGATCTGGTCTCAGAACGACTCGCCACGCTGCATGAAATTCAAAACAAGCAATGTGACGTTCTGATTGTGCCCGCCACCACGGCTTTAGTACGTATGGGTCCGCCTTCGTTTCTGGCCTCCTACACCTTCTTTTTTAAGCAAGGTGAGCGTCTGGATGAAGGTCGTCTCAAATCACAACTCACCTTAGCGGGCTATTCGCATGTCGCGCAAGTCATGTCACCCGGTGAATACTCCGTGCGTGGTGGTTTGATTGATTTGTTCCCGATGGGCTCAGTGCTCCCCTACCGACTGGATTTATTCGGTGACAGCATCGAGACCATACGTACCTTTGATGTAGATACGCAGCGATCGCTGTATCCCGTCAAAGAAGTACGACTACTGCCTGGCCGTGAATTTCCTATGGATGAAAATTCACGCTGCACCTTCCGTAGTCGCTGGCGCGAAGTGTTTGAAGGCGATCCCACTCGCACCAGCATTTATCGTGACATTGGCAATGGGATTGCCTCAGCAGGTATTGAATACTACCTGCCACTGTTTTTTGAACAAACAGCGACCTTATTTGATTACTTACCCGAAGACGCTAGTTTTACCCTCTGCGGTGATATTGACGCATCGATCAAACGCTTCTGGACCGATACTCGCTCGCGCTACAATTTTTTAAAGTCTGATCGCGAACGCCCGCTGCTATCGCCCGAAGAAATTTTTCTTAGCGATGAAGATTTTTTCACTTTGCTAAAGCCTTTTGGTCGCTGGGTCATGTCGCACTCACCGGCTGCTTCCGATCTTTCAGCGCTGGTACCTGACATCGCTGTTAACCGCCGCCAGGATGATCCACTCGCTAATTTGCGTTCGTTCGTGCTGCAATCGCCTGCTCGAATTATGATCTGCGCAGAATCGAGCGGACGGCGTGAAACGCTGCGCGAGTACTTCAACGAATACCAATTACCGCTCGCGGTCTGTGAGAGTCTGGATGATTTTTTAAATCATCACGAAAAATTAATGCTGTGCGTTTCACCGCTGCATTCAGGCTGCTTGCTATCCGACGCTCTCGGGAATATCGCTTTTATTACTGAGACCGAGCTGTACGCCGGCAGTGGTCGCCGCGCTGGACGCAAAAAACAAGAAGCTGTCACGCAAGTTGATTCCATGGTGCGGGATTTATCCGAACTAAAAATCGGTGATCCGGTCGTTCATATTAATCATGGCATTGGTCGCTATCACGGCCTGATCAGCATGGATTTAGGTGAAGGTGAAACCGAGTTTCTGCATCTTGAATACGCCAAAGAAACCAAGCTGTATGTACCCGTATCGCAGCTGCATGTCATTTCACGTTACTCTGGTGCTGCGCCTGAAGATGCGCCACTTCATGCACTAGGCTCGGGGCAATGGGATAAAGCCAAGCGCAAAGCCGCCGAACAAATTCGCGATACCGCTGCCGAACTTTTAAATTTATATGCACGACGCGCACTGCGCCAAGGTCATTCGTTTGAATACTCAGCGCATGATTACGAAGCCTTTGCTGAAAGCTTCGGCTTTGAGGAAACGCCGGATCAAGCGGCAGCAATTAATTCCGTTATTAAAGATATGACTTCCGGCAAACCGATGGATCGTTTGATTTGCGGTGATGTCGGATTTGGAAAAACTGAAGTCGCACTGCGTGCAGCGTTTGTCGCGGTAATGGGTGGCAAACAGGTCGCGATCCTAGCGCCCACCACCCTGCTGGCTGAACAACATGCACAAACCTTTGCCGATCGCTTTGCTGACTGGCCCGTAAAAATCGCTGAGCTATCACGCTTTCGCACCGGTAAAGAAATCACAATAGCACTCAAAGGTATGGCAGAAGGCACGATAGACATCGTGATCGGCACCCACAAGCTGTTGTCATCGGATGTGAAATTTCAACGTCTGGGTTTAGTCATCATCGATGAAGAACATCGTTTCGGTGTGCGCCAAAAAGAAGCCTTGAAAGCTCTACGCGCTGAAGTCGATGTACTGACGCTGACCGCCACACCGATACCTAGAACACTCGGCATGGCGCTTGAAGGCTTGCGCGATTTTTCTATCATCGCCACAGCACCACAAAAACGCTTAGCGATTAAGACCTTTGTACGCAGCGAATCGGATTCGGTTATACGTGAAGCCTGTTTGCGCGAACTGAAACGTGGCGGTCAAGTTTATTTTCTGCACAATGAAGTCGAAACAATACAAAACCGAAAAGTACGTTTAGAAGAATTAATTCCCGAAGCGCGCATAGCGATTGCGCATGGCCAGATGCATGAGCGTGATCTGGAAAAAGTCATGCGCGATTTCGTGTCACAGCGCTTCAATATTCTGCTCTGCACCACCATTATCGAAACAGGTATTGATGTACCCACCGCTAATACTATCGTGATGCATAGAGCAGATCGATTTGGTTTAGCTCAATTGCATCAGTTACGCGGCCGAGTCGGTCGCTCGCATCATCAAGCCTATGCCTATTTACTGGTGCATGATGTGAATTCTCTAACCAAACAAGCGGATCGTCGTCTCGAAGCGATTCAGCAAATGGAAGAATTGGGCAGTGGTTTTTATCTGGCGATGCATGATTTGGAAATTCGCGGCGCCGGTGAAGTGCTGGGCGAAAACCAATCCGGTGAAATGACAGAAATCGGTTTCCAACTCTATTCCGATATGTTGATGGCGGCGGTGCGATCACTGAAAAATGGTAAAGAGCCTGACCTAGCCGCACCCCTATCGACGACCACCGAAATTAATTTGCATGTACCTGCCCTCTTACCTAGCGATTTCTGTGGCGACGTACATGAACGACTTTCTATCTACAAGCGACTAGCAAATAGCCAGTCGCTCGATGCGATTGACGACATGCAGGAAGAGATGATCGATCGCTTTGGCAAATTACCTGATCCCGTGAAAGCCTTAGTCGAAACCCATCGCTTGCGCATATCTGCAAAAACGGTAGGCATCATAAAAATTGATGCTCACGCCGAGTCGGCGACGCTGCAATTCGAACCCAAACCACCGATTGACCCGATTCGTATCATCGACCTAGTACAAAAAAGCAAAAACATAAAATTATCCGGACAAGATAAATTGAAAATCACTATCGCCATGCCCGATTTGAGCTCGCGTGTTTTACAACTCAAATCGACTATTCGTGCGCTAGTGTCTTGATCAACTTTACTCTCTGCATAGGCAATGAAACTGATTCTGCAAGGTCCTGGAGCCATTAGTCACACCATAGAGCGAATCGCTGCCCTCGCTCATGCCACACACATTACCGCGATTGCGGATTCTGCCTTTCGCTGTGATGGCGTAATTGATACCCCTTCCATTCGCGAAGCGGTAGAAAATAGCTGTATCGAAGAACACATCGATCACAGCTTTATCAGTAAAGACTATCGCCTCGATGATTTTCGCGTACTGGTGATGGATATGGATTCGACCTTGATCACCATCGAATGCATAGATGAAATCGCCGATCTGCACGGATTAAAATCTGAAGTCGCAGAGATCACCGAATCGGCCATGCGGGGCGAACTAGATTTTCGTTCCAGCTTGACGCGTCGTGTTGCTTTGTTAAAAGGGCTTGATGCATCGGCATTGCATCAGGTATTTGATCAGCGACTACGCCTCTCTCCCGGGGCACGCGAATTACTCAAAGGCGTGAAAGCCGCTGGCATACGCACAGTGTTAGTTTCGGGTGGATTCACTTATTTCACTGAACGATTGAAACACGAACTCGCTATCGATTACACGCGCGCAAATGTGCTTGAAATCGTTGATGGCAAACTCACAGGCAACGTTATCGGCGATATTATTGATGCTGCGATTAAACGACACACTGTTGAAAATGAATGTGCCGCATTGCATGTACCTACAAGCGCTGCGATGGTGATTGGCGATGGCGCGAATGATCTGGAAATGATGTCAGTGGCAGGCTTATCCGTGGCTTACCGCGCAAAACCCGTAGTGCAACAGCACGCTGATGTTACATTGAATTTTTCTGGCTTAGATGGTGTATTGAATCTTTTCAGTTAATGCTGCCACACTCCGACTAGGCTGATTGATTTTTATGGATCATCAAATCTACTACGACGTTGATACCGAAGCCCAGAAAAATATGCTCTGGTGGCTGTATGTTGGGCATGCGGCGTCGGTATTTTTCTCTCTCGGCTTGCTCTCGTTTATTCCCTTAATCATCAATTACGTTAAACGCGGTCGAACCGAAGACAGCTTTTTGTATAGCCATCACGCTTGGCAAATACGCTCGTTTTGGTGGTATCTGGTGTGGGTGGGAATCGGCGGATTGGTCGCGCTATCGATCATCGGCATTCCGCTGTCGATGTTGATTTGGGGTGTGGCGTGGTTATGGAAAGCGTATCGCTTGATTCGAGGTTTTATTGACCTTACCGATAATCAAGCTATGCCAACGTAGCAAGTGCCTGCTCTAAATCAGCAATCAAATCACGCGTATCTTCCAAACCTATATTCAAACGCACTAGCTGGCCTTGGTGCGGCCAATGACTGCGCATGACCGCAATTCGATACGGTACTGCGAGGCTATTCGCTCCACCCCAGCTGTAACCGATCTTGAATAATTTCAGGCTATCGATAAAACGATCGGTTTGTGCTTCAGTAAACCGTGGATCAAACAACACAGAAAACAATCCACCGGCACCTGTGAAATCTCGCTTCCACGTGGCATGTCCAGGACAATCGTCGAAAGCGGGGTGCAAGATATGAGTAATCTCTGAGCGCGACTTTAACCACGTAGCGATCTCGCGCGCGCTGTGATCATGCGCTTCGAAACGCAGTTTCATACTGGGTAGCCCACGCAAAACCAAGAACGTATCATCAGCCGACACACCCAAGCCGAGTCGCATATGCGCACTCTCTATTTTTTGATGAACGTCTTTAGCGTGCGTAATCACTGCACCCATCAACACATCCGATCCACCCGAGTGATATTTGGTTAAGGCCTGCATCACAATATCCACACCATGATCAAAGGCACGAAATGCCAGACCCGCTGACCACGTGTTATCCAGCGCCACACGTACATTTTTTTCTTTAGCTACACGACAAATCGCCGGTATATCCGGCACTTCCATCGAAACCGATCCCGGCGCTTCCGTCCAAATCAAACGTGTTTTCGTATTGATCAGCTCGGCAATACCTTCAGCTATCATAGGATCGTAATAGCGCGCGGTGATGCCAAAGGATTCGCTTAACCAGTTACCTAATTCGCGATTTGGGTTGTAGACATTATCTGGCATCAGCACCTCATCACCTGTGCTGAGCAGCGCGAGATCAATCATCGCAATCGCTGCAAGCCCACTGGGTGCAAGTAAGCAGTGTGTACCGCCTTCAATCTCGGCGAGTCGTGCTTCTAGCGTAAAGGTAGTAGGCGTGCCATGCAGACCATAGGTGTAGGCATTTTTATCTTGCCAGTTGCGCGCACGAAGTGCAGCAACGTCTTTGAAAATAACCGTCGATGCGTGATGAATCGCGGTGGGGAAAGCGCTAAAGCCTTCCGGTGGACGATAGTCCGTGGTGGTTAGCAATGTCTGCAGATGTTTTTTATCCATGGTGCTCACAGAAAAACAATAGCCTCAATCAACGCTGCCCCACAGATCATGAGCATCAGCCGCGGTGACGGTGACATCAACGAATTCACCCACCTTGAGTTGGCGCGCAGGATCGTAAGGCCGTTTTACGTACACCACGCCATCGATTTCAGGAGCATCAGCAGAGGAGCGCGCAACCGCACCATTGCGATCGACTGAATCAATTAAAACGCGCTGAGTTTTACCGATTTTGGCTTGCAGACGGTCGCGCGAAATTTTTTCCTGTAACTGCATCACACGGCCGCGACGTTCTTCACGTAAATCATCCGGTATGGCGGCTGCGAGTGCATTCGCTGCAGCGCCTTCGACAGGTGAGTAAGCAAAACATCCCAGCCTATCGATTTGTGCTTCTTGTAAAAAAGCTAGCAGATGCTGAAATTCTTCTTCAGTCTCACCTGGGAAACCTGCGATAAAGGTCGAACGTATCGTTATATCTGGGCAGATTTTTCGCCACGCCTGAATGCGCTCGATATTTTTTTCACCATTCGCCGGACGCTTCATACGTTTCAAAACATCGGGATGCGAATGCTGAAGCGGCACATCAAGATAAGGTAAAACATGACCACCATTCATCAGTGGAATGATGTCGTCGACATGCGGATAGGGATACACATAATGCAGCCTGACCCAGGCATCGTAGTTTTTTGCCAGCTCACCTAATGAAGCCACAAGCTCGGTCATGTGAGTCCGCACCGGTTTGCCATTCCAAAAACCAGTGCGGAACTTGATATCGACGCCATACGCACTGGTGTCTTGCGAAATCACTAGCAATTCTTTAACGCCGGATGTAAATAAATTTTCTGCTTCAAGCATGACATCGGCAATCGGTCGCGACACCAGATCACCGCGCATAGAAGGAATAATGCAAAAGCTGCAGCGATGATTGCAGCCTTCAGAAATTTTTAGATAGGCGTAATGCTTGGGGGTGAGCTTGACGCCCTGCGGTGGTAACAAATCTAGAAAAGGTTCGTGCGGCTTGGGCAAGTGCAGGTGCACGGCATTCATTACCTCACCCAAGGCATGCGGGCCGGTTACGGCCAAGACTTTAGGATGAACTTTTTGCACAATATCTTCACCCGCCGCATCTTTTTTACTACCTAGGCAACCGGTGACGATGACCTTGCCATTTTCATTCAACGCTTCGCCAATCGCATCGAGCGATTCCTGAACGGCTGAATCAATAAAACCGCAGGTATTAACGATCACCAGATCAGCGCCGTCATAGGACTTAGCCGTTTCATAGCCCTCGGCGCGCAGCTGAGTCAGAATTTGCTCAGAATCGACTAAGGCCTTGGGACATCCAAGCGAGACGAAACCAACTTTAGGTGGAGTAGCTGACATGAGGAAGGTGAGAGAAAAATCGCTGATAAGAAGTAGCGTGACCCAGCATTGTAACCTTTACCGCTTTGTCACTTTACCGAACTGTGCTGCCTTAAAAATAAAAGCCGGGCTGAGTAAAATCTCAGTCCGGCTCTGCATCATTCAAATGACTTATTTTGTGTCGGTACCACCAGCGGTAGGCACGCCTGGGAAGGGGAAAACACCAAAAACATTTTTCGCCTGACTTTGCATCTGATCCTGCATCTGCATAAACAAGCTCTTACTCTGTTCAATGTAGTTGCTCATCATCCCTTGCATCATCGGAGCTTGAACGCTCATGAACTGCGTCCACATTTCTGGGCTGAAGGATTTTTCATCGATCACACCACGGGAGTTTTCCGCCATCTTGTTTTGGATGTCGATAAACACTTGAATATTTTTTTCGAGGTAGGAGCCCATCATGCCCTGCATAGAATGGCCGTAATAGCGAATGATCTGAGACAGCGATGAACTAGAAAACATCGGTTGACCGTTCGCTTCTTCTTCCAAAATAATCTGCAACAAAATACTGCGCGTCAGATCGTCTTCCGATTTAGCATCGATCACCACAAATTGTTCATTTGCCAAAACCAGCTGCTTCACATCAGCAAGCGTGATGTAGGAGCTCGTCTGGGTGTCATACAAACGGCGATTAGGGTATTTCTTTATCAGGCGTTCCGCTGCCTTTTTTGAGCTACTCATGGGCTAATCCAGTTATTTTGCGTCGCAATGAAAACCAGCGACATTATGATCAAATTTCGAACTTTAGTTCGATTCTCCGTCCGCTATAGTGCACCAAAACAAGACCTTGGGAAA
Source organism: Polynucleobacter sp. (assembly GCA_021737945.1). Lineage (GTDB taxonomy): Bacteria > Pseudomonadota > Gammaproteobacteria > Burkholderiales > Burkholderiaceae_D > Pernthalerella. The sequence goes on from JAIPCX010000010.1 coordinate 20,297, forward strand.
GCATGGACGGGGTAAACGGGCATTTATTGCGGCGCAGGAGCCGTTTGGATTTCAAAATACTATCAGGTCAGAGGGCGCCGCAGCATGTCGATAAATCAGACCTCAAAAAACATACGTCAGGCCTTAGCTTTTACATAACGACCCGGTGCCGGTTCAATCGGTGGGTGAACTTTGTTGCCCAGCTTGCGCGGCGCGGCTATCTGTTCCCCGGCATGACTGGCTAAAAAATCAGCCCACTCACCCCACCAACTACCCGGATGCTCGGTCGCACCCTCCATCCAGGCGCTCGCTGTTTCAGGTAATTGGTCATTACTCCAGTAGCTGCGTTTCTTTTTCGCGGGGGGATTAATCACGCCGGCAATGTGGCCGGAAGCCCCCAAAACAAATCGATTATTTTTACGCTTACCCGCATTGATCAAATTGGTGCTTGAATAGGCACTGTGCCAGGGCACGATATGGTCTTCGCGCGAGGCGTAAATAAAACTAGCTACCTGCACCTTGCCAAGATCAATCGGATCACCTGCTACAGATAACTTCCCCGGAACTTTCAAATTATTTTCCAGATACATATTGCGCAAGTAGTAGCAAAACATCGGGCCGGGCAAATTGGTGCTATCAGAATTCCAATACAGCAGATCAAACGCCGGCGGCGCTTCACCTTTGAGGTAATTCGCTTCCACATAATTCCAGACCAGATCATTGGATCGAAGACTAGAAAACGCCGTCGCAAAATCACGGCCGGGCATCAGACCACCCTTGCCTATAGCTTGCTCTCGCTGCGCAACTTGAGCTTCATCGACATACACATCGATAGAACCCACATCAGTGAAATCCAACATACTCGTTAACAGCGTCAAACTAGAAACCGGTTTTTTGCCGCGTGCAGCCATCACCGCAAGTGCACTGGCTAACAACGTGCCGCCAACACAAAAGCCCAAGGCATTCACCTGCTTTTCACCGCTAATTTGTTGGGCAACTTCAAGCGCATTGATCACACCTTTTTCTACATAGTCATCCCAACCCAAATGACCCAAGCTCTGATCAGGATTGACCCATGAAACGACAAATACGGTGTGTCCCTGTTCAACGGCATAACGGATCAAGGAATTTTCTGGCTGCAGATCGAGGATGTAAAACTTGTTGATACAGGGTGGCACAATCACTAAAGGGCGTTGATACACCTGCTTGGTGAGCGGCCGATATTGCAGCAGCTGAATGACGTCGTTTTCAAAAACAACCGATCCCTCACTAGCAGCGACATTACGTCCCACTTCAAAGGCCGTTTCATCGGTCTGCGATATTTGGCCTTTGCGCATATCGGTGAGCATTTGCATGATGCCGCGCTGCAGACTTTCACCTTTTGAATCAATCAGTAATTGCTGTGCCTCGGGATTGGTTGCGAGAAAATTCGCGGGTGACATCGCATCAACGGTTTGCTGAGTCGCGAAGCGTATTTTTTTCTTGGTCTGTTCATCCACCTCGATTGACTCAGCCAAGGCATTTAAAAATTGGGCATTCAGTAAATACGTGGCTGCATTAAATGCATACAAAGGATTGGCGTGCCATGCAGGCGCAGAAAAACGTCGATCACTAATTTCAGAAGTTTTCGATTCCAGTAAGCCTGACCACAAAGCAGAAAATTTTTCCGTGTAGTCTTGTTGCATCTGCATCAGCTTTTCCTGAGGCACCAACGCCATCACGTTTTGCGTCTCGCTGTGTCCAGACATTCCCGACATTCCTGGCATGCCAGACTGCATCAAATTCATCATCGATTGCCAACCTTTGGGGTCAGACATCTGCGCCAACCAGGCCTGAGCGTCATAAGCTGTCTGAGGTTTAGGCTGCGCTTTGCTTTCGGATTTACTCATGCAATCTTCCCCGTCACTCGTTCTTAGGATTTCACGTATGCTGCCAGTTATCCTTTGTTAGGGAACTAGACACATGCATATCGCTGCAGTTGGATGGATTTATGTGGTTCTGATGATGGCTATCACTGAGGAATCAGTGATAGCAGCCATTATGACTTTTTTCTTTTATGGCGTGTTGCCGGTGTCGATCATTGTTTATCTCGCGGGCACGGGCACCCGTAAACGACGTCGCCAGCAAAAACAACTACAAGCAATGCAAGAGCGACAACAAGCCGAGCAGAACGATACGCCGCAAGCTCACTGAGCTACTTGATCCAAATCATCGTCGCCATCCGCCCCGTCACGCGATCGCGACGAAAGGAATAAAACTCCGAAGCTTCGCTGACGGTACAACGATCACCGCCCGCTACCTGCACAACACCCACACTAGCCAGGACTAACCGCGCGAGAGCCGGTAAATTAGCCAAATACTTGCCGGACTTGTCAGGTATTGGGACAAAGGCTGGCTGAGCTGCTTGGGCCAAGTGTGAAAAGGCATCCAGCACATCGTCGCCAACTTCAAAATGTTCAGGTCCTATCCCAGGCCCCAACCAAGCCACAATCTCATCGGCCCCAGCCTCGCGTAACTGAATTACCGTGTTTTGCAGCACCCCATTGGCCAGACCACGCCACCCAGCGTGTGCCGCGCCCACCAATTTTCCGCGTTTATCCGCCAGGAGCACGGGCATGCAATCGGCGGTCATGATGGTGCATACCGCCCCTGCTGATGTAGCCAGAATCGCATCAGCACGCGGAGTAATTCCACTGGCCGACAGGCTTTGAGCACTCACCACCTCAGTTCCATGCACTTGCTCCAGCCAGATCGGATTAGCAGGTAAAAGGCTGCGCAGCAATGCACGGTTTTCAGCCACGGCTTCTGGAGCATCGCCCACATGCGTGCCCAGATTTAGCCCGCCCTCGCCTTGCGCATCGGAATAAGCACCCGTGCTGACACCGCCAGACCTAAGGGTGGAAAGCACGCCCACGCCCTTAGGTAAATCAGGCCAATGAATGTCTAGAGTACGCATAGTAAAGCTGAGGTCTGGTGATACGGGGTCTGTTGGATGCGGTCAAACCGCCATGCCCGCTTGCTGCAGCAAATCAGCCATATCGGCTGGCAAAGCGGCATGCCATTCAGTGTGAGTACCGCTGATCGGGTGGACCAAGCCCAGTCGCTCAGCATGCAACGCTTGTCGCGGAAAAACAGAAACTAGATGCGCCTTGCCATACACAGCATCGCCAACAATCGGAAAACCCAGCGATTGCAAATGGACACGGATTTGATGCGTGCGCCCAGTCTCAAGCTGACAGCGCAGCAGCGTCACTGTGCGGCCGTCTAGCTGACCACTGACTACTTTTTGGTAATGCGTAATCGCCAATTTGGCTTGTGGTGATTTACTGATCGCCATGCGTGTGCGCTCACGCGGATGACGTCCAATAGCGGCTTCGATTCGGCCACTAGATACTGGCTGCCCCCAAACTAGCGCCAGATACTGGCGACTAACGGTGCGCTGCTGCAGCTGCCGAACCAAATCGGTTTGCGCCTTGAGCGTCTTGGCAATCACCAACAAGCCGCTCGTGTCTTTATCCAGGCGATGCACGATACCCGCCCGCGGCACCCCCATTAGCTGCGGCGAATGATGCAAAAGACCATTCAATAGCGTGCCCGACCAATTCCCCGCGGCCGGATGAACCACCAGGCCAGCCGGTTTGTTGACGATGATCAGTGCATCGTCCTCATGCACAATCCTTAGGTCCAGTGGCTCTGCAACAAATGCCTGATCATGATCAGCTGCTTGTGGCTCTACGCTGATGTTCTCACCGCCCAGCACTGTGGTGCGAATTTTGGCCGGTTTGCCGTCAACCAGCACCCAACCTTCTTCTATCCATTGTTGCAAACGGGCGCGGGAAAACTGTGGCAACAGCGTGGCGAGCACCTTATCTAGCCGTTCGCCCTGATAAATATCGTCCAACTGCAGGCTAAAGGGCTCAAGTCCGGTCGAGGCAACCTCAAAATCGTCGGCATCATCAATGACCTCATTGTCCATCGTTAATTCGGGAGCTGACTGGCGGGGTGGTTTCACAAAGATGTCCATCGGCTATAATCGCCGCACTAATTTGATGAAGTGAATTCGCCCCATCCCATGTTAAAAAAAATTCTGACTCTTGCCTTGATGGCGCTTGCACTCATGTTTTCCGGCTGCGGCTCGCTGGGAGAAAAAGCGGATGAGACCAAAGGATGGTCGCCTGAGAAATTATACGCTGAGGCCAAAGACGAAATCAAAAGCGGTAACTACGAACGCGCTATCAAGTATTTAGAAAAACTTGAATCACGCTACCCTTTCGGTAAATACGCGCAGCAAGCGCAAATGGAAATTGCGTATTCCTATTTCCGCCAAAACGATCAAGCACAATGTTTAGCTGCGGTTGACCGTTTTATTCGCTTGCATCCGAATCACCCTAACGTCGACTACATGTATTACCTGCGTGGCCTAGCAAACTTCAACGATAAAAAAGGCTTGTTTGATTTCATCAGCAGCCAGGATCCCACTGAACGCGATCCTAAAGCAGCGCGCAACGCTTTTGATGCCTTCAAGCAGTTAGCCGATCGCTTCCCAGACAGCAAATACGCTGATGATGCACGTGATCGTTTGCGCTACCTAGTAGAGGCCATGGCGCAGTATGAAGTTCACGTCGCAGATTATTATTTACGCCGCTCAGCCTTTGTGGCTGCGATCAACCGCGCGCAAAACGTGATTCGCGACTATCCTGCATCGCCTTCCGTGCGGAATGCGTTGCGAATCCAAATCCGCGCCTATGATGCGCTGGGCATGAAGGATTTGCGAGATGATGCTGAGCGCGTATTCGAGTTGAACTACAAAACCAACTCAGCCGCGCAGATTAATCCTGATGCTGAAAAATCTTGGTGGAAATTCTGGGGTAATTAAATTGAATTACGGGCCTTCTGAGGCCCGTAATTCATTAGTGGCCCCTAATTGCTCTGTTGTTCTTGCCATTTTATTAGTGCCGCATTAATCCGATACTTTGCGTCGAAACACCCAACTTGTCTCAGTCGAGCTTTTCGGCTCGTAAGCATAACCTTCTGTATCAAACAATCGTAGTTGATCAGGCTTAGTAATTTTCTTTTCAATCGCATAGCGCGCCATTAAACCCCGTGCACGCTTGGCATAAAACGAGATGATCTTGTAGTTGCCGCCTTTCCAATCTTCGAACACCGGAGTAATTACAGGCACGGCTAAATTTTTAGGCTTAACTGATTTAAAGTATTCCTCTGATGCGAGGTTGATCAAGGCAGAGGATTTAACTGCCGCCAAGGACTCATTCAAAGAGTCTGTCACTTCATCACCCCAAAATGCATACAGATCTTTGCCATGCGCGTTCTGCAAGCGCGTACCCATTTCCAGTCGATACGGCTGCATCAAATCCAACGGCCGCAATACGCCATAAAGGCCAGAGAGTATGCGCAAATGATCTTGCGCCCAGCTTAGTTGTTTTTCATTCAAGGTGGGTGCATCTAAACCTTCATACACATCACCATTGAAAGCGAGCAGCGCCTGTCGAGAATTTTTGAAATTAAATTTCTTTGACCAACTAGCGTAACGATCAACATTTAAATGCGCTAGCTGATCAGAAATTTTCATCAGCGTGCCCAACTTATCCGGCGACAGCTCGCGCAGAGTATTGATTAGCTCAGCCGAACGCGGGATAAAATCCGGCAGGCTGTGTGCTTCAGTCGTCAAGGGCGATTCATAATCCAGCGTCTTTGCCGGCGAAAGTACCATCAGCATGGGCAATTTCCTAATTCGTCATAAAACTTCACGCATGATACCCAAAGCTACGCAAACCGCTCTACAGCGCATAGTCATCGACACTAATGTCTGCCTCGACTTGTTTATGTTTCGTGATCCGCGCTGGCAGGCACTGATGGATGGGCTTAAGAGTGGCGAAATGGAGGCCGTCACTAGCGCGAGCTGTCGCATGGAATTCACGCTAGTGCTAGCCTACGAAAAAATGCAGTTATCTACGCAATCTCAAGCTGCGATTCTGCAAGAATTTGATCAGTTCATCCGCTTGATCGATTTGCCTGCGTCCACCTCAGAAAACAGTGCCATTAAGCTACCACTGTGCAAAGATCGCGATGACCAAAAATTTCTTGAACTGGCCTATGCCAGCCAAGCCGATACGTTGATCACCAAAGATAAAGCCCTGCTGAAATTAGCCCGGAAAACAATACGATCGCAATTATTCAGGATTTTTTCGCCCGAATCGTGGCTTGCTTCATATGTACCGAAGCTAGACTTAAGAAAATAAAAACGACATCAACATGCTTAAAAGTGATGTCGTTTTTTTATCGATTACAGAGAGAATAAAGATCAGCTTCTGCTCTTAATTCGTTCAGCTAATTCAGCCGCATTCGCCTTGCGATCTTCCGTAACTTTTTTTACTGTCGGACGTTCACCAACAAGTTTCATGTAGTCGCGTACTGGATAGGCCGCCATCATATCTTCGCCATAAATCGCTTTAGTTGCCATGCCAATTAAGGGCAAGTGCACCGTTGCAGCACAATCAGCCATGGTAAATTCACTGCCCGCAATATACGGTGAAAAACTCGCTATCTGACCAAAGGCGGCGATATTTCGCTTCAATTGTTTTTGCACGCGAATTTTCACATCATCAGCGATTTTCCCTCCGAAAAACGCTTCAAAATACAATTCACGCGCGACTAATTCAAGGTGCAATTCCATGAATTGAATCAATTGCCGTATGCGCGCTGCTTCATACGGATCAGCTGGAATCAAAGGCTTTTGAGGATAGGCAGACTCAACATAATCGAGCATCACTTGCGATTCGAATAACACCTTACCGTCTATCTCAAAGAAAGGCACTTTACCCAACGGAGATTTTTCTAATAGCGCAGGCGATCGATCTGTCCAGACCTGCTTTTCTTCAAAAGGCACGCCTTTTTCTAGTAAAGCCAACTTCACTTTATTGTAGTAATTACTCGCCGAAAAACCGCATAAAGTTAGCATTCTGTATCCTTCTGAGCTGGGTTAGGGGCACCTGAGCAAACCAAATAAAATGGGTCGTAACAGGTACAATGTTTGATATGAAGTCTACCACCTCTCAACTCACGTAATCCGGCCGATACGACCGTCCCCTAGCCATCTAAAACTCCTCATGTCTGCTGAATTACTTGCCACACGTCGTGAGGCCACGCTAATCCTAACGCTCTCCAATCCTGGTGCGCGCAATGCGCTGCATCCCGATATGTATGCCGCGGGTATTGAAGCGCTTGAAACCGCTGAGCGCGACCCCGACATACGCGCGGTCATACTGACCGGCGCAGGGGATATGTTCTGCGCCGGAGGCAACCTCAATCGTCTGCTCGAAAATCGCAACAAAGACCGCTCTGTCGCTGCCGATTCGGTGGGTAAATTACACGCATGGGTAGAAGCTCTGCGCGATTGTCCGAAACCGGTGATTGCTGCAGTTGAAGGCCCTGCAGCTGGCGCTGGTTTTTCGCTCGTGCTGGCATGTGATTTGATCGTGGCGGCGCACTCAGCGCAATTTATCGCGGCTTATGTGAAGGTTGGACTCTCACCGGATGGCGGAATGAGTTGGTCCTTATCGCAATCGCTACCACCCCAACTCGTGACAGAAATTTTGATGGAAGGTAAGCCACTACCCGCGGCACGATTACATCAACACGGCATCATTAACCGCGTGGTGAGTGATGGTCAGGCATTGAATGCCGCGCTCGATTGGAGTGATGAACTGGCACGACAATCACCCCACTCCATTAGCTCGATTAAATCGCTGGTACGAGAGGCATCAACTGCTACTTTGCCAGAGCAGCTTAAATCTGAACAACATGCTTTTGTCGAGTGCTTGCATCATCGTGATGCACTCGAAGGCATGACTGCATTCCTAGAAAAAAGAAAGCCGAATTACACATGAGTTTCACTAAACGACGTCGCGTTTTTTTAATGCGGCATGGCAGCGTGACGTACTTTGACACCAACGGTAAACCATTTTTGCCAGAGACCGTTCCGCTGAATGAACAAGGACGCGCACAAGCCACCGCAGCAGGCAAGGTATTTGCAAAGGTCGGCATACAGTTTGATAAGGTGATTGTCTCCGGTCTGCCCCGCACATTGGAAACTGCCACGCGAGTAATGGCAGAGACAGGTCAACAGATTGACTTTGAAGAATGGCCCGAATTAGTAGAAATTCGCGGTGGCAAATTATCTGCGATTCCTGATGAAAAATTACGCGAAGCTTTTACCGGTGCCTTTGAAGGCGTGGCTCTCGAGCATCAACAATTTCTTGGTGGTGAAACTATCGGCGAGCTAATGGATCGAGTGCATCCGCAAGTCGATACATTACGCTCTGATTCTGAGTGGGATACGGTATTGATGGTGCTGCATGGTGGCGTGAACCGCGCCATCTTGTCGTATGCTCTGACAGGGCAACGACTGTTTCTAGGAAATCTAGCCCAAACAGCCGGCTGCATTAATGCTCTCGATGTGGGTGAATCGCGGATGGACTGGGTGGTGCGATTGATGAATTATTCACCACCTTCCGAGCTTCAACACGAATCGCGCGGAACCACCATGGAAGCCCTGTTTGAGCAATACAAGAAAGTACGTGGCTTGTAAGCTTGGCCCAGTAAACTAAACCCCATAATAAAAGTAGCGAGGATAGAAGTAATGTACGAAGAATTCATGGGCACTAAGCCCGTCGCCGAACGATTGAAAGTCGACTTAGACGCTTTGTCAGCGTACATGAGTGAGCATGTCGATAATTTTAGGGGTAATCCCAGTATCGAACAATTCAAAGGTGGACAATCGAATCCAACCTTCAGACTTACCTCGGGCAGTCAGCATTATGTGCTGCGCACCAAGCCAGCACCTGCGGCCAAGTTGCTGCCTTCCGCACATGCGATTAATCGCGAATACCGTGTCATGGATGCGCTTTCAAAAGCTGGCTTCCCTGCCCCCAAACAATATGCATTGTGCGAAGACGAATCAGTAATAGGTCGCGCCTTCTACATCATGGAATGCGTTGATGGTCGCGTGCTCTGGGATCAATCATTGCCTGGCATGAGTAATGAACAACGTGCAGCACACTACGACGAGATGAATCGCGTTATAGCTCAGCTGCATAGCTTGGATTACAAAAAACTTGATCTGGAAAGTTATGGCAAACCCGGCAATTATTTTGGCCGCCAAATCGATCGCTGGATACATCAATACAAAGCCGCTGAGACCGAACACATCCCTGAGATGGAGCACTTGATCGAGTGGCTACCAAAAAATATTCCTACCGGTGAGATCACGACGATTGTTCACGGCGACTATCGTCTCGACAATATGATTTTTCATCCTACCGAGCCGCGCATTCTTGCTGTGCTTGATTGGGAATTATCCACACTGGGACATCCACTCGCCGATTTTTCTTATCACTGCATGAGTTGGCATGTCGACCCTGATTTATTCCGCGGTATTGGTGGCCTCGATCTGAAAGCACTCGGCATTCCGAGTAGAGATGATTACATCGCACGTTACAGCGAGCGCACTGGTATTAGCATCAACAAAGATGATTTCCGTTTTTACCTGGCTTACAACATGTTCCGCATGGCAGGTATTTTGCAAGGCATCATGAAGCGCTACCAGGATGGCACGGCCAGTAGCGAGCAAGCACTCAAAAGCGGTCAAGCCGCCAAACCTATGGCAATCATGGGTTGGCAGTTCGCTTCAGGACAAAAAAGCCTTTAAGCACTCATAATTCACCCACAATAACAATCGAGGACACCTTATGGATTTCGAATACTCCCCACGTTGCATGGAGCTGCGCGAAAAACTGAACCAGTTTATGGATGAATTTATTTATCCGAATGAGCGCACGTACAAAGACGAAGTCGATCGCAATGGCCGTGAGAAAGGTAATCGCTGGATCCCCACCAAGATTGTGGAAGAACTGAAACCGATTGCTCGCGAACGTGGCTTATGGAATTTGTTCCTACCAAAATCGCATCGTGCACCCGAAGGTTTATCGAATCTCGATTACGCACCTCTGTGCGAAATCATGGGCCGTATTACCTGGGCACCTGAAGTTTTCAATTGCTCCGCACCCGATACCGGCAACATGGAAACCATCGAGCGCTATGGTTCAGAAGAGCATAAAAAACAATGGCTGGAGCCTTTGCTTCGCGGTGAAATTCGTTCAGCATTCGCGATGACAGAACCGGATGTCGCTTCCTCCGATGCCACCAACATCGCTACCCGCATTGAGCGTTCTGGTAATGAATACATTATCAACGGCACGAAATGGTGGACCTCAGGCGCGGGCGATCCACGCTGCAAGATTTATATCTTGATGGGTAAAACAGATGGCGATGCACCACGTCACTCGCAACAATCGATGATCTTGGTGCCTGCTGATACCCAAGGCGTCACCGTTGTTCGTCCGTTGTCTGTGTTTGGTTACGATGATGCGCCACACGGTCATTGCGAAGTTAAATTTGAGAATGTGCGTGTTCCAGCGTCAAATATATTGTTGGGTGAAGGCCGTGGTTTTGAAATTGCTCAAGGTCGCCTTGGCCCTGGCCGTATTCACCACTGCATGCGCGCCATCGGTACTGCAGAACGAGCACTTGAGCTGATGTGCAAACGCATCGATTCGCGTGTCGCTTTTGGTAAAAAAGTGTCTGAGCAAGGTGTCTGGCGTGAGCGTATCGCTGAGTCACGCATCATGATTGATAGTGCTCGCTTATTAGTGCTTAAAGCAGCCTACATGATGGATACGGTTGGTAATAAAGTCGCGAAGAGCGAAATCGCTATGATTAAAGTTCTCGCACCCGTCATGGCGCAACAAATCATCGACTGGTCGATCCAGGCGCATGGCGGTGGCGGTGTGTCGGACGATTTCGCTGTAGCTCAATTATGGGCGCACAACCGTACCCTACGTATTGCTGACGGTCCGGATGAAGTGCATCGTAATGCTATCGCTAAAATTGAATTGTCGAAGTATGCCAGCCTACCTGGTGAGACACTCGACCTTCCAGTAACGCGCTCGTAATTGGATGCGTTTGTTTGAGTGAATTTTTTACTGTGTCTTTTGAGTCTATTATTTGACTAACTAAGCGCCGGGATATCCCGGCGCTTCTTTATTGGAGAATCTTACGATGATCGACGTCTACTCCATGGCCACTCCGAATGGTCACAAAGTGCATATCCTGCTTGAAGAATGCGGGCTGGCTTATCGAGCGCACAACATCGATATTGGTGAAGGCGATCAATTCAAACCTGAATTTTTGGCGATCTCTCCCAACAATAAAATCCCAGCCATCGTTGATCCGCATGGCCCCGATGGCAAACCATTTTCTGTATTTGAATCGGGAGCCATACTGATTTATCTCGCTAGCAAAGTAGATAAATTTTTAGGTAAAACCGATAGAGAAAAATTCACTGTTTTACAGTGGCTCATGTTTCAGATGGGGGGATTGGGTCCTATGCTCGGTCAGGCGCATCATTTTCGTATCTACGCGCCAGAAAAAATTGACTACGCTGTGAATCGCTACACCAACGAAGCCAAACGACTGTATGGCGTCATGGATAGGCAGCTTGCCAATCATGCCTATATCGCTGGAGATGACTATACCATCGCCGACATCGCGTGCTTTCCATGGACACGATCATGGAAAAATCAAGGTATCGATTGGGATGAATATCCTCACGCCAAGCGCTGGCATGATGAGATTGCTGCGCGCCCAGCTGTTCAACGCGGCGTTGAAGTGCTTACGCATCTGCGCAAACCACTGGTGGATGATAAAGCTAGAGAAATGATGTTTGGCGCGACTCAATATCAAAAGCGTTGATAGTTTCAACGCTTTTGATGTTTGTACTTAGCTTAGAAATATTTTCTGAGTACTGACTCAGCAACGCACACAGGCTTGTCAGATCCTTCGCGCTCTATCGTCATTTGCCAAATACTCTGTACGCAGCCATCCATAGGCTCGACAGCTAATAGTTTAAACCGTCCGCGCAATCGTCCTCCCACAAGCATGGGTGATGGAAAGCGAACTTTATTTAAGCCATAGTTAATACTCATTTTTCCTGGTGGTAGATCAACTACTGCTTCAAACAAGGCAGGAATCAGTGACAGTGTCATGTAGCCATGGGCGATCGTGCCACCAAAAGGTGATTCGCGTTTTGCACGCTCTACATCCACATGTATCCATTGCGGATCATCAGTCGCTTCGGCGAATTGATTGACTCGCTCTTGCGAGATCATCATCCAGTCGGAAACAGCAATTTCCTTTCCTACGTCGGCTTGTAAATCAGCTACGGTGGCAAATTTGCGCATAAAAATTTCCTGAAAAATCAAGCCACACTGGCAAAGCCAGCTTGAGCAATAAATCGCGCCAGATGATGATCGGTATCACCCAAGGTCAGTTCAATCGTTGAGAGTCTTTTGAAATAATGCGAAGCGGGCATTTCATTCGTCACGCCCATGCCACCATGCAGCTGAACCGCTTGCTGGCCAATGAATTTCATCGCCTCGCCGACCCTCGCTTTCGCCGCTGATACCACGCGACGACGTTCAGCTGCATCCGTTGAAGCGACTTTCACTGCAGCGAGCATTGTCATAGAACGCGCTTGTTCCAGCTGCATGAACATATCAGCCATGCGATGCTGTAGCACTTGAAATTTACCAATCGGCACACCGAATTGTTGACGTGTGCGAATGTACTCCAGGGTCGCTGCCTGCAAGGCTTCCATCACACCCAGAGCTTCAGAACACAACAAGCTCACACCATGATCTGCTGCTGCATCCAGCATATCCCAGCCCTCTGCTTCCTTACCCAACAGCGCTGTGGCTGGTACATGTACCTGTTTACATTGAACAGTCGCACTACGCATGCCATCGTTATTGCGACTCTCATGCAACGTCACACCAGCACTATCCACGGGCACCACAAATAAAGAAATTCCATTGGTGTCTCGTGCATCACCACGACTACGCGCTGAAACAATCAAATAATCGGCTTGGCCTGCGTGCAGCACATTCACCTTTTCGCCATCCAACAGCCAACCATCGCCTTGTCGGGTAGCGCTCAAACTAATGTTGTGCAACTCATGACGTGACTGGCGCTCGCTTAACGCGCACGCGAGCTTTATTTCTCCACTGGCTACTTTAGCTAGTAATGCACCATGTCCGGTTGCGAGTTTTAAAAACTCCACACCTAGTAAAGTAGCAAACACAGGTTCAACAATTAACGCACGACCGAGTGCCTGCATGACCACCATCTGATCAACCGCTGTACCATCAAATCCATCATAGTCAGCGGGCACAGGCAAAGCCAGGACACCTAATTCGGCGAGTGCATTCCACGCCGCATCAGAATGGCCACTCTCTGAGTGAATAATTTTTTTACGAGTCTCAAAGCCGTAATCTTTTTCAGCCCAGCGGGTAATCGCATCGGAAAGCTGCTGCTGCTCAGGCGACAAATCAAAGTCCATAGTTATCTCCTTGAATAGTCGCTCTATAAACCCAGAATCATCTGGGTAATAATATTGCGCTGAATTTCATTTGAACCACCGTAGATAGTCGTCTTACGATAATTAAAGTAATACGGCATCAGTGGGGCGGCATCGTCATCCTGCGCCATGCTGTGTTCAGATTCACATTCCAGATAGGTTGGATCAAACGGCAGACTCATAGGACCGGCTGCCTCAACCATCAGCTCAGTCAGGCGTTGCTGTATCTCGGTGCCTTTGATTTTTAGCATTGAGGCTTCAGGGCCCGGTGCGCGTTGTTTGGCTTCTTGGTAAATCACACGCAGCACCGTCACTTCTAAGGCCATTAAGTCCATCTCGAGTGCTGCCACTTTGTGGGCGTATACAGGGTCGTGAAGTAGTGGCTGTCCGTTTTTTTGCATGCGGGTTGCGAGTCGCTTAATGAACATCAGCTCACGCTTAGAGCGTCCCACCGCAGCGATGTTTGTGCGTTCATGGCCCAGTAAATATTTCGCGTAGGTCCAGCCGCGATTTTCTTCACCAACGAGATTTTGTGCGGGTACACGCACATTGTCGAAGAAGACTTCATTCACTTCATGATCTTCATCGAGCGTAATGATAGGACGCACAGTGATACCCGGCGTCTTCATGTCGATCAGCAGAAACGAAATACCTTCTTGCTTACGCACGCCGGTATCGGTTCTGACCAAACAAAACATCATGTCGGCGTACTGAGCCAATGTGGTCCAGGTTTTTTGGCCATTGACGATGTAGTGATCGCCTTTGTTTTCTGCGCGTGTTTTTAGCGAGGCGAGATCTGACCCCGAGCCAGGCTCAGAATACCCTTGGCACCACCAATCGTCGCACGCAAGAATACGCGGCAGATAGTGTTTCTTCTGCGTTTCGTTACCGAAGGCAATGATCACCGGCCCCACCATATTCACACCAAAAGCAAGAATCGGCGGCGATCCAGCGCGCGCGCATTCTTCTTCCCAAATATGCTGTTGAACCTTGGTCCAGCCCGTGCCGCCATACTCCACCGGCCAGGCGGGTGCAACCCAACCCTGCTGGTACACAATCTTGTGCCAGCGCGCATAGTCCTCGCGCTGTAAGCGTTTGTGATTCAAGACCTTATGCTGCAAGTCTTTGGGAAGCTTCGCTGCTATCCACGTGCGTACCGTGTCGCGAAAGGCCAGATCATCTGGCGCGTAGTTCAGATCCATGCAGTCTCCGTTCAGTCTTTTTAAGCACGACCGTTCAGATTTTACCTGAAGAACTTTTCAGCAGAGGAACTTTTGCATTCTGTAAATTTGACTAGCCAAATAACCGATGACCAACCGGACAAACGCGCAAGCGCGTCAACCGGTGGTCGGGTACTTAGTTTAAAAACATCAATCAATGTAGGAATGAAAGACGTCTGGATGCACAACCGCACTGGATTGTGCGGACGTATTTGCGGGTAAATGGCTGCAAGCCGCAAGCGACAGGAACGCCATAAGGATCAGGCAGGTTTTCATGATTTTCCTCTTATCAATTACTGGTGGTTGGTCCACAGGCTGCTTGCTGATCGGCATGGCCAATCGCTCGCGGACCTGCGTTCAGAGCATGTGTTTAATTGATAGCTTCATCGATCAGGTAGTTCACGATTTTTATTAAGTTTATTTTGACTGAATACCGCCCAATGAGGCGACTATCGACGGAACTCACACACCCACTCAGCAGAACACATAAGCCTTACGTCTGATCGATTGAATAAAGCACAAACTACCGCTCAATTTGATTTTGATCAGCGTTGAGAGCAAATCCCTTTCCAGATAGCCTCGTGCCTTCGGCTCTGATCTGAAGCAAGCCAGGCCTGAGCTTCCGCCTCTTTATGCAAAGTGGGGCCCATAGCCATGTTTTCAGGAAAAATCTCTAAGCTAACCTGGCGAATTTTCTTTCCATCACAATCGATGTCATACCAAGCTTTGGCGCTTAGATAATCATGACCATTCAATGTTTGAGGTTTATGGAAATCTTGTGTACTCATAACACGCAGTATATTTCCGTTTTTTTCAGCAGCTTCTTTGTCAATGTACAAAATTCCATCACGCGTCTCAACCAAAATACTCAACGCCGCTTGTGCAGACCAACTGCACATGGATAACATCAAACTGAATAAAAAAATACGCATCATCAATCTCCGAATTAGGATTAGTTGTCTTTATGTTCTGCTAAGTTATAAATGAAACTATCAACTCGCCAATCAGCCATTTCAATCTCGCCCAAGGTTAATTTTTTGGCGGTATATTCCATCGACTTTTTTGCCAAGGGATAACCGCGCAAGTGGCTTATGCGATACCACTCGTAGGCTTTCAGCATATCTTGATCTACACCCTGCCCATAGGCATACAAAAATCCAATATTAAATTGTGCCTTCGCATGGCCTTGTCGCGCGGATAATTCATACCAACGCCTAGCCTCTTCAAATAACTGAGCGGTACCGAGACCCTGTGCATACATCTGACCCGCTTCAAACTGTGCATCGGCATTACCCTGCTCAGCTGCCATCATGAAAAACGTTAAGGCACTGATTAAATCAGGATCTGTATTTCGTTTAAATACCGATTTTTTATGAAACGTTGGCGCCTCATGCGCTATTGGATTTTGCAGCGGTGCTATCCAATCGCCTCGAAGTAAATAACCCAACCTCAACTGAGCTAGTGCATAGCCTTGCTTCGCCGCAGATTCATACAAATGCCTGACTTGGCCCTTAGTTTGTATCAGCTTGGGATGTTGCTCAAGTAATTTAGCCCAGTGATAACGCGCTTCGTGATGATCTTGTTCGGATGACAGCTGAAGTAATCGCAAGGCCTCAGTAATGTTTTTTCGTATGCCATGACCCGTGGCATACGCCAACCCCAAGTGACACTGCGCGTCGGAATTATTTCGATGCGTTGCACGCTGCAACCATTCCACCGCCATAGTGGAATCCTGCTCTACATCCACTCCTGCAAGCAGTTGCGCACCCAGCGCAGCCATCGCTGGAACATTGCCTTCATCTTCCGGGTTACGTGCTGCCACAAGCCAGCTCACTGCCTTATTCACTTCGACCATCATTTGTAGAGCGCGACGCGCATCTATCGCCGTCATTTCTTCACTCAACATAGTAATTTGCGAAGCTGCTCGAGGTTCGTCACGACCATCTGCCAGCCTAAACCACATCAACGCACGCACCTTATCGTTGGCACCTGCCTCGCCACGCAGGTTCATTACACCCAACTGATAGCGGGCTCCAGAGTGACGGCACAAGGCAAGAAAACCAAACACACGTCGAGCGCTGTATAAATCAGTAGCTAAGCCGTCGCCATGACGCCAGCGCAGTGCATGATCATACAAGGCACCCGGCTCATGCTTTAGCAATGTATCTAGACTAAGCTTAGAAAATGTCATCGACGTAGTACGGACTACTTAAGTGATTAAATCGCCTGAGTAGTCTGCCACAAAAGATGCGCTCATCCACAACTTGGCTAAGCAAGCACCTGTCTAAGCCGCTAAAGGCGCTTTACCTAAAATAAGATCCGCTGCTTTTTCCGCCACCATCATGGTCGGTGCGCCGGTATTACCAGAAGGCATAGTCGGCATGACAGAGGCATCCACAATGCGTAATCCATCAATACCTTTAAATCGCAGATCGGCATCGACTACCTTACCCATACTGCAGGTACCCACAAAGTGCCATCCGGTTGTGCCACGCTGACGTGCGCAATCGAGCAATTCAGAATCACTCTCAGCGCTCGGAGGTGGAAATTCATCGCGCTCAATGAAGGGCATCAGCGGCGCGCTATGCATTAAATGCCGCGACAATCTCAATCCATCGATAGCAACTTGCTGATCTTCCGAACTCTGTAAATAGTTAGGCTGTACCAGCGGCAAATCAAACGGATCACGCGAACGTAAACTAACCTGCCCTGTACTGGTTGGACGCAACTGATAAAAACCTAAAGTCATACCCGGAAAATTATCTAGCTGACCCGCCACACCCGAGGCATAACTACCTGGTGAAAAATGGAACTGCAGATCATTTAAATCAAGCTCAGGGCGTGACTTCGTAAACGCAAAGGCTACCGATGGACTAATAGTGATCACACTCGGCTTACCCATCAACCATTTTGCTACTTCACCGATTAATCGAATACCACGCGCAGTGTGATTAATGGTGGTCACGCCTTTGACGCGCAAAATAGTTCGAATCATGTAGTGATCTTGAAAATTCTCACCCACGTGTTCCGATGCATGAACTACCCGTATACCCATTTTTTGTAATTCATCAACTGGACCCACACCAGAGAGCTTCAAAATTTTTGGTGTATTCGCAGCACCGGCTGAGAGGATTACTTCACGCTTGGCATTCACTGTATGCACAGCGCCGCCGCGTTCGTGTTGATAGCTCACACCGACTGCGCGCTTGCCTTCAAACAGTATCTTGTTGACATGCGCCTTGGTCTTAATCGTCAAACGGCCTGTGGCCTTCGCCGGATTAAGAAAGGCCGTCGCCGCACTAAAGCGTCGACCTTTGTGTATCCAGCGCTGGTAGTAGCCTGCGCCGGTTTGATCGCCGCGGTTGTAATCTACATGCGTGGGCAAACCGTACAGACCTGCAGATTCAATAAACGCATCACATAAGGGATGACGCCAGTCGCAATCACTAATGGGTAGCAAACCATCACGACCACGCACACTAGAATCACCCTTACCTAAAAATCGTTCCGAACGTTTGAAATACGGCAGGATGTCTTGATAACGCCAGCCCGGATTACCTAACGCGGCCCATTGATCGAAATCTTCAGGCTGACCACGGGTGTAGTTAAAACCATTAATCGAACTCGACCCACCCAGAGTGCGACCCATACGTGTCGTCACACGTCGACCGGCAGAACCTTCGGAAGGTTCGGTTGAAAAATCCCACGTGTAACTAGGATTGTGACCCACATAAATAAAGCCCGCGGGAATGTGAATAAACGGATGTAAATCGGAGGGTCCTGCCTCTAGCAAACAAACGCTATAGCGCCCGTCTTCACATAAGCGATGCGCCAACACACAACCTGCAGCACCAGCTCCGACGATGACATAATCAAACGATTGATTTTCCATGATTTTTATTATTGTTAGAAATTAGTGGGTACTAAAGGGGCATGTCCTCGTATCAGATCAGCGGCTTTTTCAGCAATCATCATCGTCGCAGCACATATGTTAGCTGACGGTATAGTTGGCATCACAGATGAATCAGCGATCCGTAAATTTTGAATTCCATGGACTCGGCATTCATCATCAACCACTGCTCCACTGTCATCGGCTTTACCCATACGCGCCGTGCCATTCAGATGATATGAAGAGACACCGTACTGTCGTATAAAACTTAACAATTCATCGTCAGTGGTCTTATCACTACCCGGCATCGATTCCGACTGTACATACGGCACTAACTCAGGCGTTTGCAACAAACGGCGCGCTAGGCGCACGCCACGAATCAAGGTCTGCTGATCACGTTCGTGACTCAGGTAGTTAGGTTGTATCAAAGGATCCTCAAACGGATCTGAACTACGCAGCTGCACATTACCCCGACTCTCTGGCCTATGCTGCCATACCCCACACGTCATACCGGGATAGGTATCCAACATACCGACGTAACCTTCGCGATAGCTCGCTGGTGAAAACACACCTTGTAAATCAGGGCGACTCGCATCGCCTTGTGAGTTACAGAAAAAATGAATCAATGAAGGACTCAACGCCAATATGCTGGGCTTACCCATTAGCCAACGCGACACCTGCCCTGCTAAATGTAAGCCACGCGACATTTCGTTCATGGTGCGTGCATTTTTCGCACGTGCGACCAGTCGTATAGAAAAATGATCAGATAAATTCTGCCCCACACCCGGCAAGTGACGGTTAACGCGTATTCCTTTAGATTGCAAAAATTCAGCATCACCAATACCTGAAAGCTGTAACAACCTAGGTGTATTAATCGCCCCCGCACATATAATCACTTCGCGGCGTGCATGGACTTCACTCAGATTGTCAGACGAGGTACCACGCACATACTGCACGCCCGTTGCGCACCCTCCATCCACCACAATGCGAGTAACTCGCGCATGCGTTCGAATAGCCAAGTTATTGCGAGATTTAACAGGCTTAAGAAAGGTGCGCGATGTACTCATGCGCCAGCCTTGATGAATCGTGCGCTGAAAAAAACCTACCCCCGCTTGCGAGGCACCGTTGTAATCATCATTGCGTGGAATTCCCAAACCTTGCGCACCAGCGATGAACGCATCATTGATTGGATGTTGCCAATCAATGTCAGTCACTGGCAGTAATCCATCACGACCACGATAGGTAGCATCACCCAACGCATACTGCTCACTCTGTTTAAAGTAAGGTAAAACATCGGCATAACTCCAGCCGCGGTTACCTAATGCAGCCCACTCATCATAGTCTTCACGCTGACCGCGGTTGTACACCAAGCCATTAATAGAACTTGAACCACCGAGAACACGCCCCTGCGGCAAAGGCACGCGCCGACCCATCGTTTGTGCATTAGGTTCGGATGAAAATTGCCAAGTGAATTGAGGATCAAACAGAACTTTGACGAAACCGGCAGGAATATGTAGCCAAGGATGCCAGTCACTTGGGCCCGCCTCGAGCAAACACACGGTGGTATTTGTATCTTCGCTGAGGCGGTTAGCTAGAATTGCTCCAGCGGCGCCTGCCCCCACGATAACGTAATCAAAAGTCTCAGGAGGCCTGCTAAGCGATGTGGTTGCCATGAATCGTCGTTTTGCCAAGGTTGCCAAGCATCGCGAACACGTTTCATGCTCGCTTACTTCTAGCAGCACATTTTATCAATCTAGCTTGCTACCTATCGCCCGCCGATTGAATAATTAACTTCGCAATCGCAGAAGTCTGGCCTTAGCAAATGCAAAGCTGCTAATACAACTCGATAGCAGCTTTGCAAGTGAGATTAATCCAGAAAGTCTGGCTGCTCTTTCAGTATGCGCGCATACAGTGGCTGAAATTGGAACCAACCGGCATAGGGAGAACCGACGATGTCGTAGGTTTGACGGGCCGACTCAGGGGATATGGTTTTAAGTGGCTTGCCATGAGACGCCGCTTCGGCCAACAGCTGTACCTGGCAGCTACGCTCAAGACAGATGTACCACCAGGCAGCCGCATCGACGGTTTGACCCGCAGTGATAATGCCGTGGTTCTGCAAGATGGCTGCCTTGTGCTGACCTAAAGCTTGAGCGATGCGAACACCTTCATCGACTTCGACCGCCACGCCACCAAAATTTTCATAGACGGCATGATCATTATAGAAAGCGCAGGCATCTTGAGTAATGCAATCCAAGGTGCGGCCTAGTGCTGACCACGCACGGCCATACGGCGAGTGCGTATGAGCCGCTGCATTTACATCAGGGCGCAAGGTATGAACAGCGGCATGAATCGCAAAGGCGGCGCAGTTCACCGGGTAATCACCCTCAACCACATTACCTTCGTGATCAACGCGAATCAGATTCGATACCTTGACCTGACTGAAGTGAACGCCGTAAGGATTTACCCAAAACGAATCCGTAAACTCAGGATCACGCGCAGTGATATGACCAGCTACCCCCTCGTCAAAGCCAAAACGAGAGAACAGTCGAAACGCACCAGCTAGCTTTTGCTTGCGATGCAGCCTTTCTTCAGCCAACGTCTTAAATACCGGAATAGATGGCAGGCTGGGAGAATTCCCATTCCCCAAATATTGTTGATTGAGTTGGATGGCGGACAACTCGGACTGGTCATTCATGGCTTCTTCCCATAATTAAGCGGTTAATGCCCAAATGTTAGCATTTATTGGGGAAGCCTCTTATTGCCAAACCAGACAACCAATCGGCACTCGCGGTTGACCGATTCTATCCAGCCATCATGCGTAGTTTTATGTTGGAGCTAATTTTTTGCTCTGGAAATTTATACATCTGCTCCAACACTTCTTTACTGTTAATACTGACATGACGAGCTCTTACATTAATCGCGCCGATTCGGCCGAATTGAGAAAATGAGCGACTCACGGTCTCCATCGACAAACCCAAGTAGCTACCTATCTCTTCTCTACTCATGCGAAGAATAAATGATTTAGCCGAATAACCCATCAAGTGAAACCTATCCGATAGCTGCACCAGAAAAAAAGCTACTCGCGATTCTGCATTCTGAGAGCCCATGATGCCAATCATCTCTTGCTCACGAATTAATTCCGAACTGATCATTCGGTACAACAATTCTTCTAATTCACTGTTATCACGCGCCGCCAAAATAAGTGTTTTCAAAGGTAAGCTAATTAAATTGCAATCAGATAAAGCAGTCACCTCAGATTTATAGTTTTTGGTGTGAATACCATCTACACCTACGATGTCACCCTTCATCGGGAAACATAAAATTTGTTCGCTGCCAGACCTACTGATTGAGGAAGTTTTTAAAAATCCTGAATGAACAATATAAATTGAGCTGAACTCTTGCCCTGTAGTGAATACTTTTTGTCCCGATTTGAATTGCAAGTGCTGAAAATAAAATTCACTACTTTTGCGACTACTAGGCACGGACATACCTAGTAAGCTACACAGATCAGACAAGCTAAATCTGCATGAGTCGTTAACATGACTTTCTGATTTTTCGGTTGGAGTAATGGCTCTGGAAAATGGGATTTGATGGTTAACAACTGCCGATGCTGCATTCATTCTCGCCGCCTGTCTATTTGAAGATTGTCGTACAAGGTATGACAGCTTTCTTGTCACAATGAGACCATTTACAAACTCGTCCTAGCATTTAGCTGGGCCAAAGGAACCAAACACAATAACGGCACAGGCAATAGGGTTATTGGTCTGTGCTAAAGCACACCAAGCGCGAAAACAAAAAAAAGCAAAGCCGCAAGGCCACAGATCGTTGACACACCCCTAGGAAAATTTAGTGCAGGTTCGAAGGGGTGTATGCCAGTCAATAGCATTCACGAACCATTGTTTCAAGCAGAGATCGGTCTACGACTTCAACACGAGAATTAGATGAACCCATCATAGGCTCTAAATTCGATCACGTAACCAATAATTTATATTGATTATCAAATCGTTCTAATTACTAGTTTCATTTAATGGCTTACGAAATTACTTGTCGTTATGAACACAGTCGATTGAATAAGGACTAAACAAGTGAATACGTAACGAGCTTGTTAAGAGCCTTACCTTACCCTACGCCCAGGTAAATTTTTCGGATTCTATCGTCCGTTGCTAAACCAGATGCACTGCCTTCCTGCGCAACAGATCCGTGCTCCAGCACATAAGCACGATCGGCAATATGCAGGGCTGATTGCGCATCTTGTTCAGCCATGAGTATGGCCACGCCACCATCGCAAATTTTTCTAATCGCGGCAAAAATTTCCATTTTCAAGCGATGCGCGATACCGACAGAGGGCTCATCTAGCAATAACAATTGTGGATCACCCATCAAGGCACGACCAATGGCAACCATCTGCTGCTGTCCACCAGATAGCGTGCTGACAATCTGATCTTGGCGTTCCGACAAAATGGGAAACAGAGAAAATACTCGCGTGAGATCGTTTTCAACTTCTTGACGATTGGTTCGAAGATAGGCGCCTAACTGGAGATTTTTCATCACCGATAATTCAGGGAATAAACGCCGTCCTTCAGGACAATGACAAATACCTAAACCTACCACTTGCTCTGTTGAATAAGCATGTAATGACTGCCCATTAAATTCGAGCGTGCCGTGCGAATTCATCGCACGAGATATCACTTTAAGTAGTGTCGATTTACCAGCACCATTAGGGCCGAGTATTGCTACCAACTCACCGGGGTGTATCTGTAACTGAATTTTTTCTAGCGCTATTGCCTGCCCATACGCCGCAGTTAACTGACCAAGTTTAAGCAGCATGATGCACCGCCATCTCAGTTTGTTTGCCTATATACGCTTCAATCACTTTAGGATGCGCAACGATTTCAGCCGGCGAGCCCTCAGCAATTACTTCACCAAAATCAAGTGCGATTACACGTGAAACCAATTGCATGAACTCACGCAGCTTATGCTCGATTAATAAAATGGTGAGCTGCTTCTCAGCATGTAATTGACGTATCAAGGATGAGATCGCTTCAATCTCCGATGAGCCTAGGCCAGCAAAAGGCTCATCAAGCAATAGCAATTCAGGCTCGGCAGCTAATGCACGGGCAATTTCTAAGCGCCGCAAGTCTCCATACGAAAGCAACTCTGATGGCGTGTGCGCCTTGGCTTCCAGACCAACTTGTTTGAGTAATTGCATGGCTCGATCACCTAGACCATCGTGCCGAACACGCGGGCCTAAGCTGCCCAC
Organism: Polynucleobacter sp.; assembly: GCA_021737945.1. GTDB lineage: Bacteria > Pseudomonadota > Gammaproteobacteria > Burkholderiales > Burkholderiaceae_D > Pernthalerella. The sequence continues at coordinate 44,137 of JAIPCX010000010.1, forward strand.
CAATACATTTTCTAAGACAGATAAACCAACAAATGGACGACACAATTGAAATGTGCGTGCAATGCCTAAGGTGACAATTTTATGTGGCTTCACACCTTGCAACGACTGACCATTGAAAATGACTCGACCGTTATCGGGAGGAATGAAGTTCGTGAGCATATTAAACAGTGTGGTCTTGCCCGCACCATTCGGCCCGAGTATGCCGACAATCTCGCCTCGGCGAATTTGCATACTCACCTGCTTGACCGCGTGCAGCCCGCCAAAGTGCTTATCAACGCTATCGACTTCCAGCAGTACCGAACTCATGCTCTATCTCCCCATCCCGATCGCACTCGTTTCCATAGCGGTGCAATAAATCCATTCGGAAGAAAAAATAAAATAAAAATCAGCAAGAGGCTATAAATCATCAACCGCCATTCACCAAAATTGCGTAAGCCTTCGGTTAAAAGCGTCAGCAGCAACGCACCACCCACGGGTCCATAGATAGTACCCATGCCACCTACGTACACCATGGTGATGATGGTCACTGACGTTACGACGGCAAATAATTGAGGGCTAACTTGTAGCTGATAGTGGGCATACAAAGCACCGCCTAAACCAGCGAATGCAGCACTAATCACCAGCGAGACAATTTTGTAGGTGGTGATCGGAATACCTGCTGCCAAACAGGTTGCTTCGTCCCCTCGTATCGCCCGTAGAATCAGCCCCCAACGCGATCGTGCCATCCAACTCAATATGAATGTGGTGGCAGCCAGCACCACTAACACAAACCAATAATAGTGAAGATTGTTTCGAATCAGTGGGGCGATATCTTGTATGCCCTCTTCGCCTCCGGTGTACTCCCAAAAAATCAACATCAAGCGTTGCATAATGACGGCAGCAGAAAGCATCGCTAGCGCAAAATATGGGCCTTTTAATCGGAGCGTAGGAAAACCAAGCAATAAAGCAAACGCCACTGCTAACAACATAGAGGCAGGCAAACTCCACCATGGTCCGAGTTCCATCTGCACATTAACAACGCCAGCAACATAAGCACCCACACCAATAAATAATGAGTGCCCAAAATTTTCTCGGCCCGTTAAGCCGGACATGAAATCCCAACTCACTGCCCAGATGCCATAGATGGCGGCAACGGTTAATACACCGATCAGATAATTTCCAGGAAAGACTAAAGGTGCCACTGCTAGAACGACAAGCGCTGCTGCACCAGCCACGCCACTGAGTTTGTCGATTTGCTGAAATCCGTTCACGTAGTCGCCCCTAGAATGCAGCTCGTTTGCCGAAAATGCCTGCAGGCCTGAATACCAAAGTCAGCAGCGTCGCTAACACAGACACGATTTCAGTCCAGCTGGTTGAAATCAAATAGGCGACCAGTGTCTCGGCGTAGCCCAACATGAGCGCAGCCAAAATACTTCCGGGAATAGAACCAAGGCCACCCACAATCACAATCGCGAAGGCTTTAACGATGGGTAGTAAATGCATAGAGGGCTGCACTGAAAGAAATGGACCAGCCAACACACCTGCAAGTGCCGCTAACGCTGCTGAGATCGCCATGACTAATGAAAAAATTCGATCGCTCGGTATACCCATGTATTTAGCGGCTTCCGCGTCTTGCGAAATAGCGAGGATGGCACTACCAAGACGGGTTCGCTGAATAAATAAATACAGCGCACCAATCGCAACCACCGCAACGACGAGCGTAAGCAAACGCTGGCCTGCTACATCCACGCCTCCGATACTGACTTTTGTGTCAATAAAGGCAGGAACATTACGATACTCTGAACCGAAAATTAAAAATAACGCCTGCTCTACTACCAGTGATACTGCCAGCGTAATCATCAATACACCCAGTTGTGAGTAGCGCAGTGGGCGAATCAACGCTTTTTCAACCACGACACCAAAGACAGATACACCAGCAATCGCCAAGAGTGCAGCCAACCACAGTGGTAATCCAACGATTGAAGTCAGCACATAGGTACCATAGGCTCCCAGTGCATAAAATGATCCGTGCGCGAGATTAAGCACGCGGGCCACGCCAAAAATTAGCGTGAACCCGACGGCCAGCATGGCATAAATGGCGCTAGTGACTGCGCCGTAGATAAGAATTTCCACTACTTCATCCAAGGCGGCAGGATGAAATTACCCGTGCGCAGTTCTTTGGGATAGATGACGACGCGTTCGCCTTTATCTTGCCATTGCGCGAAGATTAAATTCGTTTTGCCTTTACCCGTCATCAGATCATGATTTTCATCGAAAGAAATTTCGCCGGCGATACCTTCGTGTTTTGTTTTTTCTAGTTCTTTGATAATTTTGTCTGTGTCGAAACTACCTGCACGCTTTACCGCATCGGCATACAGGAAGACAGCGTCATACGCAAAATAGGCGGTATACACGGGATAGTTTGGCGACAGTTTTTTGAATGCGTCAAAAAACGGAACGGTCTTTTTAGTTAACGGTGCGCGCACAGCAAAATTAGCGGCCACTTCAGAAATTGATTTGCCACCGATGCGATTATAAAAATCACCATCCATGCTCTTCACATCAATGCCACCATACGGCACAGGAACTTGCGCATCGTGCCATTGCTTGGCGAACGTATCGCTGGAGCCGTGTGAAACAGTAACGATCAGATACTGAGCTCCACTCGCTTTTATTTTTGCTAGCAAAGGAGAAAAATCGGATGTCTGTGTATCGAATAATTCAGTCATTCGAATATCAGCACCCACTTCTTTGGCACCCTTACTCAACACAGGCAATAAATCTTGAACCCATTTGGCATTCTCGCCGACAATTGCAATTTTTTTGTAACCTAATTCGCCGATCACAAAATTAGAAATAAAGTCGACCAAGCCGCGCGCCTGATGCGCTGCATTGATAGGCCCGACACGAAAAATATACTTATAGTTGTCGTAATCAGTTTTAACTTTGTTAGTGATACTTGGAGAAGCCGCTCCTACGCCTAAGTAAATCGTCTTAGCTGCTGCGATATGCGGCAACTGAGCTAAGGTTACGCCGCTAGTGTAACCACCAATCAGTACATCGACTTTTTCATCGGCTACCAACTTACGTATAGCACTAATACCTGTCTCAGGGTTTTCCGTCTCATCCGCCGAAACAAACTCTAATTTTCGCCCTAGAACGCCGCCCTTTTTGTTGACTTCATCCACCGCCATTTTGATGGCGGTGAGCGTATCTCTACCCACCTGCAATTGAACCGATGTGGGAACGCCAATGCGTATGGGTTTAGTTTCTTGAGCATCGACGGTCGCCGACACTGACAAGCCCAATAGAATAAACAAACTTGCAAGAAGGCGAACGCTCCAACGAGGAACACGCCATGAATGGATTGCCATACTGTCTCCTTGTCCGGCTATGTTATCGCCCCATAGCGGAGGCTCATTCATTTAAGAGACCTTCACTCATTGGTGAGATCTTCTCTTTTCGTTATGTTGTGCCGGACTATTAAGGACCGACAACCCCAATGTAGTCGGAACAAGAATTTTTCGCAATGACGCGCTGCCGCAAGAATGAGAGGAAACAGGTTGCGGATATACTCATTTTGGAAATACGCTGAACTACCTTAACCCATGAAGGACTGTGCTATAACAACATCAGACTTCTAACGCACAGCGGCCACATGATAAAAAAACAAACTCTGATATCGGTGACCGGAATACTAGGAAAAACTGAATGCGATTTTTTAAACAATTTTTTGTATTGATTTTCTTACTGACGATCGAACATTCTCAGGCCGCAGGTAAATTTTATACCCAGCAGGAATTCGATACCCTGCTAGCAGAAGGAAAAACTCTGGTCGTTCACATCCATGCTGACTGGTGCGGAACCTGTAAGGCACAGGATATTCAAATCAATGCAGCTATTAATTCTGCTGAATTTAAGGATGTCGTATTTTTTGAAGTAGATTACGACACTCAAAGAAAACATGTGAAATTTTTCAATGGAAAATTACAAAGCACTATCATCATTTTTAAAGCAGGAAAAGAAATAGACAGAGTCGTGGCTGAACGCGATGCCAGCGAATTACAGGCATTCTTAAAAAAATCCTTATAAAAATTATTCATCGGATCCCCTATGCCAAAAGCTTTTCTTATTGCCGAATTAACCGTTACTGATCAAGCAATCTATGAAACCTATCGCTCACAGGTACTGTCAACCATAGAAGCAATCGGTGGAAGATTCGTTGTGCGCGGAGGCAAGCGAATGCAGGTTGAAGGTGTGGATGAAGGTCACCACAATATGCTGCGTACCGTTGTGGTTGAATTTCCCTCAATGGATATAGCAACGGCGTGGTACAACTCACCGGCTTATACAACCTTAAAAAATCTGCGCATGAGCTGCTCAGTAGGTCGAGCATTTATAGTTGAAGGTGTTTAGCAACGATGCAATAAGGTAAATCACTACCTGCTTTGGCAGGTGCAATTGACCAACTCACTTAAATTTTCATGAACAAATCAGACCAGCTCGGTGATTTGCCGAATATCGACGAACACTGTTTCTCACCGATTGATACAGCGCTGCTATCGCAGACTAAACAATCAAACCATCCTGCTCGAATTTTGCTTTTGTATGGTTCGCTTCGCACTCGCTCATTTAGCCGCTTACAAGCGGAAGAAGCGGCTCGTTTACTGAAAGCGTATGGCGCTGAAGCTCGTTTCTTTAATCCTAGTGGCCTACCACTACCCGATGACGCACCCGATACGCATCCCAAAGTAGTTGAGCTGCGCGAACTATGCGCTTGGTCGGAGGGCATGATCTGGTCTTCGCCAGAACGCCATGGCGCGATGACTGGCATCATGAAAGCGCAGATCGATTGGATACCTTTGGCGCTAGGTGCTGTACGCCCTACTCAAGGCAAAACACTCGCTGTGATGCAGGTTAATGGTGGCTCGCAATCGTTTAACGCCGTTAATCAGATGCGAGTGCTTGGGCGTTGGATGCGCATGCTGACGATTCCTAACCAATCGTCTGTACCAAAAGCCTATGAAGAATTTGACGAGGCCGGTCGAATGAAACCTTCTAGCTATTACGATCGTCTGGTCGATGTGGTGGAAGAATTAGTGAAGTTCACTTTACTGACGCGAGATATCTCGCCTTATTTGGTTGACCGCTACAGCGAACGAAAAGAAAGTCTTGAAGCGGCTTCAGCGCGAGTATCGCAGCAGAAAATTTAATGCAGCCTAAAAATTTACTGCACGAGATCAGCTAATACGTCAAGCTCATCAAAGTAATAGGTCTGACTACCGTATTCTGGAGGCGATACGAACGTTTTTTTTCCGATACTCACCCACTGAACAGGGTTTATAAAATTCGGCCCATCATAGACAAAAGTATGAAACTCGCCATTCTCTCCGCAAGCGTCAACGCCTGCTGGCAAACGATCAATAAAGCTCTGATCAAATTCGCAGCCAACGAACGTCTCATCTAAAAATCGCCCATCAACGCAGGTCACTCTGGCCTTAAATTCCAAGCGGAAAAATTCTTTTACCAACTCTAACCTATCAGCGTTCCATAAAGGTAAACAGGCGCTAATACCAACTGAAGAGCAAACTTTTTCTTCCCACTCGCGATGCGGTACCAGATCAATGTCACCAAAAATACCTGATTTAATCCCAAAGGATTTAAGTGAAGAGAGTTTTTCGATGAATTTTTGTTCGTATTCTTTCCATGAAGCGGATAGAAATTCAATCTCAAGTTTAAGCGCAGTAGCTTGAGCTCGCATCAACGCCACGGAAACGCCATGCGACCTTACACGAGATCCGGTCTCTTCTAAAGCGGTCAAAAGATGAGTTACCTGGAAGCCAAGCTGCTGTGATCGCCAAAGCGCAAGGCAAGAATCTTTACCACCACTCCACGACACAAAAGAAAAATTATCCACTTCAATTAAAGCGAATTCAGAAACGCGATCACATCATTTCTCTCGGTTGCCGATAGCTTGGCAAATAAATCGCGCGATGCAGCCGCCTCGCCACCGTGCCAGACCACCGCCTCTAGCAAATTACGCGCGCGGCCATCGTGAAGGAAATTTGTGCTGCCATTGACCTGCTTAGAAAGTCCAATTCCCCATAGCGGTGGCGTACGCCAATCACGTCCACCGGCTTTGAAATCCGGTCGGCCATCTGCCAACTCTGGGCCCATGTCATGCAACAGCAAGTCGGTATAGGGTCGAATCGTCTTACTCGATAACTGAGGCAGCAACGCTGATTTACCCGCCGTTAGTGAAGGCACATGGCACTGTGAACATTTAGCGGAATCAAATAATTTTTCGCCGCGAACAACCGCCGGCTTATCACTATCACGCTGTGGTGGTGCATCGAGTGCTGTTACCCAAAACGTCAAAGAATCCCATAATTCTTGGCGTAGTTCAGGCTTGCCACTGTGCTTAGCTGATATACATTCTTGCTGCACAGCTGTGCAATTTTGCGTTGGATAGATCGCTGACGTGGTGCCAATGTCGCTTAGGAATGCCGTTGCCAAATGCTGTTTAAGACTAGGTTGATTCGCCTTCCAACCAAATCTACCTAAAGAGACCTTATCGTTAATATCATCGCGAACATAATTAGGCCGACCATTTAAACCTATCGTCTTCTGCCATTTTGATAGCGCAAGAATATCTTCTTCACTGACAGCTTCTAGATAGCCAAGACCAAAGATAGCCTGCGAATTTCGTAACGATGTCATGACATTTGGCGCTAGTGGGCCAAATCCCAAATTCTCTAGTCTTACTTGTGGCTGGCGCAACTCAAGCGTTGAACCATCAGGGAACGTAAAGCGGCTCGTCTTCCAATCTATGTGAACTTCCCCCTCACCGAACTTAACGTTTTCACGCTGCGACGAATCGAAGGATTGAATTTGAGTGCCGTAATTAGGATCGGGCTTGGGCCCACCATGCGGGCCATCACCAGGAATAGATAAACGCAGCGATTGCATAAAAACCGGGCCGCCACCTGCATCCGATGTACGGCCGCGCCCCGCTTGAATATGGCAAGACACACAGGACTGAGCAAGAAAAGTAGGACCCAAGCCCCATTCGCTTCCGCCGGGTCCAGGTTGAGATAAATCCCACCACTTTGAAATCTGGTCTTCCGGAACAGCAATCCACAGAGTGTTGAATACTTTTTCGCCATCTCGGAATAGTTGCTTATCCGCGCCCTGCAAGCCCGGCACAGCTTGCAAATAAGCCGTATGCGGCAAAACCGCGGCCGGAGCAGACGATGTAGTTTCCGTAAGTGCAGGCTTTAATACACCAGCAAATACTACAAAGATCATCCCCAGCAAAACTACTTTTATGACCTTATTAGGCATTGTTGACTATGGTTGGGCTCATTTAGTGATCAAATTAATGACCGATTATTTTCGAATACTTGTTGGCCCAAGTTTATCAGAACGGACAAATTCATTTTGTCCCCAAATACCTTCTCGCTTTCTTCCATCCGCAGCAGTATATGTGCCCTTACCGGTTCGTAAACCATCTTGGAAATCTCCGGTATACCTATCTCCATTGGCAAATACGTACATACCCCGGCCGGTTCGAATTCCGTCTTTGAATTCGCCTACATATTTTTCGCCATTGGCAAACGAATAGTTGCCCTTACCGTGATATTTGCCTTCTTTGAATTCCCCAACGTATTTATCGCCGTTAGCTAAATTTTCAGTTCCTCGGCCGTGGTATTCGCCGTCTTTAAATTCACCCGCATACGAATCGCCATTTGCTAGAACTAAGGTACCTTGGCCCGTACGTATATTGTCTTTAAACTCACCTGAGTAGACATCACCATTGGCAAGAGAGAGTTTGCCCTGACCATTGCGAATACTATATTTGAATTCACCCTCATATTCGTCACCATTCACCAGTACTAACTTACCTTGTCCATGGTACTTACCATCGTCAAATTTACCGGTGTATTTTTCACCGTTAGCCATGGTTAATGAGCCATGTCCATTACGCCAGCCATTTTTAAATTCACCGATAAACTTCTCGCCATTAGGCAGTGTTAACGTGCCTTGGCCATTACGTTTACCGTCTTTGAACTCTCCCACGTATTTTTCGTTTGATACAAGTGTCAAGTCACCTTGTCCATGATAAATACCTTGCTTAAATTCGCCGGAATACCTATCGCCATTGGCAAAGGTTAAAGTACCTTGGCCATGGTATCTGCCTTCTTTGAACTCTCCCACATACTTATCCAAATTGGCAAAAGTTAATGAGCCCTGACCATGGTAATTACCTTCTTTGAATTCACCCACATATTTGCTTCCATTCGCAAATGTTAAGGTACCCTGACCTTGGTATTTACCATTCTTGAATTCCCCAACATAGCCATCGCCATTTTCTAAAGTCAATGCACTGTGACCATTGATAGACGTTGTTTGACATCCCGCAAGTACTAGCAGAACACCCACGAGTAATACCGAACACGATGATTTTGAAAGTCGATTCATTGCCATTCCCTCTTTTTTTCAGAGTGCTTACTTTTTTAATTTTATTGATGACTGGTTGACGTTACTAAAACGTTGATTCAAAAAGTCGGATTTTTTCTGTCATGCTCACTGCGATCTATTACAAGAGATTCTCTTAGTGATCGCTGCAAAGAGCTTGGTCTTGTAATCCACCTGATGTTCTCAGTGGTTCAAATGAATTCTTAGTGACCAAGCGCGCTAAACCATTAATAATTTTGTTATTAAAAACAAAACCTTGACGATACATTTACACAATTTACACTGTAGATACTATAACAACTAATCTGCAGGTAACCGATTGAATTGGTAATGCAGTCTGTTGTTTTTTATGCTGACTTTGAAAGATTGGGCACTGCAGAATGGGTGGGTAATCGAAATGTTAAGAGAAAAGCTGGATTAGTTATTTAATTCTTAACTGTAATCCATGATTAACGCATCAATTGCATGATTGATACTGGAAATTGATTGTTCAAGACGTTGCCAGTCACTGGCTTCTGCTGAAAGTCGTTTAGACGCTGAAAAGACGGGCATCAAGTCATTTAACTTAAAACCTGCGACTTGCATGTCCATTGTATTGAGTGTTCGTATCATCATGAGCGTCGAAAAAAACACTAGCCGATAATAGAGGGCATGGGCGGCTTCCTCGGACAAATCATTTTCGCCCACGTACTTGGTGAACAATGTTTTTATCGTGCCGAGTAAATGAACGCGTTCAGGAGCGATATTAAATTCTTGCTGTAGTAATTCAGTCGCCGTATCCCATTTATCGGAAATATTCCGATCATCTTCATAAGGCAATTTCACACGTAGTTCCTTTGCAATGAATATCGTATGCAGCCGGTGAATTTTACTTGGTCTTTACTACGCTCGACATTTTGTGAAAATTAGCTTCTATGGATGATTTGAAATCACTGATGGAAGAAATCAGAGCGCATCATTCGGAGGGGGTAGCAATTAGCGAATTAGAGAATTACTGCAAGCGTTACATGCAGTACTACCACCTTCAGATTGAGCGGCAGCCGAGTCGCTTCTATGGAGCCTGGGGATGGTCAGAAGCTCGACGTAGAGAATTCAGAAAAGCGTTTGATGCCGCTCAGATGAGAATATTCAAAAGCTAAAGCAAAGCAGCTTATTGGGATGCACGAGAGTTGCAGCGAACTGAATCAAACCAAGAATCAGTGCGCAGCCGCTTCATCTAATAAAGAACAGCGCTGAATTGAGTCAAGTCTCTTTCCTAACTCTCGGCGAGCCACATGGGTATCGTGATGAGACTGCACAGCTAACCACCAACCATCGCTCAAACCAAAATATCGGCACAGCAGCAAATCGGTTTCTGCAGTCACAGCCCGTTTGCCTGAAACAATGTCGTAAACCCGTGTAGCCGGAACATCAATATCTTTCGCCAGTCGATACGGCGTCAGTCCTAAAGGTTTGAGGAATTCTTCCTGCAGCATTTCGCCAGGAGAAACGGGGGCTATTTTTTTCATAATCTGAATCCTTTGGTGATGTTGGATCATCAGAAACCCACAAGACTAGGAACGTCAGGGTTAGCAATAGGATAATTCAAGGTTGAACCCTGTTATAACTAACGTTATAATTATCTCTCACACAAAGGATCGCCATGATCAATACATTAAAACTCACCACCGTAGGAAACTCGATTGGGGTCGTACTACCGAAAGAACTTTTGAGCAAACTTCGCGTTGATAAAGGCGACACGCTGTATGTCGTTGAGACGCCGGATGGTATTGAACTAACGGCCTATCGACCAGATTTTGCCACTCAAATGGATGCTGCAGAAACTATCATGCGCGAAAACAAAGACGTACTTCGTAAGTTGGCGCGTTAAATGGCAGCCAGCCCGATCTGGGTCATGCACGAAGCAGTTATCGCCATTCATAAACGTCAAATTGCTGAACATGGTGGCGGTCCAGGCATCAGAGATAGTAGCTTGCTGGAATCTGCTCTAGCCAAACCTAAGAATGCTTTTTCGTATAGCGACGAACAGTTATCTATACCTTCGCTGGCATCTGCTTACGCATACGGAATTGCGAGGAATCATCCTTTTGTTGACGGCAATAAGCGAACTTCTTTAATTATCAGTTTACTTTTTTTGGAATTGAATAACTGGGAACTACTCTGCGACGCCGAAAATTTATACGGCACCTTCATGAAGCTTGCCGACGGAAGCCTATCCGCAGAAGACCTATCAGCATGGTTCACAAAACACTCACAGAAGAAAGCCTAGCGTGTGAGTGAAGCTAAAAAAAGGCAGGGCCAAGTAAACTAGAAAGAAATTTGCTGGTGCCCGAGACCGGAATCGAACCGGTACGCCCCCTCGCGGGTAAGCGGCGGATTTTAAGTCCGCTGTGTCTACCAATTTCACCACTCGGGCTGGAGAGTGATTGGACGGCAATCCCGTCCAGCCCGCTATTGTAAATTAGAACCGGTAATGTAGTCCTACCAAAATTGCCCTGGGTGCGCCCGGGGCCACAAAACGGCTGGCGCCTACGGTAGAAGAAGCAACGCCCGCAGAATTAAACAGACTGTCTGACATCAACCCATAGGTCTCATAGCGGCGGTCAAACACATTATTGAGGCGGGCAAAGTAATCTAAGCCTTTGGTGACTGAGTACTTAGCATGCATATTCAACAGTAAGTAGCCGTCTACCTTGGCGTTTGCTGGTCCTTCTTCCGACTGACCGTCTTCGTTACCTTGCGAGACCAAATTCGACGTTGCGATCACGGTGCCTCCCACCAACCACTTGGGTGCGACACGCCAATCAGCGTTCAATTTGATAGTGTGCTCTGGTAAACCAGCGATACGGGCACCGCGCTTAATGGTGATCTCACGCTCGCCACCAAACAACTCACCCTCGGCTTCGTAAGTCGCTTGTAAATAGCTGTAGCTGATACGAAGATCAACTTGGTTGATACGGGTGTAGGCCGACAAATCAAGGCCTTGACGGCGCGTTTTTGAGAAGTTACTGAAATAACCTAAGCCCGTCTGATCGGTTGGTGTAAACAAAATATCATTTGTATTATCGGACCGATAAATTGAAGCGGTGTAGCCGGAATCGTTAGTAAGCTTCCATCGAGTACCGAATTCAAACGTGCGTGCAATGACTTGCTTAAGGTACGGATCGGCCTGCAAACCCGTTGGCAAGCGACATCCAACCGTTGCATCAGCACAGCCGAGCTCAATGACTGTCGGCACGCGATTGCTTTGACCAACATTACCAAACACGTCGACACTTTCATTGAGCTTGTGGCTCAAGCCCAGTGAAGGATTCAAACTGTTATAGCTAAAAGTTTCGTTGGGCTTCTCACTACCTACGCCCGCCGTGTAATTAGTCAGCGTGTTGCTAACGCGTGCGTGATTAAAGCGTGCAGCCGCCGTTAAGTGAGTGGCTGGCGTAACAGAATACGTATCCGACGCATACAGACCTAGCGCGTATGATTTACCTTTAACACCCACATCTTGCTCTGAGGCGGATGCACAATCATCTACCCGCCGTGATGTATCAATCTCACAGTCAGCCGCTTGGTAGGCACCGTAAGAAACGCGACTAGCATCTAAGCTAGCGCCCGTCGTTATCTGATGGGCATCAATAATTTTAGTTAAGTTAACACTCGTACCGTAACTTGTTTGACGGGTACGCGTTTGATTGATCACACCTTCGGTGGTGCTCTCAGCATCACCACCAACAGTCGATCGAGTGCTGTAGCGAACATAAGCATTAGTAGCTAATTCAGTCGAGCCATCCAAGATACGCTGCAGGTTGAAATTCACCATACTCAGTTCGTTCTTGGTCCGATCAGTGTAGGTGTAACCCCAGCGTCGATTGGTTTCGTACATACCTTTAGTACGAGCGCCTTCATCGTCATACGCATAGCTTGGCAACAAACCATTACCGATCAGATTGCTACGGCCGTGCAAGAAAGAGAGATCCCAATTCACATCGGATTGAGTACGACCAATTTTTGCAAACACGTTTCCGAGCTGCCCTTCTGATTCTTTGCGCCAGCCGTCTTCATGAAAGGCAGTTGTTGATACAAATTTGTGCCAACCATCGGCTGATTTTTCACCATAGCTGACATCGGCACGCTTACGCATCCAACTACCTAAAGATAACTTCAACTCTGTTCCTGGCGCGGTCAGACCTGACTTCGTAGTAAAGGCTAAAGCACCACCCAGCGAATTTAATCCATACACAGGATTCGAACCTGGCACGAGCGTGACATTGCTGATGGCAGCCTCAGGAATCATGTCCCAGTTAACGACATCACCAAATGGTTCGTTCACACGTACGCCATCAAGATAAACCGATAGGCCTTGCGGTGAACCTAAAATGCCTGACAATCTAAAACCGCGATAGGTAATATCCGCCTGAAACGGACTACCTTGTATATCGTTGATATTGACACCCGTGAGATTGCGCGACATGAACTCGGTCAAATTCAAACTCTGACCTTTGTTAATCTGTTCGCTAGTCACCGACTGCACATCGTAGGGAAGCTTATTTTTTTCTATGCCCAAGCCCGGCAATGGTGAGGTGCCGACCACTTCAACAGCTTGAAGTTTTTTATCAGATTGTTCAGCGTAAGCGAAATGACCTGAAAACAAAGTAGCTATTGCCACCGCCATTGCAGTGGCTCTATAAGGAAATGGATTCATATCTTTTTTGTAATTTTGAAATAAGGAAGCGTCTCAACATCAAGCCGGCATAGTAAGCAGCGGCTGGATCTTAGGGAATAGGAAAACTTCCCAACGTATCCCGATTTAAAGCAATTTATATAAAAAAATATATTTTTACTAATGAAAAGCCATGGAATAACTTAACCTGGACGAATTCCCATCGTGTTGGGAATTTCTACTATTGTCTTACGCAGGTTTGATGAGGGACTATCCGTTGAGCAGGAAATTTGTTGTCCATCCAGTTTCCTACCTCTCAAGTAGGAGTTGTTTTACTTTGAATTCTAGTGACTCCACGTGAAGGGTCTTTAAGGCGATTACAATTGTGATCGCCTTTTTTTATTCGCTCAATGAATAGCTCCTCTGTTTCTGTAATGCTGGTAGACGATCATGCTGTGGTCAGGGCTGGCTATAAGCGCTTTATTGAGCTCGATCCTATGTTGAAGGTGATTGCTGAAGCTAGCAGTGGCGAAGAGGCCTACTCCCTGCTCGAATCAAGGTCGGTTGATGTGATCATCATGGATCTCTCAATGCCAGGCCAAGGTGGGTTTGAAACATTACGTCGGCTACTCAATCGTTTTCCGCAACAAAAAATACTGATTTTCACGATGCATGAGAATGCATCGATTGCGAATCAGGCATTGACGCTTGGCGCGAGTGGCTATCTGACTAAAAGTATGGAGCCTGATTTGATCGTGCAGGCGATTCATGAGGTGATGTCGGGCGGCACGCCGATTGCCAAAGCGATTGCCGAAGGGCTCAAAGACCTGGGCGAAAATCGTTTACCGCATATGGAATTACTACCACGCGAGTTTGAAATTTTTATCTGCTTAGCGAATGGTGAAAGTATTGAGCAGATCAGTGACAAGCTTCACCTCAGCCCAAAAACGGCAGCGAATTATCAAGCATCGATACGAAAAAAATTAAATGCAAACTCGACACTGGATGTTTACCAGTATGCGAAAGAGCATGGACTGTTGAGTAGTTGATATTGGGGTGCTGTAGGTCAGCCAGACATCAAACGTATCTGCACACTCGCACTCAGCAGAAAAGCCCGACCAACACTTGACTCGCATACTCAGAGCGCTCTGCTTTATTACCTAGATCGCTGATTTCATACGCATGAACAGTGGGGTAAATAAGACGCAAAACATACCAACTCCTCTAAAAAAACTAAATCCCAAAACAGCAGTGCCTGTAAATCGATCCTTACTTCGATTAGTAATAGATCATCTAGGGAAGCAGTTCAAAACCACCAGCCACAGTTGCTAGTTAAGTACGTTAGATAACGACCCCGATTAATTACAGTTGCTGATGATCGATATGACGAACATTTGGCGACCCTAGCCCAGCAGAGTAAGGAGTCCAATCATGGTAAAAAAACTCGATGACATCATGGCAGCACTGCCCAAAGAACGGCGCCAGCGTATCAATGCCCGTACTATGGAACTGGCAACCCTGAAAGATTTGCGGCAAGCAGCGCAACAGACACAAGAGCAGTTGGCGGCAACCTTAGGTGTCGGTCAAGATACCATCTCCCGGCTAGAAAAACGCAGCGACATACTGCTCTCCACGCTGAGACACTACGTTGAAAGTATGGGAGGCCGGCTGAACTTGGTAGCTCAATTTCCTAACCGTCCGCCGGTGGTGATTCAGCACCTGGGAGTTGAGCAACCAATCACACGAAAAAAAAATAGCCCTACCCAGCGGAGAGTTCGTTCACCTGCTTGATTACATTCTCACAGAATCAAGTTTGGTTTTTTTATACACTGATTTGTACAAGATCGAACGAATCTTTTACTCGTGTGTCATTATTTTCATGGATTTAGGAATCACACCCTAACAACTCACCCGTTAATGCAGCTTTGCAGTTCAGAGCACACGGTCATGATTTCCTCAAAGCTCGGCTGGTTAGTCGATAACAATCCATCTTCCAACATCGCATCGTAGTCTTTTTCAAGCGTATCTAATGCAGTGCCCTCAGGAACAATCTGAAGTTCAGAACTAACTGCTGCTTTGTAATCAATGGCATTTTTGTCGGAATCTTTTTCGGCAAAAAACATTGACTTGTGTTCGGCAACTGCATAAGCAAGCTCTCTATCTGCAATCGCATTCTGAGCATGTCCAGATTGGGCCATAGCAGCTAAGTCATACCAGTGTCGTGAATAGCGTTCACCACGCAGTCGATGCTGCCTGCAATACACATGAGTTGCAGTAGCTTTTTCCCAAAAGGTTCTTTCAACAGACATCGCCAGCGGCTGAGCCATCGGAAATTCAATCCCATTAATCACAGAGGCAATATCACATGTGACTGTGTGTCGATGATGTGGCTCACCCGTAGCCCTACCGCCAAACTCAAGCTGAATCGTTGGGGAGCTATAGCCGGTGCCAAATCGGATCGGTTCGTAAGAGAGAATCAGTTTTTCTTTTTCATTACCTGTAAGGTTTAAAGTAGCTTTTATTCCCTCACGCTGAAACTCTGACTGCAAAACCGGTACCACTTCACCTTCAATCCACTGAGGTAATCGATCACGAACCCGATCTGTGATTTTTTTAGCTTGACTCGATGTGGCTGGTATCGGATTCCCATCACGCAAAAGCTCTGGCACCACTTCGCGAATATCGTAGGTGAGATCAATGTCCTCTGAGAACCGGTCAATGATTTTATAAACCTTGGACAGTGATGTACCGCCTTTGAAAGTCAGTTTGTCCGCAAGATTTGATTTGTATATCGCTGACAGCGTCAGCACAACCCAAATGTCTTTTTCTAATAGATGCGGAGGGCGACCAGTCTGAGCGGCGGCTACTTCAAGTGCCTCGGCCTGATCTTTTCGACTGAGGGCAAACCACGAATCAGCCAATGGTCACCTCGCTTACCGCTTTAGCCATCCAGCTTGGTAACCCAGCGCGAGCATTTCGCATAGCCTCCCATTCCTGGCTAGGCAGTTTTTTCCTCAGCACTTCCAAGACCGAGGGCGCTCGTTCAGGACCAAACCAGATAAGTGCACGTACTGCTTGGCCTGCTGGACGTTTACCCAAAAGCATCTGCGATCGGTTGCCATGCTTGAGCTCGACTTCCCGATTTCCTAGTTTCAAGCACCGAGATGGACCGGTAGTCAGATAGACCTCGCGCGTAGGGACCTGCGTCGTTAACCCCAACGCATTGGCCTCGGCAGCACCGCTACCTACGACTATCTCCCCACTAGCAGACTCAATCGCTTCGACCACGGATTCGGTCGAAGGAGGACGCACGCCAAAGCGACCATGAACTTGGAGGGAGTAAGCACCCCGCCCGACCCTAAGAAGTTTTCCTTCACGGGCCAGACGAGAAAGAGTCTGATCAATCGCCGCGCGTGATCCCAAATGCAGGAATTCCTTAGGCGAAAGCAGTCCTCCTTCGGGTAAGGACTGGGCTTGCGAAAGGATGGATTGGGCAAGTTGGCTCATAGCAGACTCCGTTTGTCAGAATATTATAGTAGTTTCTGACAAATTGGCAACCCAAGGCCAATATTAGGGATGAATTATTCTTCGTGAACAGCTTTGGACAGGCAATTACGCAATCTTTTAGAGAAATAAATGCAATTGCTTTTTTTGTAATTTTGACAGAATTCGTCGCGGTAGCACGCGAGCATTCAAAAATTTGAAGCCTAACTATCACTTGCAGCCCTGCTGCTTTTACTTGTGTATTTCACAGGGCTTGCACTTCGTGGCGACCGGCATTACGTGCTTTCACAAACAGCGCCCACTCAGCACCAACAAACAAAACCAACACCACGCAAGCAAAAATAAAGTGAGAAGAAATAGTCATATCAACTGCCCTTCTGCTCGCACAAAGGCTTGCTGCAATGAGTCCAATGAATTCTCTGGTTGGCCAAAGCCTGCACCGGGCAAGCTTGCCCATAATGACGACACTTTTTTTATAGCTCAGCCATTGAAAGAGTTTGGTTATTTCAGAAGCCTCTTTGACAAGGCAAGAGACGCCGCAGAGCAAGAAGCTAAAGAACTCGGCATTTCTTTTGAACGGTTTCAGTTCCGTGATCTTCGTCCAAAGACAGTATCAGACATCGACGCAATGCACGATATCAAAGCGGCACAAAAATTTTACGACACACAACGGAGCAAATGACAGCGGGCTATATCCGCTCAAGACGGGAGGATGTGGTGCAGCCTTTGAAGAGAAAAACCAGCAACTGAAGAAAAGTCTTTTCTTAATTTTAGTCTGAACGGGCAAAAGTCTTTTGCCCACTTTCACAAAAAAATAACAGCTCCTATCAGTAGGAGCCGCATGAATAGTGGAGGCGGGGGCCGGAATCGAACCGGCGTACACGGCTTTGCAGGCCGCTGCATAACCACTTTGCTACCCCGCCAAGGGTGCGTATTGTAACTGTGAATGCGCTACTTCGCTCGATGTAGAACAAGGATTGATAACACCGAAAAGTGTCTAAATCAGCGCTTCCATCAACGAAAAAGGGAAGCCTTGTGAGCTTCCCTTTTGTATCTTGGAGCGGGAGAAGAGTCTCGAACTCTCGACCTCAACCTTGGCAAGGTTGCGCTCTACCAACTGAGCTACTCCCGCGAAAACAGAAGCGGGATTATAGCGATATAGTGGAAATTTTGTCAAGCCGGCCCATCGTTTGCAGGATGGTCTGTCTCGGGTCGCTCTTTAATCAACGGCCACGCCTTGCGCAAATAGTAAAACATGGACCAAAGCGTTAGCACCGCCGCCAAATCGAGCAAACGCTGACCCACGAACAACGTATCGATCACACCAAACAATGGGTAGGCATACAAAAGCATCGGTATCGCTACCATTTGCGCTGCTGTTTTTATTTTTCCAATCGAGCTTACAGCCACTGATTTCGATGCGCCCATCTGTGCCATCCACTCGCGCAATGCAGTAATAGCGATCTCACGTCCCACAATAATGAAAGCAATCACAGAGTTGGTTCGTCCTAACTGCACCAGAAGTAGCAGCGCGCCAGCGACAATTAATTTATCCGCTACGGGATCAAGAAACGCGCCAAACGATGTGGTCTCATTCCATCGACGAGCAAGGTAGCCATCAAACCAATCGGTGATGGCAGCAATAACAAAAATGACCGTCGCTGCCACGCCTTGTTCATACGGTGTTAACCAATGCCCAGGCAGAAAAAAAACTCCTACCATCAGCGGTATCAACGCCATGCGCAACCACGTCAACAAAATAGGAATATTAAAAGGCATGGGTCGGTGTAAAACAATAAGCCATCAGTTCGGTGAGTTGTCGCTAATGTAGCGTTAATCGTGAATGCAGGAAAGAGGCTTTCGACTTAATGTAGCTGGCGGTAGATATCCTCGGCCAATTGACGTGAAATTCCCTCCACTGACGCGAGTTCTTCGACGCTAGCATCAGCGACCCCGCGCAAGCCACCAAAGCGCGCCAACAGCTTTTGGCGACGCTTGGCACCTATGCCCTCGATCTCTTCAAGGCGCGAGGCCTGGCGGGCTTTGGCGCGCTTGGCACGCATGCCGGTGATAGCAAAGCGGTGTGCCTCATCACGAATCTGGGCAATTAACATCAGGGCGGCCGATTCTTTGCCTAATTCAAGTTCTGCTCGACCATCAGCAAAAATCAAGGTCTCAAGGCCTACTTTGCGGCCCTCGCCTTTGGCTACACCGACGATCAAGCTAATGTCCAACCCCAACTCAGATAGCACCTGGCGCGCAATTTCGACCTGCCCCTTACCACCATCGATTAAAACCACTTCAGGAAGAACGCCGTCGCCATTCAAGACTTTTTCATAGCGCCGCGTCAGTACCTGACGCATCGCTGCGTAATCATCGCCGGGAGTAATGTCGGTGATGTTGTAACGCCGATATTCGCCGTTCTGCATTTGATGATGGTGATACACCACGCACGATGCTTGAGTCGCTTCACCGGATGTGTGGCTAATATCAAAACACTCTATTCTGAGCGCATCGATATCGGCGGTATCCAACGACAAGGTATCGACCAATATACGAGTGCGCGACTGCTGCGATCCTTGCTCGGACAATAATCGAGCCAGCGCAATTTCAGCGCCTTTAACGGCCATCTCTTGCCAATGCCGTCGCTGCCCTTGGGGTTGAAAAATTAAATGTATGCGATGCCCGCACTGCTCCATGAGCACAATCATGAGCTCTGGCTCATCAAGCTCCATGTTAAGAACCAGCGTCGATGGAATAAATTTATCGATGTAATGCTGCGCGAGGAATGCTTTGAGTACTTCGGCTTCTACCGTGCTATCCACGGGCGCGGCATCAACGTGCGCCGGAAAATAGGCGCGATCACCCAAATGTCGCCCACCGCGCACCATCGCTAAATTCACACACGCACGGCCACCGTGAACGACCACGGCAATAATATCGATATCGGCATCACCGCTGGTTTCCATACTTTGCTGATGCAGAACGCGCGACAGTGCCGAGATTTGATTGCGCACTAAGGCGGCTTGCTCAAATTTGAGTTCTTCGGCAAACGCATGCATTTTTTTCTCTAGCGTTTGCATTAACTCAGTTTGCCGACCACGCAAAAATTGAGCCGCGTTATCCACATCGACTGCGTAATCTTCGTTGGATATTAAATTCACACACGGGCCGCTGCAGCGATTGATCTGATGCAAAAGACAGGGGCGCGTACGATTCTGAAAGACGGAATCTTCACAGGTACGCAAGAGAAAAATTTTCTGGAGTATCTGCATGGACTCTTTAACTGCCCATGCACTTGGAAAAGGCCCAAAGTACTGACTTTTTTTATCTACCGCACCACGGTAATAGGCCATACGCGGAATGGCATCACCCGAGAGCTTTAGATAGGGATACGACTTATCGTCACGAAAAAGAATATTGAAACGTGGCTGCTGAGTTTTAATCAGATTATTTTCAAGCAGCAGTGCTTCTGCTTCGCTGCGCGTAACGGTAGTTTCCATACGCACGATACGCTCGACCATCATGGCCGTTCGTGGGCTAGCTAGCGTTTTTTGAAAATAACTAGAAACGCGTTTTTTAAGATCACGCGCCTTACCGACGTACAGCAGCTTATCTTGCGCATCAAAATAGCGATAAACACCCGGCAGATGCGGTAGCTGGCCTATCTCCTCGAGCAATCCTGCTCTGGGATCAGGTACGTCTTCGTTAGTCGTAGTTTTTTTAGTAGTCATTGAAACGCAATCTATATTCACGGAATACAGATGTTTACAACGGAGCAGAAAATTAAGTGATTGTCTTCACTAGTTTTTTCGCCGCTTTATAAGTCTCGTTTTGCTGCAATGTCGCCCAATCATCTGCATGCGCTGTCGGTAGCAAAGCGGACAGTCGTGCTGCGGAGCGCTTCGCATCAAGGATGCGCTGCGTATCCAGACCTTCAAGTAATTGATCGGCTTTATCGGGTGAATTACAAATCAACACCATATCGCAGCCCGCTGCTAACGCCGCATGCGCACCTTCAACCACACTACCCGCTACGCTGGCGCCTTCCATCGATAAATCATCGCTGAAGATCACACCTTCAAACTGCATTTTATCGCGCAGTAGAGTTAACCATTTTTTCGAAAAGCCTGCTGGATGTTTATCGAATGTAGGATAAATCACATGTGCTGGCATCACCGCCGAGAGACTCATACCTAACCAACCATAGGGAGCTGCATCTTCTTTGATGACGTCGGCATAGGGACGATCATCTACCGGTATCGCCACATGCGAATCGGCTGCGACAAAACCATGGCCGGGAAAATGCTTACCGCAATTGGCCATGCCTGCTAAGGCAAGTCCGTGATTGAGATTTTTAGCTAGCATAGTGACGACTCGTGGATCACGATGAAATGCACGATCACCAATCACTTCTGAATCACCGTAATCTAAATCGAGCACGGGCGTGAACGATAAATCCACACCACAAGCACGCAACTCGGTTGCTAAAACATAGCCTACCGCAGTGGCTAGTTTGCAGGATTCAAGTACGTCTTCATCCCAGCGCAGACCCAGTTTTTTCATGGCGGGCAAGTGCGTAAAGCCATCAGTGCGGAATCGCTGCACGCGCCCGCCTTCGTGATCAACCGCGATCAACACGCCAGGCCTAGCATCATGAATTGCTTGGCACAATTGTGTTAGCTGTTCACGATTAGTGTAATTCCGCGCAAACAAAATCACACCACCGGTTAAGGGATGCTGAATGCGACGAATATCATCGTCATTGAGGCTCGTGCCCACCACATCGAGCATGACGGGTCCTAGTGGACGAAATGAGTGATCGTGAGTTTGCTGATTCATAGTTTCTCCACAATGACGAACGCAACGGCGTAGTCAGCCTCATCAGTCAGGGTGACCTGCGCCGTTAGGCCTTGCTGTTGCATAAAAAGAGTAAGTGCGCCGCTAGTCACTACGATGGGCTGGCCACTTGGGGCATTCAAAAATTGGGCAGCGCGCCACGTCATGGGCATTCGCATTCCTAAACCTATGGCTTTAGAAAATGCTTCTTTGGCCGCAAACCGAGTGGCCAAAAAACGTATCCCGCGCGCTTCCACTTTAGCTTTGCGACGATGATATTTTTCGAGTTCTTGCGGGCCTAAAATTTTTTCAGCGAAGCGATCACCATGACGCCCCAGTGCTTCCGCTATTCGATCGATGCGAATGATGTCGGTGCCTATACCAGCGATCATACGTTCAGCTCTTTCTAGCCTTTAGTCGCGACTGAATCATGATGGCCTTCATTTCTCGCACTGCATTTTCCCAACCCACAAATACGGCATGCGCCACAATCGCATGACCTATATTCAGCTCTGCGATATCCGGGATTTCAGCAATCGCTTGCACATTGGTGTAATGCAGGCCATGACCCGCATTCACTTTTAGCCCATGCGTGACACCGATCGCTACTGCTTGATGAATCCGTTCGAACTCATGCTGTTGGGCTGCGCCTTCGGTATCAGCATAGCGACCAGTATGCAGCTCGATCACGGGTGCGCCAACGTCTGCAGATGCTTTGATTTGCTCTTTATCGGCATCGATAAAGAGTGAGACTCGAATATCGTGTCGCGCTAATTTTTCTATCGCTGCACGAATATCATCAAAATGACGAATCACATCCAAGCCACCTTCGGTCGTAACTTCATTACGACGCTCGGGCACTAAGCAAACATCGTGTGGTCGAATTCGGCATGCGATCTCTATCATCTCTTCCGTCACAGCGGACTCGAGATTCATGCGCGTAGTTAATTTGGGGCGAATAGCTTCAACGTCGGCATCGCGTATGTGGCGACGATCTTCACGCAAATGCAGCGTGATGACATCGGCACCGGCTTGTTCAGCCAGCATAGCGGCTTGCACAGGGTCGGGATAAATAGTGCCGCGTGCATTACGCAGAGTCGCCACATGGTCAATGTTGACGCCAAGTTCAATTACGGGGTGTTGGGGTTGTAAAAAGCTCATGATTTTTTATTCAATTAAAGCTGCATTAGATCAATCAAAATCTGTCGTGTATTCAGCGTGAGTCCATTTAAATGATGAGACAGTAAATAACGCATCAAAAATTTACTCTGCTGCTGAGTGGCCGTGTCGGAGTAATCGCCCGCCTCCATATCCAATAGCGTTTTTCCATTCACCACTGGCATGGTGTCACTGACCATGGCCTCACGCGCGCCGCGCTCAGGGTCAATCACGTACAGCTGCTCTGCCAAAACAGCTTGGCCGGTAGCGGCAACTGCACTGATATTTCCTGCGACTCCGGTTTCCTTCAATAAGCTAAGCTCAAATTTTCGCAAAACAATCGCGGGAGGTTCATCATGGGCTAACTGATTCAGCGCTGCGACGTAATGATCGAACAAGGCAGCATGAGGATCATCACGCGCCAATAATTTGACCAACAATTCATTCAGATAAAAACCACATAATAGCGCTGAGCGCTCTAACGGGCGCAAACCACCGACCCATTCAGCGGAGACCATGGTGCGCACTTCGGATTTCCCAGTCCATGCCACTTGCAAAGGCTGGAAAGTTTGCAATACACCGCGCAATTGGGAATGCGGCCGTTTAGCGCCTTTAGCCATTAACGGCACGCGACCATAGTCACGTGCAAACACTTCAACGATCAGACTAGTTTCTTTGTACGGATAACTATGCAGCACAAAGGCTGGCTGATTAGTGACACGATGCTCACGCTCTACCGGTTTGATCTTGCTGCTAGTGCGCGTAGTTGATTTTGTAACGCGCGACTGCGTAGAGGATACCGACGTCTCTTCAGAGCTAGTTACGGCGAGTGCATTCATCGCACGTGCCTCACTCGTATCCGTAGGCGCGCAGCCCGGCTTCATTGTCTGCCCATCCGGATTTCACCTTGACCCAGATTTCCAGATAGACCGGCCCACCGAATAGCTTTTCCATGTCTAAGCGCGATTGCGTGGAAATCTCTTTGAGTCGAGCGCCTTTTTGTCCAATTAGCATCGCCTTGTGGGTATCACGACCCACCAAAATAGCGGCGAAGATACGGCGTAACTGACCTTCTTGTTCAAATTTTTCAATCACAACGGTGCTGGTATACGGCAGTTCGTCACCCACAAAACGAAACACTTTTTCGCGCACAATTTCTGCAGCCAGAAATTTTTCGCTTCTATCGGTAATGTCGTCTTCATCGAATACGGGACTATTCAAAGGCAAATAATTTCGAATCTCGCCTTCAAGACGATCTAACTGAAAACCCTGACGTGCTGATACCGGAACGATGGCAGTAAAGTTATGCGTTGCAGCGACTTGCTGGGCAAACGCCATCAACAAGCCTTTATCTTTGAGCTTGTCGGATTTATTAATCACGAGAATAACTTTCGCATCAGTTGGCAAAAGCTGCACTACCTGCTTATCTGCCTCTCCAAAAACACCCGCTTCGACGACAAACAAAACGATATCTACATCCTGCAAGGATTGCGTCACCGTGCGGTTGAGTGTTTTATTAAGTGGATTGGTGTGACGCGTCTGAAAACCCGGCGTATCAATATAAATAAATTGCGCGTTATCAGCGGTCTGTATGCCAGTGATGCGATGACGAGTAGTTTGAGCCTTGCGAGAAGTAATACTGACTTTGGCGCCAATCAGCATATTCATCAGTGTTGACTTGCCGACATTGGGTCGCCCCACAATGGCGATGTAACCACATCGAAAATCGGATCCAGCGGGGATATCGGTCATGCTGATTTGCTTTGAGTGACGCGTTTAGTCGGGTCGTCTGAGTCAGGTAAAAGAGATTCTTGCTCTTGCTCTTGCTGCACACTAGCGCGCGACTGCTTAACTGATTTGCGAGTATCTTCTGATTTGTTTTCAGGCGCATCAGGCTGAAAAGTAGCAATACCTGCGAGTTTGAGTTGCGTAGTGCGTTGGCGTGATTTTCGTGGCAGGCTTGGTGAATTTTCCAGTGCTGCCTGAACCGCGGCTAATGCTAACAGTGCAGCGGCCTGCTCTCCAGCGCGACGACTACCGCCGGTGCCATACACTTGTATGTCTAACTTGGGTATCGAGCATTCGACTTCAAATTCTTGGTTGTGTGCAGCGCCATGAGTAGCGACGACGTTATACTGAGGCAGAGAGAATTTTTTGCCTTGTAAATATTCTTGCAGCAGTGTCTTGGCATCTTTACCCAAGGTTTTGGGATCGACGGTTTCAATGATGGGTTCGTACAATTCTTTGATGACGCTGTAGGCCACATCAAATCCCGAATCGAGGAAGATCGCACCGAACAATGCCTCTAATGTATCTGCGAGTATCGATGGACGGCGAAAACCGCCCGACTTGAGTTCACCCTCGCCCAATCGTAGGCATTGCGATAGTTCTAAATGCTGAGCAATTTCATACAACGACTGTTGTTTAACGAGATTGGCCCGAAGACGTGACAGATCGCCTTCATCGATTTTTTCGAAACGATCAAACAGCAGCGAGGCAATCACGCAGTTAAGCACTGAATCACCAAGAAACTCTAGCCTTTCATTGTGCAGGCTGCTATGACTGCGGTGCGTCAGGGCCTGCTGCAGTAATGCAGCATTCCTAAAGGTGTGACCTAGGCGAGTTTGTAATGCGTTGATATCCATTTGCCGTGCGATCAGTTAGGAGTTTTTCCTTCGGGGTCGCTTCCACTCGAACCCCGATACACAATCAGCAGGCTGGCAGGGCCAGCCAGATAAATCTTTTTTTCATAAGCGAAGCTAACTTTCATTGAATCGCCCATTCCTTTGATGACTAAATCCTTACCTTTGAGAGCATCGATATAACCTGTCGAGGCCAATTTATCGAAGGTCTCGCGCACGTCGGCAGGTGTTTGAGAAACAGCGACAGACGCTTTAATCGTTTTTTCAATCGCCCAGTACTCAAACACGCTAGGGCCTGCTCTAACCACCAATAAACCTGCCGCTCCAAACAAAATCAGTGAACTCAAAAAACCTATTAGTGAAAAACCTCGCGTAGCTTGCTTGCCGGCGTATAACTTGGCATAGCTCGCAGGCAAAGCCATCACTTAAACGGACCTATACGCTTAAGGTCACCCAAATTCATCCAAACAAAAAATGCTTTTCCAACAATATTTTTATCTGGCACAAAACCCCAATAACGCGAATCCAGACTGTTGTCACGATTATCGCCCATCATAAAGTAATGTCCAGCTGGCACCACGCACTCAAAACCCTCGAGGTTATAGCTACACAATTCATGCTGAGGAAAGGCATCGGGGCTAGGCACATAGCCAGGCAAACGATCATCGTTAAGAATCTGATGCGAAACACCGGTTAAATCTTCACGCAAATGCGTGAAGTAGGTCAGTCTTTCTTCATCCAGATAATCAGGCAATTTCTCATAAGGCAGATCTTGTCCGTTTACCGATAAGCGCTTGTTTTTGTACACGACTTTATCTCCCGGGATACCCACCACTCGCTTGATGTAATCAAGGGAAGGATCCTTCGGGAATTTAAACACCATCACGTCGCCACGCGAAGGGTTGTTAATGGAGATGACCTTTTTATTAACAATTGGCAGCCGGATGCCATAGGTGTACTTATTTACCAGTATCAGATCACCAATTTGCAGGGTTGGGACCATGGAACTGGATGGAATCTTGAACGGCTCGAACATAAATGAGCGGAAAAGAAACACCGCGGCAATCACCGGGAAAAAACTGCCGGTATAGGCTACCCACGCAGGCTGGCCCTCGAGTTTTGCGACCAACTCGGCACGAGCGACCGGATCAGACTTAACGCCACTCTCGGTCAGGCGCGCGGTACGCGCATCAAATTCATCCAGTAATTCTTTTGCCTGACGCTGGCGCGCGGGGGCAAGATAAAAACGATCGATAGCCCAGATACAGCCTGTGAACACGGTGAGCAGAAACAGAATCAGCGCAAAGTTTCCGAGTAAGGATTGCAAAGTCATGTTGGCGTCTTTTTATTTGGGTCAGTTCAAACGATCTTTATTTGTCTTCAACTTGCAAGATGGCTAGGAAAGCTTCCTGCGGTATCTCTACCGAGCCCACTTGCTTCATGCGTTTCTTACCGGCTTTTTGTTTTTCCAGCAGCTTACGTTTACGGGAGATGTCACCGCCGTAGCATTTGGCAATCACGTTCTTGCGAAGTGCTTTTACGTTTTCACGCGAAATAATATTCGAACCGATCGCCGCTTGAATAGCGACATCAAACATCTGTCTAGGAATCAGTTCGCGCATTTTTGCTGCAACGGCACGACCACGATATTGACTGTTTGATCGATGCACAATGATGGCCAACGCATCGACCTTCTCGGTATTAATCAGCATATCGACTTTCACCACATCAGCCGGGCGATATTCCTTGAATTCATAATCCATCGATGCGTAGCCACGCGAAATCGATTTGAGTCGATCAAAAAAATCGAGCACGATCTCAGCCATCGGAATCTCATAGGTCAACTGTACCTGCTTGCCATGGTAGGCCATGTTCAGCTGTACACCCCGCTTCTGGGTACATAGTGTAATGACAGAGCCAACGTATTCTTGTGGCTGATACAAATTAACGGTAACGATAGGCTCTCTTATCTCTTCTATCTTCGAGGGGTCAGGCATCTTGGACGGATTGTCGACCATAATCGTTTTACCGTCGCGCTGAACCACTTCGTAAATCACCGTCGGCGCCGTGGTGATTAAATCCATATCGAATTCGCGCTCTAAGCGTTCTTGCACGATCTCCATATGCAAGAGGCCGAGAAAGCCGCAACGAAAACCAAAACCAAGCGCTTGCGATACTTCGGGTTCATACATCAATGCTGCGTCATTCAGCTTAAGCTTCTCTAGCGAATCGCGCAGTGCATCGTACTGATTGGCCTCAACGGGAAACAAGCCGGCAAAAACCTGCGGCTGTACTTCTTTAAAACCGGGTAGCGGTGCCGGCGCCGGACGAGCAGCCAAGGTGATGGTGTCACCTACTTTGGCGGCCTTGAGTTCTTTAATACCTGCGATGATAAAACCCACTTGTCCGGCAGATAGCGAATCACGCGACAGTGACTTCGGCGTAAACACACCGACGCTCTCAACTAAATGCTGCGCTCCAGTCGCCATGAAAAGAATTTTTTCTTTAGGGCGCAAGGTGCCGTTCATTACTCGCACCAACATGACGACACCGACGTAATTATCGAACCAGGAATCCACAATCAGTGCCTGCAGCGGCGCATCAACATCGCCTTTCGGCGCCGGCACACGGGCGATCAGTGATTCGAGGACATCTTGCACACCTAATCCACTTTTAGCAGAGCAATGCACGGCATCGGAGGCTTCAATGCCAATCACTTCTTCGATTTCGTTAATCGCGTTTTCTGGATCAGCAGAGGGTAAATCAATTTTATTTAAAACGGGCACCACCTCCACACCCAGATCGAGTGCGGTGTAACAGTTGGCTACGGTCTGCGCCTCGACACCTTGAGACGCATCAACAACGAGCAGCGCACCTTCACACGCCGATAAGGAACGACTGACTTCGTAGCTGAAGTCGACGTGGCCGGGCGTATCAATCAGGTTTAGGTTGTAGATTTGGCCATCACGCGCCTTGTACTGCAGCGCCGCTGTTTGCGCCTTGATGGTAATACCGCGCTCGCGCTCGAGATCCATGGAGTCGAGCACCTGGGCTTCCATTTCGCGATCAGAGAGGCCGCCACACAATTGGATGATGCGATCCGCGAGCGTTGATTTGCCGTGATCGATGTGAGCGATGATTGAAAAATTTCTAATATTTTGCATTATTGCCGCGGGTACAAAAAAAGCGCTCTGAGCGGGGCTTTTCCCCATGCGAGCGCCTTGTTTGAAAAGCTGTTCAGATGCCGCATTTTACCGGATTTGAGGGTGAACCTGACCGTTTAACCCGCATAGTTCATCCAGATTAGGCGGGATGACTCGAAAGAAAACCTTTGACCGCGTTTTCATCAAGGAAATAATGGCAAAGTTGCTGATCTGGCTGTCCAACACGGCTGCCGATCAGCACAGGCACCAGTTCGTCATAGCGTTGAACCAGCTCGGCATCAATATCAATATCGATATCGATCACGTTGACACTGATTTCATCACCGACCAGCTTTCTAAGCGCTACGAGCAAATCATCACAAAGGTGGCAATAACTGCGTGAATAAAGAGTAAAACGAGGTTGGTCTGGCACGTCAGGCAAAGGTAGTCACTCATTGTTCAATCAAAAAAGAAAAGGCTGCGACCTGGGTCACAGCCTTTCTCAGGTCAAATTACTTACGGCTGCGCAGGACGCAAGGGGACGAATTGCGAAGCATCACCTCGACGTACCAACAATAAAGCGTTTTTCTTAGGATCTAACTTGGCGACTAGCCCGTTGAACTGCTTAGCGTCCTTGATGTCGGTATTGTTTAAGCGAACAATCACATCACCCGGCTGCACGCCTGCACGCGCGGCTGAACCATCGGCCTGCTCAACGATCACGCCCCCATCGAGCTTGAGTTCGCGCCTTTGTCCTTCGGGCAGATCAATCACTGCCAAACCGAGGGAATTTAATGTTTGCTCTTGCTTGGGTTTTTTCTCTTCTTTTTTCGCTACCTGTTCAACTTCCATTTCGGCCACAACCACAGGCAGATCGCGCTTATTACCTTTACGCAGAACAGTCAGAGTCGATTTAGATCCTGGCTTGGTATTGCCAACGAGACGCGGAAGATCACCGGATTTTTCAATCACTGTGCCATTGAAGTTGGTGATGATGTCACCCGCTTCTACACCCGCTTTTTCAGCCGGACTACCCGGCTCAACCCGAGCAACTAACGCACCCTGCGGACGCGGCAAACCTAAGGACTCGGCCACGTCTTTGGTCACTTCACCAATTTGCACGCCGATTCGACCACGCACCACGCGACCGACCGATTTGAGTTGTTCGGATACGCGAATAGCCTCATCAATAGGCACTGCAAAAGAGATGCCCATATAGCCACCCGAACGGCTATAAATTTGCGAATTGATGCCAATGACTTCGCCGCGCATATTAATCAGCGGCCCACCCGAATTACCTGGATTCACCGCAACGTCGGTTTGAATCAGCGGTAAGTAATCACCCGTATCGCGTGAGTTAGCCGAGATGATGCCGGCGGTGACGGTATTTTCTAAACCAAATGGCGAACCAATCGCAATCACCCACTCACCAACGCGTATTTTGCTGGAATCACCCATCGTTAAACGCGGCAGGTTAGTGCTATCAATTTTCACCAGAGCCACATCGGTACGACGATCTGAACCGATGATTTTTGCTTTGAACTCGCGCTTGTCTGTGAGTGTGACGAAGACTTCATCAGCACCCTCAACCACGTGTGCATTCGTCAACACATATCCATCGGCTGAAATAATAAAACCCGAACCCACACCACGCGGTGTTTGTTGCTGATCATCGCCACCTTGTGGACCACCTTTACGACCACGCGGAGATGGTTGTGGGCGCTGGCCGCCTGGCGGCTGGGCTCCGGGTGGCTGACCAAAGAAACGACGGAAGAATTCTTGCATTTCCTCATCTTCCGCTCCAGGAGCACCTTGACCTGGCTGCATACCCTTGGGGCGCTCGGTGGTACGGATATTCACTACTGCTGGACCGACCTTGTCGACCAGATCACTGAAATCGGGCAGCACCGCTGCAACAGCGGAAGATGAAATGGAAACACCCATGCCGAGAGGCACGAAGGTAGCCGCTAAGGCGACAAAGGCGGCAGCTGAAAAGCTGCCAGAAAGACGCTGCATAATTTTCATGGGATTTATTTGCTGTCAGAAGCAGAAAATTCAAGGGTGTCGGCAACTTGCCGGATGGCCACCATAGGCACTTCGCCGACAATGGTAAGCCAAAATTTCCCAACCCGCTTGCCGACCATATTCACCGCCCCTTCCTGCACAGGATACTGGCTGCGAGCGGCTGACCAAGGCTCAATGAAGACTGAAATGCTGGCTAATCCGTCTGAACATACGATATGAACAACATCGCGTGCCTCCCCTATGCCGCCCTGTTTGGCCGGAATCACTCTGCGCTGCGCGGCTAGGCGGCTGAACCCTGCAGGTAACCGGAAAGCCCAGCCTGACACATCGGCTGGTCCAGAAACCGCGATCTCGGTCTGCCAGCCGTGCGTCGCCATCACGCGCTCACGCAACCAAGAAGCGGGTAATGAGCCAATAGTGACTTCACTAAACCCGATCTGCGCGACGACCTCACCGCGCTCGCTAATACTTTGCGCGCGCAGTAACAATCCGGAAGTCTGATCAAACCAAAACCGGTAGCCGTAGCGCAAATTATCCTTGGGCTGTAATTGCACGACCGTGGTGTTACGGCCAGCCACTCGATCTTTTTCTAATAATCGAAAACGATAATGATCTGTTAGTTGCGCATTACTAAACGGTGCAAGTCCCGGAAAGCTGCGTGCGCCTATCTGGCGATCACTAATGATTCGCCGCTCACGCGGCAGATACCACATAATTTCTTCGCCACGCCGCACAATTTCATTCGGTGGGCCATCCAGCATTTCAATCCGCTCAACCGCTTCTTTACCTTGATGCTTATGAATAATGCGCGATGTATGAAGCGATGGCCCCTGCTGATTAAGCAAAATACCTGAGTAATCGAGTCGCTCTGCAGCCTCTCTGGCACGCTCCACCGTGCGCCAGGGAGGGCTAGATTCGCCCGCAGAAGATTCTCCAACAATGAATGTAAAAAAGAGGAGATACCCGATACAACACGATCGACCGAACCAAGCTGAAACCATGAAATTATTTTTTGTTACTGCCTAGAGGTTGAAGCCGGATGCCCAATCGCTCTTAGACCATACAAGGATGGAGTGGAACTTTGGTGCCAAAGAATATAGTTTTGCAGTTTTATTGAATCAGCATTCGACGACTGCCTATCGGCCACAACAAGCTCATCTGCGGATGTGGGTATCGATAGCGATGCATTGACATGCGTCTCTGCTGGCCAATGAAATATCGTGGGCGCAATCACAAAACCAGTAAGCACCGCTGCTGCAGCTGCCGCAGTCGCCGGCCATTTACTAAGCCTATGAATTCCGCTTCGCTTTGGTGGCGCGATGAAGCTAGGCTCGTTGGCAAGTTGTATTGCTAACCGCTTGCTGAAATTGTTGGTTGGGTTGTATGCCATCTCTTCAGAGCGAAGTACATCACCAATGTGATGATAAATATCCCAGTGCTCTCGACCCGACGCTTGATACACGGATGAGAGTACCGATGGCAGTAGTTCGGGATCAAGCTCGCCGTCCATCAGCGCAGAAATGTGTTGCTGGTTTTTTTGGTTTTTTTCCATTGCCCTACCTACTTTGTACGACGTAATTCACGACGTAATTCAATTCATAAACAATGTCATTAGTGACTCACCAACGTTTATCGAGAGCGGTACCAAGCAAAGGCCGGAGTTTGACAGCGATCGCTTCGCGAGCACGAAAAATCCGGCTGCGCACCGTACCTATAGGACAGGCCATGGCAACAGCAATTTCATCGTAACTCAGTCCCTCTATTTCGCGTAGGGTAATCGCTATACGTAACTCTTCCGGTAACGCCTCCATGGCAAAATTAACGGTCTCAGCAATTTGCTTAGTCGCCAACATGGACTCGGGAGTGTTGATATCCCTTAGGTGCTCTCCATCATCAAACGTTTCAGCCTCTTCTGCATCCGCTTCAGTCGACGTGGGTGCACGTCGCCCTTGCGTCACCAGATAATTTTTCGCCGTATTGATACCAATGCGATATAGCCAGGTATAAAAAGCGGAATCACCTCTGAACTGAGGGAGTGCGCGATAAGCTTTAATAAACGCTTCTTGCACCACATCTTCTGCTTCCGCCTGATCTCGAATTAATCGCGATACCAGTCGCATCAATTTACGTTGATACTTCGACACCAGTAACTCGAACGCTTTTTTGTCTCCGTGTTGAACACGATCGACCAACAGCTGATCTACCTCGCGCTCTGTGGTCAAACCAAAAATCCTCGCTCGCGAACACGCCCCGAAAAACCTGTTCGATTGAGTACTGCCTTTGTTGTTGACTTGATTTCAGTTAAGAAGTTCCCTTGAATCAGGGAATGTGTGGCGGTCACATAGTCGTATCGGGATTTTTCCCAGCGATCCAATGACAGGCTGTGTGTAACTTTCGAAATGAAGCCTCGTTTAACGAATCGGGTAGCACGATGACTGACCGCACATATCCATTCGCCGATTGAAAACGAAGCAAGAGCAGCATTGACCAAAGCGTAGTGTCCCGTTGAAGTTGAACTAACTCGCCACGGTCCTGATGGGTACTATTAAATTGCACTGACTCAGGTATCGCGACCTGATCAGTCTGGCGTAAGTGAATCACACCATTTCCGGAAATATCAATGAAGAAGATTTTTCTATAGCGCGCAGCGTAGAGAAAACTAGTGATTGCTGCTGCGGCGCAAAGCAGTATGAGTAACTGACGAAAAACAAGGTCAGAATCGTCTGGCGGAAAACTTACCAGCAGCGTCGCTGTCATCAACAGTAGCAGACCCATACCAACGAGCGACAATGACAGGATGCGCGAAGGATGAACGACAACTGAAGTAGCAATCGACATGAGATGAACGTTACGGTGCGCCGCTTACGTTAACTCTCATGGACGATGCAATGACAGCACTGAGTTAGTGCAGCAAAGAATTAAGGTGCGCGGGAAAAAATCAGTGTTCCGTTGGTGCCGCCAAAGCCGAACGAATTTTTCACTGCTATATCAATTTTCATATCACGCGCTTGATTTGCGCAGTAGTCGAGATCGCACGCTGGATCTTGATTGAAAATATTTATCGTCGGTGGAGATTTTTGATTGTGAACGGCTAGAACGGTGAAGACAGCTTCCAATCCACCCGCACCACCGAGCAAATGCCCCGTCATGGATTTGGTTGAATTGACCACGATATTTTTTGCGTGATCACCTAGGGCGCGTTTAATAGCGACTGTTTCAGCGACATCGCCTAGTGGTGTCGATGTACCGTGTGCATTCACATAATCAACCTGATCTGCATTCACGCCCGCATTGCGCATCGCCGCTACCATGCAGCGTCGTGCACCATCGCCGTCTTCCAGCGGTGCGGTCATATGGTGAGCATCGGCACTCATACCAAAGCCGAGCAACTCAGCATAAATTTTTGCGCCACGCGCCTTAGCATGCTCGTACTCTTCTAGCACCATGACTCCAGCGCCTTCACCGAGCACAAAACCATCACGATCTTTATCCCACGGACGCGATGCGGTTGCTGGATCATCGTTACGCGAAGACAGAGCGCGGGCTGAGGCAAAACCACCTAAGCCCAACGGAGAAATAGTCGACTCTGCTCCACCCGCAATAATGACATCGGCATCACCGTATTCAATCATGCGGCCGGCTTCACCTATGCAATGCAGACCGGTAGTGCAAGCGGTGACAATCGCGATGTTCGGACCTTTTAATCCGTACTTGATCGACAGATGACCCGAGATCATGTTGATGATCGAGGCTGGAACAAAGAAGGGGCTAATACGGCGCGGACCACGGTTGGTGAGCTCAGTGTGTGTCTGCTCAATCATCGGCAGTCCACCGATACCGGAACCGACGATCACGCCTATGCGCTCAGCATTTTCCTCGGTGACTTGAAGCCCGCTGTCTTGCATCGCTTGCATACCAGCGGCCATGCCGTAATGGATAAAGGTATCCATATGACGAGCTTCTTTACCGGGCATGTAGTCCTCGACATTGAAGCCTTTGACTTCACCAGCAAAATGCGTAGAGAAGGGACTTGCATCGAAACGTGTGATGGTGGCAATACCCGATCTGCCAGCCAATAAGGCATCCCACGAATCAGTAACAGAGTTACCAATCGGGGAAACGCATCCAAGTCCAGTGACGACCACACGACGTTGCTTTGAGCGACTCAAACCATGCTCCTGAAAACTAACTAATTGCTCGCTGCGTAGAAATTAAGACTTGACGTGTGCCGTGGCGTAATCGATGGCCTGTTGGACCGTCGTAATTTTTTCAGCTTGCTCGTCAGGGATTTCCATTTCGAATTCGTCTTCGAGTGCCATGACTAATTCGACGGTATCGAGTGAATCTGCACCGAGATCATCAACGAACGATGATTCGTTCTTGATATCAGCTTCAGCAACACCAAGTTGCTCAGCAACTATTTTTTTAACGCGGGATTCGATGTCAGACATCTTGCTCCTCCAAAGGACAGGTTTCGTAAAGTGCGCGCATTTTATCAGGTTTGCGCGATGGAACTCAGTTTTTGACTTTTGCTTTTATTAACAAAATAATGCGCTAAAAATAGAGCAAACGTCGGTAATTACTTGGATTATCCGCCACTCATATACATGCCGCCATTAACATGCAAGGTTGTACCAGTAACATATCCCGCTTCAGATGATGCCAAAAACGCTACAGCAGCAGCAACATCTTCAGGCATACCAAAGCGGCCCGCAGGTATTTGCTGCAATAGTGCAGCAACTTGTTGTTCGTTTAGCGCCTTGGTCATATCGGTATCAATAAACCCAGGAGCAACGCAATTGACGGTGATATTTCTACTTCCAACCTCGCGCGCTAATGCCCGACTCATGCCGGCCACACCTGCTTTGGAAGCGGCATAGTTCATCTGTCCAGGGTTACCCGCTGAACCAACGACGGAGGTGATATTGATAATGCGGCCGTGCTTGGCTTTCATCATTCCTCTCAACACTGCGCGCGATAAACGACCCACAGCGGTTAGGTTGGTAGCGATGACCGCATCCCACTCCTCGTCTTTCATACGCATAGCAAGCTGGTCGTGAGTAATACCTGCGTTATTCACTAATATAGACAAGCTGCCAAACTCTTTGCTAATGGTATCTACCAATTCATTCGATTGAGCAGCGTCGTTCACATTAAGTACAACGCCACGTCCAGCTCCCGCTTGCGACAAGTACTCAGTGATAGCCATCGCACCTGAATCCGATGTCGCCGTACCAATCACGGTGGCACCACGACGCGCGAGTTCCATGGCAATAGCGCGACCAATACCACGCGATGCACCCGTAACTAATGCCACTTGTTTATCTAGTCCTACCGATTTGTTCATGATCCTATTGTCTCCAAAAGCGCGTCCATTGATGCTTGATCGTTGATGGCATCGGTAGCGAGTTCACCGTGGATACGTTTCACCAATCCAGAAAGTACTTTGCCGGGGCCGCATTCAATTACACGCTCAACACCTAGTGATGCCATTGTTTGTACTGTTTCTACCCAGCGCACAGGGCTGGCCGCTTGACGAACAAGCGCATCTTTAATTGCCGCTGCATCAGTCACTACGGCCACATCCACATTATTGATAAGAGGGATAGCAGGCGACGCAAATGCCACGCCTTCCAGATAGTCACGAAGACGATCTGAAGCAGGCTTCAAAAGTGAAGAATGAAATGGCGCTGAGACTGGCAAAGGCAAGGCACGTTTTGCTCCTTTAGCTTTTGCCACTTCGCACGCACGCTCAACCGCCGATTTGTGACCCGCAATAACCACTTGCGCTGGAGCGTTAAAGTTAACTGGCTCGACTACCTCACCTTGTGAGGCCTCATTACACGCATCACGCACATCATCATCCGACAATCCAAGAATAGCGGCCATTCCGCCCTGACCTACCGGCACAGCCTCTTGCATAGCTTGCGCGCGGAAGCGCACGAGTGGCACAGCATCGTTAAATTGAATCACTCCGGCTGCAACCAACGCTGAATATTCACCCAGGCTATGGCCTGCAACAACGTCAGCTAACGTGCCTCCCGCAGCAATCCACGCGCGATAAAACGCGACTGCCGAAGCTAACATCACTGGTTGTGTATTCGTCGTCAGATCGAGATCCTCTTTCGGACCTTCTAAAATTAATTTACCGAGATCAAAACCTAAGGCCTGTGATGCTTCGGCAATCGTTTCAGCCACGACAGCATTACCTGCAAAACCATTTAGCATACCAATGGCCTGCGAGCCTTGACCAGGAAATACAAACGCTATTTTTTTCATAGGGTAGTGAAAATGAGAATTTTCTATCAGACGCGAACTAACACAGCGCCCCAAGTAAAGCCGCCACCCACACCTTCCATCAGTATGTGTTGGCCAGGTTGAATACGACCGTCACGCATGGCTTCATCTAAGGCCAATGGTATGGACGCCGCCGACGTATTGCCGTGACGATCAACCGTGACGACCATTTTTTCTAGTGGCAGGCCCAATTTTTTCGCGGTGCCCTGCATGATACGAATATTCGCTTGATGCGGAATCAACCAATCAACTTGCGATGCCTGCATACCAGCCGCATCCAGTACTTCATTAGCGACTTGCTCCAACACCGAAACAGCGAGTTTAAAAACTGCCTGACCATCCATGGTCAGAAAAGCGGTACCAGACAAAGCACCCGCAGTCACCGATCCGGGAACGCACAAAATATCGGTATGCCGACCGTCAGCATGCATACGCGTAGCAAGAATTCCTGGCTCATCAGATTGCGACAGCACCACTGCACCCGCACCATCACCAAACAACACGCAGGTCGTGCGATCATTAAAATCAAGAATGCGTGAAAATACTTCAGCACCGATCACTAATGCACGCTTATGCATACCGGACCGAATAAAACTATCAGCGACTGAAACCGCATAAACAAAACCACTGCACACCGCTTGTATATCCATCGCAGCACAGTGATTCGTAATGCCAAGTTTGCGTTGTACAACGCATGCCGTGCTTGGAAAACCACCGAGATAATCGGGGGTTGATGTTGCCAGAATAATGAGATCGATATCGTCTGGCTGCAAACCCGCCATCTCGATAGCGCGTTGTGCAGCTTCGGTAGCAAGGTCGCTGGCCATCACACCCGGATCAGCGAAGTGTCGTGAAGATATGCCGCTGCGCGAAACTATCCATTCGTCGGATGTTTCTAGCCCTCGCTCAGCTAACATTTTTGCGAGATCCGAATTGCTGAGTTTACGCGGAGGTAAGCTGCTTCCGGTACCGACAATTTTTGTATACATAGTCATGCTATTTTTTGCTCAGCGTCGGCGTGATCAACTGCCTGGGGCATCAGATCGGCCATCAAAGTTTCTATGCGCGACAACACATCATGGCGTGCTGCTTCAAATGCGCGTCGGATTGCCCATTCAAAGCCATCGGCTTTTTCGCCACCATGACTCTTGAAAACCAAACCACGTAAACCTAACAAGCTGGCGCCATTGTAACGGGATGGGTTTAGTCGCTGCGAAATTCGCTTGAGTGCACTTCGAGCGATCAACGCACCCAACATATCCAACCAACCTTTGCGCAGCTCACTCACCAACACACCTTTAATTAACCGACCCAAACCTTCAACGGCTTTCAAGGTAACGTTACCTACAAATCCATCACACACCACAATATCGGTAGTACCTTCGAAGATGTCGTTACCTTCGACGTTACCGTAAAAATTAATCAAGCCTTTTGCATGATCGGCGCGCAGCAACTCAGCGGTTTGTTTCACCAGCTCGTTACCCTTAATATCTTCAGCACCCACATTCAGCAAACCCACCGTCGGACGCTCATGTCCTTCAACGGCAGAAACGAGCGCTGAGCCCATCAACGCAAATTGATGCAAATGATGCGGCTCACAATCAACATTCGCGCCTAAATCAAGTACGTAAGTCGGGCCATCTTTTTGATTCGGGAGAATGGTACAAATCGCGGGCCGCTCAACCCCCGGCATGGTTTTTAATAGATAGCGAGAGACAGCCATGAGAGCGCCGGTATTGCCGGCAGAAACACAGGCTTGTGCGTGACCGTCCTTAACCTGAGTAATTGCGACCCGCATAGACGAATCTTTTTTACGGCGCAAAGCGGTTTCCAAGGGATCGTCCATTTCGACGACCTCACTGGCATTGACTACAGTTATTCGTGGGTTACAAGCAGCGCCCAGCTTGTTCAGCTCTAACTGAATAGGCGCTTCCCGTCCGACCAAAATAAGATTGACAGAGGGCTCACTTTTTAAAAAAGCGAGGGAGGCAGGAACGGTGACAGAAGGACCGTGATCACCACCCATGCAATCAATAGCAAGTGTGATGGTCATGTCAGCGGCAGAAGTTGCCGGACCGACAGTAGGCCGAGATCATTCATGCGATGTCACGACGGGTGTGGGAACTCTGGATACAAAAACGGCGCTAAGCAGTCGAAGACTGTTCACGCCGTAGTTGCTACGTCCAGAAAATTATTCGTCGTTTTTGGTCTTGAGGACCTTGCGACCACGATAAAAGCCGTTAGGGCTAATGTGATGACGCAAATGTGTCTCACCTGTCGTTGACTCAACAGCCAATGCAGCAGGTGTTAAAAAATCATGCGAACGGTGCATGCCGCGCTTGGACGGGGTTTTCTTGTTTTGTTGAACAGCCATGTCGTACTCCTAAACCAGACAATCTGAAAGTTTAACATACAGAGCAGCATTAACAAAAGTGATTAACTAATAAATTAGACAACTTCGATCACTCTGGCGCCTATTGGGCAGGCCGGCCAATCAAAAAAGCCGCCCTCCTGCTACTTCAGTCACTTTAATTTTTTCAAAATAGCAAAAGGTGATTCTAATTTACTATCAACTACCACCTCAGAACCTTCAGGGCAAACCTCATGCCGCGGTGATAAAGGCAACGACAACAAAGCCTCATCTTCCACCAACGCCAACAAATCCATCGCTGTTGAGGCAACAATGACGTCGATACTCTCGTCATCCAGCCTTTCTTCGGTGGCCTCTGCTTGCGCCTCGTCCGTCACTAACACCAGACGACTTTTGGCATTAATCTGTTGAGTAAAAGGAATCAGGCAGCGCTGACAAACTAAGCGAACTTCTCCTTTAACCGTCAGGGACAGTTGCGGCAAGCCTTCAGAATGACGCCCACCTTGAAACGCCCAACTCAACTCACCACTCGCGTCATGCACGTCAGCTCGTAGCCTGACGAATTCGGCGACGGGAGTCGTGCCAGAAGCCTGTTCGGCCAATCGACAAAATTCAAGACTGTTAACGGTGGTAGCACTCATACGCCAGTAGAATTCGGAAAACCCGCTATGATAACAGGGTTTACTTTCAGCTTTACGATGCGACTCCTCCTTACCTTGTAGGTAAATGAGCGCTCAACTTTACTCAGCCCACCCTGTCGATTCATGTCACCCTCACTCGTTCCGCGCTTAATTCTCGCTTCAGGCTCGGCCTATCGCAAAGAACTGCTATCTCGCCTTCAGTTGCCATTCGAGGTTATGTCGCCGGACATTGATGAATCGCCGCTCGACAATGAAAAGCCTGCCGAAACGGCGCTCAGGCTAGCCGAAGCTAAGGCCAAAGCCATCGCTAAACTGGTAGATTCTTCGTTGATTATTGGGTCAGATCAGGTTGCCACCTTAGACCACGAACAAATAGGAAAACCCGGCGACCATGCACGCGCATTGGCGCAACTGAAAAAAATGCGTGGGCGTGAGGTGATTTTTCATACGGCGCTGTGTCTGCTAGACAATCGCACAGCAAGTACAGCACCTTTGCAGATAGAGTCAGTCGCCACCACCGTTACATTCAGAGATTTACCCGACGCAGAGCTTGACGCCTATCTACAGATTGAAAAACCCTATGATTGTGCAGGCAGCGCAAAAAATGAAGGTCTAGGTATTGCACTGATTGATCACATTCGAAGCGACGATCCGACCGCACTCACCGGCTTGCCTTTGATTGCATTAACACGCATGCTGCGCGCAGCCGGCGTGCGCTTGTTTACTTTATAGATCAATGAACGGCACTCTCTATCTCATCCCTAATTCTTTAGGTCCAGGTGCGCTCGATGAAGTGCTGCCTGCCTCTGTGCGTGAAACCACTGCTCAGTTAGATTACTTCATCGCTGAAAACGCTAAGACAGCGCGCGCATTTCTCAAGTTGGTATCGACCACTCATCCGCTGGGAAAGCCATTACAGGAAATTGAAATCTGTGAATTGAATATCAACACCGCAGCGTCTGAATTGCCTTCGTTACTAGCACCTTTGCTAGCAGGTAGAAATGCAGGATTAGTTTCGGAAGCCGGCGTTCCCGCTGTAGCGGATCCGGGTGCAGATTTAGTTAGGTTGGCACATCAAAAAAACATCCCTGTAAAACCACTAGTTGGCCCTTCATCCATACTGCTGGCACTGATGGCCAGCGGTTTAAATGGACAGAGCTTTGCATTTCAAGGGTATCTACCGACTGATTCCGGGCAACGAGCGAATCGCTTACGTCAGCTTGAACAACGTTCGCGCCAAGAAAAACAAACACAGATTTTTATTGAAACACCGTATCGCAATGAGGTGATGCTGGAAGCTATTGCAAATCATTGCACTAGTTCGACACTAGTCACGGTGGCGACTGATCTGACGCTGGAGACTGAAATGGTGCGTACTCAGTCTGCACAGGTGTGGAAAAATGAAATTACCGCCGGACGATTTCCTGATTTCAAAAAAAAACCGACGGTATTTTTACTGCTAGCGATTTAACGCAGAGTTCACGAACTCAATAATGCTTCAACATTAGTTTAACGCGGCTTCAGCCACTCATTACCAAGCGCACGCGCTGCACCCTCACCCACGGCTGCACCAAATTTTTTCAACACGCGATCAGACAGCCCTTCACGTACCGTGTAATCAATCACATCCTCAGCTTTGAGCACATCGCGCGCAACGCTATCGACTGTACCCAAGCCATCGGCCAAACCGAGTGTGATCGCATGGCTACCCGTCCAGAACAGACCGGAGAAAATCTCTGGATTTTCCTTCAAGCGTTTACCCCGACCTGCGCGAACCGCATCGATGAACTGTTCATGTATTTCTTTGAGCATCGCTTGGGTGAATTCTTTGTGTTTCGGACTGTAAGGCGAGAAAGGATCCATTAACGCTTTATTTTCACCGGCAGTCATCAAGCGACGCTCAATGCCTAATTTATCCATCAAGCCGGTAAATCCAAAGCTACTCATCAACACACCTATCGAACCTACTATGCTGGCCTGACTCACGTAAATTCTATCGGCAGCAGCAGCAATGTAATAGCAACCGGAAGCGCACATGTCTTCAACAACCACATACACGGGTTTGTTCGGATGTAGTTTGCGCAGTCGATTAATTTCGTCATTCACGATCGCTGATTGAACCGGACTTCCGCCAGGGCTGTTCATCTTCAAAATCAAGCCCACCGAAGCGACATCACTGAACGCATCATTTAAGGCTGGCAAAATCGAACTCACGGACCCTGTGCTGCTGCCCGCATCAATCTCGCCGTCGATCTCAATCAAGGCGGTGTGACGCGAGTTCACTTGTTTGGTCGATCCTTTGAGATCAAAGGCCGTCCACAAGGCAATGAGTGCCAATATCAGCGCCGAGAAACGAAAGAATACGCGCCAGCGACGATTCATGCGCTGATCTTCTAGTAATTCAAAGGCAAGTTTTTCTAGCAGCACATACGGTGGCCCAGCCGGTTCGGCGGCCTTCGTTGTAGTTGCTGATTCACTTGCTGATTCTTGTGAAGATTTTGGCGTTGATTCTGGCGCTGGTGTTGGCGCAGCAGATTCAGGTTCTTGACCAGGGGTGTTCTCGTTCATTGGAAAAATTCCTGTAGGCGTTAATACGTAAGTTCAGGCTCGGGCCGGACGCACGTAGTCGTCGGGTTCCCAAAAAATTTTCTTCTCGCGCTCAATAACGTTGATCGCATGCAAACGACCACCGCGACACGGACCGCCCGCACACTGTCCAGTATCAGGTTCGTACAAAGCACCATGGGTCGCACACATTAAATACAAACCACTGGATTCAAAAAATTCACCCTCAGTCCAGTCGAGCTCCATGGGCAAATGCGCACATCGATTTAAATAGGCACGCGGCTCTTGACCATAGCGAACGACAAACGCCGTTAAATCATCACCAGCGACCGTGACTGGAAAGCGTATACCTTTGCCACCTTCGTCCAGTGACTCGGAATCGCAAATATAGATCGCTTCGCTCATTTGAAATGTATCAGCTCAAAAAATTAGGCATGTTCATTTAACCATGCATGCAATTCAGGTACCGAGTTCGCACCAAATAACGGTGACATCGCTTCCAGTTCATGGCGTGGATGCGCGCCATAATGAACGCCAATCCCCGCCGCCCCCGCATTACCAGCCATCAGCAAATCATGCGTGGTATCGCCGATCATGACTGTGCGACGCATATCTTGGCCCAGTTCACGAGTAATTTCTTGCAGCATCGCGGGATGTGGCTTGGAAAATGTCTCATCGGCACACCGAGTGGAATCAAATACCGACATCAAACCCACGGTACTCAGCGCACGACTTAATCCCACTCTGCTCTTACCCGTTGCCACTGCCAAAAAATAGCCTTGGCTGGCAAGATCATCCAGCATTTCTCTGACACCGTCGAACAAGGTCAGGGTTTGGTCTTGTGCCAAATAATGGTAGCGATAGCGTTCTACCATCCGCGGGTAGGATTTAGGGTCTAAGCCGGGCAACACGGACTGCATAGCATCCTGCAAACCCAGTCCGATAACGTGTGATGCAGCACGATCATCTGGCACCGGCAAGCCTAAATCACGCGCTGCTGCCTGCATACTCGCCACAATCGTGGCGGTGCTGTCCATCAAGGTACCATCCCAATCGAACACGATTAGGTCAAATTGTTTTCTGGCCATTAGCCTAACTCTTTTCTAAACGCGTTATCCATCACGCAGGGTTATATTTTTTTATTGAATACTTAATCATTGGTCAGGCTATCTAAAAAGCGCTGGCAATCCGGCGCTAACGAAGATTCAATGCTGAGTTCCGAGCCGGTTGCTGGATGCTGAAACCGCAATGTCCATGCATGCAAAAACATGCGCTTCAAGGCGCCTCTTCCCGCTGCCGCCTTATGTAATTGGCGATTGAATGCAAAGTCACCGTATTTTTCATCGCCGACTATTGGAAACCCCGACGACGCTAAGTGCACACGAATTTGATGCGTCCTACCCGTCTTCAACTCAGCTTCCAACAAAACAAACTCACCGTATTTTCGCAATAAATTGAATACCGTGTGCGAAGCCTGTCCATCGGATTGAACACGCACTCGGCGCTCGCCTTCAGGCGTAGTGTATTTAAATAGAGGCAGCTTAATATGCTGACGCCGATGCATCCACTGCCCGTGAACCAGCGCCAGATAGCGCTTATCAATCAGTCCCTCACGGATTTGCTCGTGCAGCGCAGTCAAGGC
Organism: Polynucleobacter sp.; assembly: GCA_021737945.1. Taxonomy (GTDB): domain Bacteria; phylum Pseudomonadota; class Gammaproteobacteria; order Burkholderiales; family Burkholderiaceae_D; genus Pernthalerella. Next base: position 88,078 of record JAIPCX010000010.1, read on the forward strand.
GCTGCGCTTTTTCGCCAGCATCAAAATGCCCGAGGTTTCACGATCCAGTCTGTGCACCAATTCTAAAAATTTGGCTTGCGGCCTGGCCGCCCTGAGTTGCTCAATAACCCCGTGACTGATGCCCGAACCCCCATGCACTGCCACGCCCGCAGGCTTATCGATGATCAGCAAATGCTCATCTTCGAACAGGATGGCAAATTCCATGGCGGGAACATGGGTATGCTCACGCTCAGCCATTCGCATCGGCGGTACACGCACCATATCGCCCTCGACCAGCCGATAAGTTGCATCTATGCGCCCCTTGTTTACCCTGACCTGACCGGAGCGCAGCACTTGATAGACGTGACTTTTAGGAACACCCTTGCAGATTCGTAGCAAAAAGTTATCAATTCTCTGCCCAGCTTGTTCTGAGTCAATCGTCAGCCATTGAACAGCGGGTCGGTTTGATGATTCGGCAAGATCAGCGCGAGACCTCGTGTCATTTTCGGAAAGCCTCGCTAAGTCATTCATTTTGAATATATAATCCGCAAAGCGATGTAAATCGCTGGGTGTGTAACATTAAAGAACGCATTCTACACAGGGGCATGTCTATCGGCCCCGTCTGTTTCGAGGTTCTTACACAATGAGCGCAGGGCTCGCTGATAATGCGATCCCATGTAACTGGCGGCATTCTGTGATCCTCCCAGAGAATTCGATAGAAAAGCTGTGCATGCAGGTTTTTTTGCGTTGTCAGGGTCGCACCGAAGTTGCGATCGGACCGGACGCAAAATCACCGGAAGCATTAGCCAGGAAAGTAAGGATTAGTCTGGCAAGCCATTTCTCAACACGAAGGCTTGCTGGCAGATGCAACTGAATTTATTTGCTGATTGTGACGATAATGAGATTCCAACCAACGCTGGTTGAACAACGCCTTCACACCAATAACAAGCCGCCAATCGGGGCTGGTTTGTTGCTGCGTGATAGCGTGATCTTTTTTCGTACGTAGCAAAACCTCAGTTTCATCCACGCCTAGTGCGACGAACATCAAATGCTCGGTCTGCACTTAACGGCACTATCCCTCTCCCAGCTTCTGCTCCCACGCGTGCATCCAATGATTTTTCCGAGCTAACTGACGTTTAGTCAGCTAGCCGGGCATGGGCCTATCAGGGCCACGGAGCCATACATAATGAAACGCATGCTGTTTAATGCCACGCAACAGGAAGAGTTGCGCGTAGCAATCGTCGATGGGCAAAAGCTGATCGACATCGATATCGAGACCACCGGTCGCGAACAACGAAAATCCAATATCTACAAAGGCATCATCACCCGCATCGAGCCCTCGCTCGAGGCCTGCTTTGTCAACTACGGTGAAGAACGTCACGGTTTCCTACCCTTTAAAGAAGTCGCGCGCAGCTATTTCCGCGAAGGCGTCGACATCCGCAACGCAAGCATCCGCGATGCCTTGCGCGAAGGTCAGGAAATTGTGGTTCAGGTTGAAAAAGAAGAGCGCGGCAACAAAGGCGCTGCCCTAACGTCATTTATCTCACTCGCCGGTCGCTATCTGGTCCTCATGCCGAACAACCCTCGTGGTGGTGGCGTGTCTCGCCGTGTTGAAGGTGAAGACCGACAAGAACTGCGTGAAGCCATGGACAAGCTCGATCTACCTCAGGGTATGTCTGTGATTGCTCGTACTGCCGGCATCGGACGTAACGTCGATGAACTGCAGTGGGATTTAAATTACTTAATGCAGCTCTGGCGTGCCATCGATGGCGCGGGCAAATCGGCACCAGGTGCTTTCTTGATCTATCAAGAATCCTCACTCGTCATCCGCGCAATTCGCGACTACTTCCAGCCTGATATCGGTGAAATTCTCATCGATACCGATGACATTTTTGAACAAGCTCAGCAGTTCATGAGTCACGTGATGCCGGATATGGCGCACAGAGTCAAACGCTACCGTGAAGATGTGCCGCTGTTTTCGCGTTTTCAGATCGAACACCAAATCGAAAGCGCTTATTCGCGCACCGTACCGCTGCCCTCTGGCGGCGCTATCGTTATCGATCACACTGAAGCACTGGTATCCGTTGATGTGAACTCGGCGCGTTCCACGCGCGGCGGTGATATCGAAAGCACCGCATTCAACACCAATCTTGAAGCCGCTGATGAAGTCGCCCGTCAATTACGCCTGCGTGACTTGGGCGGCTTGATTGTGATCGACTTCATCGACATGGAGAATTCCAAGAATCAGCGTGAAGTTGAGAATCGCCTCAAGGATGCATTGCACTACGATCGTGCACGCGTTCAGATGGGCAAAATTTCTCGCTTTGGTTTGATGGAGCTCTCGCGTCAGCGACTGCGCCCTTCGCTCTCCGAAGGTAGCCACATCACTTGCCCACGCTGTAACGGCACTGGGCATATCCGCGATACCGAGTCATCTGCATTGCAAGTCCTGCGTATTATTCAAGAAGAAGCGATGAAGGAAAACTCAGCAGCGATCCACGTGCAAGCTCCCGTGGATGTGGCTGCATTCCTACTGAACGAAAAACGTGGCGAGATTTTGAAAATCGAAACTCGTCATCGCGCCTCTGTGGTGCTGATTCCTAATAAGCACTTAGAGACACCGCACTACAAGCTTGATCGTATCAAGCACGACGATCCACGCTTAGATGATCTGCAAGCCAGCTACAAATTAGCTGAAGAAGGCGACACCGATGTCGGTTACAGTAAGCGCAAAGAAGAAGAGCGCAAGCCACGTCAGGAAGCCGTCGTTAAATCGATCACACCTGATCAACCTGCACCGATTGTTGAGCGTCGCGAAACTCGCGGACAAAGCAATGAGCAAGCAGCCGAAGGTTTTCTGTCGCGTCTGTTTGGATTTTTCCGTAAAAAACCAGCCACTGAAACTCCGACAGCCTCCGGCGCAAAAACTAAAGATCGTGAACGCAGCGAGCGCGGTGGTCGCGGTCGTAACCGTTCTGGTCGTGGACGCGGACGTGATAAGACGGAAGAGCGTCCAGAGTCACGCGAAGGCAAAGAAGTACGTGAGCCTAAGGTTAAGGAAATCAAAGAGCCGCGTCAGCCCAAGCCACCACGTGAGCCTAAAGAGGCGCGCGAACCCAAAGACGGTAATGAGCCACGTCGCGAACGCGGTAATCGTCAGCAACGTGATGACAAGCGTCCACTCGCTGTCGATGAAAATACCAATCTTGTCAGCGCAGACGGCACTAACCCAGCAAGCACGCATCCAGTGACCGCTTCAGTGGGTAGTGATCAAGCGATTCAGGCTGATCTACTTACCACCCCTGGTGAAGAGTCAACCACCGATGCATCGGGTGAGCCACGTCGCCGTCGTCGTCGTGGAGGCCGCAACCGTAATCGTCGTGATCGTGATCAGGTCGATGGCAATCAATTAGAGAATGCTGGTATGGCCGAGCAAGATTCACACGGGCATGTTGATCACTTCGAATCGAATACCGTCGAGGTAGTGCAGCAATTTATCGAGCACACCAGCGAGCCACATGTAAGCTATTCAACAGAAACGCCTGTGAGTACTGCAGCGACTTACTCATCGGCGCCGACGTTTACGAGCGAAGCAACTACACCAGCCACCCCTGCGGCAATAGCCGAAGCTCCCGTGGTTGAGCACAAGTACACGCCTGTTGATTCACCTGCGCATTCGAATACAAGTACGCATCATGAACACGAGTATCATGAGCATGATAATAAGCACGATGGTCATCCTGAAACCCACGCTGAATCATCAACAGTTGCGGCAGCTCCAACACCTGCTCCCGTGTTCGTACCAACACCGGTGGCAGTAACTCCTGCACCTGCACCTGCACCTGCACCTGCACCTGCACCTGCACCGGTGCCAGCGCCGGCAGCGAGCCAACAGAGTTTGGACGACGTATTGAAATCTGCCGGCCTGACCATGGCGGTGACCAACCCAGACAAACTACGACAGGTACAGGAAGCTTCCGCCGTATCCGCTCCAACTACACGCACACCACGTGAGCGTAAGCCGGTGGTGTCTACACCCTCGGAGCCGTTGGTACAAATCGAGACACAACGCTAAGTATTTGTTGTTTTCGCTTACAAAAAAAACCGCAGAATGATCTGCGGTTTTTTTTTGATCTCAATAAAGCGAATAAACGCTATCGCTTGGGTGGAGTCCATTCGCCTTTTTGAATCTTCTCAAGCCAAAAAGCGCCAATGATGGTTTTTACGTCAGTAATCTTTCCAGTTCTCACCCACTCAAGCACTTCAGTAAATGGAATGGTAAACACATCAAGAAATTCGCCGACATCTAGCTCTTGCTGTCCTTCAGACAAACCTTTGGCCAGATAAATATCCAGATGTTCATCCGAGTAAGCAATCGCATTATGTATGGTGCAAACATAGTGCCACTCAGTCGCTGAATACCCGGTCTCTTCGCGCAATTCACGTTGCGCGCAAAGTAATGGATCTTCGTCGTAGTCTAATTTACCGGCTGGGAACTCTATGAACACTTGATCGTTGGGATAACGGAACTGCCGTTCCATTACGACTCGGCCATCATCAAACAAAGGAATAATGACGACAGCGCCTGGATGACGCAAGTATTCGCGAACCGCTTGCGTACCATCGGGCAAACGAACCTGATCACTGCGAAGTTTGATGAATGCGCCGTCGTAAACAAGCTCACTACTGATCGGTGATTCCGTCAGGTGTTTGTCCATCAGTGCTCCGAGAAATGGATAAAAAATTGAGCGCTAGCGTCGCCGCCGCGAAGCTTACTTAATCGGTGGTTTTTTGCCGACGCAAATGGCGCCAGACGTAGCCTGGGAAAGCCAGTACTAGCATGAGGCAAATAGTCACGGTATAGAACTGCCAGCCTTGAGGGAAGGCATTGCCGGCCATGGATTCAAGTCCACGTGCCATACCCAGCAACAAAAAATACAAGACCAGTAATTCAAACAGGCGAATAGCAAACGATTTGGGGGCACCTTTGAATCGATACACACCAAAAAAAGAGTCAGTCACAAACGGGAAATTAGCCGCCACCGCCATCAAGAAAATAACTAACCACGCAGCTGTTGAGGTATTCATAGTGAATTCAGCTTCAGGACGCTAGCGCCTGAGTGATGGCACGCAGGCACGCACTCATCAAAGGACTCGGCAACAAACCTAATACCAAAGTCGCCGCACCATTGATCGATAAAACAATTTGCATGTCCTTAGGAACACTGATGGGAGCCGTATCAATCGCATCATCAAAGTACATGAGCTTAATCACGCGCAAATAATAGAATGCACCTACCAGTGACATCATCACCGCAAAAATAACTAATGCAACCTGTCCGGCGTCGAGTGCTGCTTGTAGCACGGACAGCTTGGCGTAAAAGCCCACCATCGGCGGCACACCAGCCAATGACAGCATGAGCAACATCATCATGGCTGCAAACCATGGACTACGTTGATTCAAGCCTTTGAAATCATCTAACTGCTCAGCTTCAAAACCTTGGCGCGACAGCAGCATAATGGTTGCGAAGCTACCCAAGGTAGTCAGCACATAGGTGATGGTGTAAAACATCGATGCGCTGTAGGCGCTGGCCGTTGCTTCAGCAGTCGATCCCGTAAAAACACCCGATGCCAAACCAAGCAACATAAAACCCATTTGCGAAATGGTCGAATAGGCCAGCATGCGTTTGATGTTGGTCTGCGCAAGCGCGGTAATGTTACCGATAACCAGAGACGCAACTGACATTACCACCAGCATCTGCTGCCAGTCGGCTGCCAATGCGCCCAGCCCCTCCACCAACAAGCGCATGCAAATAGCAAAGGCAGCGAGTTTAGGCGCAGCACCTAATAACAACGTAACTGATGTAGGAGCACCTTGATACACATCCGGTGCCCACATATGAAATGGCGCTGCTCCTAATTTAAAGGCCAAGCCAGACACCATAAATACTAGACCTAACACGAGCACCGTCTTACTCGCCGAACCAGCAGCGATAGCCACCGCTACTTGCGTCAAGTTGAGAGAACCAGTGGCGCCATACAACATCGACATCCCGTACAACATAAAACCGGAAGCGAGTGCGCCAAGTACAAAATACTTCATGGCGGCTTCAGTAGAGATCGGGTTATCGCGACGCAGTGCAACCAATGCGTACAGCGAAAGCGACATTAATTCCAGTCCGAGATAAATGATCAGGAAGCTATTCCCTGAGATCATGATCATCTGGCCAAGCAAGGTCAGCAACGCCAACACATAAAATTCGCCACTCAATGAACCGCCCAACATGCCGCGGATCAACACATACTGGCGCGAATAAATCAGCGTGATAAACGTGGCCACACAAGCAAACAGCTTGAGCAGCATAGCCATAGGATCGTTCACAAACATTTGATTAAATGCGTAGCTGCTACCGGCTGCACCAAAACCTGAGATAGCGATGTAGCCCGTCACAACAATCGCGAGTAGCGACAAGCGATGACTCATTGGCTGACTATCTTCGTGCACAAACAATCCGACGACTAGCACGGCCATGATCGCAATCGCGAGAAAAATCTCAGCGCTAGCGGGAATCAGGTTCAGTTCATTCATGATCAGCCGATGAAAAATCTAGGTTATTGGGGAATCTTGGAAACCGACACATGCTGAAGTAAATCAGTCACCGAGGTCTGCATCGCATCAGTAAACGGAGCGGGATACACACCCATCCACAGCACAGCAATCGCCAATACACTCAGCATGAAAAACTCGCGCGACGTGAGATCGGTCAGGGCTGCGACATCGTCATTCGCCACCTCGCCAAACACCACACGCTTGACTAGCCACAACGAATAAGCCGCACCCAGTATCAGCGCAGTCGCCGCCAGCAAACCTATCCAGAAATTGTATTTGACTGAACCGAGTATCACCAGAAACTCACCGATGAAACCCGAAGTACCCGGCAGACCAGCGTTGGCCAACGAAAAAAGTACAAACAAAGCTGCAAAACGGGGCATGGTATTAATCACACCACCATACGATGCAATCTCGCGTGAATGAACACGGTCGTAAAGAACGCCGATACACAAAAACATAGCGCCTGACACAAAACCGTGCGAGATCATTTGCATTAAACCGCCCTGCACCGCCATCTCACCAAACAAAAAGAAACCTAAGGTGACAAAACCCATGTGGGCAATCGATGAATACGCCACCAGTTTTTTCATGTCAGCTTGTACGAGCGCGACTAAACCAATGTAAATCACAGCGACTAAGGACAAGGCAATCATCATCCCCGATAAATAGTGACTAGCATCCGGTGCTATCGGGAGTGAAAATCTCAAGAAACCATAACCACCTAACTTCAACATGATCGCCGCCAGTACCACTGAGCCGCCAGTAGGTGCTTCAACGTGAGCATCAGGTAACCAAGTGTGAACAGGCCACATCGGCACCTTGACCGCAAAGGCCATCAAGAAGGCTAAGAAAACGAGTATCTGCCCATACAGCGTCAAAGGCAGCTTATGCCATGTTTGAATATCAAAGCTGCCATTCGATTGCGCGTACAAGTACAACAAAGCCACCAGCATCAGCAACGAGCCAAGCAAGGTGTACAAGAAAAATTTAAGTGCTGCATAAACACGACGGGGACCGCCCCAAACACCGATGATGATAAACATCGGTATCAGCGTCGCTTCAAAGAACACGTAGAACAACAACGCATCCAGCGCGCAGAACACACCAATCATGACGCCGGACAGAATTAAAAAAGCACCCATGTACTGAGAAACGCGCTTCTCAATCACTTGCCAACCGGCGATCACCACGATGAACGTGATAAAAGCGGTTAAGGGGATGAACCACAGCGACAGACCATCAATACCCAAATGATAAAAAACATTGAAGCGCTCTATCCACGCTGATTTTTCAACAAACTGCATGCCATGCGCCGCTGAATCGAATTGATCGACGAGCGGGAGCGTGAACAAAAAGCTGACCAACGAACCGAGCAACGATAAATGACGAGCGAGCTTTGCCTTGCTGTCAGAGCCGACGGCTAACACCACGATACCAAACACGATCGGTACCCAGATCGCAAGGCTCAGATAAGGAATAGTTGACTGCATGGTTGTATTTTCGCGGGCCGCTGTTCTGTTGAATTCGATCAGGAAGTCATCAGCAGATAACCCATATACAGGGCTACTGCGACGATCATGGTGAATGCATAGTGATAAATATAGCCAGTCTGGAAGGTGCGCGTCACGGTGGATAACCACCCTACTAATCGCGCGCTACCGTTCACAATCCAGCCATCAATCAGTGTTTTGTCGCCTATCGATGAGAAACCGGAACCCAGCTTGCGCGCACCGGCGGCAAAAACCACTTCATTGATTTTGTCCATGTAGTACTTGTTATCCAGCAGCGTGTAGATTGCGCTGAATTTTTGGTAAAACCAAGCAGGTACTTTGGGGTTAATCATGTAGCAGTACCACGAAGCGACCACGCCACTCAGCGCCAACACAAACGGCAAGCTAGTTAAGGCGTGAATCGCCATCGCAGTCGCACTGTGGAATTCGTGGGTGAGTTCCGCCATCGCTTCATGCTTATCCGCGACAAAGATCACGCCTTTGAAGAAATCGCCAAACAGCATCGTTTCGATGGTCAGATAACCAATCACTACTGAAGGAATCGCTAGCAATACCAACGGCAGTGTTACCACCCACGGTGTTTCGTGAGGCTTTTCACCAGGGGCTAAACCGTGATGCTCATCGTGGTGATCATCATGTGCGTCGTGTGCATCATGAGCGGCTTCATGACCAAAACGTTCTTGACCATGAAACACTAAAAAGTACATGCGGAAAGAATAGAAGGCTGTAACAAATACACCAGCCAGTACAGCAAACTGCGCAAAACCACTGCCGGCAATATGCGAGGCTTGTACCGCCTCGATAATGCTGTCTTTGGAATAGAAGCCTGAGAAAAACGGTGTACCGATCAGCGCGAGTGATCCCAGCAAACTCGTAAACCACGTGATCGGCATGTACTTCCACAAACCACCCATGCGGCGTATATCTTGATCGTGATGCATACCGATAATGACTGAACCCGCACCTAAAAACAGCAGCGCTTTAAAGAAGGCATGCGTCATTAAATGGAATACCGCCACTGAGTAGGCCGAAGCACCCAAGGCTACCGTCATGTAGCCCAACTGCGACAAGGTTGAATAAGCAACCACGCGCTTAATATCGTTTTGGATGATGCCCAAAAAGCCCATGAACAACGCTGTAATCGAGCCGATGACTAAAACAAACGATAAGGCGGTGTCGGATAGTTCAAACAGTGGCGACATACGCGCCACCATGAATATGCCTGCAGTCACCATCGTGGCAGCATGAATCAGCGCCGAGATCGGTGTTGGGCCTTCCATAGAATCGGGCAACCAGACATGCAATGGAAACTGCGCTGATTTGCCCATCGCACCAATAAACAAGCAAATACACGCTACCGTGATCAGCATCCAATCCGATCCTGGCAACGTTAATGCAGCTAGTTCTTCGCGCTTAGCAAACACTTCAGCGTAGTTCATCGAGCCGGCATACGCCAACAACAAACCAATACCCAGAATGAAACCGAAGTCACCGACACGATTCACCAAAAAGGCTTTCATGTTGGCGTAAATGGCGGTGGGTCGTTTAAACCAAAAACCAATCAAGAGGTACGAGACTAAGCCAACCGCTTCCCAGCCAAAAAACAACTGCAGGAAGTTATTGCTCATCACCAGCATGAGCATGGCAAACGTAAACAAAGAAATGTAGGCGAAGAAGCGGTTATAACCTTCATCGTCTTGCATGTAGCCTATGGTGTAGATGTGCACCATCAGAGAAACGAAGGTCACGACGCACATCATCATCGCCGTCAGGCTATCGATTAAAAAACCAATCTCCAGTTTCACGCCAGCGACCGTCATCCACGTATACAGGGTGCCGCTGTAGCTCGCTCCTCCGATAACCTCGGCTAGTGCGTGCAAAGAAATCAGAAACGCAACCAGTACACCCATGATGGTGACGCTGTGCGACGCCTTGCGTCCGATGAGGTTGCCAAAAAAACGCGTACCAAACAGGCCAGCTATTAACGAGCCGGCCAGTGGTGCCAGTGGCACTAACAACATCAGATGTGGGTTAAGTTGCCCCGCCATGAAAATTCTTTTCCTTGTGAGTGAATTAGCCCTTGAGACGGTCGAGTTCTTCTACATTGACCGTATTCAGGTTTCGGAACAGCACGACGAGAATCGCTAATCCAATCGCCGACTCTGCGGCAGCGACTGTCAAAATAAAAAATACAAAGATCTGGCCTGCCGCATCGCCGAGGTAATGAGAAAAAGCCACAAAATTCATGTTGACCGCTAACAGCATCAATTCAATCGACATCATGATAATGATGACGTTTTTTCGGTTCAGGAAAATACCCATCACCGAAATCGCAAACAGAATCGCCCCCAAGGTCAAATAGTGTGCAAGTGTTATCTCCATGATGGGCCTCAGGATTTTTCTGTGGCGGATGTCTCCGCTGCACGGTTGCGTTCAGAAGGCATGCTAACAATACGCACCCTGTCCTCTTTGCGTGTCTTGACTGCTGCACCCGGATCAAAATACTTTATGTCCTTGCGTCGACGCAGGGTCAGTGCAACAGCGGCCACAATCGCCGCCAACAAGATGAGCGCTGCAATTTCAAACGCATACAGATACTGGGTATAGATGAGCTTACCCAACTCGCGCGTATCACCGATATTGAGTGTCCCGCCCTGTGCTTGCTGCGTAACGAATGCTCTCACCAGCACTGCCGTCATTTCAACCGCAACGATCAAACCAATAATTAAGGCCAGCGGCATGTGGCTCAAAAAACCTTCACGCAACTTACTCATGTCGATATCTAGCATCATCACAACAAACAGGAAGAGCACCATCACTGCACCGACATACACCAGCACCAATACAATCGCGAGAAACTCAGCCTTGAGCAACATCCATAGAGCAGCGGCAGAGAAAAAAGACAGAATCAAAAATAAGGCCGCATTGACTGGATTGCGATCAGTAATGACTTTACCCGCTGCGACTATCAACAGCGTGGAAAAAGCATAAAAAAGAAACGTAGTAAATTCCATGAACAATCTCAGCGATAACGCGCGTCAGCTTGGCGGCTGGCGGCAATTTCAGGCTCGTACTTGTCACCGATGGCAAGCAGCATGTCTTTGGTGTAGTACAAATCCCCGCGCTTCTCTCCGTGATACTCGAG
>JAIPCX010000011.1 GCA_021737945.1 Polynucleobacter sp.
ACATCAAAATCATCCAGTGATCGATAGGTGAGCCCGTAGTACTGTCTTGTTGAGCAACCACTAGTACGCCATCTCTACCAGTATCTAAGACATTGTCGCCGCCTATACCAGCCTGTACGAACAAGGCTTCAAGATCACCCTCTGCTTCGTAGTCAAAATACTCATAGACATACTCATCGCTTAACTGCAATTTATCAGTGGAATCGTATCCAGTAAGCATGACTACAGCATCGTTCTCTATTCCGCTTAAGTTATAAATATCTTTCCCTGAACCTACCAGCCAATGGTTCTCGCCATCGAATTCTAGGTCAGTACTAACTGATGTGTCGAATTCCACTGCACTTATCTTTTCTTTAAAGCCTGCAGTGCTATCTGCCGCTCCCGCCTTGGCATTCATCCCAAGATTAAAAATAGTCGTCGTGCCATCATCTGCATCTTGTAAGGCAAGTTTCTCTACGCGATAGTACGGTGCCTTGTAATCATATTGCTTGTATACATTGAGCTCACCTTGGCTTTGCTGAATATATGTACCAGTTAAATCATTGTGGGTGTACTGCTTGTAGTCAATCTCTAATGATTTACCATCACTGCTTCTTGCTAGTGTGATGTCGCTCCAAATATCCTTCACGCCCTCAATAAAAATACCGTCGTGGTTATTACTACCGCCTCGCGCACCCATTTCACGAATCGTTATTTTGTCATGCTCAATGTCCGTGGTGTCAGCTGCACTACGCAAATCACTCACCATACGCACTTCATACAAATCCGATCCTTGACCGCCAATGGCTATATCACCTTTAATTTCCGACCCCTTACCCGACAACACAATGATGTCGTCATCACGGCCACCCACAACAGCATCAGCGACTCCTGCCGTATCGATCAACTCGCCCATACGCTGGCGCAAAAGTCCAACTCGGGTAACCGATTCAGCAGTGCCAGCCAATACACTCGAGTACGCGCTTCCAGCTAAAAGTTCAGCCGAGAGATCGGGTGCATTGTTAATAATTGGCTGACCCTGAACGACGAATGCCGAGACTTTGTAGTCGACATAGCGCTGCGTTATCTGGTCGTAATAGCTTGTTGTCGATGTACCGCTCTCAGTTTTGATATCGACTGCCACCTCATATGAGCTACTGCCAGACGTAATACTTAATGTCTTGGTGACATTATCAAAACCTGCAGTTACTAATGAAGTGCTATCACTTACAAATAAGAATTCATCTTTGACTAGATTGTCCCGGCCCACAAACTTTGCTGAATCGCCAGACAATTGGAAATCAATCACTTGCTCTTGCGCAGTGCTAGTGCTTCCACTGATTGCGCCATATCCAGAATCATCACCCAGTCGAACAAAAAATAAATCTTTTGCTCCAGAAGCGACGATAGTGTCACTACCAACGCCACCTTCCAGAAGATTTACACCTGACAGCTCATTACCCGCTACCAGAATATCGTTACCGGATCCACCGACCAGAACGTCTTTGGCATCGCTACCAATTAATAAATCATCGCCTTCAAAACCAGCTAACACCGCGCCGCTCGCACCAATCTGACTCGCATCAAGAAGGTCATTTTTTAAACTACCAAGCACACCTTCAATGGATGAAATCTCATCAAAAGCATCAAGCGATCTTTGTACGGTCGCGAAGCCATCTTCACCAGTATTGTCTTTGAGGGCTAGGACGACACCATTAAATTCTCGCTCTTCAGACACGCCGCTTTCAGAAACAAGCATGACATCTTGAGTAGCGAATTCGTTTTCAGCACGGTAGTCTACGTAATCGACTGTTTCATTGGCATCGTCATCACCACCGTAAACAATATTGCCAACTACATTAAATGATCCTGGAGCAAATACCTCAGAATTCGCATCACTACCCATCAAAGTATCATCACCTGCACCAGCTACGATTCCGTTGAACCCTGCGTTGAACGTCACTGATCCTGCTTCCGCCAAATCAGTCCACACAGTTGTATCGGTTGGAAGTAAGAGACCCGTTCCATCTTCATCAAAAACAAAATAAACATCACCAGCACCATCAGGCAACACAAGCGTATTGAGTGGCCCAGTACCAGCCGTTAGAGATTCAAGATCTTCGATAGAATCTTCAGTGCTGACAATAAACTGACTTAATGGATCAATAACGGACTCCATGACGGACGTTAAGCCACCAAATTCGATTACATACCCTGCACCAGTGCCATATAGCTGAGGCCCCCAAACACCCGTTGCACCAATGTTCTCAGGGACATCATCCCAGAAAATTACATCTTCAGTCGTATGCACTTGAGAGACAACATAGTCATAAGACGGATTGGAGCCATCGTAAACAGGGGCATGAAAATCGCTAAACTGACCAATCTCAGCTTCGATATTTTGAAATCCAGATGATTCTGCAAATACAGTATTTGTTTCTGGTCCAGACATCCACTTCCAGACACCTTCAGTGCCTGAATCACTAGCACCAAGCCAAATACCTTGATAACCTGAATCGCTACCCCATCCCGTTATGTCTGAAGCATTGACAACCGACTTATGAACAAATTCATTTTCTTCCGATGATGTTATCGTTACCAAATATCCTTTTAAGCCTTGATAATATTGTTGACCGGCGTACTCCAGAGCCTGTGTCCAGGTAACGTTATCAGACACCGCTTGATAGTAGTGTCCATTAGCAGGGTTAAAAACAACGCTCGAGTCATCTGGCATGTCAGTAGAATCTTCGACAGTAACGGATGCTGTAAGACCATTAACCGTCAGTGTCAAAATTTCATCCGCTTCGGTAATTCCATCATCATTTAGTGCGATCGTGATTTGAGACAGTCCATTAACATCTATCGCTGAAGTACCATTCAATATGCCACCAACGATATCTTCTGGCGAAACTCCATTGATTTGATAATTGATAACCGTACCTGGAGCAATACTTGTTGTATCGATCGTGAAATTAACGCTATTGCCTTCAAAAACTGAAGCTTTATCACTGGTTAAAGTATAAGCATTTATTGAGTCGCTGCTATCATCTAAAATTGTTACCTTGCCATAAGAAGCTAATGTAGAAACTGGCTGGTTAGAAGGAGTAATTATTATTGATTCTGAGCCTTCAACGTAGGAATCATTGACCGTTTGAATATATAATTTCGATACCGATTCACCGCTAGCGAAATGCAGTGTGTTTCCTAAGCTCGCAACCAAAGAACTGTCATATAAAAAATAATCCTCGCCACGACTAGCCGTACCTGAAATTTGTATAGGAATATCTACGCTACTTGATGCATCTCCCTGCCTGTAGAAAGTGAACACGAAACCATCGTTGCCTTCAATAGATGTACGAAGCTCATTTGCAGAATAAACCTGACCAAAACGCATTTGAGCGCTCTCAGGATTGCTGGACAAATTCCATACCTCTGTTTCAAAATCATATCGGTAGGGATGCCACCCATAAACATTTTCTCCTACTGCGAATGATTTTTGTAAAACATATGTTTGACTATCAGTTGTCCAAGGATTTTCACTTACTACACTTGCAGACGCTACGCTAGCGCCGCCGCTGGCAATACCTTCAGTATTAACCTGAGTCCATGCGCCGTAACTTGCGTACGGACTATAAGTTTCAAAACTAGGTCCAGAACCTGCGGTTTCAAAAAGTTTAATTGCGTCAATGAGAATACTTGGTGAGGTATTTGATAAAAAGGAGGAATCCATTACAGTAGTAGAAGCTGAATTACCTTGTACTGTAAGCGTTAAGGTCTCATTTCCTTCAGTTAACTGATCGGCTTTAAGAGAGACATTAATTGTGGCTTGTCCAGCGCTGTCAACAGTCAGACTACCACTCGTAGTACCACTAACTAAATCCGCAGCCGTAATACCACTTATTGAATAGGGCACACTGGTGCCTGATGCAACATTGGTTGTGTTTAATGTGAAAGTAGCAGTTGATCCTTCATTTACACTAGAAGCAAGCGAGGTAAGAGTGTAGGTAGGCAACTCTATCTTTTGTACCATTGCGAAAAGCCCGCCCGGCCAAAGCATATTTACACCTGAATCTGCAGTGGATGATATGGTATTTTCATTTCCCGGACCCCTGACATAAACATGATGCTCAGGAGAATAACTATCAGCTGTCCACCATTCATTCAACCTATTAACGCCTGATCCTAACAATTCATCTTTTGTCAAAAGTACGTATTGCGTATTTCCTACAACGATCGACCTTGCATCGTCCTGACCTAGTTCTAATTCGGTTGCTGTTGTGTCTGATCCATTATTAAAAAGAACATCGAGTGCATCATGCGAAATTGCAACGCCCAAATTATTGGCCTGGGAGCTAGTAATATATAAATTGCCATTAAGGGTAATCGTAGTACTAAAAAAATTATCAATAAAAGTTTTCTTCTCCCAATCAGTGAGCCCAGATAGCATGGAAGTAGAGGGACTTAAGCCATAGTTGATCGTAACCATGCAGAACTCCTTAAGAATTTAATTCTTAAATAAAAATAGAGGTGGATTCAAGTAGGTAGCGCAATTTTGTTGAAAGCCTAGATAATTTAGACACATTGGTATAGGGGTTCTTCTGCTTTTAACCAAAAAAACAGATTCATACGCATCTCAAAGAATGAAAGTCATCATTTCTCTACCACCAAACATCTCACCTAATTGGATCAACCAGAGTTAATGCGGTTATCCAAGCTCATCAACGAAGCATCTGCAGCACTTGGCTTATGTTTCCGTCTGGAATATTGATCAATCCTGAACAAATTTTCTCAAATGACTTTAAGTTAAAACCGATGTAATTTCAAGTCGAGTTTAAGTCAATACTTATTCAAATAATAATTATCTTGATTTAATAATGATTAATGTCAAATTTGTGTCTTTTAAGACTCTGATTTTCTCGGCTAAAAAGGCAGGTTTGCCTTCTATTACATCAATGACATGAATCGTTGGCTGTTTTTGAAGCAGGGCAATTAGTTGGGCTTTGTCTTTGGGGATAGGATTTGACCTGTCTGGTTTTTTCAAGCCAACATCATCTAGAAACTCTGGCTCCGTTGGTTGATTCATTTCCCCACTCCGACATGAACTCCAGTGGAGTTTTGTAATCCAGACTGGAGTGCGGTCGAACTTCATTGTAGTGCTGACGCCAAGCCTCAATAATCACCTTGGCATGAGCACGGCTGTAAAACCAATTCATTGCTAAACATTCGTCTCTAAACTTGCCATTGAAGCTTTCGTTGGTGCCGCTGGGTGTTAGTAAGGGACCAATGCCACTTATTTTTCGTGAATAGTCCATGTAGGCCATCAGGATGGGTACCTTCGCTTCAAGAGCGATGTAATAAAAGCCAGTTTTCCAATAACGTGTTTTGCTGCGAGTACCTTCCGGCGGAATGACCAGTTGGACTGGACCGTCTGCCTCAATCAGAGCTTGGGAAGATGCAGCAACCAAATTATTTGATTGTTCGCGATTGACAGCAATACCTCCCAGCCAACGCATTACTCCGCCGAACGGAGGTCGGAAAATACTAGCTTTGCCCATCCAGTAGATATTCAGGCGTAAAGCGAAAGCCACCATCAGTGTGAATGGAAGATCCCAATTACTCGTATGCGGAGCGGCGATAAAAACACATTTACTCGCCTCGGCGGGAAGATGGCCTTCAATTTTCCAACCGCTTAAACGCAAAAAACTTATGGAAAATTGCCGCAACAGCGTATTGATGATGGGAGTTTTAAATATGGTCCTGTGCATTAATGAGAAAATTTTAGAAAGTTTTTCGACAGCTTAGCCCCTAGAATTAACACAGGTTCTAACGATTATAGCGTGTGGCGCAAGGGTTTAGATCAGATCTTCGTAGGTCGAACGTAGAGCTTCTAGTTACAATAGACGCCTTGCATAATCTTTAGACTAAATTGCCGTGCCCGGCAGTTTGACCCACGCCTATCATGTCTGTTATCTCAATTAGTAACGCTCAACTTGCTTTTGGCCATGTGGCTTTGTTAGACCACACTGAATTTTCGCTCGAGGCGGGAGAGCGCATTGGTTTAATTGGCCGTAATGGTACTGGTAAATCTTCTTTGTTGAAGGTGATTGCGGGTCTGGCGAAATTAGACGACGGGTTACTAAGTTTTCAGCAGGGATTGCGTATCGCGTATGTAGCGCAGGAGCCAGAATTTAATCCTCAGGCTAGCGTATTTGATACCGTTGCGGCGGGTGTTTCGAATGCACTGGAGTTGATTGCGCAATATGAGCAACTCACATCTGAGTTGGGTACGGATGATGACTCCGCTCTCTTAGAGAAGATGCAACAACTGCAATCGAGTATCGATGTGGTAGACGGCTGGAATTTAGAAAATCGGGTTCAAACCACGCTGCAGAAATTGAATTTGGATCGTGAGCGTCTGGTGGGTACGCTGTCGGGCGGCATGAAAAAAAGAGTTGCCCTGGCGCGCGCTTTGGTCAGTGCACCTGATGTGCTTTTGCTAGACGAGCCAACCAACCATTTAGATTTTTCTTCGATTGCCTGGCTAGAGGATTTACTAAAAGATTTTCGCGGTAGCCTGTTATTTATTACGCATGATCGACGCTTCCTCGATAACGTCGCTACGCGTATCGTTGAACTCGATCGAGGTCGTTTGCAATCTTATCCGGGAAATTTCACTGCTTATCAAACACGAAAAATTGAACAGCAGGCTATCGAGGATATTGAAAGCGCGAAGTTTGACAAAGTACTCGCACAAGAAGAAGTGTGGATACGCAAAGGTGTCGAGGCAAGGCGCACTCGAAACGAAGGACGTGTCCGACGTCTGGAAGCATTGCGACTGGAGCGTTCACGACGTCGAGATCAACAAGGTCAAGTAAAGCTTGAACTGGCTGCCGGCGAACGTTCAGGAAAAATTGTCGCTGAGCTGATCGATGTTGATAAGTCCTATGACCACCGATTCATCGTGAAACACTTCAACGCCATTATTCAACGTGGCGACAAGATAGGTTTGATTGGTGTAAATGGTGCGGGGAAAACGACCTTGCTGCGTTTGATACTCGGTGAAGAAACGCCGGATTCAGGTACAGTGCGCCAAGGCTCGCGTTTGCAGGTGGCTTATTTTGATCAGATGCGTGAACAATTAAATGATGAGGCCAGTCTGGTAGAAACCATTGCCCCGGGTAGTGATTGGGTAGAGATCAACGGTCAGCGTAAGCATGTTATGACTTATTTGGGTGATTTTCTCTTCGCGCCTGAACGAGCAAGGTCGCCAGTGAGGACATTATCGGGTGGTGAAAGAAATCGCCTACTGCTGGCGCGTTTGTTTGCGAAGCCTGCGAATGTTTTGGTATTAGATGAGCCGACTAATGATCTGGATATTGATACGCTAGAGTTACTTGAGCAATTACTCGAAGAATATGATGGAACCGTTTTTCTCGTCAGTCACGATCGAACCTTCCTCGACAATGTAGTAACGCAGGTTGTCGTAGCAGAGGGTGAAGGTGTTTGGAAAGAGTATGTCGGTGGTTATGCTGATTGGGAACGCGTAAGCCGTGCTTCAGAAAGTGCTTCTGCTAAAGAACTCTCTAAAACAGTGGTCAAGACTAAAGAGCTTGCTGCAGAACCGACATCCAAAGCCAAAAAACTGAGTTTCAAAGAGCAGCGCGAACTTGAGCAGTTACCGCTGCTGATAGCGGCGCTGGAAGCTGAGCAAGCGACAATTTCTGAGCGCCTAGCCGATTCGACGATTTACGCAAAAGAACCTGCCGAGGCGCACAAGCTGAGTGAACGGTTTGCTGAAATCGATCAATTACTACTGGATAGCTTAGAGCGCTGGGAAATTATTGAGGCTAAAACTAAAAGTTAACATTGTTGAGATTAGTTTAGCCTGCGTGAGGCTTCACGCAAATGCGCTACTTGTTGACGTAGTAAGACAGCATCCGAAGCTTGTGGGCATTCTGCTAAATAAGCTTCGATATCATTCAAAGCCGCCTTAGGGCAATCCAGATTCGCGTAGGCTACGCCGCGATCGCGACGTTCAGTCATTTCATCCGGTAGCAGAATGACTAATCGCTGTTGAACATTTAAAAATTGCTGCCAGTGGGGATGTTCAGTAAATAAAGCTTTGAGGTTGCGCAGCATGCGCACCAGTATCGTTCGCGAGCTTGCATCAGTGAGATAGCTTGCAAGCGAAGGTTCATGTGGGCTGCGGCCTTGTGCAAAATAAGGTTCTAGTCTTTCTTCTAGCTCCTCGCGTGAAAGGCTGTTGCCATTCACGGGGTCAAGAATAATGTCACCGCTGCTGACTGTGAGCTTCATCAGAAAGTGGCCGGGAAAAGAAATTCCCTTCACGCTTAATCCTATCTGACTGGCGAGTTCCATATAAATGACAGCAAGTGAAATCGGTATGCCACGTCGGCTGGCGAGTACTTTATGCAGATAGCTGTTCTCTGGATTGTAGTAATCATTGAGGTTGCCACCAAATCCCAGCTCTTGATAGAAAAAATTATTCAATAATCGTAGCTTGGGTATTTGCGCAATATCTTCTGGTAGGCGACGCTTTAAGCGGACCGCGAGTTTGTCCATCTCGAGTTGCGACTGATTGAGATCGATAGCAGGATCATCATCTTGCGCAATGCTGAGTGCCGCTTCAAACAAAGGAATCTCTTTCTCTTCTTGAACTAGAGAAGAAAAATAATCCAGCGGTTTAACAGGTGAGTCGTAGTCAGCCATAAGTTTTATGCTGATTCGCGTTTGAAATCGGTAATACGTAAACCCATGACTATCAGTGCTGCGAAATAACCCAGTGCACTGACAAGGACGATTACCAAAAGTAATCCTATGCGCGTCCATGGTGATGCTTGCAGAGCTATCCAATCAAATTGTGATCCCATCCACAAGCCCGCGCCTGCCAAAATAAATAGAGCGCCAAGGATTTGAATAATGAATAGAGACCAGCCAGATTCGGGTTGATAAATTTTATTTTTTCTCAACATGATAAAAAGGAAAAAAGCGTTGAGTGTTGCGCCTAAACCTATGGATAACGCTAGTCCTGCATGGGCTATCCAGGGAACAAAAATTAAATTCATGAGCTGGGTTGCGATGAGTACACCTACACCAATTTTTACCGGTGTACTGATATCTTGCTTTGCATAAAAACCGGGAGCTAAAATTTTAACCAGTATTAACCCCATGAGTCCCACACCATATGCGATGAGTGCCTGCGCTGTCATATCTACAGATAAGGCGTCAAATCTTCCGTAATGAAACAGGGTGGCGGTAATCGGTACTGATAAAACCATCAACGCGATTGCAGCAGGCATTGCTAGAAGAAAGGTTAATCGCAGCCCCCAATCGAGTAATGAAGAGTATTCGCGTTGATCGCCACTGGCATTGGCCTGAGATAGGCTAGGTAAAAGAATAGTCCCTAAGGCGACACCCAATAATCCTGTAGGTAATTCCATTAGTCGATCTGCATACGATAGCCACGACACGCTTCCATCGGTGAGATGTGAAGCGATGTTGGTGTTAATGATGAGGCTAATCTGCGCGGCTGATACTGCAAAGGTGGCCGGTAGCATTTGCTTTAGTACTCGGCGAACACCTTCGTCAGACAGTATTTCAAACGGATTCAAACTAATACGTGGCAGCATGCCGATTTTGCTTAGTGCGGGGAGTTGCAGTGCTAGTTGTAAAACACCACCGATTACCACTGCAATAGCGAGAGCGAAAACGGGCTGTGACAATCTGGGCGCAATTAGTAGCGAGCAGAAAATGAATGAGAGGTTGAGTAAAACTGGCGTGAATGCAGGTACGCGAAATTCTCGCCATGTATTAAGTATGCCGCCCGCCAATGCTACTAGCGACATAAACAAAATGTAGGGGAACATGATGCGCGTCATTGATACCGAGAGCGACATAGCCAACGGATCGGACGCAAAGCCACTCGCCATGAGCAGCACGATAGCCGGCGAGGCAATTACGCCAATGATGGATGTGGCTAATAAGACCCAAAACATGACCGTGGCGACATGGTCAGCCAATATGCGAGTCGCACGTGGGCCGCGCTGATTTTTATACTCGGCGAGTATGGGTACAAAGGCTTGGGAGAATGCACCTTCGGCAAATAAGCGGCGTAGAAGGTTGGGAATTCGGAAGGCGACAAAAAAGGCGTCGGTGTAGACCGACGCGCCGAACGTTCGCGCGATCAGGAACTCGCGAACCAGTCCAGTGATGCGTGAGAGCATCGTCATGCCAGATACGGTGGCGAGCGTTTTGTGCAAATTCATGGCAACCGATTATAGCGGGTGGCTTTTTGCGGCAGGTCGGCCGGATAGCTTGGTTTCTGGAGGCTTAACAAAGCGGCATCAATCTCAATGGATGCAAGTGTTGAATTATTTTCAAAAAGAAAATAAATCTATCTTTATTTCTACTATTTTCTTGTCCTGTGCCCATTGTCAGCTTTGCCAGATGTTTGCCCCGGTCATTAAAACCCGCTATAATCTTCGTTTTTCGAAATTCCGCTCGGAGCAGTGCTCCCGGCTCTATACCAGGAACAAAACCATGGCAAATACCGCACAAGCGCGTAAGCGCGCTAGGCAAGCTGTCAAGCTGAATGCGCACAACTCAAGTCAGCGCTCGACGCTTCGCACCGCGATCAAAGCCGTCCGTAAAGCTATTGAGTCTGGCGACAAAGCGTCCGCTGCTCAAGTTTTTCAGGCATCAGTGTCCGTGATCGATCGTATCGCTGACAAGAGAATCATTCACAAAAATAAAGCAGCTCGTCACAAGAGCCGTCTTTCTGCCGCGATCAAAGCTTTAGCTTAATTTCGGGGCCTGAGTTATTCAGGCCTAGCAGTTAAAAGTATTTAAAAACCCGTCAGGTTACATGCCTGACGGGTTTTTTATTTTGGTAGGCCACCAACCTTAGTGCCGGGTTTGAGGTTCTTTTGTTTGAACCATCCCTGATTCATTTCGAGCGCATACCGCGCCGGTTTTTTTGTGCAGTGAGCATCTTGAGTCTGCGGCTGCATGTCTTCGATATTGATAATGGTGTCGGACTCGTCAATAAAGGCCACAGAGAGCGGTAGTGGCGTATTTTTCATCCACATACAGACCATCCGGCTTTCGGGAAACCGAAAGACCATACCTTCATTCGCTCCCATTTTTTCCCGGTACATCAGCCCTTGCGCGCGTTCTTCTTCCCTCAGTGCGACTTCTGCTTGAACGAGATGGATGCCGAGGTTGAGTGTCGTGACTGGAAAACGTTGTTGGGCATGCGCTTGAAAGCTGATAACTAGCTGCGCGCACAGCGCAGCGAACAGGATTTTTTTCATTATGGGTGATGTGGTTTGCCGAGATAGTGCGGAAACGGGTTTCAGCTTAGTCAATGTAGTCACACGCAATTTTTGTCGCTTGAATTTGTTTTTTGGAATTGTAACTGCGTAACTGACTAACTGACTAACTGAGTAAAGGCATGAATCCTGAGGGCTTTCTTATCTCATCCATTCATCTTCACTGAGAACTCGCCATTCGCCGGGCCACAGAGGCTGGCTGGCGAGGGAGAAGGGGCCGATCGAGCTTCTGATTAGCCTGAGTGTGGGTAAGCCAACGGCTGCAGTCATTCGTCGTACCTGACGATTTTTGCCTTCAGTCAGCGTGATCGCTAGCCATGTATCCGGAATGCTTTTGCGTTCACGCACCGGTGGGTCGCGTTGCCATAGCCAGTTGGGTGATTCAATAAGGCTAGCTCGACAGCCACGGGTCGTGAAGTCGCGTAAATTAATAGGCTGCCTAAGGGCTTGAAGTTGGCTTTCAATCGGCGTGCCCTCGACTTGGACCAGATAGGTTTTTTCCTTGCCATAATCTGGATGACTGATCTCTTGTTGCAGTTGACCGTTATCCGTTAACAGCATCAAGCCTTCGCTGTCAGCATCCAGCCGTCCAGCTGGGTATACATTCGGTAAATCAATGTACGAAGCGAGTGTTTTGCGAGTTTCGTCAGCCGAGAACTGGCTCATTACACCGTAAGGTTTATTAAATAAAATCAATGACATGAGGAATTTTTTGGTGATTGTTGGTCATGTCTGATTAGGCGCGAAACTTATATAAATAGAGGTTATCCTGCGTATCGTGGCACACTTGTTTGTATGGCGAACTGCGAAATTCTAGTGCATAATGTGAAAAGCAGTCTTATGTCTTATATAAGACACGCCAACAGCAGTGTGTAGAATTCAATTAAAGTGCTTTGCCGTTCACAAGACGCAAAATACAATTTCTGTATCCGCCAAAATCTTCGGAGATAACGATGTATCAACATATTAAAGTGCCCGCCGAGGGTAAGAAAATTACGGTCAATGCTGACTATTCTCTCGATGTGCCCGATAACCCGGTGATTCCCTATATTGAAGGAGATGGCACGGGCGTTGATATTAGTCCTGTGATGATTAAGGTGATTGATGCCGCCGTCGCCAAGGCCTACGGCGGCAAACGCAAGATCAGCTGGATGGAAATTTACGCCGGCGAAAAATCGACCATGGTGTACGGTCCTGATGTGTGGCTGCCAGAAGAAACACTGAAAGTCCTGAAGGACTATGTCGTATCGATCAAAGGTCCTTTGACCACGCCTGTCGGCGGCGGCATTCGTTCATTGAACGTTGCGCTGCGCCAGGAATTGGATCTGTATGTTTGTCTGCGTCCGGTTCGTTACTTCAAAGGTGTGCCTTCACCACTGCGTGAGCCAGAAAAAACTGACATGGTGATCTTCCGCGAGAATTCAGAAGATATCTACGCTGGCATCGAGTGGCAAGAAGGCACGGATGGCGCGAAAAAAGTTATCGATTTCCTGATTAAGGAAATGGGCGTGAAGAAGATTCGCTTCCCACAAACTTCAGGTATTGGTGTCAAGCCGGTGTCACGCGAAGGTACCGAACGACTGGTTCGCAAGGCCATTCAATACACGATTGATAACGACAAGCCTTCTCTGACGATCGTCCACAAAGGCAACATCATGAAGTACACCGAGGGTGGCTTCCGTGATTGGGCCTATGCACTAGCTCAAAAAGAGTTTGGCGCGACCCTGATTGATGGCGGTCCTTGGTGCACCTTTAAGAATCCTAAGACCGGTAAAGACATCATCGTCAAGGATTCGATCGCAGATGCATTCTTGCAGCAGATTTTGTTGCGTCCGAATGAGTACAGCGTCATCGCCACATTGAACTTAAACGGTGATTACATCTCTGATGCTCTGGCAGCACAGGTTGGTGGTATCGGTATTGCGCCCGGTGCGAATTTGTCCGATTCGGTCGCGATGTTTGAAGCGACGCACGGTACAGCGCCTAAATATGCCGGTAAGGATTACGTTAACCCAGGTTCGCTGATTCTCTCGGCTGAGATGATGCTGCGCCACATGGGCTGGTTTGAGGCGGCTGACCTGGTGATTACTTCGATGGAGAAATCCATTACCTCCAGAAAAGTCACCTATGACTTTGCCCGTTTGATGGAAGGTGCGACGCAGATGTCTTGTTCAGGATTTGGCGACGTAATGATTTCAAATATGTAATTAGTGAATTGGTTTAGCTCTTGCTCAATGCTCTGAGAAACTTATTTCAATAAAGTCTCAGGTCATTGCAGCGAGACGGACCTGCGCCAAAAAATAAAAACCCCTGGTTTCGCCAGGGGTTTTTGAGAGGGGCCTAATGGGTAATCAGGCGTTTTGGATGTTAGAAGCTTGCTTGCCTTTGGGGCCTTGCGTTACTTCGAACGATACTTTTTGCCCTTCTTTGAGGGTTTTGAAGCCATTCATCTGAATCGCGGAAAAGTGCGCGAACAGATCTTCGCCACCATCATCCGGAGTGATAAAACCGAAGCCTTTGGCGTCGTTAAACCACTTTACAGTACCAGTTGCCATAAAAAGCGTCTTTCTTTAAGAACGAATCACACGAGCCCTAAAAGCAAGAAGCCTCGCGTAACGCTGCCCCCTCTTATTATTGCTCCTCCTATATCAATTAGTGCCAACCCGCACATTTATTGATCATTTGCATTGTTCGCGTAAAAAATCTAAAAGTCAAGTTAATTGCCAAAAGAACCAGACTTGGCGGAACTTATTGAGAATCCAGGATTGGCGGGCGTTTTCGAGCTAGCGCCCTGCGCATAGCGAGGAAAGCGCGTAATATCAATGCAAGTGTGTGGATATGACTGGTTTAACCTGTTACGCAGGTAGATGAAAGCATTAGAATAGAAGCATGGCAACTAACGAAGAGAATGATAATGGCACGGCCCTGATTACCAAGGAGCAAAAGGAGGCAGTTAAGCCGCCTTCCATGTATCAGGTGCTGTTGCTAAACGATGATTACACCCCGATGGAATTCGTGGTCGCTATCATTCAAGAATATTTCAACAAAGACCGTGAGAACGCTACGCAAATTATGTTGAAAGTGCATCGTGATGGTAAAGGATTGTGCGGGGTTTATCCCAAGGATATTGCCAGTACAAAAGTAGAGCTTGTTTTAACCCATGCCCGAAAGGCTGGGCACCCGCTGCAGTGTGTGATGGAGGAAGCATGATCGCCCAGGAACTTGAAGTTAGTTTGCACATGGCCTTTGTTGAGGCTCGACAAGCACGACATGAATTTATTACTGTCGAGCATCTCTTGCTTGCGCTACTAGACAATCCCTCAGCGGCAGAGGTTTTACGTGCGTGCGCAGTGAATGTTGATGATCTGCGCAAAACTCTCACCAACTTTATTACAGACAATACTCCGACGGTTCCCGGCACGAGCGAAGTCGACACTCAACCTACCTTGGGTTTTCAACGTGTCATTCAACGTGCAATCATGCACGTACAGTCGGCTTCCAACGGTAAAAAAGAAGTCACAGGCGCCAACGTGCTAGTGGCTATTTTCGGTGAAAAAGATTCGCACGCTGTTTACTATCTGCATCAGCAGGGAGTAACTCGCCTCGATGTCGTTAACTTTATTTCTCACGGTGTGCGCAAGGATCAACAGTCCGAATCGCAAAAAGCACCCGAAGGCGTGGAAGAAAGTTCCTCCGAAGGTCAGCAAAAAGAAAGTGCGCTCGACCAATTTACACAAAATCTCAACAAGCTTGCAGCTGAAGGCAAGATCGATCCATTGATAGGTCGTGAAGCCGAAGTTGAGCGTGTGATTCAAACACTGTGCCGTCGCCGTAAAAACAATCCGTTGTTGGTGGGTGAAGCAGGTGTTGGTAAAACAGCGATTGCTGAAGGCCTTGCATGGCGTGTAACTCAAGGCGACGTGCCTGAGATTTTGCAAAATGCCGTGGTGTATTCGCTAGACATGGGCGCCTTGTTGGCCGGTACTAAATATCGCGGTGATTTCGAGCAGCGCTTGAAAGCGGTATTGAAGCAAATGAAAAACAGTCCCAATGGAATTTTGTTTATTGATGAGATACACACCATCATCGGTGCAGGTTCTGCTTCGGGTGGTACGTTAGACGCTTCTAATCTATTGAAGCCGGCCCTCTCTAGTGGGCAGCTCAAATGTATCGGCGCTACTACCTTTACTGAATACCGAGGTGTGTTTGAAAAAGACCACGCTCTGTCACGTCGTTTCCAAAAGATCGATGTGAATGAGCCGACGGTTGAGCAAACCATTCAGATTTTGCGTGGACTGAAATCACGCTTCGAGGAACATCATGGCGTGAAGTACTCCGCCTCAGCGCTGACATCAGCGGCTGAATTGGCTGCGCGCTTTATCAATGATAGGCATTTGCCTGATAAGGCTATCGATGTCATCGACGAGGCTGGTGCTGCTCAGCGCATTCTTCCAAAGTCAAAACAGAAAAAAACCATTGGCAAGTCAGAGATCGAGGACATTATTTCCAAGATAGCTCGCGTGCCAGCTGCGTCAGTCAATCAAGACGATCGTACTAAGTTGCAGACTATCGATCGCGATCTGAAAAATGTCGTGTTTGGTCAGGATCCTGCAATTGAAGCCTTGGCAGCTGCCATCAAAATGGCGCGTGCTGGTTTGGGTAAAACGGATAAGCCGATTGGTTCTTTCTTATTCTCTGGCCCTACAGGCGTAGGAAAAACCGAGGTCGCTAAACAACTCGCTTTCATCATGGGTATTGAGCTGATCCGCTTTGATATGTCCGAGTACATGGAGCGCCACGCCGTCAGTCGTTTGATTGGCGCGCCGCCAGGTTATGTAGGATTCGATCAGGGCGGTTTGTTGACCGAGGCTGTCACCAAAAAACCACATTCTGTTTTGCTGCTGGATGAGATAGAGAAGGCGCATCCGGATGTGTTCAACATTCTGTTGCAAGTTATGGATCATGGAACGCTCACGGATAACAATGGCCGCAAAGCTGACTTCCGTAACGTGATCATCATCATGACCACCAATGCCGGAGCTGAAAGTCTGCAGAAGCGCACCATGGGCTTCACCGAGTCTAAGCAAGCTGGCGATGAAATGATTGATATCAAGCGTATGTTTACGCCTGAGTTCCGTAATCGCTTGGATGCGATCATCAGCTTTAAGGCGCTGGATGAAGAAATTATCCTGCGCGTGGTTGATAAGTTCCTCATGCAACTGGAAGAGCAACTGCATGAGAAGAAAGTCGATGCCGTATTCAGCGAATCATTGCGTCAATTCCTAGGTAAGAAAGGTTTTGATCCATTGATGGGCGCTCGTCCTATGTCGCGACTGATTCAAGACATGATTCGCAAAGCACTGGCGGATGAACTCTTGTTTGGTAAATTGATGTCGGGTGGACGTGTCACCGTTGATCTAGACGATCAAGATAACGTCAAACTGGACTTTGCTGAGAGTGATACACCACCACCCGCAGCGCCACAAGAAACAGTAGAAGTTGAATGATGATCTAGTTTTTGTTTAGATTGGAGCTTCATAAAAAACCCTGAGCTTGCTCAGGGTTTTTTGTTTTCTGCACTGCGAATCGAGATAGCTATTTCTAGGTAGGTAGCTTTAAGGAACCAACGCTTTTTTCGCTGACTGTTTTTGTCGAATCTCTTTCATCGTCGATTGGATCACGCTTTGTCTACCTTCTGTCCAAGGGTGTAGCGCTGGGTAAGTGTTTGCTTGAGATGCGTTTGGGATTTGCGCTAGCTTTTGCATCACGCGTGTAAAGCTAGCGAGGTCGTAACCCGCGCGAGCCAACATAAAAAGAGCCAGTCGATCGGCATCCTGATCCATTTTTTCAGGCGTTATCTTTATTCCATTGCTACTGTTAGCAGCCACTTGGTCAGGTTTAAACAACAACAAATTATCGATAACGATGGATAGCGTAGCCATTTGTTGTAACTGTTTGGCGTGCTGCAAAACATTGTGCGCTATCTCGCGCGCAATGATGACGGCCACGTCTTCATCCGTAGAGAGCCAATCAAGCAAGCCGCGGGTGAGTAATATTCGACGTCCATCTGCATAAGCATTTACGTTCTGAGTATTGCCGACATCAATAGCAAAAGCACAGGCCAGAGTCAGCGGCACGTTAACCGTTATGGGTTGATTCTGCCGTATGACAGTAATGTTTATCTCAGTCAGATTTTTAAGAATGGGTGACAGCATGCGAGCTGCCTCGGGTTCAGCTTGCGGGCCGGTAGGTATAGTGATGTCTTGAATCGTTTGCAAAATATCGCCGCGTTTAAGACCTGCGCGCATTGCACCACTGCCATCGAGTATCTGCATCACTTGTAACCGCTCGTCGAGACCAAGGCTCTGTCGAGCCGCAACTGACAGTTCAGGTGGATAAGAGTATTGATTTTTTGCGGTAAACCCAAGCAGTGGTCGTGCTTGGGTTCGGCAAAGCACCGCATTTTTAATAATCAGTGGAGCGGCGATACGGTAAATGTGTTCCTGTCGTTCCAGCAGAGTATCAATGACAGGGTCGCGTATAGTAATCGATGATGCGCCATTAACTTTACTGGGTGAGTTTTGAGATACCGATGGTGAAGCAGGGGTAGAAGGTGACGTCGATGTAGTTGAATTTAGAGGAACCTGATTACAGGCGCCGAGAAATGTGAATAGAAATGGAAATAAAAATAGCGGCGATAGCACAGAGCGACTAGGTCGGAGATAGCGACGGCATGTCATTGTAAAACTTGCCAGCGGCACGATAACCTCCCGTTATTTTTTTCCAGTACTTCCAAAGCCACCTGCTCCACGATCGCTCTCTTCGAATGAATCAACCACTCTAAATCCTACCTGCAGCACCGGCACAATAACTAGTTGTGCCAATCGCTCCATGGGGTTTAAGACGAATGCCGTCGCACCACGATTCCAGGTCGAAACCATCAACTCACCTTGATAATCTGAATCGATCAGTCCCACCAGATTACCCAATACGATACCGTGTTTATGACCGAGTCCGCTACGTGGAAGAATCATCGCTGCATAAGCAGGATCAGCAATATGAATCGCCAGTCCAGTTGGAATTAAATGCGTGCTGCCAGGCTCAATACTAAGTGGCGCTTCAATACACGCGCGAAGATCAAGCCCTGCGCTACCGGCGGTTGCGTAGTTGGGTAGTTGGTCGCGCATGCGCGCATCGATAATTTTTAGGTCTATGGTTTTCATGTTGTGGCATTTACAGACGGTGGGCAATTTCTTCTATAAGTTGGACAGCAAGCTTTTCTTTGCTCGCACGTGCTAGGTTCTTGTGGCCCTTAGCATCAAACAAAACGAGTTCGTTATCGTCTTTACCAAAGGTCTGGTGCCCAATATTACCGACCAGTAGAGGAATACGTTTTTTTTCACGCTTAGCTGCACCATGCTCGAGAAGATTTTCAGACTCGGCAGCAAATCCTACACAGTAGGGCGGCGATGCTAAGGCAGCGACCTCAGCCAAGATGTCAGGATTTTGTTCGAAAGTGAGAGAGGGTAGTTGGCTGTCTTGTTTTTTTATTTTTTGTGAACTTACATCACTAACACGCCAATCGGCGACCGCAGCAACGGCGATAAATAGCTGTTGGCCCGCAACGTTAGCCATCACAGCATCGCGCATTTCTAGCGCCGTCGTTACCGGTAATACCGTGATACCTGCAGGTGCTTGTAATGATGTTGGTCCAGAGACTAGCGTTACCTCAGCTCCCGCAGCCCACGCGGCACGCGCAATTGCGTAGCCCATCTTACCGGAGGATAGATTGGTGATGCCGCGAACTGGATCAATTGGCTCGAACGTGGGGCCAGCTGTAATCAATACTCTTTTACCTGCTAGCAGTTTGGGCTGAAAAAAAGCGGAGAGTGACTCCAGCAGTTGTTCTGGCTCGAGCATGCGGCCCAAGCCCGTTTCGCCACAGGCTTGATCACCGGCAGCAGGACCTAAAAGAGTAATGCCATCTTTTTTAAGTTGCACGGCATTGCGTTGCGTAGCGGGGTTGTCCCACATCTCAACGTTCATCGCTGGCGCTACTAAAAGCGGTACGTTGGCTGGGCGAGCTAAGCAAAGAGTAGAAAGTAGATCATCAGCAGCACCATGCACGAGTTTGCGCATGAAATCTGCAGAGCAAGGAGCAATCAGTATCGCATCAGCATGACGTGATAAATCAATGTGCGCCATGTTGTTGGAGATGCGACTATCCCACTGATCAGTAAATACAGGTTTGCCGGAAAGTGCTTGCAGTGTCACGGGTGTGATGAAATGACGTGCTGCTTCTGTCATCACGACTTGGCAACTTGCACCGGCTTTTACCAAGCCACGTGCTAACTCGGCCGCCTTGTAACAGGCAATGCCACCAGTCAGACCCAAGACTATATTTTTTCCGGCGAGGCTCATGATTGCATGGACTTTCGCTAACGATTAACTCGACGTAGTTCATCGAGTATAAACAATACTGCACCTAGAGTAATTGCACTATCCGCCACATTGAAAGCAGGCCAATGAAAACCACCGACATGAAAATCCAGAAAATCGATGACGTAGCCGTAGGCTATACGATCAATAAGGTTGCCGAGTGCACCACCGAGTATCAAGGTCATAGCCCAGCAAAACAGGCGCTGGCCTGAATGGCGCTTGAGCATCCAGATAATTAACAGGGATGCGAGCAAGGACACGCCTGCAAAAAAATAGCGTTGCCACCCAGGTTGATCTGCCAAAAAGCTAAACGCTGCGCCGCGGTTATAGACCATCACCAAATTGAAGAAGGAGGTGACGGTATCGGACTGACCAAATACCATCATCCTGCTAAGTGTGATTTTACTCAGCTGATCAAGTAGCACAATGATCATCGCAATACCCAACCAGAGTGTCAGACCTGCTGATTTTTTTGGCATAGTGAGATTCGTGTCAACTTGTAAGAGGTTAAGCTATGCGACGTTTTTCGCCAGCGCCAAATAAATTGGCATGACAGCGTCCGCACAGTCCAGGATGTTCAGCATGCGCACCGACGTCGGCGCGGTAGTGCCAGCAGCGCTCACATTTTTTATACGTTGATGCTTTTACGACGATTTTTTCTTCCGCAGCAGAACTGCACGCTGTAACGGTCGCAGCCGATGTAATTAAAACAAATTTCAGATCGTCACCAAGTTCATGCAGAAGTGCGAGCTTGTCACCACTTGCATGCACATCGACTTCTGCTTGCAGCGAGGAGCCGATCGAGCCAGAGACACGAAGCTCTTCCAGTTGCTTGAGTACTTCAGCGCGGATTTCTTGAATTGATTGAAATTTTTGTAGCAGAGCTTCTGATTCGCTAATCAGAGGCAAGCTATAGAACGTTTGCGTAAAAATCGTTTCATCACTTTGCTGGTGCATCTCTTTACTAGCAAACACCGACCAAGCTTCTTCGGCAGTAAATGAAAGGATCGGTGCCATTAAGCGCAGCAAGCTTTGAGTGATATGCCAAATAGCCGTTTGTGCTGAGCGACGCGCCAACGAGGTTGTGCCACCTGTGTACAAACGATCTTTTAAAATATCGAGATAAAAACCGCCCAAGTCTTCAGAGCAGTACATTTGTAATTTTGCGATAACAGGATGAAATTCGTATTCTTCAAAATGCTGACGAATTTCGCCTTGTAATTGATTCATGCGCGCCAGTGCATAACGATCAATTTCTACTAGCTGATCGATGGCGATCGCATCGGTCGCAGGATTGAAATCGGAGGTATTGGCGAGTAAGAAGCGCAGCGTGTTACGTATGCGGCGATAACTCTCTACAACGCGTTTTAAAATTTCATCTGAAATCGATAGCTCACCCGAGTAATCGGTAGCGGCTACCCACAAGCGAAGAATCTCTGCGCCTAGCGAGTCAGAGACTTTTTGTGGTGCGACAACGTTGCCCTTAGACTTGGACATCTTCTTGCCTTCGCCATCCACCACAAAGCCATGCGTAAGCAAGGCTTTGTAAGGGGCGCAGCCATTCAGCATGGATGATGTCAGCAGAGATGAATGGAACCAACCTCGATGTTGATCTGAACCTTCTAAATACAAATCAGCAGGGAAGTGTGATTCATTGGCGTGCGAGCCACGCAAGACGGTTTGGTGAGTCGTACCTGAATCAAACCACACATCCAAAGTATCGCGATTTTTTTCATAATGCGCAGCATCGCTACTCAGAAAACTTGGTAGATCTAAGCTGTGCCATGCTTCGATGCCGTGCTGCTCAACGAGCTTCGCAACCTTTTCTAAAAGCGCCGGAGTTTCAGGATGTAGTTCGCCCGTTTCTTTGTGTACAAAAAACGCCATCGGCACGCCCCATTGGCGCTGACGCGATAGCGTCCAGTCAGGACGATTGGCGATCATGCCATGCAAGCGCGCTTTACCCCACGAAGGAAAGAAACGCGTCGCTTCAATAGAGCTTAGTGCTGTTTCACGTAGCGATGCAATGACTTGCTTAGGTTTATTGTCCATGCTGGCAAACCATTGCGAGGTGGCGCGATAAACGATAGGCGTTTTGTGGCGCCAGCAATGCATGTAGCTGTGATCAAACATCACTAGCTTAAATAAATGACCGGCCGCTTCAAGCGCGCCACAAATAGGTTTCGATGCTTCCCATATTGTCATGCCCCCAAACAGAGCAAGCGACGAGGCATAGCGACCATCACCCATCACTGGGCTGAGTATCTGATCATCTTTCATGCCATGCGCTTTGCACGATGCGTAATCTTCAATGCCATAAGCAGGCGCCGAGTGCACGATACCGGTACCTGCATCGGTAGTGACGTAGTCACCCAAATAGATCGGCGACAAGCGATCGTAAGCTTTATCGGTGGTGTAAAGTGGGTGATGAAAATTAATTTGAGCTAATGCCTGACCAGTACACGAGGCGATAACTTCGCCTTGTAAGCCGTAGCGCGTTAAACAGTTCTCGACCAAATCCTGCGCGAGGATTAACAGAATTTTTTCACCCTGACGATCCGCCTGTACCAATGCATAAGTAAATTCAGGATGAACATTTAATGCTTGATTCGATGGGATAGTCCAAGGCGTCGTTGTCCAGATAACGACATACCCTTTTGGGGATGGTAACGACGTTAAGCCAAAGGCTTTTGCAACTCGTTCAGGTTCTGCGAAAGGGAATGCAACATCAATCGCTGGGTCGCGTTTGTCTTGGTACTCAACTTCAGCTTCAGCCAAAGCCGACCCGCAATCAAAACACCAATTAACCGGTTTTAATCCGCGGTATATAAAGCCTTTATCGAGAATGCTGCCCAGCGCACGAATCTCATCGGCTTCATTGCTAAAGTTCATGGTGGTGTAAGGATTATCCCAATCACCCAACACGCCGAGGCGGATAAAATCTTTTTTCTGGCGCTCGATTTGTTCTGTTGCATAAGAACGCGATTTGCTCAGTACTTCAGCCGTCGGTAAATTTTTACCGTACTGTTTTTCAATCTGAATTTCAATTGGCATGCCATGACAGTCCCAGCCAGGTACATACTGCGCGTCGAAGCCTTCCAGTTGCCGCGTTTTGACAATCATGTCTTTGAGTATCTTGTTAACAGCGTGACCGATGTGAATGTCGCCGTTCGCATACGGAGGGCCATCATGCAAGATGAACTTAGGACGACCGGCTGACGCCTTGCGTATACGCTTATAAATAGTTTTCTTTTGCCATTCAGCGACCCATTGAGGTTCACGCTTGGCGAGATCACCGCGCATAGGGAAGACGGTCTCGGTCATGTTGACCGGATATTTATTTTCGTTTTTTTTACTATTTTCAGACATGGGTTCAGGTGAGGGAAAGGGTCTCAAAAAAATCGCGTGCTGCACGAGCATCCGCAGCGATGGCATCCGTTAGTGTGTCTAGGTCAGTATATTTTTCTTCATCACGTAGTTTGTGCAAGAACTCGACACGTACCAATTTGCCGTAGCAATTGGCATCGTAATCGAAGACATGCACTTCAAGCAGCATGCGACCATCATCTTCAACCGTGGGGCGCACACCAAGACTAGCGACTGCTGGCAAGGGGGCAGCGCTAAGCCCATGTACCTGAACCACAAAGATGCCATTCAATACGGGATGGCGATGTCCTATACGTAGATTCAAGGTTGGAAAGCCAAGAGTGCGTCCTAGTTTTTGACCATGCAGAACGCGACCGGAAATGGAATATCCAGAACCTAGTAAATCTTTCGCTTGAGTGAAATCACCGCTTTGTAACGCGGCACGCACAGCAGATGACGAAATGCGTGTGCTGTTGTGAGTGACGGTGGCGAGTGATTTGACTTCAAATCCTAATTTCTCCCCAGCTGCGAGCAACATAGAAAAATCACCGCTACGTTTTGCGCCAAAACGGAAATCATCACCCACGATGAGAAACTTCACGTGCAAGCCATCCACCAGTAGCTTTTGAATAAAATCGTCAGCACTCATTGCCGCGAAGTGCGCATTGAAATGTTCAACCATCACGTGGTCTACGCCAGCAGCCTCTAGTGCTTGTAGCTTGTCGCGCAGGTTAGCAACGCGTGATGGAAGTTGGCCCGCATGTCCAGCTAGCTCGGCAAAAAACTCGCGCGGATGCGGCTCAAATGTCATGACGGCAGACTCGATTCCGAGACGGCTAGCGGCGTCGCGTACCTCCGCCAGCAAGGCCTGATGTCCTAGATGCACACCATCGAAATTACCAATAGTGAGCGCGCACGGGCGGCGTGCGTTGGCGTTAGGAAGTCCGCGGAAAACTTTCATGGCGGGCGCTGTGGACTGTTGCAGTGAGAAAGCCCTCGATTATAGTGGTTTCAGAGCGCCGACTGGCTGTAACTTGTGCTTTTGGCCGGAGATGAGCGCTTACTAATTTACGAAGATTAAATGGCCGCTCGATAGTCGTTAAGCCGTCATTAGCGCGCAAGCCTGAACTTGGAATTTTTTATCGCCGGATTTACATCCCATCCCAGATCGATTGCAGGGCAGCCATGGCGGCCAGGCCAGCGGTTTCGGTACGTAATACGCGTTCGCCCATAGTTAGGCACAAAGCCCCGTGTTTAATCGCCGCTTGCTCTTCCGCTGGGGTCAGGCCACCCTCAGGCCCGATAATTAAGGTAACTGCTTGTGCAGGATGGTGTTTGGCCCAGCCCGACAACGATTGTGTGCCACGTGGAGACAGCAACAAGCGGGGATGTAAATCTTGCTGCGCTATCCAGCTAAAAAAAGGCAGTGGCTCGCTAAGGTGGGGCAATCGGTTACGACCACACTGTTCTGAAGCTGCTGCCAAAACACCCTGCCAATGGCTCATTTTTTTGGTGGCTCGCTCAGCGTTAAGCCGAATCACAGAGCGCTCAGATAGCAGCGGCTGAATCGAGGTTGCCCCCAGTTCAACAGCTTTCTCCATGATCCAGTCCATTTTGCTGCCTTCCGGAAGCACCTGAGCCAGCGCCAGACCATGGGCGGGTTCCGCTTCGCGAGCGGAAAAGGTCTTTAAACGAACCTCAACCCGTTTTTTTTCTATGTGCTCGATGCTAGCGGCGTATTCACCACCTTCGCCGTTAAATAGCGTGATGACCCCGCCTTCCTTTAAGCGCAAAACCTGAATGTGATGCGCAATCGCATCCGGCAAGCTCAGCAACACGTTGAGCTCTAAGGGCTGAGGGCAATAAAAGCGAGGCATAGATTAAGGTCGATGGCGTAGGTCGGCACAGGGTTTTAGACTAAGAACCATTGTAAGCGGGCTGCCATTGTCTGGTAACATTTAAGGTTTTCCGGTTTGCGCTGCAGATCTAGGCTTGCAAGCTAAATTTCACGTAGTTCTACTGCATTTTTCGCAACATGACTTCTTCTTCCGTTGATACCCAAATGGCTAATGCGATTCGCGCGCTAGCCATGGATGCAGTACAAAAAGCTAATTCCGGACATCCCGGTATGCCCATGGGCATGGCAGAGATCGCAGTCGCACTCTGGGGCAAGCACTTGCGACATAACCCTGCCGATCCCAAATGGATGGATCGCGATCGCTTTGTGGTCTCGAACGGTCATGGTTCCATGCTTTTGTATGCACTTTTGCATCTTTCGGGTTACGACCTGTCCATGGATGAGTTACGAGCATTTCGTCAACTGCACTCAAAAACGCCGGGGCACCCTGAAGTTGACGTCACACCGGGAGTCGAAACGACCACGGGACCTTTGGGCCAAGGCATTACCAATGCCGTTGGTATGGCACTCGCTGAAGAACTCTTGGCTGCAGAATTTAATAAGCCCGGTTTTGATGTCATTAATCACCAAACCTTTGTGTTTATCGGTGATGGTTGTTTGATGGAAGGCATCAGTCACGAAGCGTGCTCCCTTGCAGGTACGCTGAAGCTTTCAAAACTGGTCGTGCTGTACGACGACAATGGTATTTCTATCGACGGCAAAGTCGATGGTTGGTTCCGCGATGACAGCCCTAAGCGTTTCGAAGCCTATGGCTGGAATGTGCTGCCGAATGTGGATGGCCATGATGTCGCTGCACTGGACGCGGCGATAGCGAAAGCTAAAAAGTCAGATCGTCCTACACTGATTTGCTGTAAGACTGTGATCGGTAAAGGTGCCCCCGCCATGCAGGGTACGGACAAAGTTCACGGGTCGGCGTTAGGCGATGCTGAAATTGCTGCAACCCGTGCAGCGATAGGTTGGCCACATGCACCGTTTGAAATTCCTGCTGATGTCTATGCTGCTTGGGATGCTAAGAAAAAAGGTGCTGCACTTCAGTCGGAATGGACAACTCAATTTAAATCGTATCAACAAAAATTTCCTGCTGAAGCCGCTGCACTCGAGCGCCGCATGAAAGGTGAGCTGCCCGCCGATTATGAGCAATTAGTGGCGCGCATGATTGTGGCATGTGTCGATAAAAAAGAGACGATTGCAACGCGCAAGGCAAGTCAAAACGCTATTCAAGCACTCGCTCCTTCCTTACCTGAATTGTTGGGTGGTTCCGCCGATCTCACCGGCTCCAATCTCACCAATTGGAAAGAATGTATTGCGGTTCGTGCGGGGCAACCTGGCAACCATATTAACTATGGTGTTCGTGAATTTGGTATGAGTGCCATCATGAATGGCATAGCACTCCATGGTGGTTACATTCCGTTTGGCGCGACCTTCCTAACGTTCTCTGATTACAGCCGTAACGCACTGCGTATGGCGGCGTTGATGAAGCTGCGTTCAATCTTTGTGTTCACGCATGATTCGATTGGTTTGGGTGAAGACGGACCTACGCACCAGTCAGTTGAACAAGTGTCTAGTTTGCGTTTGATTCCAAATCTTGATAATTGGCGTCCGTGTGACACGGTGGAATCAGCGGTGGCTTGGGCGCAAGCGATCAGCCGCAAGAATGGACCAACAACATTGATTTTTTCGCGGCAAAACTTGCCGTTCATGGAGCGTACTCAAACTCAAGTCGATGCAATTCGGCGTGGTGGCTACATACTCAAGGATGCAGCGAATGCAAAAGCTGTACTGATTGCTACCGGTTCAGAAATCGAGCTAGCGATGAAGTCAGCAGAGGCTTTGAGTGCAGAAGGAATTCCGGTGCGAGTGGTTTCCATGCCAAGCACCGATGTGTTTGACCGTCAGGATGCAGCCTACAAGGCGAGCGTCCTGCCCAAGGGCTTGCCGCGCGTTGCGGTAGAGGCGGGTGTTACCGATTTTTGGTTTAAGTATGTCGGACTAGATGGTGCGGTTGTGGGTATTGATACCTTTGGTGAATCCGCTCCAGCTGGCCAGTTGTTCAAGCATTTTGGTTTCACGACCGAGAACGTCGTGGCTACTGTCAAATCAGTACTTCACTGATTTGCAAAGAGACCCATTTTTATTACAAGTTTTAGGAGATCCTAATGACCATCAAAGTTGCCATCAATGGCTATGGCCGCATCGGCCGCAACGTCCTTCGTGCACATTACGAAGGCGGTAAGAAAAATGATATTCAAATTGTTGCGATCAATGATCTCGGTAATGCCGAAACAAATGCACATTTAACCCGTTACGACACCGCACACGGAAAATTCCCTGGCACAGTGGTTGTTGATGGCGACCATATGATTGTCAACGGAGACAAAATTCGTGTTTTTGCGCAGCGTAACCCTGCCGATATTCCTTGGGGTGAGTTGGGCGTTGATGTGGTGTTGGAATGTACTGGCTTTTTCACCACCAAAGAAAAAGCTTCAGCGCATATTAAAGGCGGTGCAAAGAAAGTCATCATCTCTGCACCGGGCGGTAAAGACGTTGATGCTACCGTCGTTTTTGGGGTGAATCAGAATGTACTTAAATCATCCGATACCGTCATTTCAAATGCTTCTTGCACGACCAATTGCTTGGCTCCATTGGTTAAGCCTTTGCACGACAAAATTGGATTAGTGAATGGTTTGATGACCACAGTGCATGCTTACACCAATGACCAAGTGCTGACCGATGTTATGCACGAAGATTTGCGTCGCGCGCGTTCAGCAACGCAATCGATGATCCCAACTAAAACCGGCGCAGCCACTGCCGTAGGGCTGGTACTGCCTGAATTGAATGGCAAGCTCGATGGCTACGCGATCCGCGTCCCC
Source organism: Polynucleobacter sp. (assembly GCA_021737945.1). GTDB lineage: Bacteria > Pseudomonadota > Gammaproteobacteria > Burkholderiales > Burkholderiaceae_D > Pernthalerella. The sequence continues at coordinate 27,924 of JAIPCX010000011.1, forward strand.
ACCATTAACGTATCTATCGTTGATCTTTCTTTCATTGCGGCGCGCGACACCACCGATGATGAAGTGAATGCCATCATGAAAGAAGCCGCTAACGGTGCGCTTAAAGGCATCCTGACCTACAACACCGAGCCTCTAGTCTCCGTGGATTACAACCATAACCCAGCATCGAGTAATTTCGATTCCACCCTGACCAAAGTCTCTGGGCGCCTCGTTAAAGTCTCCTCTTGGTATGACAATGAATGGGGCTTCTCGAACCGTATGTTAGATACGACTATTGCTTTGATGGGTGCGAAGTAAGTAAGAGCACAGTAGCCCCATTCATTGCGGCGCAGGGTAACCCGAAGGGTTGGCCGTAGCCACAATCGAGGGCCGCATTAGCGGCAATTGATTATCAGGCTTCTCGAACCGTATGTTAGATACGACTATCGCTTTGATGGGTGCGAAGTAAGTAAGAGCACAGTAGCCCCATTTATTGCGGCGCAGGGTAACCCGAAGGGTTGGCCGTAGCCACAGGCCGCGTTAGCGGCGATCGATAAGTGGGCTTCTCCATTCGTATCTTGGATATGATGGCGGCTTAGATGGGTGCGAAGTAAGTAGGAAGTAAATCATTGCAAAAAGGGCCGCATAAATTATGCGGCCCTTTGCTTTTGTAGTGCAGTTACTAGTCTGCGTTATTTCCCGATTAATTTCTCATAGTTGGGTGAGCGTGGTCCCGGTAACAAACCTGCGTTAAATAAGCGAAAGCTTGTTTGGCGGGCGACTTGATAACCCGGGTCGCCGATATTGTTAGCCACTTGTTGAATGAGTGCGCTAACGAGTATGCCAACAATTCCATTACCACTCGAGTCTCTATTTTCAGAGTTTGATGCTTTTGCGCTGCCACGCCAAAGTGAACGTCCAGTGCGAGCATCAATCAACTCGGCGCTTGCAGAGACAATCACGTCACTACTAATCACTCGGTAAGTTGCGCCGTATTCTTCCACCTTTATATACAGTATGGCGTCAGAACCAAATATCTCGGCGATTTTTGCCGGCGACGCATTGTGCATCTCACCCGGCTCGGTCAGACCATTTTCACGAAACGTTTGATCGACCAAGGCCACTGGAAAAACATAATAGCCAAGTTCAGCCAACGGTCGAGTGACGGTAGCCATCATGCTGTAGGTGCCGCGAACGTCAGGCGATAAATTCAGAGGTGGTAGCACGACAATTGAGCGTGGCTTACTTTCTCTGATGGCCGAATAATCATACGATTTTTGTGAAGCGCATCCTGTCAGCATTGCGGCAATACTCAGGACTGCAATAATAAAAAAATGTCGTGTCATCTGAGTTCCTTATTTCTTAAATCGAGCAATGAGGCGATCCATGTAGGAGCGCGATTCGGGAAATAAAGTTTTTTCGTTTTGAAACGAAGCCACTGCCCGCTCAGGATTTCCAGTCTCGAAATACAAATAACCCAGATGGGCGTAATACCCCGGAGGGAGTGTGCGATTAGCTGCACGAGCCTTTTCACCATCTGCCTCAAGAGTAGCTAGCTGTTCTTGAGGCGAGGTTTTTGCCGCCGTGTTGTACATTGCGTAGACTTGATCTTCATAGCTTCCCCATTGATACAGCCCATGGGTTCCGGTGCTACAGGCAGTTAAGAGCAAGCCAGCACAGAGTGCCGCAAGTTTGGATAATTTTTTCATGGATTCTTCCCCATTAGCTTTCGGGTTTCCATGCGCCGCGCTCTATACCTTCAACTAGGCGATTAACAGCTTCACGTATCGCCAAGTCAAGAACCTTGCCATTCAACGTAGAGTCATAGCTTGCTGTTCCACCAAAGCCGATAATTTCACGGTTGGATAGGGCGTATTCACCGGCGCCTTGAACTGAAAATATGACCTCTGATGTGAGTACATTAACGACGTTGATGCTAACTTTTGAATAGGCCACCTGAGTTTTTCCGCGACCCAGAATGCCGAACAGTTGCTGATCGCCAGTCTCTTTTCTGCCGAATTCAGTGACATCACCGGTGAGCACGAATTGAGCACCTTTTAGTGCTTGGTCTTTGTTACGTAATTTGGCCTCTTGCTGAATTTCAGTCATGTTTTCGCGATCTAAAACTACAAATCGATTCGATTGCTGCAAGTGGGTGACCAAGATAGTTTTTGCTTGAGAACCAAGGCGGTCCACACCGTCTGAAAATAGACCTCGTAGGAAAGTAGATCGATTATCGAATTTGCCTACGGAAATAGGATTTTTGGGTCCGCTGTAAGGCGTAGCGGCAGAGGTAACTTGTTTGGGAGCGACCGTTGTTGAAGTTTCGGTGGCGCAGCTAACCAAAAACATGATCGGGATCATGACAAGCAGGCGTTTAAGTTGAGTGATCAGCATCTTTGGCTTTCAGCGATAAGGAGAAATAGAAATTTTCGAACGGGAACAAGTTATTATAAAAATAATTGTTATCGGTGTGATGCCTGCGTTGTCCATCTACAACGAGAATTAAGGATTTGCTGAGCTATAGCGAATTTTATTGCAAGTCAGCACGCTATGGGTTGCTTGATCAAGTAGTTCAATCTGTTGGCTTTGGGTAATTATTTACGAAGCTGCTGGCTACTAATTTGCTGCTAGTAAGTTCAAATTTTCCACGATTGATCAGCTGAAAATCTGCTGTCAACAGGGAGAGAAAATTTCCTTGTCATCGCTTTATAACAAGCAAATAGATGTTATTGCAGGGATTACATTTGGGATGTGAATGTCCAGCAATTGGGTGACATGTTGATCATGATTCAGTTTCAATGTCTTTTTAGTGCCTATTCATATCCGCTTGGTCAAGTTCCGATAATAAAAATAAGCAATCTCGAATTCACTAACTGAGTAAACCCATACGAAAAAAAACGCCGCTAATTAGCGGCATTTAATTTCGTCGAATTAGACTCAGCCTTTTTTGAAGAAAGCCATGATTTCTTTTGCATCTAGAGTGCCGTCTTTGTCGGTATCAAGCGCGTCAAATTTTTTCGCGATTTCTTTGTGCTTAATTTCCTTTTTGTCGATGGTACTGTCGCCGTCCTTGTCGGCCATCAACACTTTATGAGCGTTGATTTCGGCCTGATCGATAGTGCCATCTTTGTCGGTGTCAATAATATCGAAGTGTTTTGATAACATTTTAAATGCCTTAACTTCGCTTTTGTCTAGCGTGCCATCACCATCTTTGTCGGCTTTTTTTACTTCGGTAGCCAAAACAGTAGTAGTGCAAAGCAGCATAGCGATAGTTAATATTTTCTTTTTCATAACTTATTCTCCAGTCTGGGGTTTGAATTGTTGACAACTTCAACATTAGAAATGTATCAAAATATTTGTGTGTTTGCACAAACCCTCAAATTTGCCCAGGCCTTTTGTCTTTTTGGTAAGGTAAACCGCCATTACTTATCTTATTTCTCGCAATGCTGAATTTTTAATAAAGGAAGCTTACTTAGGTAGCTGCTGTATTGCTTCATGCCAAAGTTGTCGGACTGCGTTGCGCTGCGACTCAACAGAGGGAGATAGTTCAATACGCGCTTTGTCAGCACCCATTAATCGAATCTGGTGCTGTAATTTTCGAAAGTCGCGATACGCATCGGCAGCAGTTTCGGCCAATGATGCATTGATTAAATGTAATTGCCCGAGTAATTTCAATAGTGCGATATTGCCTATATCAGCAGTCAACTGTGGATAGTGAGCGGCGTGGTGAAGTATCAAGTACTGAACAATAAATTCAATATCAATCATTCCACCCGAATCATGTTTCAAGTCGAATAACTCAGATTGATTCGGATGGGCATCATGCATACGCTGCCGCATAGTCAGCACTTCATGTATCAATTCTTTTTGATCGCGCGGCATCTTCAATAACTCAGCACGGAGAGTCTCAAAGCGAGCGCCTATCGCGGCATCTCCCGCGCAGAATCGGGCGCGGGTTAAAGCTTGGTGTTCCCATACCCACGCAGATTCGCGTTGATATTTTTCAAATGCGGTAAAAGACGACACTAAAAGGCCGCTCGCTCCGTCAGGACGAAGTGCAATATCCACATCAAACAAAATTCCTGCAGATGTGTGACTAGTCATCCAGGTGATAAAGCGTTGCGCTAGCCGCGCATAAAGAGCAGGTGCTTCGGGATCATCATCTTCATACAAGAAAATAATGTCTAAATCTGAGGCATAGCCTAATTCTTTACCTCCGAGTTTTCCGTAAGCGATAACGGCGAATCGAGGAGCCCCTGTATGCTGAGTAGGTAGACTTTTCCAGACGGTCTCCAGTACGATTTCGATTACTAAATCAGCGAGGGCAGACAAATAATCCGCCAGTCTCTGAATGCTTAATAAACCGTCGATATCTTTTGCCAGCAAGCGAAAGAGCTGAGCATGATGCTGTTCGCGTAACACATCCATTTGTCGTTCGGTGTCACCGCTAAAAGCAGCGACTTGTCTGCGACACTCGCTCGTAAATTCGTTCCAATCCGGTTCTGCTTGCAAGCTTTCGTCATCCAACAATTCATCTAACAATACGGGATGGCGGGTTAAATATTTTGCAGCCCATTCGCTGGCCGCCATCATACGTATTAGGCGCTTAAGCGTATGGGGATACTCTGTCAATAAAGAGAGATAGGCTGATCGACGAGCGATAGTTTCAAAAAAATCGATCAGCCGATACAAGGTACTGGAGTGTGATTCAGTTTGTTCGGCGATGATTGGTAACGCAGCGATAAGTAAGGCATGTAGCTGTGTTCTGCGTTGTTCTGAAAGAGATCGAATGCGATTTGAGTTCCACGAAGCGAACAGATTATTGGCAGAGAGTGTGGGTTCATCAAATTCTATCGAGGTAAGATAATTTGACAGCGTCTCGGGATCGGCATCGTCGAAAATCGTGGAATTGGAAGTTAACTCCGACTCATTGGTGGGCGATTGAGTCGAATTTTTTTCAACAAAAATAATGTCAAATTGAGCGGCAACCCGTGCTCGTCGGTATTCAAGGTCGGACACCATCGCCGCCGCATCAGTAAAACCAGCCATGTTGGCGATAATCAGTTGATCTTCTGCTGAGGCTGGCAGCACATGAGTTTGTGCATCATCCAGATATTGCACGCGATGTTCTATGTTTCGCAGAAAGGCGTAGTCGTCTAATAATTGCTCAGTTGTGGATGAAGGTAAGAGTTTTCGTTCCGATAAAGTATGCAGCGTTTTACGAGTGGAGCGATCACGTAACTCAGGATCGCGACCACCACGTATGAGCTGAAACACTTGCGCTAGAAATTCGATTTCACGTATACCGCCACGCCCAAGCTTGACGTTAACAGTACGTTCCGGATGACGTGTTTCTTGTCTAATCACATCGGCGCGTATCTGTGCATGCATGCTGCGTAGTGCATCGATAGAACCGAAATCTAAATAGCGACGGTACACAAAAGGACGCACGGTGGCGTCCAGAGCCGCGATGTCCTCACTACGTCCCGTCAGTGCACGCGCTTTAACCCAAGCGTAACGTTCCCATTCGCGCCCTTGAACCATCAAATAGTTTTCCAGCATGCTCAAACTAGCGGCTAGTGGTCCTGAACCTCCGTTAGGACGCAAGGCCATGTCGACTCGGAAGCTGAATCCATCTTCAGTCACTTCAGCCAGGTCAGCAATTAATCGTTTTCCAAGTCTGATGAAGAATTCGTGATTCGATAGCGAACGTTGGTCAGCTTCTGTGGTGACGGTCTCTCCCTCTTCAAGGTAGACAAAAATGAGATCAATGTCGGACGACACATTCAGTTCGCCGCCGCCCAGCTTGCCCATGCCGATCACCATCATGTGTTGTGCTTGGCCAGACTCTTCGCCCGTTGGTATACCGTGTTTGGCACACAGTTGATGATATTGATCCTCCAGGTGAGAACGAATCGCAAATTCAGCAAAACCTGAGATCGCAGCTAAAACTTCGTCCAGAGTGGCCTTTCCGCTGATGTCACGATGGACGATGGCCGCCACTAATAAATTGCGCAGGCGACGCATAGCGGCCGGTAAAGACACATTATTTTGCCGCTGCGCGTTAAGCAGCTGTCCAAAATCAAGCTGGTCAAGCGATAATTCAGCCAGGTGTTCTAATGCGGGGGCGTGAGTCGGCTTGGCAGCCAGCCATCGCTGAAGGAAGCGTGAGCTATTCACGACGGTTAGGGGCGATGGTAAGGTCATTATGTTGTCAGGTAATTTGGCTAGAGTTTGCGTCGTCGGCAAGAGGGCCGGTATGCTCGATGTAATACTATGATACTAACGAAGCAAGGAAGCTGTCCTGCCGATGTCGAGCGATCCACAATCTAAAAACTCAATTGCGCGCGTATTGGCCACCGGATGGCGCGCAATCTCAGCGAGTTATGAATCAGCAAACCGCATCACGCATCACGCGCTCGGTTGGTTGCTTATAACGCTCGTCATTTTTTATTTCGCATTCTGCGCTGCATTTCTATCGTTACGCTACCTCATCCTTCCCAATATCGATCACTACCAGCCAGAAGTCGAGCAGTTAGCCAGTCATTTTCTTGGTAGGCCAGTCACTATAAACGCCATTCACGCAGACTGGAGTGGTCTGAATCCTCGTCTGCAATTAGATAATTTAATTATCTATAACCAGCAAGGCGAGCGCGCATTAATTTTGCCCAGTGTTTCTGCCACAGTTTCGTGGTGGTCAGCAGTGACTGCGCAACTTCGATTGGCTCAACTAGAAATACTACGTCCCGATTTAGAAATTGAGCGAAATAAAGAAGGAAAAATTTTCGTTGGCGGCATTCCGATTGACATTGAAAAACAAGATCAAGGTAGTGGGCTAGATTGGTTATTAGCTCAGCATCAAATTGTCATTCGTGATGGCTGGGTACGCTGGCGCGATGCCTTACGAGATGCGCCTGATCTGACCCTGAGTCGTGTCAGTTTCGTGCTCCAAAATCAATGGCTAACGCATAAAGCAGTGCTAAATGCGACCCCTCCTGCAGAGCTAGCCGCTCCAATCGACGTGAGGGCCGAATTTAAACATCCCGCCTTTGCAGCGCGTGCTTCGGACATTAATCAATGGGTAGGTGAGCTATTTGTTGATTGGCGCAATACGAATCTTGAGGCTTGGAAGCCTTACGTTACTTGGCCGTATAAAGTAGCCGGTGGCACGGGCGCTATCCGTTCATGGTTGCGATTTGATCATCGCATTATTGTTAACGTCACGGCAGATCTGGATCTCGAAAATCTGTCAGTGCAATTGAGTGATGAGCTTGATCCTCTCAAGTTAGTGTCAGTCAGCGGTCGAGTATCAGCGGGTGAGGTGGTCTCTGGGTTAAAACAAAAAATATTTTCATTTGGTGCTCATGGGTACGCGATTACCTTATCGAATTTTTCCTTGCGAACCGATCAAGGTGAAGTCCTACCTTCAACCACAGCTCATCATTTTTATACCGCTTCGCGAGATGGTCGCGACGAACACCACGAATTACAAATCACGGAACTTGATTTGGAAGCCTTGTCACGCTTAGCTGGTCATTTGCCGCTGTCCTTAACCGAGCGTCAGATGCTGGCCGATTTCGCGCCACGTGGACAGCTACATGATTTTCTCGCGAGTTGGGATGGCAACCTTCCTGGTGCTGGCAAATACCGACTGAGTGGCAAATTCGCTGGTTTGGCTTTACGCCCACAATCTGAGCGAGAGGCATCAGCTACTGTTGTAGCACGCAGTGCCGTACCAGGATTTGAGGGTTTGTCAGGTGAAATCGATGCAACGCAGGAGGGTGGCACTGCGAAGTTGAGTGGTAAGGGCGTCGTTTTTTATGTGTCGGATATTTTGAATAATCCCACCTTGTCGTTCGAAGATTTGGTATTGGATGCTAATTGGTCGCTGCGGGAACGTAATCGTCTGATGATGAAAATTGCGAATATGAATTTCGCTCAGGCGGGTATCAAAGGCTCGCTAGAGGGTTCTCATTCCTTACCGTTACCGTTTAATAAAAACAAATTGGGTGAAATTGATGTGCAGTTGCATATTCCTGTCTTGGAACTGACCCGAGTCGGTGGATTTTTACCGGCGGGCATACCTCAGCTAACTCGAGATTGGATCAGTCGTGCCTTGTTAGATGGTCAGGCACAAGATGTGCAACTTGCTGTTAAGGGTGAGTTAGATAAATTTCCATTTCAGTCGAAACGCGCGGGTGAAAAATCAACCGGCGTCTTCAAAATTAATGCGCGTATTAATGACGCGACGCTGAATCCGGCGCCATTTGAATTTGCTCAAGATAAACGAACACCACTCTGGCCCCCGATTGAAAACATTAAAGGCACGCTCTCGCTCGACCAAGCCCGTATCCAGGTTCGTGCCGATAGTGCTCGCGTAGCGGGTGTGCAAATTTCGGGCGTCGATGCGGTCATTCCTGACTATGTGTCACCTCGCGCTGTTTTAGATTTGAATGGGACGGCGAATGGCTCGCTTCAGTCTATGCTAAACGTTGTGAACAGCACGCCTATTGCTGGATGGATCGATAACATTACTGAAGAGTCGAGAGCGACAGGTAATGCGCGAGTGGCCTTGCAACTTCAAGTGCCGTTGACGGCAGGTGTGCAGCCGACTGTTCAGGGCAATCTGCGGTTTCAAGGAAATGAAGTTCAGCTCTGGCGTTCTTTACCTAGCATTCAAAACGCTAGCGGTGAATTATCATTTTCTGATCATGGTTTTCAGATCAATGGAGTTCAGGGCGGATTCTTAGGCGGTAACGTTCTGATTAATGGCGGCACACAGAAAGACGGCACTGTGCTAACCCGATTGGATGGCTCTGTGACAGTCGATGGTATTGCGCGTGGTTTAAACGTACCCAGCATACGCAGACTCAGCAAAAAAATATCGGGTGGTACGCGTTACTCTGCGATGTTACGGATAAAAAATCAGCGGCCGGAGTTGACTATTGATTCCTCTTTAGTTGGTGTGGTGCTCGATCTTCCGGCGCCACTCATTAAGAACACGGGCGATGCATTGCCGTTACGTTTTGTGATGTCGGCACTGAACTCTGCTGATCCTACAATCCAGCAAGAAGAAATAAAAATCAATTTAGGTAAAAGTATGTCGGCGCGCTATGTGCGTCAGCGAATTAATGCGCGCAATGCTCCCTGGAAGCTTGCCCGCGGAGGTATTGGCGTTAACTTGCCGCCGCCGCAGCCAGAAAATGGGGTGGGTATCAATATTAATTTGCCGTCCGTGGATATCGATGCTTGGCGTTCGACTATTACGCTTTTAACGAGTGATCAAACAGGTGGTACGGAGAGCAGCGCTGGCTCTATGGACTACAACAGTTTTGTCGCTCCGGACATGATAGGTATTCGTAGCAGTGAATTGATATTGGCGAATCGGGTTCTCACCAACGCAGTGTTGGGTGCTTCACGTCAACGCGATGGCTGGCAATTTAATATTCATTCCGATCAAGCGAATGGGCATGCTAGTTGGGATGATCCATGGTTTGAGCGTGGTGCAGGAAAATTCACAGCGAATTTCACCTCATTGGTTATTCCTCAGTCGGATGCGTCTGAAGTGACTGAGCTGTTGAGCGGCAAAAAAACCTCGCGTGAATTACCTGGTCTCGATGTGGTTGCCGATAATTTTCAGCTCAGAGGTATGTCGCTAGGTCGGCTTGAGTTAAGTGCAACCAATGCTGGTCTGGGCCCAGGCAGAGAGTGGCGAATTAGTAAGCTCGTCATCGTCAATCCTGATGCCATATTGCGTGCCACGGGTAAGTGGCAAGTGTTTGCAGCAGATAGTCTCTCGACGATGATTTATGAAATGGAGATTAACGATGCTGGGCGTATGCTGGATCGGATCGGCTTTGAAAAAACTTTGCGTGGTGGTAAAGGTCGTATTGAAGGCGAGGTTAGTTGGAAAGGATCGCCTGATTCATTTGATTTTCCTTCGATGAACGGAAACCTCAGCCTTAAGATTGCATCAGGTCAGTTTTTGAAAGCAGATCCCGGAGTGGCGAAGCTATTGAACGTGATGAGCTTGCAATCACTACCTCGGCGATTGACGCTGGATTTTCGTGACATTTTTTCTGAGGGTTTTGCATTTGATAGCATGGCTAGCACTGCCGTTATCGCGCGTGGCGTTTTAAAAACAGATACCTTTAAGATGCGCGGAGTGAACGCCGTTGTGTTGATGGATGGTACCGTTGATTTAAACGATGAAACGCAAAATTTAAATGTCGTGGTCATTCCAGAACTAAATGCCGGTGGTGCATCCGTGGTGTACGGATTAGCGATTAATCCTGTGGTTGGTTTGGGATCATTTTTAGCACAGTTATTTTTGCGTAGTCCTTTGTCACAAGCATTAACGCAGGAGTATCAGGTGACGGGTCCATGGAAAGATCCCGTCGTAAAGAAAGCCACGTCTAAACGCAAGCTACCTGCCGTCGAAGCCGAGAGGCCTGCTCAGCAATGAGAAATGACCATGCAAACCACGATTAAAGTCGCCGCCGTGCAAATGGTGTCGACACCGCTCCCAGAAGAAAACAAACAAATCGCGGCTCGTTGTATTCATGAGGCGGCACAACAGGGCGCAAATTTGGTCTTGTTACCTGAGTACTGGGCCATCCTCGGTCAGCACGATACCGACAAACTAGCTCATGCTGAAACACTGGGTAACGGGCCATTACAAGAATTCATGTCAACGATGGCGCGCGAGTGCGGCATCTGGCTAATCGGCGGCACCATTCCTCTGGTATCTGATGAAGAAGGTAAAGTTCGGAATACCCTTTTAGCGTATGGCCCAGATGGACAACTTGCTACGCATTACGACAAGATTCATTTGTTTGGTTTTTCTCGCGGTACAGAAGCCTTTGATGAGTCGCGCACCATAGTGGCAGGCGATGACGTTGCGGTGCTTCAGACATCGCAACTGAGAGTGGGGCTCTCAATTTGCTACGACCTGCGTTTTCCTGAGTTGTATCGAGCGATGGGTTTGTGTGATCTGCTGGTCGTGCCCGCTGCGTTTACCTATACGACCGGCCAGGCGCACTGGGAAATTTTGCTTAGAGCGCGCGCGATCGAAAACCAATGTTTTGTCTTGGCTGCGGCCCAAGGTGGCAAGCATGTGACCGGCCGTCGCACCTGGGGCCACAGTATGTTGGTGGATCCGTGGGGCGAGATTCTTATCCAAAAGCCTGAAGGTGAAGGTGTGGTGATGGGCGAGCTCGATCTAGCCCAACTCGCCAGCGTGCGAGCCAGTTTGCCAGCCCTGCAACATCGTCGTCTGTGACTATTTTGGCAGCACTTCTTTAAGGTTTTAGCAGCCCCTTGCTAATCCCCGGATTTTTCTCAGGTTTTGAGCACGGCGCACAGCGCAAATCAAGCCTATCCAGTATCATCAGGGTTCTGTCCTTACGCTCTATCAGCCAAACTATCCTATGAAGCTTATTGAACCCAATCTCGTCACTCACAAGGCAGCTCGCGATATCCTGCTTACTCCCAATGGACTCGATGAAGGCCATTTGTTGAAAGTACTCGGATCGATATTTACCCACCGCGTTGACTATGCCGATTTGTATTTTCAATTTACGCGTAGCGAGAGTTGGAGTTTGGAAGAAAGCATCGTAAAAACGGGTAGCTTTTCGATTGATCAAGGTGTGGGTGTTCGAGCTGTTTCAGGTGACCGCACTGCGTTTTCCTATTCTGACGAAATTTCAGAAACAGCCTTACTTGATGCTGCAGCTGCGACCCGAACGATTGCGCGTCAAGGTGCCGGAAAAATTAAAGTCGCCTCGCGTGTCAAACCTGCAGGCGCACGTTCGCTGTATCTGCCTAAAGATCCGTTTGTCTCGCTTGATGCAACCGCTAAAGTCCAGCTGCTGGAAAAAATTGAACGTATCGCACGCGCTAAAGATCCGCGCATCGTTCAAGTAATGGCTGGGTTAGCTGGAGAGCAAGACGTTGTTTTAGTCGTGCGTAGCGATGGTGTGATAGCTGCAGATATTCGTCCTTTAGTACGTTTGTCATTGACCGTGATCGCTGAGCAGAACGGTCGTCGTGAAGTAGGTACTTTTGGTGGTGGCGGTCGTTATGATTTTTCATATTTTTCAGAAGAATTGATTGAAAAATACGCCAGTGAGGCGGTCAATTCCGCATTGGTGAATCTCGAGTCGCGCCCCGCACCTGCAGGCCCAATGACGGTTGTACTTGGCCCAGGCTGGCCCGGTGTGTTGTTGCATGAAGCGATTGGTCATGGTCTAGAGGGTGATTTCAATCGCAAAGGTTCCAGTGCGTTTTCAGGTCGTATCGGTGAACGTGTCGCTGCGCGTGGAGTAACGGTAGTCGATGACGGAACGATTAAAGATCGTCGCGGCTCGCTGAATGTGGATGATGAAGGTAACGCTACACAATGCACGACCTTGATTGAAGACGGCATTTTGCGCGCCTACATTCAAGACACGCTGAATGCACGCTTAATGAAAATGCCACCAACCGGTAATGGTCGTCGTGAATCGTATGCGCACCTGCCTATGCCGCGCATGACCAACACCTATATGCTGGCTGGCGACCGTGATCCGGGCGAGATACTCGAGTCCGTTAAAAATGGTTTGTATGCTGTGAATTTTGGTGGTGGTCAGGTCGATATTACCAACGGAAAATTTGTTTTCTCAGCCAGCGAAGCGTGGATGATCGAAGATGGCAAGTTGTCTTATCCAGTTAAAGGCGCGACCCTGATTGGTAACGGTCCGGACGTTCTGAATCGTGTTTCCATGATTGGTAATGACATGCGTCTGGACTCAGGTGTTGGTACCTGCGGTAAAGATGGTCAGAGCGTCCCAGTCGGCGTGGGTCAGCCTACCTTACGCATTGAAGACTTAACTGTTGGTGGTACCGCCTGATTTCAGGCGGTTTCATCCCCGGTGAGATGACCAATGGCGATGAATAAAAGTTACTGATTAAATAACAAGGCTTGCCAAGTACTGGGATTTGTAGCACCATCGCATTTCCGGTTGGCCCTGCCGATGAAACAAAATGTTCAAACTGAGTTTTTTCTTTGATTTTTACTTTAGCTACCCCAGCCAGTCGGCGGTGGAGAAGCGGTAAGTTCATTGAGAAGCGCAGCGAACCGAATCTTTAAAAACCGCCAGGAATGGCGGTTTTTGTTTTTAAGCGAATTATTCCTGGAGAGACCATGCCACGTACCGACGACTTAAGGATTAGAGAATTGAAGGAACTGACGCCGCCGTCGCATCTGATCCGGGAACTCCCTTGTTCAGAAAAAATTGCTACCGTCACGGCTAATGCACGCACGGCGCTGCATCGCATACTGCACGGTCAAGACGATCGTTTGCTGGTGGTGATTGGCCCATGTTCGATTCATGATACCAAAGCGGCGATGGAATATGCGCATCGACTGATTGTTGAAAGAGAGCGCTTAAAAGACGATTTAGAAATTGTGATGCGCGTGTATTTTGAAAAACCGCGCACCACCGTGGGTTGGAAAGGATTGATTAACGATCCTCATCTCGACGGTAGTTTCCAAATTAACGATGGTTTGCGTATTGCACGCGAACTGTTGATGAACATTAATGAATTGGGTTTGCCAGCAGGTAGTGAATTTCTCGACGTGATCAGCCCGCAATACATTGCCGATTTGATCAGCTGGGGCGCTATCGGTGCTCGTACTACTGAATCACAAGTTCATCGAGAACTGGCCTCGGGATTGTCGTGCCCGGTCGGATTCAAAAATGGAACCGATGGCAATATAAAAATCGCTGTCGATGCTATCAAAGCCGCATCGCAGCCGCATCACTTTTTATCAGTCACCAAAGCGGGTCATTCAGCCATTGTTTCGACGAATGGTAATGAAGATTGTCACATTATTTTGCGTGGTGGTAAGGCGCCTAATTACGACGCTGCCAGTGTTGATGCGGCCTGTAAAGACATCGCAGCATCCGGTTTAGCTTCGCATCTAATGATCGATGCATCACACGCGAATAGCTCGAAAAAACCTGAAAACCAAGTGCCCGTATGTGCTGATATCGCAGGACAAGTTGCAAAGGGTGATGATCGTATTATTGGTTTGATGATCGAGTCACATCTAGTCGGAGGCCGTCAGGATTTAGTGGCTGGTAAAGAACTCACCTACGGTCAATCCATCACCGATGGCTGTATCGATTGGGATAGCAGTATTACTGTCTTAAACGGTCTTGCTCAGGCAGTACGAGAACGCAGATTGGCAAAAAGAGATTGATTGATAATCTCTGCCGAAAAAAACTAAAGGCCATGCGATGCATGGCCTTTTTTTTATAACTAACGTTTTTAGTCGCGGAAGTTTTCAAATTCGAGCGGAAGATCCGTCACTTCTTTTTTCAGCAAAGCGATGGTCGCTTGCAGATCATCACGCTTGGTACCAGTCACGCGCAGTGCATCGCCCTGAATACTCGCCTGAACTTTGATCTTGCTATCTTTAATAATGCGTTGAATTTTCTTGGCTGATTCAGTCTCAATACCGTTTTTAATCTTAATGATCTGTTTGACCTTATCACCGCCAATTTTCTCAATTTTTCCTAAATCAAGAAAACGGATATCGACATTCCGTTTTGCCATCTTGGTCGTCAGCACATCACGTACTTGGCCGAGTTGAAATTCGCTATCGGCATACGCTGTTAGCTCATGTTCTTTTTGCTCGACGCGAGCGTCACTGCCTTTAAAATCAAAGCGGGTAGTAATTTCTTTGTTGGCTTGATCAACGGCGTTTTTAACTTCAACCTGATCTGCTTCGGATACAACGTCAAATGATGGCATGGGGTGATCCTCCTGAATGCCGCATATTTTAGCCGAAAATTTTTACGCCGCAGCCCAACGGTATAATCGGGCGGCTATGAATACCGCTACTTCACAGGCCCCAGCGATCGCTAGTCACTGGCCTCTTCAGACCTTAAACACCTTTGGTATTGCCGCCACCGCGCGCGCCTATCTGCGGGTGTCGTCGGCTGCGGATCTACAAGCTGTACGCGCTAATCCTGCTTTATCGGCATTGCCGCGCTTAGTGCTGGGTGGTGGAAGTAATATTGTTTTGAGTGCAGACTTTGATGGCTTGGTACTGCACCTAGTTAATCAAGGAAAAATGATTGTGAGTGAAGATGACACTCACATCGTTGTACGTGCTCAAGCGGGTGAGAATTGGCATGAGTTTGTGCAGTGGACGCTCGTGCAGAATTTACCTGGGCTAGAAAATCTTTCATTGATACCCGGTAGTGTCGGTGCAGCCCCCATACAAAATATTGGCGCTTACGGAAGCGAGCTGAAAGAGTGTTTTCATTCACTGACTTACTTTGATTTTTCAACCGGCGAGGTCTGCATGCTCGATCGTGAGACCTGCCGTTTTGGCTATCGCGATAGTATTTTTAAACATGAGTTACGTGATCGTGCGGTAATACTCGACATTAGTTTTGCGCTGCCTAAGCAATGGCAACCTAATCTGAGCTATGCCGAACTAGCGAATGAGTTATCAGCGAATGGGTTAGTAACTACTACTGCGCGTGATATTTCGGAAGCCGTGATTGCGATCCGTCGTCGCAAGTTGCCTGATCCATCGGTCATTGGCAATGCAGGAAGTTTTTTTAAAAATCCTGTCGTTTCAAAAGAAATCCATACTGAACTGTTAAAAAAATATCCTCAACTGGTCAGTTATGCTCAACCCGATGGCAGCGTCAAGCTGGCGGCGGGCTGGATGATAGATCACTGTGGTTGGAAGGGTAAATCTTTAGGTGCGGCAGGGGTTCATGAAAAGCAGGCGCTAGTATTAATCAATCGGGGCGGAGCGAGTGGTGCTGATGTGTTGAAGTTAGCGCAAGCTATACAAGAGGATGTTCGACTGCGTTTTGGTGTGACTCTGGAGATCGAACCAGTACTCGTCTAAAAAAATCCCGGACTAGCCAGGATTTTTTAGTGCTATCGATTAAGTATCGTCAGTTAAGTATCTCCAACGCTGTACGATTAACCAAAGTGACAAACATAATCGACCAGTTCACTGACTTCGATTTCAAAACTTGAATTCTCCGGCACGCTAAAACTCTGCCCGCCTTCATAGGTTTTCCAGTCAGTTTCGCCTTTGACGCGCGCTCTGCATTTACCGGCCGTGATCTCCATGATTTCAGGAACGCCAGTATTAAATACCAATGTCGATGGCAAAATCACGCCCACCGATTTTTTGCTGCCATCAGCAAGAATAACGGTATGCGAAATGCACTTACCATCAAAGAAAATATTTGATTTTTTAACTACGGACGCATGGTCGAATTGAGTGCTCATAATAATCCTCGTAATTTTTTAGTTTATTTTCCGCATTATTTTCCACGTTTGATGCGCGCGTTCGCAGCGATACGCATACGTAAGGCATTCAACTTAATGAAGCCACCGGCATCAGCTTGATCGTACGCGCCTCCATCTTCATCAAAGGTAGCGATAGTTTGATCAAATAACGAATCCGTTTTCGAATCGCGCGACACCACGATCACATTGCCTTTGTATAGTTTGATGCGAACCCAGCCATTCACATTTTTCTGCGTGTGATCAATGAGGGTTTGCAGTGCCAAGCGTTCTGGTGACCACCAGTAGCCGTTGTAAATCAGTGAGGCATAACGTGGCATCAAATCATCTTTAAGATGGGCGACTTCACGATCCAGCGTGATGGATTCAATCGCGCGATGGGCACGCAGCATGATGGTGCCGCCGGGTGTTTCATAGCAGCCGCGCGATTTCATGCCGACGTAGCGATTTTCTACTAAGTCTAGGCGACCAATGCCATGCTTACCACCCAAACGATTTAATTCAGTAAGAACCGCGGCAGGCGAGAGCTGTTTGCCGTTTAAGGCAACGATATCCCCGTGCTCAAATTCGACATCTAGATATTCCGCTGCGTCCGGTGCGGCTTCAGGGCTAACGGTCCAACGCCACATCGCTTCTTCAGCCTCTGCGCCTGGATTTTCGAGATGACGACCTTCAAAACTGATATGTAGCAGGTTGGCGTCCATGGAATAGGGTGCGCCACCTTTTTTGTGTTTCATGTCGATATCGATACCGGCATCTTCAGCGTACTTGAGTAATTTTTCACGCGAGAGCAAATCCCATTCGCGCCATGGAGCAATGATTTTTACATTCGGCATCAGTGCATACGCACCCAATTCAAAACGGACTTGATCATTACCTTTGCCGGTCGCGCCGTGGGAAATGGTATCTGCACCTGTTTCACGCGCGATATCAATTAAGCGTTTAGCGATCAGTGGGCGGGCGATCGATGTGCCGAGCAAGTATTCGCCTTCGTATACGGTGTTGGCACGGAACATAGGGAAGACAAAATCGCGCACAAACTCTTCGCGCAAATCATCGATGTAAATATTTTTTGGATTGATGCCGAATTTCAGCGCTTTTGCACGTGCCGGCTCTAACTCTTCACCCTGACCCAGATCGGCAGTGAAGGTGACGATCTCGCAGTGATAATTATCTTGTAGCCATTTGAGAATGACCGAGGTATCCAGTCCGCCCGAATAGGCGAGGACGACTTTTTTGATGTCGCTCATTTGCTTACTTTCCTTGATTTTCAAACGAATTAGAGAGAACTTAGTTAATGCGAAATTGTTGGCTAGTCAGTACTATTGAGCGCAGATGTCATCAATCTCATGCGGAAAAAATTTTAAACTCGGCCGAGTACTAAATATTCGAGTAAAGCTTTTTGTACATGCAGGCGATTTTCTGCTTCTTCCCACACAACGGATTGCGGACCATCGATGACTTCGGCAGACACTTCTTCGCCTCGATGCGCAGGTAAGCAATGCATGAACAAAGCTTGTTTATTAGCGCGCTTCATTTTGGCACCGTCAACGATCCATCCATCAAATGCTTTTAGTCGCGCAGCGTTTTCTTGTTCGTAGCCCATGCTGGTCCAGACATCAGTCGTGACTAAATTAGCTCCCTCACACGCATCGCTAGGGTCTTTGAATACGGTGTAGCGTTGGTTGGCTGGTGATACCAAGGCAGGGTTGATGTCATACCCTGCAGGCGTCGATACGTTGACATGAAAGCCAAACACTTCCGCTGCTTGCAACCAGGAGTACAACATGTTGTTGGCATCACCGACCCAGGCGACGGTCTTGCCAGTAATCGAGCCACGATGCTCGATATACGTAAACACGTCTGCAAAAACCTGACAGGGATGATGTTCATTCGTCAGACCATTAATCACTGGCACACGTGAGTTACGCGAAAAGCGATCGATGATTTCTTGTCCAAAGGTGCGGATCATGATGATGTCGCACATGCGTGACATAACTTGTGCCGCATCTTCGACGGGTTCGCCACGGCCTAACTGGCTGTCGCGTGTATTCAGGTAGATGGCCGCGCCCCCCAGCTGGTGCATACCGGCCTCGAACGACAAGCGGGTGCGCGTGGAATTTTTTTCGAACACCATCACGAGCGTCCGATCCAGTAGCGGATGGTAGGGCTCGTAGTTTTTAAATTTGCGTTTGATGATCTTCGTGCGCTCGATGAGGTACTCATACTCATCAAGCGAGAAATCAGCAAACTGCAGATAGTGTTTGATTGCCATAAATGAAAAACGGCGGCTCCGGGCTGGAAGCCACCGTATCGTTTTAACTCCTTGGATTATAAGGGGTTTTAGCCCTTCTGGGCAGTCTCCCCAGAGCCTCAATACAATTTCTGTGAGGCTTCGTGCAACAACTGCCGGTACAGATCGTGACGCGCTGGGTTGATTTGTCCGGCTTTTACAGCCGCCAGCAGCGCGCAATCGGGTTCGTTAACATGGTGACAGTTATAAAAGCGGCAAAGTCCTAAATGCGCTTCGAATTCGGGGAAGGCGCGCTCTAGCATGCCCTCACTCAAATGATAAAGACCAAATTCCTGAAATCCCGGGGAGTCGATAATGCTGCTGTTTTCATCCAAAGTTAACAGACGGGTAAACGTGGTGGTGTGTTTGCCGCTGTCTAAGCGTTGCGAAATTTCAGTGACCGCCATGTCGGCATCCGGCACTAGCAAATTAACCAGCGACGATTTACCCATGCCCGATTGACCGATCAATATGGTCGATTGCCCGGTAAGTAGGGGTAAAAGTTGAGCGCGCGTTTCTTCTGGGTGCAAACGCGCACTCATTTCATGAACGGGGTAACCCAATTCGGCGTAGAGTTTTAAGCGCTCACGCGCTGCGTTCAAGCGCGGTTCAAGATCAATTTTATTCAGTAGTAAATGCGCTGCAATACCTGTGGCATTTGCTGCGACTAGTGCGCGCGAAATCAGATCATCACTAAACCCTGGTTCCGTAGCAACGACGATAAATAACTGGCTAACGTTGGCGGCTAGTAGTTTGGATTTGTACTGGTCCGAGCGATACAGCAGGGTAGTGCGAGGAAGAATTTCTTCGATCACGCCTTGATCCGGCGAGGTTTCTTTGAACCGTACTCGATCGCCGGTGGCGATATCACTTTTTTTCCCGCGCGTTACACACAGATACAGCTTGTCTTCTGACTGAGCCAGATAATGTCGGCCATGTGCAGCAATGATCAGGCCGTTATGCTCGGTCATACATTAGCTAAAGTGATGGGTAAACACATCATCAATTTTGGCGGCGCAGATAAAATCATTATCAGAGATGCCACCTTTGCCGTTGTTGACTGAATGGGTACTGTAATGAACCGTGCAATAGTTATAGCCGACTAACAATTCAGGGTGGTGGTCTTGCTCATGAATGAGAATGGCGATGGCATTCACAAATGCCATCGTCTGGTGGTAATCAGTAAATCGAAACCGACGAACGAGTTGGCCTTGCTCTAGCGCCCACTCTGGCAAAACAATCAGAGCTTGTGTAATGCGCTCAGGAGTAGCCGACTGCTCCAGATGGCGGCAGGATTGCTGGAGCAGTTCGGCTCGATTCATGCGGTCATTAGCTCGCTAGCAAACGCTGAATACGCGCGCTGGCAGGTGGGTGTGAATCATAAAACGCAGAATGCAGAGGGTCTGGCGTAAGTGTTGAGGCATTGTCTTCGTATAGTTTGACCAATGCCGAAACCAGATCGTGAGAGTTACTGTGTTTAGCAGCGAATGCATCAGCCTCAAATTCATTTTTGCGCGATGTCAGCGACAGTAACGGCGAAAGAAGAAAGGTGAACAAGGGTAGCGTAAACATAAATAAAATCAGCGCCATCGCATCATTACTCGCATCCATCATGGGCAATACGCCCAGGCCCAGATAAAACCACGTTTGATTTTTCAAAAATCCCAGTAGCGCTAAAAAGCCCAGCGAGATGATGAACATTACGGCTATGCGCTTAACTACGTGATTTAGTTTGAAGTGACCCAGCTCGTGCGCAAGTACGGCTTCAATTTCATTCGGTGCCAGACGTGAAAGCAAGGTATCGAAAAAAACGATACGTTTAGCAGAGCCAAAGCCGGAAAAATACGCATTGCCATGAGCGCTGCGGCGCGAACCATCCATGACGAATAAGCCCTTGCTGGCAAAGCCTACGCGCTGCATCAATCCTTCTATGCGGCTTTTCAAGCTCTCGTCAGACAGCGGAGTAAATTTATTAAATAGAGGTGCGATCAGATTTTGATACAGACCCAGCATGAGTATTTGAAATCCACACCAAATCAGCCAGGCGTATAACCACCATAATGATCCTGCTTGCTCCATCACTGTCAGTGTGACCCAAAGCAGGGGTAGACCAATTGCAGCGCCGATCAGGCTGTGCTTAATCATGTCTGAGAAAAACAGTCCGGGTGTCATTTTATTAAAGCCGAACTTTTCTTCCAGGCGAAACTGTTTGTAGTAATCCAGTGGCAGATCAATGATTTCTGAAATGATGGCGACGGCAGCGATCAAACCAATTTGATACAGCATGCCCGGGCCAGTAAAACTGATAATGCTGAGTGATAGCCATTGCAAGCCGCCGAGTAGCGTAAAGCCTATTAATACAGCGGCATTCACCACCAATAGCACCAGCTTGAGCTGAGTCTTGGCGATAGTGTAATCAGCCGCTTTTTGGTGAGCTTCGAGTGGAATTTTTTGCGCAAATTGCTCAGGTACTGCTGCACGATGTTGCGCAACATAGCGGATATGGCGTGTTGACAGCCACATTTTGACCATGAGAGTCGCCAGCACGAAGGCGGCAAAAAGCAGGGAGAAGCTTTGTGGGTCCATGTGAGAAAATAGTAACTATTGTTGAAATGAAGATTAAACCACTTAGGAAACAGATTATGTCACAAGCACCAGAAGTCGATAGCGGAGCAGTCGGCTCAGTTACACCCGCTGTGCCGAATGAAATGAATCTGGTCTGGATCGATATGGAAATGACCGGTCTCAACCCTGATCACGATCGGGTTATTGAGCTGGCAGCCATTGTGACGGATGCGGAATTGAATGTCCTGGCCGAAGGGCCGGTTTTTACGATTCATCAGTCCGATCAAGTGTTAGATGGTATGGATGCGTGGAACAAAGGGACGCATGGTCGTTCCGGCCTGATTGATAGGGTAAAGGCATCAACTACGACGGAAGAACAAGCATCGGCTGCGATGATTGAATTTTTAAAAGTCTATGTTCCAGCAGGTAAATCGCCTATGTGTGGCAATTCGATTTGTCAGGATCGTCGTTTTATGGCGCGCCATATGCCGACCCTGGAAGAGTTTTTCCATTATCGAAATATTGATGTGTCTACGCTTAAAGAATTGTGTCGACGCTGGAAGCCTGAATTGATCGCAGGTTTCAAGAAACATCAATTGCACACGGCACTAGCTGATATTCGCGAATCGGTCGAAGAACTTCGTTACTACCGCGAGCATTTTATTAGCGTGTAAATTGTAGGATAGGTATAAAATTTTTTATGAATGTGGTGTCGCTATGTTAAAGCTTAGAAAATCCGAAGATCGTGGTATTGCCAATCATGGTTGGCTCAAGAGTTATCACTCGTTTTCATTTGCCAGTTATTACGATCCTCAATACACGGGCTGGGGAAACCTATTGGTGATCAATGAAGATAGAGTCGCTCCCGGCCGAGGTTTTGGTAAGCATGGTCACCAAAACATGGAGATCATCAGCTACGTTCTCTCAGGTGAGTTAGCGCACCAAGATAGTATGGGTAATGTGAAAAGTATTCCGCCGGGGGATGTGCAGCGTATGAGTGCAGGAACAGGCGTGATGCATAGTGAGTTTAATCATGCACCAGACCAAACTACGCATTTTTTACAAATATGGATAGAGCCTAACGTTGCCAACATCCCGCCCAGCTATGAACAAAAGACCATTCCTGCGACAACCAAAGAAGGTAGTTTGAAGTTGATTGCTTCGCCGGATGGGGCGGGTGATTCTGTCGTCATACATGCTAATGCCAAACTATATGCCGGATTATTCGACGGCGATCAGCAAACACAGTTAGCGCTGGATCCACAACGGAAAGCCTACGTTCATTTGATCAAGGGTGATCTTGAAGTCAATGGACAAAAATTAACAACAGGTGATGCGCTGATGATTGAACAAGAACATCAATTGCATCTGAGTCAGGGTCATCAAGCCGAAGTATTAGTATTTGACTTGGCGCCCTGAGCAAGCTTGAGTTCGAGTTCGTCAATATCAGTGCAAATTCGCTTTGCGTCGCTGTAGCCAAAACCGATGAATCTGCGGGATAGAGGCTTCGATTTCAACGGCGAGTTTGTGACATTTAGCCGGATCATCGATCTGGCTAATTTCATCATCACCAATTTCCTCCGCGCCGAGCAAATGTATCGCACGAAGTAATTCTGCTTGGGGTGATTGCAGCAGCAAATCCCACGTCTCGTCGCGTAGTGACATGCCCTCAACAAATCCCCAGGCCCAGGCTTCTGCGTCGAGTATGGATTGACCTTTCCATTGGTGTTCGCAAAACAGTGGTTCGAAATCATTCGGTGCGACTTCAAAGGTGAGCTTAATGTCTTCCAGCGTGCGGAATATCAATTGCTCAATATGCTTGGCCTGTTCCGGATTACGAAATTTCGGGCTATCTTCAGGCTCAGGACCCCAGACCCTCGGTAACCACTCGTCAGGGCGTATGGCGTCAGGACCTAGAGCTATACAGGTCAGGAAGCCATGCAAAGCATCCATAGTCATCGCTTCGTCGCTGCATCGGTCAGATAACAGGAAGCGGTCAAGTTCGTCGAACTCTTGTTCTGATAATAACTGTTCGTTGGACATGAGACTCTCGAAAAAAGGAATAGAGATCAGTTTAACCGCTTGCGGCAAAGACCATGAGTTTGTCATCGGATTCATATTATTCAGACTACAATCGGCCGCATGAATTCAACTCCCGAATACACATTTGCAGGACTTGGGCCAGATACCGTGCTGGATGCTCTCGACACGGTGGGGTTGCAGGGTGATGGCCGCTTACTCGCATTGAACAGCTATGAAAATCGCGTCTATCAAGTGGGTCTTGATCAGGGGGCGCCTATCATCGTCAAATTTTATCGTCCGAATCGCTGGAGCGATGAAGCTATCATTGAAGAACATCAATTTTGTGATGAATTAGTTGCTGATGAAATACCGGTTGTCGCGCCAATGATTGTGCAGAATGGAATGCTGCATCGATATCAAGGTTATCGTTTCGCCGTCTTTGTACGTCAAGGTGGACGAACGCCGGAATTAGATCAACCCGGTCGATTGGAATGGATAGGTCGTTTCATGGGGCGTATTCATGCGACAGGCGCCAGAAAAAATTATGTTCATAGAGATAACTTAGACATAGCGAGCTTTGGCGAACGACCCAGAGCCTGGTTGTTAGAGCACGATTTCATTCCACAAGAATTACGACAGAGTTGGGTGAGTATCACTGAGCAAGCGTTGCAGGGTGTACGTCATTGTTATGAGCGTGCAGGCGATATACGTCTTTTGCGGCTGCATGGTGATTGCCATCCTGGTAATTTGCTATGGACAGATCAGGGGCCCCATTTTGTTGATTTTGATGACAGTCGTATGGGTCCCGCCATTCAAGATCTTTGGATGCTGCTGTCGGGCGATCGAGCCGAGATGAGCCGTCAGCTAAGCGATGTGCTGGCCGGCTACGAGAGTTTTTTTGAATTTGATCAGCGTGAGTTGTATTTGTTAGAAGCGTTGCGCACGCTTAGGTTATTACATTACTCGGCGTGGTTAGCTATGCGCTGGGAGGACCCGGCGTTTCCTATGGCTTTCCCTTGGTTTAATACAGTTCGTTATTGGCAAGATCGTATTCTCGAGTTGCGGGAGCAAGTCGCCTTGATGGATGAGCCTCCTCTCTGGCCAATTTGATCGAGGTCAATTTTTTTACAGTGTGCTTTGCTAGAGTCATTGGAAGTCAAATCACTCTGAGGAGTTGTTATGTTTAAAAAAATTCTTGTACCAACCGATGGATCGCCTATCTCTGAAAAATCAGCCAAGGCGGCGCTAGAGTTTGCGGCCATTAACAAGGCGAGTATTGTCGTGTTGTCAGTGGCGCAGTCGTATCCCTACATGCTCATGCCAGAGGCGGGTGCGATGTTGGATTTATCGATATACGAAGAAGCGCAAGATCAAGCAGCTCAAGCGAATGCCACTAAAATAAAAATCTTAGCTGAGAACGCCAAGGTGGATTTTGAAATCGTTGTGAGGCGCGGAACTCATCCTTATGAAGAAATCATTGCAACAGCAAACGAAAAGCATTGCGATGTGATTTGGATTGCCTCGCACGGCCGTCGCGGTCTCGATAAGCTCTTGTTAGGCAGTGAAACACAGCGCGTATTGGCGCACTCGGTACTGCCGGTCGTGGTGTATCGCTAGCGAACTATTTAGTGCGACATTAGTACCGGTATTGTCATCGATAGCAGGATCTCGCGCGTTGCTCCACCGAGTACCATTTCACGAAAACGGGTGTGCCCATAGCCACCCATGACAATCAAATCCATAGTTTCATCAGCACAGTAAGACAATAAAGCTTCGCCTTCATTAACGCGTGTGTCACGACAGATAACATTTACCTTGATCCCGTGACGCGATAAGTACAGTGCGATATCTGCACCGGGTTGTTCTCCATGAGTTTCTGGATTAACGGTGGGATTAAAGATCACGATATCTGTTTGGCTGCTGCGCTTGAGTAGTGGTAATGCATTCATAATTGCGCGCGTCGCCGTCATGCTGGCATCCCAAGCCACCGCTATTTTCGTAGGCAAGCCGCTAAATTTTCGGTTGTGGGGCATGATGAGTACTGGACGAACACAGTCCATAACGATCGACTCTGGAAAATCAGACATCACGCCCGGCACGCCGCATGCGGGATCAAACTGGCCCACTACCACTAAGTCTGCGTAGCGCGCCTGCAGTGCCATGCCACTCACAGCGTCATCATCCATCAAACGTCGTTCAACAGAGCTCACTCGCGTCTGTTTCAACAAGGCAGTGAAATCATCTAAACTTTTATTCGCGTATGCGCGTAAATTTCTCAGGTGATGGTCGAATGCCGGATCATTCTGATTAAAAGCACCTTCCTCAAATACTAAGTGCGACACGCCTGTCATGGCAGTTCCGATGAGGTGAGCCTGATTGTCTTCGGCAATCGCTGCAGCGAGGCGTATGCGTTCAACGGCTGGAGCTGTCTGGTCAACATGCACCAATATTGATTTATACGACATGAAAAATCCTTCTTTTCCGAATGCTCATTGGTAGATGCTAGTTTGCGCACGACTTTTATTCATTAAAAAACTAAGTACACAACACGATGCATGTTCGGATGGTAGATGAGAATGAAGATTTGATGTTTCCAAAAATTTGACTCAAATCAAATTTTGTCTAGGGGGGCGTACGGTGGTCATTATTTGAACCATGCATACATTGATAAAGATTAGCACCCGGTTAGTTTTGACTTAACTCAAGGTAAATGATGAGCAGCCTCACTAGACGTAGTCCGGCCTAAGAACTGTGGTCACCACAGATGTGGAGGTTACAATCGGAAACTACACGTTAATCTCAGACTCTCTGACCTTCTGATGTGAATCTACTTGCACTAGTCCCCATTTTTCTTATCGGCCTTTTAGGTGGCGTGCATTGCGTAGGAATGTGCGGCGGTATTATTGGCGCTTTTTCTGTCGCAGGTCCTCCTGCGAAGACTTTTCCCATTGCAGTTATTACCCAGACTCGCCCAGTAGGTTTTCCTGCTGCGGGGAGTTTGCGCATACTGGCGTTTAATCTGGGGCGCATAACCAGCTACATGGTGGCGGGTGCTGTGGCGGGTTTGTTAGGCAGTATTCCAGCGTTGATCCAGATAACAACACTGCAAAGCATAGGCTACTGGTTGGCGAACGTGCTGTTGATAGCACTCGGTCTCACCTTGATGAATATATGGCATGGCTTAGCGCGCATTGAGTCCGTCGGGCTATGGTTGTGGCGTCGCGTGCAGCCTTTAATTAGTCGTTTTCTTCCGGTTGAAACGATGTGGCAGGCGGCTGCCTTGGGTAGTCTGTGGGGCTGGGTACCTTGTGGCATGGTCTACAGCGTACTGATGACCGCGCTACTCACCGGCTCCGCATTGCATGGAGCGCTGGTGATGTTAGCGTTTGGTGTAGGCACATTACCTTTACTATTTTCTATGGGACTGTTGGGTACGCGCTTACAGGCTAATTTACAAAAGCCGTCTGTCAGAATGTTCGCAGGCTTAGTGGTATTGAGCTTTGGATTATTAGGTATGTTTCGACTATCGACAGGTATATCGCATGGCTGGTTAGATGCTGTATGCATTACGCCTTCGATGAATCGATGAACTGATGAGCCGCGTACCAATGAAATCATCCACGCCTTGTTTTCACTGCGGTCTTCCGGTACCTGAGAGCGGTCACTGGTCTGTGCGCGTTGATGCGATCGAGCAGCCGATGTGTTGTCCGGGATGTCAGGCGGTAGCGCAAGCCATTGTCGATTCAGGGCTAACGACTTACTACAGCAGTCGCCAACAATTACCCGAGGGCGTTGCTGCACCGCTGCCTGAAGCATTGAGTTTGTATGACAGCCCCGAACTAGCAGCGCAATTTACTAATGACGCTGGCGATGCTCAAGCGATGTTATCGATCGAAGGCATACGTTGTTCGGCGTGCGTTTGGTTGATTGAAAAACGACTATCGCAAGTGCCGGGGTTAAAGAGTGCGAATCTGAATGTGGCGACCGAAAAGCTGCAAGTGACATGGGATGCGGCACTATCCAAACCCAGCGACATTATTCGCGTGGTACGCGAAGTTGGGTATGTCGCTTATCCGTTTGATCCGATTCAGCATGGTGACTTATTGCGCAAAAATGCGCGTACGATGTTCAAGCGACTATTTGTCGCTGGCCTGTCGATGATGCAGGTCATGATGTATGCCGTACCGGTTTACTGGGCTGATGCCGGAAGCATGGAGTCCGATTTAGAACAATTGATGCGCTGGGCAAGTTTACTGTTGACCCTGCCTGCAGTGATGTATTCAGCGCAGCCGTTTTTTCGTGGCGCGTGGACCGACATTAAAGTACGCACACCAGGTATGGATGTACCCGTTACACTGGGTATCTCCGCAGCGTTTATTGGCAGTGCGTGGTCAACGATTAATGGTGGTGGTGACGTTTATTTTGATTCCATCACGATGTTTATTTTTTTGTTGCTGGCGAGTCGCTATGTTGAACTGGTGGCGCGTCGTCGCGCGGCGGCTTCGTTAGAAAAACTTCAATACGCATTGCCAGAATCGGCGCATCTCATGCTCGGTTATCCAGCGAGTCGAAATACGACGATCGTTGCTGCGTCAACACTGCGCTCTGGCGACATCATACTCAGCAAGCCCGGCGAGGCAATTCCAGTTGATAGCCTCATCATCGATGGAGAAACCACGATCGATCTATCGTTGCTCACAGGTGAAAGCCACCCGCAGCCCAGACGACTTGGCGAATCAGTAGCAAGCGGCGCGGTGAATATCAGTCAGCCCGTGACACTGCGTGTAGAGAAAGTCGCCAGAGACAGTACCTTGGCAGCACTGATTCGTTTGATTGAAAGTGCGGGGCAAGGTAAGCCAACCCTTGCGCAGTGGGCCGATCGAGTGGCGGCATGGTTTGTTGGTGCGCTGTTAGTGTTTGCCTTAGTTGTGTTGGCATTTTGGAGCTGGCATGACGCAACGCGTGCATGGCCCATCGCGATTGCTGTATTAGTCGTCTCTTGTCCGTGTGCCTTGTCACTAGCAACACCATCGGCACTCGCCGCAGTCACTGATCGATTACTCAGACAAGGCGTGCTGGTGATACAACCGCATGTGATCGAGACGCTGTATCGCGCTACCCATGTGGTCTTAGATAAAACAGGTACGTTGACTGAAGGTCGACCTCAGCTAAGACAAACAGTCACTCTGGGTGAGGCGAGTCGCGAACAGGTGTTACACATAGCCGCCGCACTGGAGTCGGGTAGTGCGCATCCTTTGTCGCGTGCTTTAGTGGAAGCAGCAGAGCAGCGTTCAGCAAGGAATGTCGATGTTGAGGCGATCACGCATTATGTCGGGCAGGGCTTGGAAGGAATGATAGCCGGCGAGCTTTATCGCATAGGCAGTCATGCCTTTGTTTCTGCGCTCTCGGGTGTGGGAGTCGCTGCAAACGAACCGAACGACATGACCTGCATTTATTTAGGTAAGGCATCGGTTTGGTTAGCACGATTTGATGTGTCGGATGCTTTGAAGCCAGATGCCCAGGCTGTGATTACTTATTTTCAGTCACTGGGTAAGCAAGTCATTCTGCTGTCAGGTGATGCGCCGGGCATCGTTCGCCGTATGGCTGATACGCTGGGTATAGACGATGCACACGGTGGCATGTTGCCGCAGCAAAAACTTGAATTCGTTCAGCAATTACAAAGTCAAGGTGCACGCGTGGTGATGGTGGGTGATGGGATGAATGATGCTGCTGTTTTACGCGCTGCCGACGTATCGTTCGCTATGGGATCGGGTGCGGCATTAGCGCAATCGCATGCCGATGCAGTGCTGTTATCTGCCAAGCTTTCATCGCTGATAGACGCAGCAGAAGCAGCCGCTGCCTGCATGACGGTGATACGACAAAACTTAGCGTGGGCCACACTCTACAATCTGGTGGCTATACCCGCAGCGGCATTCGGCTTACTCGCGCCGTGGATGGCGGGTTTGGGTATGTCAGTGAGTTCGGCTGTTGTGGTGATAAATGCACTGCGCCTTGAGCGCTTACCAAGCCATTCACCGCGTCATTCACATTATTTGCTTAAGGCTCGCTGATGGAAGCGCTGTACTTGTTGATTCCCTTGTCTGTCGTCGTTGTCTTTGCTGCACTGTGGATTTTTTTTCGTGCGATGGATGGCGGTCAGTTCGATGACCTAGAAGGCCCGGGCATGCGAATACTGCAGGATGACGACAGCGCTCACCCCGAGACTGAGGAGTCACAAGTACATAACAAGAAATAACTTAAGGCGAGTTCCCCTCCCATCGGGTCAAATTTGACTCATGTCAAGGAAATTTGCCCAATTGAAACGTAACCTTCAGGCATCTTCGTCCGATACCAGAGGGAGTCTTTGTGGATACAGCACTGAACTACAACTACAAGGTCGTCAAGCAATTTGCCGTGGCGACCGTAGTGTGGGGGGTGGTGGGCATGTTAGTCGGGGTGATCATCGCCGCCCAACTCGCCTGGCCAGCACTGAATTTTGATACTGCTTGGTTGACGTATGGTCGCTTACGGCCCTTACACACTAACGCAGTGATTTTTGCCTTTGGTGGTTCGGCGTTGTTTGCAACCTCTTACTACGTGGTGCAACGAACCTGTCAGGTGCGTTTGTTTTCCGATGCGCTGGCCTCGTTCACCTTTTGGGGCTGGCAGCTGGTTATTGTGGCCGCTGCGATTACTCTTCCTCTCGGTTTCACCACTGGCAAGGAATACGCTGAACTCGAATGGCCAATTGATATTTTGATCGCGCTGGTGTGGGTGTCGTATGCGGTAGTTTTCTTTGGCACGCTGTGGAAACGCAAGACATCCCACATTTATGTAGCTAATTGGTTTTATGGCGCCTTCATTTTGACGGTCGCCATTTTGCATATTGTGAATTCAGCAGCCATGCCAGCCTCGCTGACTAAATCCTACTCAGCCTACACCGGCGTACAAGATGCAATGATCCAGTGGTGGTACGGTCACAATGCAGTTGGTTTTTTCCTTACCGCAGGCTTCTTGGGCATGATGTATTACTTCATTCCTAAACAAGCTGAACGCCCCGTATTTTCATATCGCCTGTCTATTGTTCACTTCTGGGCTTTGATATTTACCTACATGTGGGCAGGCCCGCATCATCTGCATTACACCGCATTGCCTGATTGGGCACAGTCGCTCGGCATGGTCTTCTCGTTGATTCTATTGGCCCCAAGTTGGGGTGGCATGATCAACGGCATCATGACGCTCTCGGGTGCGTGGCATAAATTGCGTGATGATCCTATTTTGAAATTCCTCGTTGTCTCCTTATCTTTCTACGGCATGTCGACCTTCGAAGGTCCGATGATGTCGATCAAAACAGTCAATGCGTTGTCGCATTACACCGATTGGACTGTGGGTCACGTTCACTCGGGTGCGCTGGGATGGGTGGGCTTCATCTCCATGGGTTCGATCTACTACCTGCTGCCGCGTTTATCAGGCAAAACAGAAATGTGGAGCAAGCGATTAATCGAGGTGCACTTCTGGGTGGCGACGATCGGCATCGTGTTGTACATCGCTTCGATGTGGATTGCTGGCGTGATGCAAGGATTGATGTGGCGCGCAGTGAATACCGATGGCACGCTGACCTATACCTTTGTTGAAAGTGTTAAGGCGACCTTCCCTTATTACGTTGTTCGTCTTTCAGGTGGCCTCTTATATTTAGCAGGCATGCTGATCATGGCCTACAACAGCTACAAGACAGTCATTGACAGTAAACCGGTAGATACCCGTATACCTGCGCTGACTGGCGCTCACGCCTGAGTAAAGGAGATAACAATGAAATTTACTCATGATCAAATCGAACGCAAACCCTGGCTGCTGATACTGCTGGTGATTTTAGTGGTCAGCATTGGTGGTCTGGTTGAAATTGTTCCGCTGTTCTTCCAAAAATCAACCACGGAACCGGTAGCAGGTTTGACGGTTTATAGTCCGCTGCGATTAGCAGGACGGGATATCTATGTTCGTGAGGGCTGCTACAACTGTCACTCGCAGATGATTCGTCCTTTCCGTGCCGAGACTGAACGCTATGGACATTATTCAGTGGCTGGCGAATTTGTTTACGACCGGCCATTTCAGTGGGGCTCAAAGCGTACCGGCCCAGATCTGGCTAGGGTTGGTGGTCGCTATAGCGATGATTGGCATCGTACGCATTTAAATAATCCGCGTGACTTGGTACCTGAATCAAATATGCCTGCGTATCCTTGGTTGGCAACAGCTAACCTGGATCCACAATCAGTCGTTGCACATCTAAAAGCACTTAAGCGCTTAGGCGATCCGTATACCGATGAGGAAATTGCGGCCGCTGCTAAAGAGTTAGAAGGAAAAACGGAGCAGGACGCGTTAGTGGCTTATCTGCAGGGTCTGGGTATACACATCAAGGCACGGAGATAATCATGGACCTCATTCAATGGGTATCAGATGTACGCAGTGTTGTAACGGTCATTTGCATGACCACCTTTATCGGCATCGTGATTTGGGCGTATAGCGCATCACGCAAGAAGGATTTTGATGAGGCAGCGATGCTGCCTTTTGCCGACGATGAATCACTTACCGCCAAAGTGAAGGAGCCCCATCATGGCTGATTTCACGAGTGGGTTCTGGGAAATCTACATTACGGTATTAACGATCGTCTCCGTGTTTGGATGTGCGTGGCTGTTGTGGTCACAATCGACTATCAAAACGTCGGTATCGAAGGATGGTCATGTTGAAACAACCG
This sequence comes from Polynucleobacter sp., assembly GCA_021737945.1. Lineage (GTDB taxonomy): Bacteria > Pseudomonadota > Gammaproteobacteria > Burkholderiales > Burkholderiaceae_D > Pernthalerella. Next base: position 59,861 of record JAIPCX010000011.1, read on the forward strand.
GGCACTCGTGGGACGAAGGTCTGGAAGAATTAAATAATCCTATGCCGCGTTGGTGGATGTGGCTTTTCTATATCACCATTGTCTTTGGTTTGGCTTATCTATTCCTTTATCCCGGACTAGGTACCTACGCTGGTAAATTAGGTTGGGCATCAAAGAGTCAGTACGAAGAAGAATTAAAACTCGCTGATGAAGAATATGGCCCGTTGTTTGCCAAGTATCAGCAAGTCGATATGAAGACGCTCGCTGCTGATCCACAAGCGCACGCTATCGGGGAGCGTTTGTTCCTCACGTATTGTGCTCAATGTCATGGCTCCGATGCGCGCGGTAACAAAGGTTATCCGAATTTAACGGATCGTGATTGGCTGCATGGTGGTGAACCTGAGGCGATCAAAGCGACCCTGTTGAAGGGTCGTAACGGCGCCATGCCACCGATGGGTGCTGCAGTAGGCACGGAGAAAGATATAGAAAATGTAGCTCACTATGTGCTGTCTTTGTCCGATTCAGCTGCTGATCCGATTAAGGCCGCTGTAGGTAAAGAGAAATTTGCTGCATGTGCCGCATGTCACGGTGCTGACGGTAAAGGAAATACCGCTATGGGTGCTCCAAACTTAACGGATAAAACGTGGCTGTACGGCGGCAGTGTTACCACTATCATGGAAACCATACGTGGCGGTCGTAACAATGTGATGCCAGCGTTTGCTGAATTTCTCGGCGAAGCTAAAGTTCACGTGTTGAGCGCTTATGTTTGGGGCTTGTCGAATAACTCGACCTTACCTGCTGCAAGCAAGTGAGTGAGTAGCAAAGGGTATTCATGGAAAGTGCATCACCCCAAGTCGCCGTAATTAAAATGTATCAAGCGCGGGAAGAAATCTACCCGCGCGAAATACAAGGGCGATACGCCAGCCTGCGCTGGTTTTTTGTCTGGGCCACGCAATTGCTTTTTTATGGATTGCCCTGGTTCTCGTGGAATGACAGGCAGGCGGTGCTGTTTGATCTTGGCGCGCGTAAGTTCTATATCTTTGGCATTGTTTTATGGCCGCAGGATTTTATTTATCTGGCGGCGCTGTTAATCATCAGTGCCTACTCTCTGTTTTTATTCACCGCTATTTTCGGGCGTGTCTGGTGCGGCTTTGCTTGTCCGCAGACGGTGTATACCGAAATTTTCATGTGGATAGAACGCAAAATTGAAGGTGATCGTAGCGCACGCATACGCTTGGATCGTCAGCCGGCCTCATTTGGAAAATTTTCCAGAAAATTAGCGAAGCACCTGAGTTGGGGCGCCTTAGCTTTATGGACAGGATTTACGTTTGTCGGTTACTTCACTCCTATTACGGTATTGGCGAATGAAGTATCTACCCTGACGCTAGGTCCATGGGAAGGGTTCTGGGTTTTGTTCTACTCCTTTGCGACATATGGCAATGCGGGCTGGATGCGTGAACAAGTCTGTAAATACATGTGTCCTTATGCGCGTTTTCAAAGCGCCATGTTTGATAAAGATAGTTTGATCATTACTTATGATGCGGGTCGTGGTGAACCACGTGGGGCGCGACACAAAGATGATCCTTCTGCTGCAAAAGCCTTAGGCGATTGCATCGACTGTTCCATGTGCGTGCAAGTGTGCCCAACGGGGATCGACATCCGTAAAGGCTTGCAGTATGAATGCATAGGTTGTGCAGCTTGCGTTGATGCGTGTAATAGCGTCATGGATAAAATAGGCGCTCCGCGTGGCCTGGTGCGCTATTGGACTGATCATGCGATGGTCAACCGCTGGACGGCTGAACAAATTTTCAGTCACATGTTTCGTCCGCGAGTCCTCATTTACAGCACTGTTTTGCTTGTTATTGTGAGCGTTTTCTTCGGAACACTCTTAACTCGAACGCCAGTAAAGATGGATGTTATTCGTGATCGTGGCTCGATGGGTCGTGAGATAGAAAACGGCATGATAGAAAACGTGTACCGTTTGCAGTTAATGAATACGGACGAATCTGCGCATCATTATCGAATTAGCGTCAGCGGTATTGACAGCATAAAGCTACAAGGCGCAGGTGAGTTTGCGCTTAATGGTACGGAGTCGCGAGCGGTGGCAGTGAATGTTCGGGTAGACGAAGCTCAAGGTGAAAAAGGCTCGAATAAAATTTGGTTTACCTTAGTCGATATCGACAACCCCGATATCCATGTGAAAGAAAAAGCAGTATTTTTTGTGCCGCGCTGAACTGGAAAAATCATGACAACATTAAATGCGCTCGATAAACAGGTGGCTCCTTGGTACAAACATCGCTGGCCTTGGTTCTTAATGCTAGGCCCTTTTGTCGTATTAGTTGCGGGTTTTATAACGATGGGGATTTCATTTTCTGGCGCTGATGCATTAGTGGTAGATGACTACTACAAACAAGGTAAGGCGATTAATCAAGATTTACGACGTGATAGGGTGGCTTCGACTTTGGGATTACAGTTTTCGCTGCGTTACGATGCTGCTTCGGGCAATTTGGTCGGTGCCATGAAAGGTCTTACCAATCAATTGCCACTGACGTTGTTGTTAGTTCATCCCACCGTACCGCAGAAAGATAAGCGCATGGTAGTGACACCCGATGCAGAAGGAATTTTTTCACTATCCTTGCCTATGCTAGAGCGTGCGCATTGGCAGGTACAGATAGAAGATGCGGAACGCAGCTGGCGACTTCAGGGCGACTGGAGCTGGCCGCAGCAACATACGATAGACATCAGCCCGTTGCAGGACAAGGCATAAGATGCATTTGAGGGAGGCCGAATCATGTTGAAACTAGCGATGTCGGTATTGTGGCCGTCGTTTATGGCGGCGATTCTTGCAGAGGGGTTTTTCTTTTCGATTTTTGATCCGGTCGATTTGATGCTCATCCGGGGTCACATCGATTTACCGCCGATTGCAGCCTACACGATTGGTTTTTTCTTTTTCTGGGTGTTTTGCTCGTTAGCGAGCATGTTGAGTATTTATCTGTTCAGCACAGAAGCACCTCGCCAGCCGCCGTTTTAGCTCAACAGATAGATCAATCGCAGATTTCAGTGCCTGCTGCCAGAGCTTTCATTCGTGTTAAGTCCAGTAATTCGATCTCACGATTAGCGACTCGGAGTAAGCCTTGTTTTTTCAATCGCGATAATAATCGGCTGATACTTTCAATCGTCAACCCAAGATAGTTACCAATCTCTTCGCGCGACATACGCAGCTGAAAGGTCGTCGATGAATAGCCGCGTGCGGCATAGCGTGAAGATAAATTAATCAAAAATGCAGCAAAGCGCTGCTCGGCGCGCATATTTCCAAGTAGTAGCATGACATTTTGTTCGCGAGTGATCTCTTGACTCATCATTCGATGAAAGTGATGCAGCAAACTAGGAATGGTGCCAAATAATTCCTCCAGTCGTGCGAATGGAATTTCACAGACTTCACTATCCTCAAGCGCCATCGCATCACAATGATGATGCTCTGTACTGATCGCATCCATACCCAGCAGTTCCCCCGCCATCTGAAAACCAGTGACTTGTTGCTCACCTGCTGGACTAACTTGGAAGGTTTTGAAATGGCCGAGTCGTATCGCGTAAAGATTCGTAAAGTGATCGCCGATACGGTAGAGATGAGTATCCTTAGGAATCTTGCGGCGGCGTCCAATGATGTCATCGAGCCGAGTCATATCCGATTCACCTAAGCCCATGGGCAGACAAAGCTGATGCATGCTGCACGCAGAACAACTCGCTTTGAGAGCACTGATGTTGAGGTTAGGACTGGGTGTAATGGCTACAGGCTGGCTCATGAAACATTTTGGAATAAATAGTGGGGCAAATTTAACCGATTTGTGTCTCTGCGGCTAGCCTGATTCATGATTGGCAGATTTTGGGGCGCTACTCCACGGTTTCGTAGGGTAATCCCACATAGTTTTCTGCAATCGTAGTTTTTCCAGCCTGTGAGCTAGTGTAGTAGTCCAGCTCCGCTTCTTGAATCCGTTGATTGAAGGGATCTTCGGAGAACTTATGCAAAATAGACGTCATCCACCACGAAAAACGCTCCGCTTTCCAGATTCGGCGCAGGCAAATTTCGGAATACTTTGCAATCAAATCCAGTCGGTTTTGCTGGTAGCGTAGACGCAGGATGTTATAAAGAGTGTAAACATCGCTGGCTGCAAGGTTTAAGCCTTTAGCCCCCGTCGGTGGCACGATGTGAGCGGCATCGCCTACCAAGAACAAGTGCCCGAACTGCATAGGCTCCGCCACAAAGCTGCGAAGTGGCGCAATACTTTTTTCAATTGATGGGCCGGTAATTAAAGAGGCGGCTGCATCCGCGGGCAGACGCGAGCGCAATTCATCCCAAAAGCGCTGGTCAGACCAATCATCAATCTTATCGTCCAGCGAGCATTGAACGTAATAGCGCGACAGCATGGAGGAGCGCATGCTGCATAACGCGAAGCCACGTTCATGATTAGCGTAAATCAGTTCATGCGATATCGGTGGGGTACGCGAAAGTATGCCCAACCATCCAAAGGGATAGACACGTTCGAACAGTCGTATCGATTCGGGCGGTACCGATTTACGCGACACTCCATGAAAGCCATCGCAGCCGGCGATGTAATCACATTCAACGATATGTTTTTGTCCATCACTTGTGAAACTAACACTGGGTTTGTCGCTATAAAAATCATGCAGCGTAACGTCATCCGCCGAATAAAAACTGAGCGAGCCTGATTGCGTTCGTGCATCCATCAAATCTTTAGTCACTTCAGTCTGACCATACACCATCACCGTTTTGCCGCCGGTCAGTGCGTTTAAATCGATGCGCTCCAGACGACCAAGAAAGGATAGAGCGAAACCATCATGCACATGACCTTCGCGGTCCATGCGTTCACCTACCTTTGCTTCGCGCAGTAGCGCCTGTGTACCTTGTTCGAGCACGCCCGCGCGTATGCGCGAAAGCACGTAGTCCGGTGACTTGGCTTCGATGACGATGTTAGCTATGCCTTGCAATTCAAGCAGTCGTCCCAGCAAAAGGCCGGAGGGTCCTGCACCAATAATGGCAACTTGAGTTTTCATGAGTTTATGTTTGGCAGACGAAGTTGGCCGCATTGGGAAAGCGAGGGCTTGATAATCACCTAATCGGGCCTTCACCGGAATAGACTTTCATTACCGAAACTTGTACATTTCGAGGGTTTTATAGACTTTTAGCCTCCCTAGTGACTATCCCGACTATTCCGACCAAGCCCGCCATCAAAGTACCAGTCTTCCAGCTCTATGGGGAGAAGGGTCAATTACCTGTGCCTGATCGGATTCATTGTGAATCGATTGCATCCCGTAGCCGCTTGCACAATTGGGAGATTAATCCGCATCGGCATCACGGCTTGTTTCAAGTACTTTGGTTAGAGCAGGGCGAGGCTGATTTTCAGCTCGATGGTCAACAAGGTCAGCTCATAGAGGGTTCGGTTTTGCTGGTGCCGCAGCATTGCGTGCACGGATTCAAATTTTCAAAAGATGCGCACGGTCTAGTAGTCACCTTGGCCTATTCGTTAATCGATAGCTTAGATAGCGATTTGGCCCACGAGTTGATGACGCTTGCCGAGCCCGTTCACTGCGTGCTGCACGATCGGGTGAGTGCAGCGGCGATTGAAGTGGGGTTGCGCGCGCTGTATTTTGAATATCAACAGCGAGATCGATATCACCAGGCCGTCATCGAATCGCTCGTTAGTACGACATTGGCCTGGTTGATGCGCGAAAATTTAGCGCAAGCACGTGACAAAGTCGGGGTGACAGTAGTACGTGCGCGCGAACATTTGGCAGGCTTTAGTGCATTGGTCGATAAGAATTTTTCTGCGCATACGACGCTGGATTATTACGCTGCTCAGCTCGGTATTAGTGTGGCTCATCTGAATGCCATTTGTCGTGAACTGAGTGGTCGATCGGCTTTGCAACTAATACACGAGCGATTAATGCTAGAGGCCAGACGCGAACTGATTTATACGTCGATGACGATTAAAGAAATATCCGAATTATTAGGCTTTACTGATCCTGCATATTTCACTCGTTTTTTCAAACGGCAGATGGGAATGTCACCCAAAGATTTTCGATATCAGTCGTCACAATTAGCCAGCGCGAGATAAATTTTTACACGACTTGTTTAGTTTTATCAGTGCCTCGCTGCCCTAAAGCAGGCGAGGCATTGTGTTAGTTGGGTAGAGATTTTTCAAGTCAGAAGTACCGAAAGCTCTGAGGCTCCGTTGAGCAATACAGGTAAGAATTCGTTTTCCATTTGTTCGCGAGAAACGCGTGCCGACTGCGCGCCGATATTTAGTGCAGCAGCGACCGTGCCGGAGGCACCTCGTACTGGTACTGCAATAGATCGCAAACCAATTTCCAATTCTTCTTCTACGATGGCATAACCTTGTGCTGCTGTTTCGGCCAAAATTTCACGTAGTCTTTGTTCCGATACCACCGTACGATCAGTCAATGGAAGCAGTGGTACTCGCGCAAAATAATTATCTAGCTCTGCTTTGGATAGTGCCGCCAGCATGACGCGACCAAGTGATGTGCAGTAGGCGGGTAGACGACTGCCCGCATTTAATGCAATCGACACGATGCGGGTCGTTTGTGAGCGCGATATATACAGTACCTCACCTTGGTCTAGCACCGCCAAAGAACAGGATTCACCCACAGTAGTACTGACGTGGTTTAAACACGGCTGAGCAGACACCGTGAGCGGAGTTGATGAAAGATAGGAATAACCTAGCGCCAGGATTTTTGGTTTGAGAAAAAAATTATTTGCATCGGATCCGGCGTAACCCAGTTTTTTGAGTGTGTACAAGCAGCGTCTCACGGCGGCGCGAGGTATACCGGTTTTATGGCTTAGTTGTGCAATAGTCATCGCTCGGCGTTGGTCGGAAAAGGCTTTGACTACAGCGAGGCCGCGCGCCATGGAGGTCATAAAACTGGGATCGGTGAGTGCATCGATTTCTTGCGCGATGGTGAGTGGTGGTGTGGGTGGTGCTATGGGTATTGCTGTAGGTTCGACTATGGTTGGTGGAGCTATGACTGTCTCTGTAGGTTCGGCTATGGTTGGTGGGGCGTCTGGCTGCTCCGTCAGTGCCTGTTCGGGAGGAAAGGGCTCTGTGTGATTTTCGGTATTGAGGGGAGAAATGTTCTGCATAGTGATGTCGCTATGAAAATGGCCGATGGGGCGAGCGTCCGAGGTGGCTTATTACGCTCGCGATGACGTGCAGCCCAATTACCGTAGCGGAACTCAATGCTTAATTGATAATCGTTGTTGTGAGCATTGCAAACTCGATTCGGTCCCTAGTAAAAACCCATTTTTTCGTTGCGTAAGCCTGACACTGACAGCAGGCTGTCATCTCGGGGTTCGACCACCGAACACTAAATAAACAGGCAGCCTTGCAGTCGATTTATGCCCCCTATACACTGGCGGAATGTTCTCTAATCGAAACATTAGTTCGATATTCGTATTAACACTTCAGTGGGTTTTTCAATCACATAAGCCGAAAGTGACCAGAAAAATTTTGTTTTTGGTCTCTCGTCTGTAAAGGATTTTTTCGTGGTGAATAAAATTGTTCCCGGGTTGAGGGACGCGTTGGCGGGCATTCATGATGGTGCGACCATCATGATCGGTGGCTTTGGTAATGCGGGCATGCCCCGCGAATTAATCGATGGATTAATTGATCAGGGTGCGACCGATCTAACGATAGTGAATAATAATGCTGGCAATGGCGATACGGGTTTAGCCGCACTACTGGCGGCACGTCGTGTAAAAAAAATCATTTGTTCGTTTCCGCGCCAAGCAGATTCCCACGTGTTTGATGGTCTCTACCGTAGTGGTGAATTGCAGCTGGAATTAACGCCCCAAGGAAATCTGGCAGAGCGCATTCGCGCCGCAGGTGCAGGTGTTGGTGCTTTTTTTTCGCCGACGGGTTATGGCACCTTGCTAGCAGAGGGTAAAGAGACGCGACTGATCAATGGAAAAAATTACGCCTTGGAGTATCCCATCCATGCCGACTTCGCGCTCATAAAAGCATTAAAAGCAGATCGTTGGGGCAATCTAGTTTATCGTAAAGCGGCGCGTAATTTCGGACCTATCATGGCAATGGCGGCCAAATGCACGATAGTTCAAGTTGATCAAGTGGTCGAGTTGGGTGAATTAGATCCGGAAGTGATTGTCACCCCAGGTATTTTTGTTCAACGCATTGTTCAGGTCAACGGAGCGCCCGCATGAAGCGATTCACTAGAGATGAGATCGCCAGTCGCGTGGCGCGTGATATTCCAGAAGGATCCTATGTCAACCTTGGCATTGGTTTGCCAACTTTAGTAGCTAATCATCTCGATCCCTCCCGCGAAGTTTTTCTGCATAGCGAAAATGGTATTTTAGGTATGGGGCCGGCACCTGCTAAAGGCCAAGAAGATGAAGATTTAATTAATGCGGGTAAGCAGCCAGTGACGTTACTTACTGGCGGAGCCTATTTTCATCACGCCGATTCATTTTCTATGATGCGTGGTGGGCATCTCGATATTTGCGTTTTAGGGGCTTTTCAAGTATCGAAGCAAGGTGATCTCGCGAATTGGCATACCGGTGCGCCCGACGCTATCCCTGCTGTTGGAGGAGCGATGGATCTAGCGATAGGAGCCAAACGCGTATTCGTGATGATGGAACATCAAACCAAAAGTGGCGAGAGCAAAATCGTAGAACACTGTACCTATCCCTTAACAGGCATGGCGTGTGTGAGCCGTATTTATACTGATCTGGCAGTGATTGATATCACTGCGGCCGGCCTGGTCGTCCTAGAAATGGCAGAGGGGCTCACCATACCCGAGTTAGAAAAAATAACGGACGTGCCACTGAGTGCCGCCTAAATTACTTAGTTAATTTGACCATTAATAATTAGAAGAGAATGATGAAACAAGCCTTTATCTGTGATGCTATCCGTACACCGATTGGTCGCTTCGGTGGCGTGTTAAAAGACATGCGTGCTGATGATCTCGGTGCACTCGCACTACGTGCGCTGCAAGAACGTAGTCCCACCGTGGATTGGAGTGCAGTCAACGAAGTTATTTTTGGATGTGCAAATCAAGCCGGTGAAGATAATCGTAATGTGGCTCGTATGTCGTTGCTGCTGGCTGGTTTGCCGATAGATGTTCCGGGTGTGACGATTAATCGCTTGTGTGGTTCAGGTATGGATGCGGTGGGTACTGCTTCACGCATGATTAAATCCGGTGAAGCAGGCTTGGTGATTGCCGGCGGTGTTGAATCCATGACCCGTGCACCTTTTGTGATGGGTAAAGCCGATAGCGCTTTTTCGCGTAACGCGCAGATTTTTGACACTACGATTGGATGGCGCTTCGTTAATCCACAGATGAAAGCACTGTACGGTGTTGATTCTATGCCTGAGACTGCAGAAAACGTTGCTACTGATTTTCACATCAGTCGCGCCGATCAAGATGCATTTGCAGTCGCTAGTCAAAACAAAGCCGCCGCAGCCCAAGCCTCCGGTGTGCTCGCTGATGAAATTTTTCCGGTGATTATTCCGCAAAAAAAAGGTGAGCCGATCACCGTGATGAATGATGAGCATCCACGTGTCACCAGTGTAGAAGCGCTGGCTAAATTAAAAGGTGTAGTGAAAGTGGATGGCACGATCACTGCCGGTAATGCCTCAGGTGTAAATGACGGTGCGTGCGCTTTATTGTTAGCCGATGAGGCACATAGTAAAGAGTATGGTTTGACACCGCGCGCTCGTATCATGGGTATGGCCACTGCAGGTGTTGCGCCTCGCGTGATGGGTATTGGTCCGGTACCCGCTGTTAAAAAATTATTGCAACTGACCGGTATGACACTCGATCAAATGGATGTGATTGAGTTAAATGAAGCCTTTGCGGCTCAAGGTCTGGCAGTTTTACGTGAATTAGGTATTGCAGACAACGATGCACGCGTGAATCCGAATGGTGGAGCCATCGCCCTCGGTCATCCGCTGGGTATGAGTGGTGCGCGATTAGTTACCACGGCGATGTACCAGTTGCACAGAACCGGTGGCCGTTATGCGCTGTGTACTATGTGTATCGGTGTGGGGCAGGGCATCGCATTAATGATTGAACGAGTGTGAGCGAATGCTACTGAATGTAGTTGAGTTGAAATCAGCCTGATCAAGAATGCACGCTTAGAGTTTGAGCGTGCATTGTAGGTTTGAGATTTATCGCCTCTGGGCGAAAATAGGCCTAAGGCCATAGAGATAATTCCCGAGACAAGGAACATCATGTTGGATCTTCGTCCCTACCGCATGCCAGCGGCGGGTAGTCAGCCCGACTATCTTTCGCCAGCGTATGGGTCCACCGTTAAACGCTCTCCATCACAAGCCTTAATTCTTTTACCTCAGTCTTTATCGGAGCTGACCGGCCCTGTGTTTGGTCATGAACGTGTCGCGCCCAATGATGCAGACTTGACGCGTCAGCATGCAGGCGAACCTATCGGAGAACGCATTTTGGTGGCAGGTCGCGTGCTTGATGAAGATGGCAAAGCCGTTCCTCATACCTTGATTGAATTGTGGCAGGCGAATGCAGCCGGACGCTACCAACATAAAAATGATCAGCATCAAGCACCGTTAGATTCTAACTTTACCGGTACCGGTCGAACCATCACCGATGCAGAAGGAAATTATCGTTTCACGACGATACGACCGGGCGCTTATCCTTGGCGTAATCATCCCAATGCTTGGCGACCCGCACATATTCATTTCTCATTATTTGGTCAGGCATTTGCAACACGCTTAGTCACTCAGATGTATTTTCCAGGTGACCCGCTGCTGGAATTTGATCCTATCTATAACAGCGTGCCAGATGAACGTGCGCGCCAACGAATGATTTCGCAATTCGCATTGGATTTGACCGAACCTGATTTTGCCTTAGGCTTTCGCTTCGATATCATTTTGCGCGGCCGGCATGCAACGCCGATGGAGAAATGAGATGAGTACAGGATACACACCATCGCAAACAGTCGGACCGTATTTGCACATAGGCCTAGATTGGTTAAACACGACTGAATTAGTGACATCCGATAGTGCAGGTGAGCGTTGCATCATTCAAGGTCAGTTGCGCGATGCGGATGGCTTACCTATACCGGATGGCATGTTAGAAATTTGGCAGGCTAATTCGCATGGTAAGTACGCTCATCCCTTGGATAATCGCGATTTACCGATAGAAAAAAGTTTTACGGGTTTTGGACGCACACCGACCGATGCTAATGGGCGCTTTCGTTTTTCTACTATTAAGCCAGGCCGTGTGCCTGCAGCTAACGGCACCTTGCAAGCGCCACATATTTTGGTGGCTATTTTTGCGCGTGGCTTAATCAAGCAATTAGTTACGCGCATTTATTTTCCTGGTGATGATCATGCAGCGGATCAGGTCATGCTGCAGGTGCCTGTTGAGCGCCGCGCTACACTGATCGCAAACGTCGTTGAAGGCCAGTCGGGTGTGTTGGAGTGGAATGTCGCCATTGGTGGTGGAGTCCATGAAACCGTTTTTTTTGAACTATGATTTCATTCGAAAGTTGTTCTTTCCATGACAGACCATCGCCTGACCTCTGCCTTATTTTCTTCTGATGGAATGAGGGCTATTTTCTCTTCCAACCATACAGTGCAATGCATGCTCGATGTAGAAGCTGCCTTGGCGCGCGCACTCGCGCAAGAAGGCGTGATTCCTACGCAATCTGTTACGGCGATAGTGAACGCGTGCCGCGCTGATCAGATCGATATTCAATTACTGACGATGGACGCACGCCAGTCAGGCAATTTAGCGATTCCTTTGGTAAAGCAGCTGACTGCTAAAGTCGCTGCGGTTGATGCGCAGGCAGCGCGCCATGTGCACTGGGGTGCAACTAGTCAAGACATCATTGATACCGGTTTGATTTTGCAGCTGTGCCAGGCCATTGATGTAATGACTAGTGAACTCGCTGAAGTAGCGGATGCCTTGGCAGCGCATGCGCATCACCATCGTGCTACACCCATGATAGGGCGCACTTGGATGCAGCATGCATTACCCATTACGTTTGGATTAAAAGCAGCGGGTTGGTTAGATGCGATTCTGCGTCATCAAGAGCGACTCGTCATCGTGCGAAAAAATATCTCCGTGCTGCAATTCGGTGGCGCTGCAGGTTCGTTAGCGAGTCTCGGAGATAAAGGATTAACCGTCAGTCAGGCGTTAGCGAATGAGCTTCAACTCACATTACCAGCTGTACCTTGGCATACCCATCGTGATCGCATTGCTGAAGTGGGTACCGCGCTGGGATTGTTAACCGGTACCTTAGGAAAAATAGCGCGCGATATTTCTTTGCATGCGCAAACTGAAATTGCTGAATTGTCAGAATCCAGTAGTCAAGGACGAGGCGGTTCTTCCACCATGCCGCATAAACGTAATCCGGTCGGATGTGCTGCGATACTCGCAACTGCTCATCGCGTACCGGCGCTGGTATCTACTTTATTGACTTGCATGGTGCAAGAGCATGAGCGTGCGCTCGGTGGCTGGCAAGCGGAGTGGGAAACCTTGCCAGAAATTATTGAGCTTAGCTCTGGAGCACTTCAGCAATTGCGCGATGTTATTCAGGGTATGACAGTCAATGCAGAGCGTATGAGCAGCAATATAGCTATGACTCATGGTTTGGTTATGGCCGAGTCCGTGTCGATTGCATTAAGTAATCATCTGGGTCGTGCCGCCGCTCACGAGCTGGTAGAAGTCGCTTGTGCGCAAGCAATCGCTACCGATAAATCATTGTTTGACATCTTGCAGGCTGATAAGCACGTTAGTAGCTTGATTTCTAGAGACGAACTTCAAAAGTTAGTTGATCCTGTCAATTATCTCGGGCAGGCAGAAACGTTTGTCGATCGTGTTCTCACAGAACATCGTCACCGCAAGCACTGATTTCCAGCCCGTATGAATTTCAACTACAGGAGTCTCTATGCCTTTCTATGAAACAGGCACCGGCCGATTGCATTACGAGCTTGAGGGTCCCGAGCAAGCTCCGGTATTAGTGATGTCGAATTCACTAGGTACTAACTTATCAATGTGGCTGCCGCAACTGCCTGAGCTGTCTGAGCATTTCCGCGTTTTGCGTTATGACACGCGTGGACATGGAGGCTCTGATGTATCGCAAGGGCCGTACACCATTGCACAGCTCGGTGGCGATGTGCTGTCGTTGTTGGATGGATTAAAAATAGAGCGCGCACATTTTTGTGGCTTATCCATGGGCGGTATGACAGGTATTTGGTTGGGTGTTTATGCACCATCGCGCATTGATCGTTTAGCACTGTGTAATACCAGTGCTGCCATTGGTGTGCCTGAAATCTGGAATACGCGGATTACCAAAGTCAAACAAGACGGTATGGAGAGCATTATTGATGGCGTGCTTGAGCGCTGGTTCACCGCAGGTTTTCTTGCGCATGCTCCGGCCCAAGTAGATCGCGTCAGAAAAATGCTGCAAGAGACGTCGGTTGAAGGTTATGTCGCGAACTGCGCTGCGGTACGGGATATGGATCAGCGCGCCAATCTAAGTTCTATCACTGCGCCCACCTTAGTTATAGGCGGTAAACATGACAAGTCCACACCGCCAGAACATGGCGAACTCATTTCCCGATCGATTAAAGGCTCACGTTATGTCGAGCTTAATGCGGCGCATTTATCTAACTGGGAAGTCGCGCAAGCCTTTACTCAAACCTTGTTAGATTTTTTACTTAATAAAAATTCTAATCATTAAGTAAGCATACTTGGTTGCAAAAAATAGTAGCAAACTGCCAGAATAGCGGAGCTAGGTTATAGTTTAGCTTTGTTAATTAAGCCGTTAGCTTAGTATCATTCCTAGAAAAATAGCTCGTTTTAATTTTTTGAGTGCGTCCTTAAAAATATAATAAAAAGAAAGGTCATTATGTCATCATCTCAATCGAATGCTAAGCCACAGATCGCCGTGATGGGTGCGGGATCTGTGGGTTGTTTTTTTGGAGCCATGCTAGCGCGAGCAGGTTTTCCTGTAACGCTAATTGGTCGACCCGTTCATGTGGATGCCGTCAATCAGCATGGGTTATTCCTAGAGACTAAAAAGTTTTCTGAGCATGTCGCCATGAAAGCCGTTACCGGTGCATCGGGTGTTAAGGGTGCGCGCCTTGTGCTGTTTTGCGTTAAATCTACAGACAGCGAATCAGCAGCGCGCGAGATCGCGCCTTACTTAGAACCTGATGCTGTAATCGTGACACTGCAAAATGGCGCCGAGAGTCCTGAATTGTTGAGGCAGCTATTACCGCAGCGAGTGATACCAGCGGTGGTGTATGTCGCGACTGAGATGGCCGGATCTGGTCATGTGAAGCATCACGGGCGAGGTGAGTTAGTGATTGGTGATGCGCCTGAGAGTGCCGATGTGAAGCAGTGGTTTCATGAGGCCGAGGTGCCGGTTGAAGTATCCAAGAATGTGATGGGTCCGCTATGGGCTAAGCTGATTATCAACTGTGCCTACAATGCTTTGTCAGCCATTGCGCAAAAAATGTATGGTGAGATGGTGCAGGTCGATGGTATTCCAGCGCTGATGGAAACTGTTGTGACTGAATGTCTCGCCGTCGCAAAAGCAGAGGGTATTCAAGTACCTGGCGATATGTATGCGACTGTTAGAAATCTGGCCAGCACCATGGCGACTCAATATTCATCCACTGCACAAGATTTGGCGCGTGGTAAAAAAACAGAAATTGATTACCTCAATGGTTATGTGTGCCGACTGGGTGTAAAACACGGAGTGCCAACGCCCGTTAACCAAACCTTGCTCACCTTAGTAAAACTGGTGTCAAAGAATTAAAAAAGGAATAGAAATGAATCAACAAGAATTCGAGCAGTTGATGCAAAAAGAGGGTTTTGAGACGGTGGTGGTCGAACGTCCTGCGAATGGCTCATTAGATTTGCATACGCATCCGTTTGCCGCGCGTGCATTAATTTTGGACGGTGAGATTACGATCGTCGCTGAAGGTCGTACACAGCATTGCCGCACGGGAGATACGTTTGCGCTCGATGCCAATATTCCGCATACCGAAGTGTATGGCCCGACCGGTGTCCGTTATGTCGCCGGACGCAAACACGCGGAGTAGTGCGACGACTTATTTCACCACGCTAGGTGTGCAGACGCCGGCATAGGCAAGGTGGGTTTCGCCATTCGCATCATCGAGCGTGTAAATAGTCATCGCCTGCCAGGCGATTCGACCCAGCTTAACGCTGACCTGTGCAACTTTGCGTTTCATGACTGTGACATTCACCGGCGCTTCGCCCTCGTACCATTGATCGCTGATTTTTAATTCAGTCGTCACGTGCCCAGCATACTTAGTGCTGAAGCTGACCTTTTTTGATTCGGTGTCTATCACCAGATCAACCGGATCTTCTTTCAAACTACTCATCTGCTCAGTACGCTTACCCCAGCCGTCATAGTCCACGTGTGTGCCGCTGCAGATGTAGCGTATTTGTTCTGAGTGAGCACCGCCAGCAAAAAACAGAGTGGCTACCACTAATAGAGTAAGAATCTTTTTCATAGCGCAAATGAAGTTTACGTGCGGATTACACCGGTTCCGTTCATTTTATCAATAGGTTTGAAATAGTGGCGAGCGAAGGCGAGAAGTTGCTTATCGGTGGGGTGATCAATCGTCTCTATGCCTAAGATTTTTTTTGCAATCAAAGGATCATGCTGTTGCGCGTGGCGTAATAATTCAAGCTTCGCCGATCCTGGACCAACGACCAATATTTCCGCAGCACTGGCAACGGCTTCGGTCACTTCATGCAGATAAGATTGATCAGGCGATGCATGTCCTGAGCCAAGGGTTCCTGCTTTGTGATGCAAGTGGGAGTGTTTGGATTGGGTGTGAATAATCTCGTTTTCGCTCGCCGATTCATTAAATTGAATGACGTGTGCTTCACGATGATCGATCCAGATAACAGCGTGATCTAAAGACATACTGGCTCCTTGTTTGATAGGAGCCAGTATTCATTGTTAACTCAAACGTTGCCTTGATTCAAGTCAAAATAATCAGGCAGTTTGACGATTAACCGACGAGATCAACACGTCCCGACACATCCATAATGCCAGTGATAACACTGAGTTTTGGATGGCGTGCATTAACTTCCTTGCGGAAGGCAATCAACGCCTCAGCATGCGAGCCTGTTTCAATGTCTTTTTCTGCTACACCGCTAGCACCAAAAGCAAGCTTGGCAGCGCCGCAATCACGATGAGATAAAGCGACAACACGTTTGATGTGATGCAGACCCACCGTGATATCCAGGTTGTCCCAAAACGTTTTGTGCCAAGCAGCGAATTTCGGATGTACGGCGCCGAGAGGGCCACCCGCCATTACGAAGTGACTGTAGTTGTCGCCCAGTTTGTCGCGGTCAACACCTGACAACAGACCCATGTATTGCCAGCTCAGCGTGGTGAAGCGTGGATCGATGCAATTAACCAGCATCGCTTCATAGTTGCCGCCGCCTGCCATGGAGCGACCGGGAACAAATCCCATTAAGCCACCTGAGAGGACTGCAGCGCCGGTCGCTAAGAACTGACGACGTGAGGTACCTGTGCTGATTGGTGCGCAGCAAGGGCAATCGGATTGGTGCAGCTGACCGGGCAGCGTTTCAATAATAGTGTCGGACATAATGATTCTCCTTTTTTTAATTCAATACTGCGGGGCCCGAATGAACGAAAGCGGCCCGGACGGCTAATAGCAGTGGCGTAAGGATAATCCGCTGCGAAATGCCTTGCATGGTTTTTAATAGTAAAACTGAACTATTTTTGCGCGGTTTACGCCGAAACATCCAGCTACGTTCTGTTAATCGTTACCTGCATTCAGGTTCTTTATAGCGGCCGAGTATATTCTTTGTGTAAGGCCCTACAGAATTCCGCACTCGACTCGATTAACAAGGACGAGAAGCATGGCAAGTAACTCGGTGTGAACGAAGCAGGGCATACCGAATGATTTAATTTTGATAATTTATGCCACCAGCCGCATTGAATGGCTATTTTTAGTGAGACCTGACAGGAAGGTCATGACGATGAATGCTACTAATTTACTGACAGCGCTTTTATTTGCAACCGCTTTTGGAAGCGTGAATGCTAACGATGCTCCGGCCAAAGCGGCTGCGCCCGCGAAAGCCGCTGAAGCTAAGCCTACCGAAGTGAAACCAGCCGACGCCAAAGCAGCTGAAGCTAAGCCAGCGGACTCAAAGCCAGCGGACTCAAAGCCAGCGGACTCAAAGCCTGCAGCCGAGTCCAAACAGGCTGATGCGAAACCCGTTGAGGACGCCAAGGTAGCCGCAGATACAACTGCAGAGGCGCCCGCTAAGCCTGCGCCGAAAAAGAAAAAGCCTGTCAAGAAAGCAGCTAAAAAACCGGCAACTAAAGAAGCTGATGCGCATGCACCGGCTGCTGCTCACGCTGATGCTGGTCATGCGGCACCTGACGCCAATGGTGACAAAGTACCTGCCCAACCGGATGTGCATGTCGCACCCGTGGCTGCAGCTATCGAACCGAGCAAACGCTTGAAGCTGAAAAAAGTTTACCCCGGTGGTACTCCTGTCGGAGCTGATGCTCATGCAGCTGATTCGCAAGCTGCACATGATGATCACGCACCAGCACAAGCTGCTCCAGCAGCTGCACCAGCACAAGCTCATGCTGCTGCAGCACCCGCTCCTGCACCTACTCAAGCGGCGGCCGCTCCAGCACCAGTTCCAGCACCTACTCAAGCCGCGGCAGCTCCAGCACCCGCTCCAGCTCCAGCTCCAGCTCATCATGCACCAGCGGCTGCTAGTGCAGCAGCTGACACGCATGTCGCTTACTCAGTTTCAGCTGAGCCTCAAGTCAGTAAGCGTGTGAAACCTAAAGCATCAATAGCTGGCGCCACAGCAGCACCAGCGGCCGATTCGCATGCGCCAAAAGCTGACCACGTTGCTGCCGCTGATGAGCATGCTGCTCCGCCAGCTGCGGCGCATGATGATCACTCTCCAGTCGCAGCCGATACACATGCACCTGCCGCTGCACATGCACCTGCCGCTGCACCTGCACCGGTTGCCGCCAAAGCATTGCCTGCTCACACTGGCCATGGTCCTATCTCCGTATCCACTGCTCGCGCTGCAGCCGAAGAATGTGATTTACCGTTGAAATCTGAAATCGCTGCCTTGTTCGATCGCTGGAATAATTCGCTACGTACCGGTGACCCAAGAAAAGTGGTCGCTAATTACGCGCCGAATTCCATTCTTTTGCCGACGGTATCGAATCGTGCTCGCTTCACTATCGCTGAAAAAGAAGAGTACTTCATGCATTTTTTAATGCGTCGTCCTGAAGGCAGTATTGATGATCGTATGATTGAAGTTGACTGCAATAGTGCGACGGATTCAGGCTTGTATACCTTCCGTTTTGCCGATGGCACAAAGGTTAAGGCGCGCTATTCGTTTTCTTATAAGAAGGTCGGCGCAGAGTGGTTGATTAGTAGTCATCACTCGTCTGCGATGCCAGAGCGTGCAGAGGCTCCGGTCGAAGTACATCCATCACACACTGCGCATGCAGCTGCCCCAGCACCGGCACCCGCGCCCAAGGCAATACCACTCCGACCTACAGAGACCCCAGATGCGTCAACGAAAGGTTGGGTTCGCTATCCCTAATAAAGCTATCAGACCGAGCTAAACATTTATTGCTCGGTCTGATTTATTTTTTTTACGGCGACGACTTTCAGCTCTGATCGAACTGCTTATCAACCGGTACTTGCATACTGGTTGCCAATGCATTCGTGGTGCTGGCCATCGCAATCACGGCTTGTAGTTCAGCGTATTGTTCCGGTGTCATTCCTTTAGCGCGTGCAGCAGCGGTATGCGAATGCACACAATAGTCGCAACTGTTGGCGGTAGACACCGCGATATAAATTAGCTCTTTAGTCACCGCATCCAGCGCGCCTGGTTTCATGACATCTTGTGCCCGTTCCCATACATGCTTTAACAAATCAGGCGAGTGCGCTAGCGCTTTCCAAAAATTATTTACGTCATTAACTTTGCGCGTTTGCATAATGTTGTCATACACAGCGCGTGCTTCGGGTTTTGCTTCGTCATAGGGAATTAGCGGTACGGTAGCCATGGTATCTCCTTCGTGTTGTGGTTTACATTAGTTGATCTATTATTTCATCAAAATAGTCATACATATTTTTTAATCAGCTGTCGCTGCCTGCGAAAAGATGAAGGCGAGTTTCACAAACGATAATTTATTATCAGTTTATGAGGGTTTTTAGTATGGCAGTGTTCATCGATATTCTTAGCTGTGGTAAAACCATTTGGTCTGAGCTGGACCAGACAGAGTCGTTGAAACGAACTGTTGTGAATGGCTACGAAACATTTTGACTACTCACTATTAAAACAATCACGACAAGTGTCGATTTATTGATCGAATAAGGATCCCATGAACAGTTTGATGATTACGGATATTCGTGCGCGTGCCGTAGTGGCACCCCTATCCAGGCCGGTTAGAACGGCTTCCGGCTCTGTCGATGTATCGCCATTAATTTTGCTGGATGTTGTTACCGACCAAGGTATTACAGGACACGCATATCTGTTCGGCTATACGCCAGTGACACTCAAGCCCTTGATGAGCCTGTTGGAGCAAATCAAGCCCGAGTTAATCGGCAAATCCTGCGTGCCTCTGGCGCGTATGCAGCAAATGGAAAAGCGTTTTCGTTTGCTCGGTTTGCAAGGTTTGTTAGGGATGTTGTTATCGACCTTAGATATGGCGTATTGGGATGCGTTAGGCAAAGCGGCCAATCAGCCCGTAGTTCATTTATTGGGTGGTGAAGCAATTCCGGTTGCTGCTTATGATAGTTATGGCATGGTTGACCCCGTCAAAGACGCTAAAGCGATAGAGCAAACACTAAAGCAGGGATTTAAAGCCATCAAAATTAAATTGGGCGATGTGGATGCTCAGCGTGACTTGCATGTGGTGGCCGAAGTACGTCGCATCATTGGTTCGGATGTCGCCTTGATGGTGGATTACAACCAGAGCTTGTCGCCCAAAGAAGCGATACGACGTATTCAAATGATTGAGGCTTACGATATTCATTGGGTTGAAGAGCCCGTAGTCGCGGAAGATTTACAAGGTCATGCCACCGTCAGGCAGTCGGTCAATGTGGGTATACAGACGGGCGAGAATTGGTGGTTTCCGCGCGATGCTGAACGTGCATTGAGTGCTCACGCATGCGACATGATGATGCCGGATTTAATGAAAATTGGTGGCATCACCGGTTGGTTGTCAGTGATGGGTATGGCCAGTGCCGCATCGATGCCGATGTCTAGCCATATATTTATTGAGGCCAGCGCGCATGTATTACCCGTGACGCCGACCTGCCATTGGCTCGAGTTTATGGACTTCGGGTCGATGATATTGGCAGAGCCTTATGTTATCGATAAAGGTCATGTGACTGCGAAGGGTCCCGGCCTGGGAATGGCATGGAATGAATCAGCAGTCGCACGCTATGCAGTAAATTAAATTATTTGCCATTGCAATAAGAAGCATTGGCAAAAAATCGTCGGGAGAAGTCGTAATGAAACGATACGTCTGTCTGCAGCTTATACTCGCGCTAGGCCTGCTGCCTTGGCTTGCGCGCGCGCAGACAGTCGATACCAATAATCCAGAAATCGTTGTTAAGAGCGTCTATTGTGTGGCGTTTGATTTGAGTGGAGTATTGGTAAATCGTGGTGGTCAAGAATTTCATGGCACCTTAAATGTCGCAGTGCGTGATGAAGAAGGTGACATTGTTGGTCGCAACAAAATCAAACTCCGAGTTGGCCCAGAAAATGGCAAGCGCTTTGCCTTCTACTACATCAACACCATGAATTGCCGCCGTCACACCTTTGAATTTAAGGTTGACCCAGATCTTCCTGGCCTCGCTTTGAAATAGGTCGCCTGTTTCCTGGCAAAGTGCCATCTCCCCCCAGTAAATTTTCTGTGGCGTTGAGTTTCCCCTGTGACTGACCTTATGCACTATGTGCAGACCTGCTAGGCTGTGCTATCGTCATTCCATGACTGATTTCCCTCGTCCGCTCTGGCGTCGTGCCATCCTCCTTCTACTTTTGGGGTTGCTGTTGCCTATGCAGAGTTCGTTAGCCTATGCGCGTTCTTTAGCGATGTTGACGGCACCTGAGTCAACACATCAGTCAGACGTAGTAATTGCGCCGGTATCAGTTAATGAAATACCACCTGTTACCGAGCATGATGCGCATCATCATTCATCACAGGATGTCGAGGCTGGGATGAATGTTGATATCTCTTCTGAGCATCATCACGTCAGCGATGCAGCTAAGCCTTGTCATGCCGACGCGCCTACCGGCAATCCGGGCCACGACTGCGCAAAATGCTGCCTAATGGGTGCGGCCGCTCCACCTTCTGCTGCTGTCCATACACAAAGCCTAGTCATGGCGCGTGGTGTATTCATCTCTTCTTCCTATTCGTTCTCTGGATTCATTCCGGACGGCCTTGAACGACCTCCCCGAACTCAGCACGCCTGATTCACCGCTCTAGCGAGTTAACGTTAGAGCAGCTTGTGTAGCTCACGGCTTATGCAGCCCACGGCTCACGCACTGATTCTCATTAGGAGTATTTATGAATTTTCCGCAACGATGTGCGCATGCGCGCGCGCGCGCTTTCATCTGCTTGTTGCCGCTGACCTTGCTAGGCTGCGCTAACTTTTCTGCTGATGGGGGACTGAATCGTGTTTCTGAGTTAAGTAGAGAACGTATCGGCTATTCCGTACCCCATGTACTCAACACAACGAATTCGTCCACAGTAGAAGCACGTATCAGCACCTCGTTATCAGCAACACTGTCGTCGGACAGCGTAGTAGAAATTACTGTACTTAACCATCCGCGATTACGCGTGGCATTGGCTGATTTGGGAATCGCCGAAGCTGATCTGGTGCAGGCCGGCAGGATACGTAATCCTGGTTTTTCATTTGGGCGCTTGTCTGGTAATGGCGAGGTTGAGATCGATCGCGCCATTATGTTTGATCTGAGTGGTTTGCTGAGCATGCCGCTGCGGCGAGCGATCGAAGAACGACGCTTTGCGCAGACGCAGTTACAGACAGCATTGCAGATTGTTCGTCTGGCGACGGATACGCGGCGTGCGTATTTTCAGGCAGTCGCAGCCCAGCAATCGCTGGTCTATATGAAGCAGGTTGATCAGGCAGCGCAAGCGAGTTCAGAGCTGGCTGAGCGTATGTCTAAAGCGGGTAACTGGGGCAAATTAGAACAAGCACGCGAGTTGGCGTTTCGTCACGAAGTAGCTGTGCAGTTAGCGCGGGCAGAGCACAACGTCAATGCCACTCACGAGCGTTTGGTGCGATTACTTGGTCTAGGCGATAGTCATCAAGCCTTAAAGCTGCCTGAACGCCTGCCTGATTTGCCTGCTGCGCTTAAACGAATAGATGAGATTGAAACTCAGGCCTTGGCACAGCGCTTAGATGTGCAAGTCGCCAAGCTTGATACCGAAAGCACCGCTAAATCACTAGGACTCACCCGCGCTACGCGTTTTGTGAATGCATTCGAGGTGGGCTATCAAAACAAAAGTGCATCGAATGCTTCTTTAGCAGAGGGTTATCAAGTTGAATTTTCCTTGCCCTTATTTGATTGGGGGCAGGCGCGTGTTCGACGTGCCGAGAGCGTCTATATGCGTTCTTTTTATCGTGCAGCTGATGTAGCAATACAAGCGCGTTCTGAAGCTCGTGAAGGCTATGGATCGTATCGCACTAACTTTGATATCGCGCGTCAGTATCGGGATGAAATTATTCCCGCGCGCAAGCGTATCTCCGATGAAGTTCTGCTGCGTTACAACGGCATGCTGAGTAGTGTCTTTGAATTATTGGCCGATGCACGCGCGCAGATTACCAGCATTAATTTAGCCATCGATGCGCAACGTGATTTTTGGATTGCAGAGTCGGAACTGAATTTTGTCGTGAATGGTGGCAGTCTGACTAGTTCGCTTACGAGCGTGCCTGCAGGAAATGCCACACCGACCGGCGCTCAGCGGGCGCATTAAAAGAAATAAACAAGAAATAAACAAGGAATAAATCATGACATCACGTAGAGATTTTTTTAAACAAGCTGGGATGGTGGCCTTAGGGGCTAGTGCTATTAGTCGCGTCGGCGCCGCGTCTTTACCCGAGCTGGTGGTCAGTAGCAGTGCCAAGACAGCGCCACCAGCATTACCATCGAGCGGCCGTCCGTTTCATCCGGTGGTGACGTTAAATGGTTGGTCACTACCTTGGCGTATGAACCAAGGCGTCAAAGAATTTCATCTGGTTGCAGAGCCGGTGGTGCGCGAGTTAGCCGAGGGTATGAAAGCGAATTTGTGGGGCTATAACGGGCAATCACCGGGTCCTACGATAGAGGTGGTGGAGGGCGATCGTGTGCGCATTTTTGTGACCAATCGCTTATCCGAAGCAACCAGTATTCACTGGCATGGGCAACGACTCCCGAATGGGATGGATGGCGTATCCGGACTCACTCAACCTGCGATCGCTGCCGGCAAAACCTACGTGTACGAGTTTATTGCCAAACGTGCCGGTACCTTTATGTATCACCCGCATGCCGATGAGATGGTGCAAATGGCGATGGGTATGTATGGATTTTGGGTGACGCATCCTAAGGATCACAATTTCATGCGGGTTGATCGGGATTTTGTTTTTTTACTGAATAACTTTGATATCGAACCCGGCAGTGCCACCCCTAAAGTCAACACCATGTTGGATTTCAATTTGTGGGGTTTTAATAGTCGTGTTTTTCCCGGCGTCGATTCCTTACATGTGCGTCAGGGCGATCGGGTCAGACTGCGCGTGGGTAATTTGACGATGACGAATCATCCGATTCATCTGCATGGTCATGAATTTGTCGTGACTGGTACTGATGGCGGTTGGACACCTCCGGCATCACGCTGGCCTGAAGTGACGGTCGATATAGGTGTTGGTCAGATGCGGGCTATCGAATTCGACGCGACCGAACTTGGAGATTGGTCATTGCACTGTCACAAGTCCCACCACACCATGAATGCGATGGGTCATCAGGTGCCAACGATGATTGGTGTTGATCAGCGTGGTATCGCAGAAAAAATCTCGCGACTGATCCCAGACTATATGGCTATGGGTGAGCACGGCATGGGAGAGATGACCGAGATGGAGATGCCTTTACCCGACAACACACTGCCCATGATGACTGGGCAAGGGCCGTTTGGCTGCGTTGCGATGGGAGGCATGTTCACCGTAATAAAAGTAAGGAGAGAACAAAAGCCCGGCGATTACAGCGATCCCGGTTGGTACCGACATCCTGCGGGTACACAGGCATGGGAGTGGACAGGTAGTTTGCCTCAACCTGCAGCGAGTGACTCAGCTGGTGGGCAATCCATGCCATCCGAGCGTGCACCCGACGCAGGCAAGCTAAAAGCTCGCAAGCCTTCGGGGCATGAAGGGCATCACTGACACGTTATTTTCAAAAGGGAGTGCGCAATGAATTTTTTTATACGTCAATTAAAGACATTTTTTCTAATTCAGGCCGTGGTGCTAAACGTTACTTTTGCCGCAGATACTCAATCGACCCCTGCGCCTGTGGATAGCGCGAGTTCGACGCAGTGGGTGCGTGCTGAGATTCGTAAGATAGATCCTGAAAATAGCAAGATCACTTTGCGTCATGAGGCCTTGACCCAGCTAAGTATGGGGGCGATGACGATGGTGTTTCGCGTCGATGATAAAGCCCTGCTAAAGCAGTTTGTAGTCGGTGATCGAGTGAAATTTATTCCCGATAGCAGAGCAGGTCAGTTGTTCGTTACCGAAATGAAAAAAGATGACTGAACAAAGTTTACTGAAACTCACTAAGAAAGTTTATCAACGCCCTGTTTAGAACCGGTCGACTCGATAGGGCTTAGGGTCGGCAAATGTTTCGCGGCCACAGATCATTTCGGCGAGCAGACGTGCGCTGGCGGCCGCTTGTGTCAAACCGTGATGCGCATGACCAAAACAAAACCATAAACCGGGATGCTTAGGCGCTGGTCCTAATACCGGCAGCATATCGATGGTGCAGGGACGCGAGCCCATCCAAGCTTGCTGATCTAGTCGAGCGCCGAGCGAATACAGCGTGCGCGCAATCGGTTCTATGCGATCAAGCTGCACAGGGGTAGGCGGCGCATCGCGCAAGGCAAATTCAGCGCCTGTGGTCAAACGTATACCTTGCTGCATCGGCGCTAAAGCATAACCGTTATCGACATCAACAATCACATGCGTCGGCGCTGTGCCGCGTGCGGCGAAATGCATGTGATAACCGCGTTTGCGCCCCATTTTTAGTTGATAACCTAATTTTTGAGCGAGATCTTCACCCCAAGGCCCTAGCGCCACGACGGCAGCGTCCGCGCTATGTGGCCCTTCATCGGTTGTTACTTGCCACCGCTGGCCATCGCGCTGCAGACTTTGCGCATCGCCACGAATAAATCGCCCGCCGCGCTGTAAAAATAAATTCAGGTAGGCCGTTGTTAATGCTTGCGGATCGTGTATTTGACGCGAGTCGGGGTAATGCACTCCACCGATTAGTGCGGGATCGAGTCCGGGTTCTTTTATTTGCAATTCAGCGTTTGATAAAACCTTCACACTCAGACCATAGGCTAGGCTTTGCTTGGCTTGATCCAGACTTGCTTGTTCAGTGTCTTGATGACGCCAGACTTTGATCCAGCCGTTCTGATTGACTAAACGCGATACACCCGCCGCTTCGATCAAAGGCGCGTGCTCAGTCCAGCTATTTTCAATCAAGGGTAGTGCGCCGGCGATCGCAGCAGGATAAAGATGTGGCGATGAATGACGCCAGTAACCGACTAGCCACGGCATCAGCGAAGCTAGGGCCTTCCAATGATAATGTGCTGCAGTTTTTTTCTGCAGTGCGTAAGCAATCAGGGTCGACCAGTCGCGTGGAAAGGCATATGGAAATACCGACGATCGTTCAATCAGGCCGGCATTCCCAAAGCTGGTTGCCGCACCCGGATGATCGCGATCAATCAACAGTACCTGTCGGCCCTGTTCCTGGAGTTTGAGTGCGACGCAAACGCCGACGATACCGGCGCCTATGACGGCGATATCTGAGCGTGTGGTTGGTGTGGAATGCTGCATTGATGATTATCTTTTAAGGGTTGCTCAGCAGTTTTTTTGCTATCGAATAGAATAAGTTAAACAACGATAGTTTAAACTTAAAGGATTACTAATGAAGAAAGCTTATCTTCTCATGCTTTTCTTGCTGTTCAGTGCCAATGCTTGTGCCGAGTGGTCCCATTTCTACGAGACCCGTCGCACCCATTTCTATGTCGATAATGCGAGCATTCAAGCCGTCGATGGTAAGCGGCAGGTCTGGATCTTAGGGAATTCGAAAGCGCGCAAAGACAGCGGTGAGATTTCGTTCAAATCGCTGCAGCAGTTCGACTGCAAGGAAAAAATGAATCGTGGAGTGGTCTATGCGACCTTTAGCGAAGAAATGGCCGGCGGTGAGAAGCTATCCGAGACTGATGTAGCGAGCGCCTGGACGTTTGTTCTTTCCGGCACCGCAGAAGAGAAGCTATTCAAACAGCTATGTCCCTGACACCGGCCTCTACCATCGACTCAAGCTGCACCAAAGCGGAACAAGGATCTCTATCGCTCAGCAAGCAGTGGGAAAAATCGTGCGAGTCTGCGTATCTTGAGATTCGCTGTCGATCGCTATTGAGCTTCAGGCAGTGCTGTCAAAGAGAAAGCGCTTGAGCCAGCGTCTGTAGGGTATTGTTTTTTGTAAGTTTTATGAAAGTTAGAAGTAATGGGTATGTGGATAGAGATGGGGATTTTTGTCCTCGTGATTCTTTTTGCGCTCCACCAAATTCGCGATGTAAAGCGCGAACAGCGCAAACGTTTGGACGAAAAAAAAGACGAGAATCGACCGAATGCAGAGTAATTGTGAAAAATATGTTTGGAAACTTATCGCGTATTAGGTTATCTTTACGCCGAATTACATATTAGGGCGGATTTTTCGTAAACGAAAACGCTCTTCGCTCGAATCCCGTATGGAGCTTATGCACCTAACGCACGGTAAAAATTACAGGGTGGCGCATGCCGTTTGACCATTGCGCTGAATGCAGACGATGCTGTTTCGTAGAGGCGGGTTATCCTGCCCTCGAAATAACCCTCACTAAAAAAGAGAAAAAAGATCTCGGCAGCGTCTGCATCGAAACAAACTGTATTCACCTCGGCCCAGTCGGCTGTACCTTGGGTGAGCGCAAACCTTTTAGTTGCACACTTTATCCTCTCGCTTATAATCCAACCCGTCGTGAAATTTATTACGATTCCGAGTGTCCAGTGATGCCGGAATATATCCGGCAGTTGGATGATTCTGCGAGCGAGGCTTCCATGCATCTGGCCAAGTGCAAATCTGAACTGACCAAGCTGGAAAAGACCGACAAGGGATTTTTAAAAAATAACTTTGAAGTCGACTCTGATTACTTCGATTTGAAAAAGCTTCCGTCTCAACCCTTCTCCAAGGACAACTAGAATGAATGGTTCTCTACACAGACTGCGCGAGGTGAGGCAAGCGCGTGCTTCGCAAAAACTCATGCAGGTGGGCTGCCAAAGCTGGACGGCACGAAATCTCTGCGTCGAGAGCTACCACGAGGAAATCCTCTACTACACCACCCGCTGGGATGCGTTGTGCCCTTATATAGAAGTTAGCGATGAAATGCTGGCTACGGCACCGCGTCCCTTTGTTGTGTACGCCGTGCCGCCTGATAGCCAGTTTGGCGTGGCTATCAACGACAAATACGGCATGGTTGATTGCTTCTCTGAAGATTTTTGGAATGAAGAGCGGCGCGCACGTAAGTTCAAGGAATACGATAAGCAGTACCGTAACTTCACGATCACACTTGATCGCATCCCCGGCAAAGATCTGACAGCTGATGACATTTTTGAAATGGGTGCAGAACATTTCAAAAAATGCTTTATCGCAGACGAAGAAGTCGAAGGTTTTGTCGATTACATCCGCACCCTGGATATCTTGGTTATTCGTGTGACCTCGCCAGAGGGCGTGAACGTTTTGACCGATGTCTCAGTGATTTTGCCAAAATATAATCAACTGTATGGCAGCTTCTGTCAGTGGAATCGCGAATTCAAGAATAAATCGCCAGGAATTTTTGCTTGCCTACTCGCTTGCCGTTGGGCGCGTGATAACGGTCTGCAGTATTACAACCTCGGACCCGTCGATGATTACGGCTACAAGGCCCTGTTTGTGACCGACTATGAGCCGATTTATGCGTTGGCCTTGGTTGATCCCGACCATCCATTGGCGCAAGACCCGACTTCACCGCTCAAAATTGACTTTAAGCCTGAAGAATTGAATCAGATCTACCGCAGTGGTTCAGCTCCGGTTGAATTAAAGGATGTGGCTGCCTGATTTTATCGGCCATCAGCAAAACGGCTGGCGCATGCGCCAGCCGTTTTGCTTTGTGGGTGTAAATTGTCGTGATCGGTGGGCTTAAGTCCTTGAGGAACGGCTAGTTGTCGCTGAAATCATGGTCATCATCGAAGCTAACATCGTAGTCTATGGTCAGCTCATCGCCGCGTTCTATATCGCGCACTGCCCGCAACACATCTTTATCATCGAAGCGTAAGTTAGGTTTTTTTGAGTGATTCAGATAAATCGAAACATTCACTGCATTCAGCCCAATTTCCGGAGCAAACACTCGCCCTTTTTCAACCAGGCAGAATCGCGATAAGTGTTTTCGTACGCTGCTAGGTACTTTTTTTAGTTCTATACGTGAAAACTTTATTTCCTTGTTGCTGACCATGCTGCGCAGTGGAGCGGTACCTTTGGGTATGTCGCGTATTGCAAATACGCCTATACCGTGTATGCCTGAGACACCGAGCTTGCAGTAGACATCGTCGCGTAAATGGTCGTATAGCTTATCTTTTAGGCTGCTCATTGGGAGGGGGGTTAATTTCAGTTTGCGCGAGAGATCAAGAGTAAAAATCCTTGAGACTTTATTCAAGGTAGGTAATGCATTTTGCCGAGAATCCGGCACATACCGTTGATCTTGCAATCACGGGGATCCTGCTACCACCAGAGTTTTTTGCCCTGGGTCGTGCCGCTTCACCGAAGTAGATCTCTGAAATACCCGGGAAGAGCCAATAAGCCGTGATGCGTAGCTTCATTGTAGTAATTTAGTTTTACAAGTTGATGTAATTCTATGCGGTGTGCGATTTCTTTTGAGCTAGGCTGAGATGGATCAAGTTCATCGCTGCACAGGGCGAAGGACCAGTACGCACCATATAAGGGAATATATAAGCCATACGGCGCCACCTTCGTGAAATGCTGCTTCAGACGTCGATAAATGGTCTGTACCGTCTCAGGGGCGAACACAGGGGTACCGGTATGCAGCACCATGGCGCCACCCGGAGCCAGAATTCGTTTTACCGATTGAAAAAATTCAGCAGTGTAGAGAGCAGAGGCTGGTGTGTCAGGGTCCGTCAGGTCGAGTAAGACTAGATCAAATTTTTCAGTACTTTCAGCGACATAGGCCAAGCCATCGCCTATGTGTATCTCCACACGGGGATCATCAAACGAACCGTTGTTAATCTTGCCTAAGTACTGGCGCGAAATGCGAATCACCGCTTCATCCAATTCAGCCAGCACGATACGCTCTACACTCGGGTATTTGAGTAATTCTTCGGCTGATCCACCGTCGCCGCCACCTAAAATTAATGCGGTGCGCACGTTGCCGTGGGTGATGGCCGCTGGATGAATTAAGGCTTCATGATAAAAAAATTCTTCAGCTTCCGACGTCATGTAGTCGCCGTCTAGGCGAAATAATTTTCCGAATTGTGGCGACTCATGTACTTCAATCAGTTGGTAGGGTGATTGTTCCCTATGCAGTAGTGGCCCCAGTCGATATGCGTAAGCACTGTGCTTGTTCAAATACTCGTATCCCATCGCCGCATCCGCGCCGGCGGAGTTGTGACCGACTTCACCACGCAGTAGGCTCTGATGGTTGGCGGTATCAGGTTCAAACAACTCAACGAGGGTGGTAATTAATTGATTGGCTTTGTTACTGTTATCGGTAGAAAAATTACAGACATATACGTCGAGAGTGACTGACAGTTGTTCTGGCCATGTGTGAAGTGCCAGGTGTGATTCAGCAAGCAGTACGGTGCCTGTCACGCCACCTGCTTGATCCTGAGTCAGCCCGGGAAAAGCGTGAAACAACTCGCCCACGACCGTTAATCCCGATGCCTGTATCAGCGCTAAGCAGGAGCGGCGCAATTGATCAACATCAGTCATCAATGACAGATTTTTTTTGCAACCCGTGAGGTCGGCGGTGAGATGTAGTCCCTGCATTTTTGTCGTTTAGTTATCCGGGATAAGGTTGAATTTGTGCGCAGCTCAAAACGCCAGCGGC
The DNA here is from genome assembly GCA_021737945.1 of Polynucleobacter sp. Lineage (GTDB taxonomy): Bacteria > Pseudomonadota > Gammaproteobacteria > Burkholderiales > Burkholderiaceae_D > Pernthalerella. The sequence goes on from JAIPCX010000011.1 coordinate 90,339, forward strand.
GCGCGTAGCAAATTAAATAACTCGCAGCAGCACGTCGATAAATTACAAAGCCTGCGATTTTGCCATTAAACCTCGCATATTCAAAACGTTGCTGCAGTATTTACTTCCAGATTCCCCTCGGTTCAAATATCAACCGACCCCATTCGGCTATTTGCGATGCATCTTCGCAGCTGAGGCCAGCCAGAGCGGCTGACTTTTTGTAATACGTATACGCCTTAAAGATTTTCAAATTGGTTATCTGCTTTATAAGGGCTATAGTGTTTGTTAGCCTCTATCCCGCACATTCATCCCAATGAAACAGGAAATTTATGATCGCACCTTCTTATCACCGTACCTCAACCTCTTTACTGAATGTGGAGTATCTCGAATGGAATCCAGAAGGTCAGCATACCGCCGTGTTGGTGCATGGCTGGCCCGACTCTGTTCGCACGTGGTTCGAAGTAGCTCCTATCCTTGCTGTCGCAGGCTTTCGTGTTCTTGCGCCTTCGGTGCGTGGCTATGCGGGCACTCAGTTCCTTTCGCCAGACACGCCTCGTAGTGGGCAGCTGTCCGCATTGGGGCGCGATCTGATTGAGTTTGTTGAAGCGCTGCAATTGGATCAGCCGCTGTTGGTTGGACATGATTGGGGTGCGCGTGCGGTCGCGATTGCAGCAGGTCTGCACTCAGGTATCGGTTCGCATCTCGTGATAATTTCTGTTGGCTACGGTACCAATACACTGGGTCAGCCACTGAGTTTGGAGCAGGCTAAAAATTACTGGTATCACTGGTATATGGATACGCCAATAGGGAGGAAATCATTGGCAGAAGATAGGAATGCTTTTGCACGCATCATGTGGGATACCTGGGCACCGCCGGGTTGGTTTGATGAGCAAGAGTTCGCCGCCACTGCCGAAGCCTTTGATAATCCTGATTGGGTGGAGATTGTTACGCACTCCTATCGTCATCGCTGGGGCTTGGTGGCGGGAGATCCTGCCTATGATGCCGATGAAAAGCTGCTTTCTGTTTTGCCCGTGCTGGATACGCCAACCTTGGTGTTGCATGGTGATGCTGACGGCGTCAATCCTATCTACAGTTCAGAGGGTAAAGAGCGTTGGTTTACCGGGCCTTATCAGCGCAAAGTCATGCAGGGTATTGGTCACTTCCCTCAGCGAGAATCCAGTCATAGCGTGGCTGATGAAATACTCAAGTTTTGCGGACTGCGCAGCTAAATAAGACTCTATTTGATATCGTTCCTCATACTTATTTGATAAAAATCCCTAGAATCTTAGGGATTTTTTTATTCAACCCGTATTTTTTCTGACTAAGCAGTTGACGTTTGGAGGAATTATTGTCAATATTTAGTGACAATTTGAAGTGTACATAATTAGTTACACCGATAGTTGGTCAATCCCGCTCTTAGGAATTTATTTCAGGGGTGGATTCAGTCGTAAGCGATGTCTTATTAGGAGGTGTCACGATGTCAGATAAAGACAAAGTTTGGCCGACCGGTTTAACGGAGGCTGAATCAGAAGAAATACACCGTCATCTGATCCAAGGAACGCAAATTTTTGGGATGATTGCAGCTTTCGCCCATTTGCTTGCGTATATCTATTCACCCTGGCTTCATTAACCCTTAGGGAGACTAGAAATGATCTACGGAAAAATATGGTGTGTAGTTAAGCCATCGGTGGGCGTTCCCATCATCATCGGTGCGGTCGCAGTCGCGTCCTTCTCGGTGCATCTGGCGCTGACCCTGAATACTACTTGGGTCAAGAAATTCCTCAATGGCAGCGCCGCTCAAGTATCGAGCATCCAAACAGAGTCGCCACAAGTGGCTTCTCTGACATTGCAGGAAGCGGGACGAAAATAAGTTTCATCCCTCGTGGTTCGGGACCTCTGGGTTCCGAACCATGGCTCTTCCCGCAAACCTGAGTTGTGTTTGCAGGAACTCGAATTCAAGATCACTGTGCCTTTTGGGCGATGTGTAGTTTCAGGGCACGAGGATCGTAGATAAGCGGGATTAATCACCTTTGGCGGTTTTCGGCAATAATACGGCTAGAAAAATTAAAAAGCCTAAGCTTGGGTGCGTAACAGAGCAGGCAGCACCGTATTAATCCACCAGACATTCATTGGGAGAGTCGCATGAAAATTTGGCAAATTTTATTGGTAATGTGGGTGATTGCTGGTTGTTTTATGCTGGCTAATCATTTTCATAGTGAAAATATTGAGCGCGACAGAAAAAGATAATTAATTTCTTTTCTTCAGCTTAAAAAAAACCGCAGCTTGTGCCGCGGTTTTTTTTTGCCCAGCGCATTTCCGATAAAAAAGATTAGCGCCAGTGTAATGACTAGTTATTAGCTTTTGCCATCTAAGATAACAATGCTGCCTTCGAGCTCGCCACCTTTGCGAATTTCCAGATCAGCGTAAGCAATCGTTCCTCTCACAGTGCCGGTAGATTCGACTAAGAGCGAGGTTTTGGCCGTGATGGATTTTTCCATCAGACCCGCCACCTTAACGTGATTAGCTACCGCATTGCCGGTCACCACACCATTCGGAGTTACGTTGATTGCTTCAGCGGTCAGTTGACCTTCTGCCCTACCGTCGACGAAAGCCTCGCCAGGCACATGGAAAACGCCACTGATGGTCACACCCTTACCGACCTGCAGGTTTCCAAAGTCTTGATCCACTGCCATTATTGACTCCGTTAAAAGTACAAGAAAAAATTACAAGCCCGACTATAAGTTAAATCGCTTTGATCGCCGCATGATTTTTAAAACTAATTTAACCAGTAGCTGATTAGTTTGATTTATTCGTCAGTAATAAGTCAGTTTTAGAGAAAACTCCCATTTTCAGGCATAAAAGTTATCTTATTTTTAATGAACTGAAGTACACATAGGTATAAATAGGATAGATAGAAATCTTAGTTAGCCTGTCCAACTATTAGTTGCCTTATTGGCTTGGCTCAGCAACTGTTTTTTCTGATCATTTGATGCAAGGTATTGAATTGCTAGTCGAACGATCTTACATGTTAAGTGTTGCCTGCCTAAGTTTTAGTTCTAAACAGTCATGAAATCCCTACAGTTAAGGATTTATAAAATCCTCGACGAATCAGTGCAAGAGTCCGCCGCTTGATTTTGCGAAATATTCATTGCCTACTTCGTTGTTCTAAAAGAGTTGGCCATTGCCTATCAATGAATGACTACTCGCGCTTTTTTTCTAAGGTTTGTATGGTTTGTAGTTTTTGAAAGCGCTGGGCAGCATTGTCCTGCGCTAACCAAAAGCAAGTCTTGGATGCATCGTTTTCATTGCGCGGTAAAGCGATTTTAAATTTTTGACTGACCACCGCGGGTAATTCTTGCGCGAAGCGCTGCTGTAAAAATTTCATCCCTGCTTTAAATTCATTGCTACGCTTAACGCTTAATGCTCTATCCACCTCAGTAAGACATTGCAGCATCACCGGCACCTGCAGCTCAGGGCAGTGGTTTTGTTTTAAGTAGTACATCTCACTGCAAAGCTGAGCGTAGCTTCCTGCCAGCATGCCCAATTCATCTTCGCGCGAGATCGCACCGCCGCAATTAGCCATACACAGCACGAGGGTCATCAAGGCTTCCATAGTCGCTTTCAAAAAAGGCTTAAACCTAATGCTGCCAATGTAAATCCAGTGTGCGCTTGATTCAAGTGATATTGCCCTTGTTATTTTAATGACAAACCTGAGTGATCCAATGCGCTAGCCTTTGGCTCACAATAAGTGCAGGTTTAAAGGGGTTGCATTGACGCTAGTCCGCTGAGCCTCTAAGGTGAACGCTGTAGTTCATTAACCCACCAAAAATTTTCAGGAGATTCACATGAATAAAGACGCTTTCGACAAAGGATTGACCACACGACGTGCTGTGCTGGGCGCTGATTATGTTGATAACTCCATCAAGAATGCCGATGACTTCAATTTGCCTATGCAAGAACTCGTCACCGAGTATTGCTGGGATGCGATTTGGAATCGCCCTGGTCTCGATCGCAAAACACGCAGCATGTTGAATCTTGCTATGTTGACGGCACTAAATCGTCCGCATGAATTGCGATTGCATGTACGTGGCGCGATTAACAATGGCCTCACCAAAGATGAGATCAAAGAAGTGCTGCTACAGACTGCTATTTATTGCGGCGTACCGGCAGCGATTGATAGTTTCAAGAATGCGAAAGAAGTCTTAAAAGAGATGGGGATTTGAGCGTGGACCCAACGGCGATTGCGTTTATTGGCCTAGGCCAGATGGGTGCGCCGATGGCGCACAACCTGCTTAAGGCAGGTTTTACTGTCATTGGTCATGATCGTGCGACTGCGGTGGCCGATCATTTTGCGGGACAGTCTGAATTTCAGTGGGCCGACTCCGCTGCTGCAGCCGTTACCAAGTCTAGTATCGTCGTGTTGATGCTGCCTGATAGTTCCATCGTTGATCAGTTGCTGTGGCAAGGAGATGAAGCGCTATCGCGTGTCTTGAAATCAGGTGCGCTCATTATTGATATGAGTTCATCGGATCCTATGCATACACGTCAAAATGCAGAAAAACTGTCTCAGTTGGGTATAGGCTTTATCGATGCTCCGGTGTCGGGTGGGGTTAAGCGTGCAGTCACAGGCTCGCTTGCCATCATGATTGGTGGTGATGCAGTAAACGTTGAGCGAGCTAATCCGGTGCTGCAGGCCTTGGGCAAAACACTTACGCATGTAGGGGAGGCGGGTGCCGGGCACGCTGTTAAGGCCTTAAATAATTACGTGTCAGCAGCGGGCTTGTTAGCAGTGAGTGAATCTTTATCAGCTGCCATTAAATTTGGCGTTGATCCGCATTTGGTGAATCAAGTGTTTAATGCATCGACAGGAAAAAATAATACGACTGAAAACAAAGTTGAAGCTTTCATGTTGTCCGATGCTTTCAACTCGGGATTTTCTTTATCGTTGATGAAAAAAGATTTAGAGACTGCTCATCGCTTTATTCAACAAGTTGATGCGCAATCGGGATTTGCCAGTGATTGCCTGCGCGTGTGGCAAGCCGCAGACAAGTCACTGGGTAAGGGCGCAGATCACACCGAGATGTATCGTTTCATCAAAGATTGAGACAACACTTACATCACCGCGCCGACCTGCCAGGGGACGAATTCACTTTGTCCATACCCGTGCTGTTCGCTTTTACTGGCTTGGCCGGATGCGGTGGCGATCATGAGTTTGAAAATGTGTTCACCCATCGTTTGCAGTGAGCTGGTGCCGTCGATGATCTCGCCGCAATTAATATCAATATCTTCTTGCTGACGCTGCCACAAAGCCGAGTTGGTTGATAGTTTGAGTGAGGGCGAGGGTGCGCAACCATAGGCACTACCGCGACCGGTAGTAAAGCAAATTAAATTAGCACCACCCGCTACTTGTCCCGTAGCGCTTACCGGATCATAACCGGGCGTGTCCATGTAAACAAAGCCATGCTCGGTTACAGGTTCGGCATATTCATACACCGCGCGCAGATTACTCGTGCCGCCTTTGGCAACCGCGCCGAGTGATTTTTCTAAAATCGTTGTTAGGCCACCCGCCTTGTTGCCAGGGGAGGGATTATTGTCCATCTCGCCTTCATTAATGTCGGTGTAATGCTCCCACCAATGAATGCGATGCACCAGTTTTTCGCCCACTTCGCGGCTAATCGCGCGACGAGTCAGTAAATGTTCAGCGCCATAAATTTCTGGCGTTTCGGAAAGTATCGCAGTACCACCGTGCTCGACTAACAAATCAACCGCGACACCGAGTGCAGGATTAGCGCTAATACCAGAGTAACCATCCGAGCCGCCGCACTGCAAGCCCACCGTCAGATGCGAAACATCACAAGCCACACGTGAGCAGTCATTCGCGATCGGTAGCATTTCATTCACGATAGCGATACCTTTAGCGATCGTTTGAGCTGTGCCACCCGTGTCTTGAATATTAAATGTGCGTAGCAGAGGGCCTTCATTCAAGTGGCTGTGATCTAACCAGGCAGCTAATTGATTCGTTTCACATCCTAGCCCCACTACCAACACGCCTGCAAAGTTTGCGTGAGTAGCGTAACCGGCGAGTGTGCGGCGTAGCAGTTGCATACCGAGACCGCTGTGATCCATGCCGCAGCCCGTACCATGAGTTAAAGCCACCACGCCATCAATATTCGCAAACCCCTGTAAGGCATGTGAGTTGTAGCGGCGTGAAAAATGATCCGCAATCGCACGCACCACGGTCGCTGAGCAGTTTACGCTTGAGAGTATGCCGATGTAATTGCGGGTTGCAACACGGCCGTTCTTGCGTTGATAGCCCATAAACTGAGCGGAACGTTTTGCACTCTCAGGTTGTACATCGGCGCAAAATGCATAGTCCCGCGTGAAGCTACCTTTTTCTTCGCCAATCGTGCAGTTATGTACGTGTACGTGTTCACCAGCATGAATAGGTTTGCTGGCAAAGCCAATGATTTGGTTGTAACGACGTATCGGTGCACCAGTAGCGATATCGTGTGCTGCCACCTTATGGCCCGCAGGTATCAAGCCTTTAACGGTCGCTTGTTCGACTTGGCTACCACCGATTAACTGCTGACGCGCAATCAGTACATCATCTTGTGCATGCAAGCGTATAAAAGGAACGTTGTTCGTGATAGAGCTAGACATACATGTGTCCTTATTATTTTAGTCTCGTAAGAAATGAGAGTCGTTAGGAATGACGCCTTAGCGAATATGGCATGGCATGAGCTCGTCTATTTTATTTTTATAAAATTGTTTAGTGTGATTCGCGCGGCACATCAGCACCACTGCCGCCCACCAGAAAATCCAAATCTGCGCCCAAATGCGCTTGCTGTACATGATCAACATACAGTTTGACATAGCCACGTTCAGGTTTAGCCGGTGCTTTCCATTGTGATTTGCGCTCTGCAAGTTCGGTATCGCTGACATCTAAATGCAAGCGGCGTGCAGGAACATCCAGTTCTATCATGTCGCCGTTTTGTACCAACGCGAGTGGGCCGCCGATACTCGCTTCGGGTGATACATGCAGTACGACCGTTCCATACGCTGTGCCACTCATACGCGCATCGGAGATGCGCACCATATCGGTAATCCCTTTTTTCAATACTTTTTTCGGAAGCGCCATGTTGCCGACTTCAGCCATGCCGGGATAACCCACGGGGCCACAATTTTTCAGCACCATGATGCAGTGTTCATCAATGTCGAGAGTATCGTCATCAATACGCAAACGAAAATCTTCTGTGTCTTCGAACACCACTGCGCGACCACGATGCTTGAGTAAATGCGGCGATGAAGCCGAAGGTTTGATCACTGCGCCATTCGGAGCGAGATTCCCTTTCAATACAGCAATACCTGCAGCTGGTTTGAAAGGTTGATCAAATGCGGTAATCACATCGCGGTTGTAGCAGGGGGCATCTTTGATGTTTTCACCCAGTGTCTTACCATTCACCGTGAGTGCATCTTGATGTAATTCGTGCGCGATTTCTTTCATCAATGCGGGCAAACCACCCGCATAGTAAAAGTCTTCCATCAGGTATTTACCTGATGGTTGAAGATTTAACAGACAAGGTAACTCACTCGCCAGATCATCCCAATCTTTCAGCGTGAGCGGTACACCGATACGACCCGCCATCGCCAGCAAGTGAACAACCGCATTGGTCGATCCACCAATCGCTGCATTGACCTTAATCGCATTTTCAAACGCTTGACGCGTCATGATCTTATCCATGGTGAGATTGTCTTTCACCATCTGAACGATACGGCGACCGGTGAATTGCGCCAGACGATTGCGTCGTCCATCCACCGCTGGTATCGCTGCATTCTCTGGCAGCGACATACCTAAGGATTCAACCATACTCGCCATGGTCGATGCCGTACCCATCGTCATGCAATGACCGTGCGAACGATTCATGCACGATTCAGCTTCGGTAAATTCTTCTTGCGACATGGTGCCTGCACGGACCATTTCCGACATCATCCATACGCCGGTACCTGAGCCTATATCTTGACCACGGAATTTACCGTTCAACATAGGCCCACCCGAAAGACCAATTGTTGGCAAGTTACAGCTGGCCGCGCCCATCATCAACGCAGGTGTCGTTTTATCGCAGCCCATTAAGAGCACCACGCCATCAAGCGGATTGCCGCGTATCGACTCTTCCACATCCATACTGGCCAGATTACGAAACAACATCGCGGTAGGGCGCAGCTGCGCTTCACCTAGCGACATCACTGGAAATTCCAATGGAAATCCACCGGCTTCGTACACACCGCGTTTAACATACTCTACCAAGGTGCGGAAATGGCTATTGCATGACGTTAGATCAGAGAAGGTATTACAAATACCGATCACAGGTCGACCATCGAATTGATCATGGGGATGACCAGAAGCTTTGGTCCAACTACGATGCAAGAAACCATCTTTATCAGGTTTACCAAACCAAGCTTGGCTGCGGAGTTTATTTTTTTTATCGCTCATGATGTAGAAGTATCCTGTTGTTGTTTTAGGAAGTGGAAAGTACTTTT
>JAIPCX010000029.1 GCA_021737945.1 Polynucleobacter sp.
AACAGGGTTTTATTCATATGGAAAGCGACCGGAAACGGGTACCGCGACTGCGGCAATTGACCAACCTTGAACGCGCCACGTCGCGCAAGGCGAACGAATCGTGGCAAATGTTCACGATTATGGCAGAGTTTATCGATGCTGCCGAACGTCTCTCCGAGATCAGACCAGCGGTTTCGATCTTTGGATCGGCACGTATAAAGCCCACAGATCCTTATTATGAAATAACCGTCGATATCGCACGCAGACTATCGGACGAGGGCTTTTCAGTGATTTCTGGTGGCGGCCCCGGCATTATGGAAGCCGCTAACAAAGGCGCCTATGAAGGCAGCTCACCGTCCATAGGACTCAACATCGAACTGCCGCACGAACAAACGAGCAATACCTGGCAAAATATTTCTCTATCATTCAGGCATTTTTTTGCACGCAAAGTAGCATTTGTTAAATACGCTGATGCCTATATCGTGCTGCCGGGTGGCTTTGGTACCATCGATGAATTATCGGAAGTGCTCGTGCTGATTCAGACCGGTAAAACCCAACGCATTCCCGTAGTACTAGTGGGCACAAAATTCTGGGAAGGCCTGCTAAAGTGGTTCAAAGACACGCTATTAGCCAATGGCATGGTGGAATCTCAGGATCTGGAGCTTGTGCAAGTGATTGATGATCCCAAAGAGATCGTCGAAGCTATTTATCACTTTTATGAATCGCGCGACATCGTACTTTCAGAGACCGAGCATCCGCATCAGTCCTTCCTCTAAGCCTAAGCAGGGTGCTTGACCATGGCCTTTGTTAAAATGGGGCGCATAACTGGTGCCGCTTGCCTTCCGGGAGTTCGATCATGATTCAGCAAAATTACGGCTCTACCTATCTACGACTGCTCTGCGCCACGGCGGCATTGGTGCTACTGGCTGCGGCGCCGGCCGTGTACGCCGCTCCACGCGACGATGTCCGCCTCGAGCCGCTGCCGGATGACCCCGCAGTCGCTGCCGCGGTTAGCGATGGCACTACTGAAATTACGCAGCGCCGTGAGCAAAATGCCATCACCTCGGTTCGCATCCGCCGTGGTAACAATATTTATTACATAACACCGACTGAACAAATACCTGCCTCACAAAGTGGCACACGTGCTGCCCAATGGGAGATTTTTCAATTCAGGCCCGGTCGCTCAAGCGAAGTTCCATTCGAAACAGCACCCACGCCTCCCCGCTAATTTTTACGCTGCCTGAGTGCAGCCCTTACCTACCCATTGCTATGGCAGTTTTCACTCCGGTCAGCCTGGATGACATTATTCCCTGGGTCGAGCAGTACTCGGTAGGGCAAGTTAGATCACTCGACGGTATTTCTTCGGGCATCGAAAACAGTAATTTTTTTCTGAGCACCGAACAGGGTGAATTTGTACTCACGATTTTTGAAAAACTCAGTTTTGAACAACTGCCCTTCTATCTCAACTTGATGCGCCACCTTGCCCAGCGCGATGTGCGCGTGCCGGCACCACTTCCAAACCATCAGGGCGAGATAATTAATCGTTTGCAAGGCAAGCCCGCGGCCATTGTGACTCGTCTCACAGGTGATTGGATTCCTAATCCGAATGCCATCCATTGCCATGAAGTCGGTGCCATGCTGGCCAAGATGCATCTGGCTGCACAGGATTTCTCTCTGTATCAACCGAACTTGCGCGGACTAGACTGGTGGCGCGAAACGACACCGGCCGTACTGCCCTTTTTATCCGCAGATAATCAACAACTCTTGCGTAATGAAATGCAAACGCAGGAAAAATTTGCAGCCTCCGAGAGCTACGCCAGCTTACCGAACGGCCCGACTCATGCCGATCTGTTTCGTAACAACGTCATGTTCGATGGCGAACACTTAACTGGATTTTTTGATTTTTATTTTGCAGGTTGTGACACCTGGCTATTTGATGTGGCTGTCACAGTCAATGATTGGTGTATTAATCTAAGCACCGGCGAAACAGATAGTCAGCGCGTACGCGCACTAATCGATGCCTATGCCAGCGTTCGACCTTTTACTCCTGAAGAGCGAGCCGCTTGGCCCATTATGCTGCGTGCGGCAGCACTACGATTTTGGTTATCGCGACTGTATGATTTTTATTTACCACGTGAAGCTGAAATGCTGACACCGCATGACCCCACTCACTTTGAACGACTGCTGCGCCATCGCATTGCGCATCCGGTCGAAGGCTTGAACTAATCATGGAACGCATTCAAGCCAGCCAAGGTATCGAGTGGATACGACAGGGCTTTGCCCTGTTTCGTCAGCAACCGGCTGAACTCTCCATGCTGTTTTTGTTGTACATGCTGCTGATGTTTTCCCTCTCGCTAATACCTCTGCTGGGACAACTACTGCCTTTGCTGCTGGTGCCGGTTTTTTCTATGGCCTTCATGCAAGCCTGTGTAAACATCGAAGCCGGCATCAAAGTACGACCCAAGGTTCTTCTTACCGCAGTGCGCTCACCCGCACTCGGCACCTTGTTACGACTTGGGGTGCTGTATTTATTGGTCGCGATTGTCTGCGTTGCTGCATCCACCGTCATCGATGGCGGTAGTTTTTGGAAACTCATGTCCGGCCAAATAGCGGCGGACGATAAAAATCTAGAGGTCGCCAATCTACCTTTGGCGATGATTTTTTCTGCACTACTTTATGTACCATTTTCTATGGCTTTTTGGCACGCTGCGCCGCTAGCGATGTGGCAAGGCATGGGATTATTCAAAGCGATTTTTTATAGTTTTTTTGCCGTACGCCGCTGCGGCAAAGCCTTTCTTGCCTATGCACTGGGTTGGATCATCATAGGTATTGCCCTCCCCGCTGTTATTAGCGCCCTCCTAAGTTTGCTTCTCGGCAAGACCGCCGTTACGGTCATGCTGTTAATGCCCCTCTCGGTCATTCTGACCATCGTGATGTACTGCTCTTTCTATCCCACCTATACCCAAGTTTTCGAACGTCCGGAACAAAATTAAGTTTTTTCCCACACATAGTTTCAGCTTGCTTTTTCGGTGAAAAGGCCAGTTTTCGTATTTTTTATACAAAAATACTTTGAAAAAATATTCTTATGGGGAAACGCATGGTAACTATCCACAAAAGCACTAGCGCAGATAGCATTAATTATAAATATCAAGAGCCTTCAAAAAATAAAAAAGGGGAAGCCAAAGGAATAATCTATGTAAAAGTAGATAAAAAAACGGGGGAGACCAAATTAAAAAGTGCCGAAGGGCGCACAGGCTATTTGATGATGAAACTCCGTGGCTATAACCGCGCAAGTGAACAGGACGCAAGAAACTATCTGAAGTCGCGATTCCCAGATAACGATATTTCTAGTCAGACTAAAAATATTACAACTTACGATACGTCATTGTACGAAGCTAAAGATGTTGTTAGCTCACATAAATTCGAACAAGCAATTAATCATATTGTTGACCACAATGCATTTATTGAGAATTTTAAAAATTCATCGTAATAGTCAATGACAATCCATTCAGCCCACAATAATTCCATTAATACAGAGGCTTACCTTCATAACACGAAGGTAAGTAACTCCGACTATGTTGTTTTGGGTGATGAAAATCGTACAGCATCGAAATCATTACTCAGCAAGGCAAAAAATTTACTCTACACACTGAGCACGCCTTTTCGTACATTGATACGAACTGAATTACACCGCCGTGTTGGACAGCGAGAAGAAAATTCGGCCGTGTTTAAAAACATAAAATCAACTCCTATGCCTCGGTCCACCACTAATGAACGCAAAGCAGAATTCACAAATCAATCAGCACCAAAATATAGGATCGTCTCTCCAGCGGAAAATTATGAAAAACCTTTGCGATCCCATCATATATGGGGATAGGAGATTACATTGCGCACTGAGACCGCAACTCCAACTCAAACACACACCTATCTGTTAGCTGAACCTAGCCTGCCGGATATGTTCTCTGGCCAGGCAAAGCTGCTCTACGTAAAAAATGAAAATCCCACGTTTGGTCAACGACTGAAGAACTTTATTCTTAAACCGTTGAAAATCGTAGCTGCTAAAGCTAGCTTACTCAATGTTTTGAGAGATTCAGCTTTTAAAGATAACGATGAGGCAAAAAAACTCACTTCCCATATCAAAGGCTTAGGCTTTTTCGAAGGCGTCAGCACATTTAAAGTAAAAGATTTTTTAGTTGACGCTGCACTTCACGGGTCACGACTAGCTTCTGCGTCAGACACAACCAACAATGCAAAAAAATCTTTAGCTGAGTTAACCGGAGCTGCACTGAACGAACATTTAAATAATCCCGGCTATATGTATGCAACGCTACAGAAGTATGTCGGTGCAACCACAAAAGGACTGGATGAATTTCATAATTTTCAAGGCGACCCCTCTGCTCAACCAAGCGAAATACAGATAGCTAAAATTAACGCATTGAAAAAAAGCATGGACGCACTCAAGAGCGACCCTAACAATCCAAAAAAAATACCTAATGAAGTATTTACAAAATTCTCTGATATTTATGAAAATTTATCGAACAGACTTCTAACAAAAGATTTAGTTTTAAGTACCTCGAATCTTATTGACCGCTTATTAAAGCTAAATCCACGGTCTACCAACCTCGATTATTTTTTATCGTTTTTCAAACCCGAAAATGAAAATATTTTAGGGGACACCATAAAAGCGCAAGCAAATATTTTCAAAAAGGAACTGACTGAACTCGCAAATACGCTGGATCCATATGCTGAAGATGCATCTATGCGTGCCACGTTAAAGATCTTAGCAGACGAATTTTTAACCCATGCAAATAATCAAGATCAACCTTGGTCAACTGCTGAAGCCATCAAAACTCTAAACCAAGATTTAGAAAAAGCGAAAGAAGAGAAAGAGAAATACTGGCTTTAATCTAGCACGATGAACCCGATCTCAAGCTAATGAGCAACCCACTGCTGTGGGTAGCAAATGATATAAATCACTCACTAATTTTTCAACGATTGTCTACGCACGTTCTAACTTAGCGATGCTCAAGTCGAGTAATTTCATACCATTGCGGCCAAAATTAATATTCGCGCGCGCCTGTGTGCCGCTGCCTTCAATATTAACAATCACACCTTCGCCAAATTTTTGATGGGTCACGCTCTGCCCTATTTGCCAAACACTCTCTTTACGTGAAGTGAATGACTGCGCAATGCTGTTGTTACCAAACTCAGGCGTCTCAACCCAAGCCGCTTTTTGATGATTAGGTAACCATTTCGCTTCAACTCTAGGCGACAACCATTTCAAAGCGTCATCGGGCAGTTCATCAAAAAATCGTGAGCGTACGTTATAGCGGGTTTGGCCATGCAACATACGGGTCTGCGCAAAGCTCATATACAGGCGTTTGCGTGCGCGGGTAATCGCTACATACATTAGACGCCGCTCTTCTTCGACACCGTCTTCGGCTTCTTGGCTATTCTCATGCGGGAATAAGCCTTCTTCTAAACCTGTAATGAAAACGGCGTCAAATTCCAGACCCTTGGCCGAATGAACCGTCATCAGTTGAATCGCATCTTGTCCTGCTTGCGCTTGGTTGTCACCCGCCTCAAGTGAGGCATGCGAAAGAAACGCCGATAAAGGCGACATAATGGCGGTAAGCGGTGCATCGGCATCAATAATCTCAATACCATCACCGGTCACTAAAGCAGGAGCGGCAGCATCAACACGCGGCCCAACTAATGCAGGCGCATCCATCAGAAAACCTTCTTCCGAAACGAACAAGGCTGCCGCACTGACTAACTGCTCAAGGTTTTCAATTCGATCGGCGCCTTCTTTCTCGCCCTGATAATGAGCAATCAATCCACTTTTCTCTATGGTGACTTGCACCATTTCTGGCAATGGTAAGCGTGCGGTCTCAAACCGTAAGCTTTCTATCAATTGGATGAAATTGCCGAGTACAGTACCCGCCTTACCAGCTACATAAGGAACAGCTGCATACAATGAAATGCCGTACTGTCGTGCGGCATCTTGTAACTGCTCTATGCTGCGCGCGCCGACTCCCCGAGTAGGAAAATTCACTACACGTAAAAAAGAAGAATCGTTATGTAAGTTATCAATTAACTGAAGATAAGCAATCGCATGCTTGATTTCAGCGCGCTCAAAAAACCGCTGCCCACCATACACACGATACGGCAAACTCGCTGAAAATAGCGCATGTTCAATGACGCGTGATTGGGCATTAGATCGATACAAAATAGCGATTTCACTACGCATCCAACCTTCGGCAATCAATTGCTTGGCTTCTTCAATCAGCCACTGCGCCTCTTGCAGATCGCTAGATGCTTCAAAAATACGTACTTGCTCACCATGCCCTGCGTCGGTACGCAGATTTTTACCTAAGCGACGACTATTGTTAGCAATCAGCTGATTCGCTGTATCGAGTATGTGACCATGCGAGCGGTAGTTCTGCTCTAGCTTGATCAAATTCTCTACGTGATATTCACGCTCGAAAGCCGACATATTGCCAACATTCGCACCACGAAAAGCATAGATACTTTGATCGTCATCGCCAACAGCAAATACCGCACCTTGCGCACCAGCCAATAATTTCAGCCATTTGTATTGCAGATCATTCGTATCCTGAAACTCATCGACCAATATGTGCTTAAAGCGCGCCTGATAATGTTCACGCAAAGGCTGGTTACGCGTTAGTAATTCATAGCTTCTAAGCAAAAGCTCGGCAAAATCAACCACGCCTTCACGCTGACATTGATCATCGTAGGCTGCGTATAGCTCAGCAAATTTACGCTGATAGTCATCACTCGCCTCGACATCGGCTGCTCTCAAGCCTTGATCTTTCGCACTATTGATGAAATACATCAAGTGCTTGGCCGGGTATTTTTCATCGTCCACATTCAAACGCTTGAGCAAACGCTTGATAGCCGACATCTGATCCTGAGAATCAAGAATCTGAAACGTCTGAGGCAGCGCGGCATCACGATAGTGAGCTCTAAGCAAACGATTACACAGACCATGGAACGTGCCTATCCACATACCACGTGTATTGATAGGCAACATTGTCGATAGGCGCGCCTGCATTTCCTTGGCGGCTTTATTGGTGAAGGTGACGGCCAGCACCCCAGCTGGGGAGACTTGCGAGGTCTGGATTAGCCAGGCTATGCGAGTGGTGAGTACTCGGGTTTTACCCGAGCCCGCACCGGCAAGTATTAGTGCCGGCTGGGCGGGTAGTGTGACGGCAGCGAGTTGTTCGGGATTGAGGTGGAGCAGGAGATTATGCATTCCGCGATTATATGCTGACGCAAGCAATCAATGCGCCAATCTCAGCCCCGATTATTTATCCATGTGAGAATTACATTTTTTCTTCCAGCTGTGAGGATTCGGTTACCTGAACACTCGTCTCTGACACATCGCTTAACAATGGCTCGCGTTCATTCTGCTGCAGACTTGCACCCGATTCGAGTGCCGAAAAGGCATTGCGACTAAGTGCCGATGATAGCGATTTGAATTTCTCGCTTAGTGACATCCGAATCTTCGGTTCATTGGTAGGTGACAATGTGGATTGCGCGCTATACACCGCAAACGAATCATCTTGCTGGGGAGGAGACACAGGCACTAAATCATCTTTAGCCTGCTCAGACACTTGAGGTGAAACTAAGGGCGCCGCATCCACCGAAGCTGACGATGATGAGCTCGACTGTTTGGGCTGATAAGGTGAATTTGGGGGAGAAGGAAATGAAGAGGAATCGTCAGTATCTTCTGTCTTTAAGCTTGAATAAAGCACCTTGGACGAAACCAGCGGCAGCTTTGCTGAGCTTTGGGGCAAAACTAACTTAGCAGGAGTCACGGAACCATCCCCTTCTTCAACCGCCATCACCCGCGTACTACGCCGATTTGATTTAACGATGATTTCACAGATGCGATCTAACTCTTTAGCCCAAGGCTCGGTTGAAAACTGTATACGCTCGTCTGTCATTTTTGGGAAAGTGATAGCTATCCAGCGCTTGGCAAAAAATTGGACATCAGGATAAAAAGAGTGTTGGCGCAGAAAATTTGCTAAGGATTTTGATGAGGTAGCTTCCTGATTCAAAAATCGCTTAACTATATTTTTAATGGCCAACACTGCTATCTCAGGCTGTGTATCGTATTTTCCGACACAATCTTTTCTCAATGCGGCACATATGTCGAGCGTAGTATGTCCAGGTATAGCAATAAACTCTCGCAGTCGTTTATTTTGTATTTTAGAAATTTGTTTACCTAACAGCCGATGTGGCGATGTCTTCTTTTGTAGCTGATCTGCATAGTAAACTTTGGTGAGAGTTTTAAGTGATGCTTTGATATCACCTACCATAAAATCTTTTTGCGAATCCATCGTTCGTGTGCAGTTATGCAAGAGTTCGATTGATGCTTTTCTGACTTGAATATGTGACCTTTCAAGATTAAATCCATCAGAAGCAATCGATAACAAAAAACTTTTCATTTCTTTTCTATTTGCTTCGATATTTTTTGATGCAATTGCAGTCAAATTTTTAATTTCTTTGTCTTTTAATGCCTCAGGGAAAAAAATGAAAGGCCGTGACTTTTGATCAAAATCACCACGCACTACAGTTTCATCAGGAAGATTTTTGATTGATTCATAGATGATCGCTGCATTTCTCAAACTCTTGATTGGACTCAGCCTAGCAAAAGCTGCTCCATCGTGTGGAAAATAGCTAGCCGTAGGCGTTAATACGCGAGGTGAATTTATTGTTGCAGCGGTTGTCATGATCATCCCTTCTATCTATTAAAATTAAGCTCTTAGTAGTTCACTATTCGTCGTATGTGACAAATCTACTTTTTCACTATCAACGTCAGGCTCATTAATCAGCTTAGAGAATCGTGCTGCGAAACGTAGGTACTCTGCGATTTCTGCCTGTAGCATTTCTAACTTCAGAGAAGTTGACTCAAGCTCTCCAATTAAAATTACATCATCTTCAGGGGAGTTAAGCGCAAGCTTCAGATTGGCCACACCCTGCAGTAATAGATTCATATTCAAAAGTCGAGCGAATATTTTTTCGCGCTGACTCTCAACCGGCTTGCCTATGGCACAACACAACAGCACACGCGCGGGGTTTTCTTGCCAGCTGATTTGTAACGACAGACCTGTATCAAAATTAATTTGCCAGCTATCTAAATCTTCCTCAATGATGGTTGAAATCTCAGGAAGACTGGGACCCAACTGACGAATCAGATACTGCAAGTCGGATAATTGATGGGTCAATTAAGCCTCCCTAATACCCAAAGATTTAAAGCGTATGAAATATAAATAAAATACGGATCACAAACGAGTGATCGCAAGCGAAGATGCCGATGAGTAGCAAGACGATGAAACAAGTTCCTTTTTTCGTTTAAATCAATACGAAAAAATAAAACTCATAACGAAGAAATAGACGATTACGAAGTCGTCATTAAGTAAGGAGGTATTTTGATGAAGTGCTATTTGATAATCAAATCGAGGGGCCGATTATCGAAACATTTGAGAAAAATTTGTGGCAGCCGCTCGAGGATCATCAACCGAGTAAACACTACTAATCGCTGCCACCATATGAGCGCCGTGATCGATCAATACGCGACTATTTTCTGGTGTCATACCGCCAATCACACAAATAGGCAGATTTAATTCATTCAAGGCCAAGCCAATAATGTTAGGCGCCGTAGTCACAGCATATTTTTTAACGCGCGAAGGATAAAATCCACCAAAGGCTACGTAGCTTGCTCCCGAGGCTTGCGCATCGCGTGCCAATTGCAAATCACCATAACAAGAGGCGCCCACTATTTTTGATGGCCCCAGTCGTGCTCGCATGCTCGCCACCGATGCATCAGTACCACCCACATGAATACCATCAGCGTCAATGGCTACACATAACTCAAGATGGTCATTAATAATGAGTGGAACATTGAGTCGGCGACATAGTTTTAATAAAGCTGCCGCTTGCTCTTGGCGCAAGGTATCGCTAGCTGTCTTGTGACGATACTGAAGTAAGCTCGCACCGCCGTGTATCGCTTGCTCGCTAACTGCAACTAATTGTTCAGTGTCATCCCAATCAGGAGTGACCAGATAAAGACCTTTCATGACATCTCCTTCAAACGATTGGGTATCAGCTGACCCGCTGCGATAGCGTAAGCATTAGCAAGACTGTATTGTGTGTAATTTTGCGCGGCATCTAAAGCCGCGTCCATTATGAGGCCCTGAGCTAATCGTGCTGCAATCGCTGAAGCCAAGGTGCAACCTGAGCCATGATAATCACCTGACAAACGTGGCCAACGCCACTCACGCTGATGATTTCCATGGAACCAGGTGTTGATGATTTCATCACCTTCACCATGGCCACCTTTAATCATCGCGTTAGGCGAATCTTGAAGTAATCGTTTTGCCTGCGATGCGAGTTGATCATTTCCATCACACAAAGCTCGCGCTTCAGGCAAATTCGGCACGATGATCGTCGCAAAAGCGCGTAATGGCGCAATCGCTTGCACTGCATCACCTTGAGTGAGCACATCGCCATGGCCACTGGCTAAAACGGGATCAAGCACTACAGGTAATGTGGGATTTAATTTTCTTAAAATGGTGATGGCATTAGCAATCGCTTGCGCATTGGCTAAGCTACCGACGATGCCGATCTTGATCGCATCAATGACCGTACCGTGCGCTATTAGCGTATTAACTTGATCAACTAAAATCGACGTGGCAACGGGATGCACTGCATGCACGTGCTGATTATCTTGCACCGTCAATGCAGTAATGATGGGTAGCGGATGCGCGCCTGCATCGCTAATGGCCTGTATGTCGGCTTGTATGCCCGCACCACCGCTAGGATCGAGTCCGGCGAATACAAGCACACAGGCTTTGTTCATGCAATACGGCCTGCCATAGGTGACGAAGGTGATGCAGCGAATTTACGAGGAATACGTCCAGCCAGAAAAGCCTCACGCCCCGCCTCAACCGCCAACTTCATTGCGCGCGCCATGCGTATAGGATCCTGTGCGCCAGCGATAGCGGTATTCATCAGCACACCATCACAACCCAATTCCATCGCAATCGCTGCGTCCGACGCCGTACCCACACCGGCATCGACTAACACCGGCACCTTCGCTTGCTCGATGATTAGGGATAAATTCCACGGATTCAAAATACCCATGCCTGAACCAATCAATGAGGCTAATGGCATCACAGCACAGCAGCCTATTTCTTCCAGCATCTTTGCTTGTATAGGATCGTCGCTGCAGTACACCATCACATCAAAACCATCCTTGACTAAGGTTTCAGCCGCCTTCAAGGTTTCGGGCATATTGGGAAACAAAGTTTTTTCATCGCCTAAAACTTCGAGCTTCACCAGCGTGTGGCCATTCAATAATTCACGCGCCAACTGCAATGTATACACTGCATCTTTGGCGTTGTAGCAGCCTGCCGTATTAGGAAGAATCGTATAGCGCGATGGTGGCACCGCATCTAGCAAACTCGGCGCATTCGTATCCTGACCAATATTTACGCGACGAATAGCCACCGTAATAATGTCAGCGCCACTAGCCTCAGTAGCAAGCCTCGTCTGTTCCAAGTCTTTGTATTTGCCGCTGCCGACCAGTAAACGTGAACTATACGTTTTACCTGCAATGGTCAGGCCAGTGAGTTGTGAGTCATTCATAGTGTTGGCTAATCCTTTGTCTCATTATTTAGCATCGCTTCACGTACGGAAATCAACCGCCACCTATGGCACGCACCACATCGACTTTGTCACCATCGGAAAAGCGATGAGTCGCCCATTGCGCACGCGGTACGACTTCACGATTAACGGCAATCGCTAATGCTTGATTGGTCAATGACAACGCATTGACCAAGTCATGCACAGAGTGATCTTTTGCTACCGAGCGTGATTCGCCGTTGAGCTCAATGACAATCATGATACGTAGATCACTGTTTACGGTAGAGCTCAGCGCCGCTTTTAACAAACTCGACAGCCTTAACTTCCATACCCTGCTTTAAGGCTTCGATTTCAGTAATACCCTGCTTTGCAGCGTAGTCGCGTACTTCCTGAGTGATTTTCATTGAGCAGAAATGCGGGCCACACATAGAACAAAAGTGCGCCACTTTGGCTGAGTCTTTAGGTAGCGTTTCATCATGGAACTCACGCGACTTATCGGGATCGAGACCGAGGTTAAATTGATCTTCCCAACGGAATTCAAAACGCGCTTTGGATAAGGCGTTATCGCGTATCTGCGCACCGGGATGACCTTTGGCCAGATCGGCTGCATGGGCAGCAATCTTATAAGTGATGATGCCGTCTTTGACATCCACCTTATTCGGCAAACCCAAATGCTCTTTTGGTGTTACGTAGCACAGCATGGCTGTGCCATACCAACCGATTTGTGCAGCACCAATGCCAGACGTGATGTGATCATAGCCAGGAGCGATATCGGTCGTTAGTGGACCTAAGGTATAAAACGGCGCTTCGTGACACTGCTCTAACTGCAAATCCATATTTTCTTTAATCATATGCATGGGCACATGACCAGGACCTTCGATCATGACCTGCACGTCATGCTTCCATGCGATCTGCGTTAGTTCACCCAAGGTTTTTAATTCTCCTAGTTGGGCTTCATCATTCGCGTCATAAATAGAACCGGGACGCAGACCATCACCTAATGAGAAAGCTACATCGTAGGCTTTCATGATTTCGCAGATATCTTCGAAATGCTCATACAAGAACGATTCTTTGTGATGCGCCAGACACCATTTCGCCATAATAGAACCACCGCGCGAAACGATGCCTGTCATACGTTTCGCTGTGAGTGGCACATAACGCAGCAAAACACCGGCATGAATGGTGAAGTAATCCACGCCCTGCTCAGCTTGCTCGATTAAGGTGTCGCGGAAAATTTCCCACGTCAGATCTTCCGCCTTGCCATTTACTTTTTCTAAGGCTTGGTAAATCGGTACGGTACCAATCGGCACCGGTGAATTACGAATAATCCATTCGCGGGTTTCATGAATATGCTTACCCGTCGATAAATCCATCACGGTATCGCCGCCCCAACGTATCGACCAGGTCATTTTTTCAACTTCTTCACCGATGGATGAAGTCACCGCTGAATTACCGATGTTGGCATTAATCTTCACCAGAAAATTTCTACCTATGATCATAGGCTCACTTTCTGGGTGATTGATGTTATTTGGAATAATGGCGCGACCACGCGCGATTTCACTACGCACAAACTCAGGAGTAATTTCAGCAGGAATTGCAGCACCAAACGATTGACCTGGATGCTGACGACCCATCAACTCAGCCAACTTGGCACCATTCGGACCAGAAGACTTCAGATTTTCTAGATACTCTTTGCGACAAAGATTTTCGCGAATAGCGATGTATTCCATTTCTGGTGTGATGATGCCAGCGCGTGCGTAATGCATCTGCGTGACGTTCTTACCTGCTTTGGCACGACGTGGCTTGCGATGCAAATTAAAACGCAGCTCAGCCAACTTGGGGTCGCTGAGACGTTCGATACCATAATCGGAAGTAGGTCCTGACAACTCTTCGGTATCGTTGCGCTCGGCTATCCAAGCAGCGCGCAAAGGCGCCAATCCTGAGCGTATGTCTATCTTGACGGTGGAGTCGGTGTAGGGCCCTGAGGTGTCGTACACAAACACCGGTGGATTTTTTTCTGCGCCAAAAGAGGCCGGTGTATCGCTCTGCGAGATTTGACGCATGGGCACACGAATATCCGGACGCGAACCGGACACATAAATCTTGCGTGAATTCGGCAAGGGCTGGATGGCGGCTTCATCGACTGTGGCCGTTGCAGCTAAGAATTGAGGATTGGCGTTCATGGACTTCCTTTGCTCAAAACAGCGAAGAAAGCACGATGAGGAGAATAAGGACTCGACCGTCGCTTCCCTACGCTGGCATTACCCAGATCAGGTTCAAGGGTATATCTCACTCGGCAAACCCACCGAGACCCCTAGCGTTTGGCTGTAATGACTACAGCGGCCTTGATTATAGCGCCTGTGGCCGCCAGATGTGATTAATCCCGTATTGATAACAAGCTAGGGAAATGCGGATTTATTGTGAATTTTATGGCGAGCCAGCGCAGCTGTGCGACTCGGAGTCAAATTAATGAAAGGGTTATCTTTGATTAATTACTCTACTAACGTCTCGCTTTTATTTGTTCACTGCTTCCTTAGGTTGATCAAATACGGAGTTAGAAAAATATCAATCCTCATTGAGTAGGTATAGAAAAAAAATCCAGTTCTCCATAAATCTCAGGAAAATCACTCATTGCTTTGGGATAGCGATCACAAATTACTCGTCCTTGCAAACGATAGGACTCCAAAGGATTATCGGTTGAAATTTTATGACCTAAATTCAGCGTAAGATCGGGATTTGCTTTGAGAAGACTCGCAAGCGCTCTTTCACCCAATGTATCGAAATAATGGTATCCATCAACAGCCAAATATTTTAGGGTTGTATGTCGCTCAATCGCCTGACAAAGCCAATGTATAGATTCATTCCCCAAACAACAATTCGTTAAATGCAATTTTTCTAATGACTGATTATCTTTAAGCCAGTCAGCGATGCCCTCAATCATACTGTCACCCCCCCAGCCCTCTAGATGCAAATATTTTAGCTTGCCAATTTTCTCAATACACTGTGACCAAACATAAGAATCAATTTGAGTGGGGCCTTCCAATTGAAGCCGATGGCTCTCCTTAAGAAAGTTTGCATCAAATACTTTTTCCATCGCGCCGTGTAGATATAAGCCGGAAATACTTAGTTTAATTTTTGGGTTATCAAAATATTTGACGAAGTCTTGTAGCATCATCTCGGATACTTCTAAAAAAATCAAAGGGAGTCTGATACCTTTATTAGTGCGTTTGGTGCACCCTTCCGTTAAGGCGTTAAAACAACCATTCATATACTCATCAAAATAGGCATAGTTGCGGTGATACGAGTTATTAACTATGCCTTCTCCCTCAGGAAACCCACACGTAAGATGTAAAAAGCTTAGCTTCTCAGAGCACATGACAGCAGCGATGCTTTCAGGCCCAAGCACCGTTGGACTAAATGGCAATCTATCTCTTGTTTGATAGTTTTTGTAAGGTAGCCAGGTAGTATCTCCTCGCACATCGAGATAAACCGCTGTATAAGTTGAAGATAATTTTTGTAAGGCCTGCACAAACATGATCGCTCTGTTTGAGTGTCCATGTGTTAGCGCTTGTGCCCAAGCACATTTAATCAATGATCTACTTGCCAACAGTGCCTGTTGCGGATCGCTAATTATTTCGTGGTATGCATGCACATCGCTTGAACCGGCCTTACACGTTTTGGCATAGCTGAAGAGATCATCGCTAGCCGTTACGGGGTGGCGACGATATACCAAAAAATGTAGCAGCTGAAAACGTACCTCAAGCGGAATCACTGCAAAGAAATTTATTTTCAGATCATCGTGAACATCAGCATGCGGAGCATATTGAACCATCACCGGAGCATCACTGCCTGAATCATTACGTTTGTTTCGCTTACTAACGGATGAGGTATCGAGTATCAGTGATTGAGGATTTTTCTCTACAGACGCGCTCGAAATAGACATAAAGTGAGGACTTTCTTATGAGCATGGAAGCCCTCTGTAACAACGCCTTTACGACAAGTTCATCTTTATGCTTTAGATCAAACAGAGACGAGTCGCCATAAGGAAGTTATTTCAGCGGCTCGCGCCGAATGTAATGGATCGTTCTCGTCGGCTATTTTTTTGTGTGTCGGACGAGCATCTAGTCGCTCCACTACTTTCAATCCACCAAGCTTTATAAATTCCAATAATTCTTCGCGAGTACGCAAGCCCAAACGCTCAGCTAAATCAGACAATACTAACCATGCTTCCCCACCCACTATCAGATGCTCAGCAACACCCGCAAGAAAGCCGCGCAGCATCGCACTATCGGGATCAAACACCGCCTGCTCGAGGGCCGAAGTAGGCCGTGCTGGCACCCAAGGCGGATTACACACCACTAACGCTGCTCTACCTGATGGAAATAAATCAGCTTCAATAACGTCAACTTGTTTACTCAAACCTAAACGCTGAATATTCTCACGGGCACATTGCAAAGCCCGCGGATTAAGATCGGTAGCGCTCACGCGCGCAAATCCTCGCTGCGCCAGCAATGCAGCTATCACACCGGTGCCGGTACCAATATCAAATGCCACGGCATCTTTTTTGAAAGCTTTGGGTAATGCTGCATTGGCAACCAAAGGAAGATATTCCGCACGCAGCGGTGCAAACACGCCGTAATGTGCATGAATGCGCTGTGCATCGTTATCACCCTGCAGAACCGGTATCTCAATCCCTTTTTTTCGCCACTCATGGGCGCTGATAATGCCTAACAGCTCACGCAATGACATCACATAAGGCGAGTCAGACTGGCCCATAGCTTCATTACACGCCTGACTCACATCGGGAGCACGCCGTAAAGGAATGTGATGACCTGCATCGAAAGGAATCAACAACATACCCAAGGTACGCGCTCGCTGTGATTGCGACAGCCGATATAAATTAAACGCGTCTTTGGTTCCTGCGGCTGGTGTAGTTGCTTTGATACGATGACTTTTCTTGGAGGGCCGCTCAACTCGACGCACAAGAGCTTGCAGTAATTGACGTGCATTTTGAAAATCGCCCCTCCATAAAATACCCACACCTTCACACGCCAATCGATATGCGGAATCAGCCGTCAAGGTATCGTCAGTAACCACTACCCGCTTGGGAGGCGTCAATCCCGCATCCGACTGCCAGCGTGCGCTGCAGTCTTTGTCACCCTCACTCCAGACAATCAAACCGATGGAGGGCACTTCGGCATGAGCATGCATACTTGAAATCCTTTGATTAACTATAAGAACTGACGGCAGCCTCGATTGAATTCAAGGAATTACCCATAACCCGAGTATCGCCCCAAATCGGATGGTCGGGAGAAATCATATTACCCCTCACATTAAGTTTTATCTGTAATTGTGGGTTAGCTTTTAGTGCTTCATGGAGCAAACTAGCTCCCCGATCGCGCAAGCGACAATTGGCTAAATTGACATGCAGAAGGTTGTTCGACTTCGCCAACATCTGAGAGAAGGTCTGCAATCCTGCAAATGTATTGAGTCCATGAACACCGGGGCGACGAATTAAATTTTTTGATAAATCCAGCGTTTGTACTGAGGTATTTTTTGCTAAGCCTATGGCGAGCTCTTCAAGTGCAGAAGAATCCAAGGTGCAATCATGAAGAATTAAGGTTTGCAGTGCGCATGTCTTTTTTATTAGATAAGACGATAAGGACGTTAAATCATTGCGATTAATCAGCAAAAAAAAATTGCTGCCGGAAGACGATTGATCCACTCTTCGACCACCCGCGCGGGCTCCGCTCGCATCGAGCAATGTAATAGGTAAAGTAGACGGCAATAGATCAATTTCTCGTAATGCCTTGAGATTATTCTTAATCATTAGTTCAACGATGAGATTTTTTTGACCGTCTTTGTCATTGTGCTTTAACTGCCCGCCTACCTCTGACAGGACTTTTATTGGCCATCCAAGGGCGTCCTCAACCAACATCGGGACAACGGTGAACTTGTCATGAAAATTTTTATTAAAAATCGTGTAACGGCCATTGCGTGGATCTAAAGGCTCGCGACGAATGGAAAAATTAAACCTAATCTGGTTCACTTTTGATGTAGAGTTTAGAAGCTCTTGCAAAGCTGCTTGCAGCCATTCTGATTGATTAAATTCTTTCCGTTCATCTGTACGCAAATTCACAGACACCGATGAATAAATCTGGGCAAATTCTTTTACCTTTTTTCCAAAATTGTAAACATTAATCGCACCTTCATTCACCACTGGCACAGTCGCCTCTAAATGCCTTCTCACGCGTAATTTTTTCTGGGGTGGTAAAGCGATGGCCATTTCAGCGAGTACGCGCATTGCATGCTCTGTATAAGCCAGAGAAATCTCTGGTTCATTTTGAACTACGTACATCACCTCTCGCTGATGAGATTTACTAATCGTGGCCATATGATGAAGCGATTTTGCGATATCCATGCCAGATCTAGTGTGCCAATTGAGTACATATTTGTATAACCAATAGTGTTTAATATCTTCTGGCATGTCATCAAGCACATGATGGCGTTGCCTTATCATCGGCGCACTAGCAGACTCGCTGTCACTCGACTCAGTATCAGTTTCGCTGGTCGTTCTTACCAACGTATCGCTGTCGCTATCATTCAACATGAGAGCGTACTGCGACAGCGCGGAAGACGAAGGTAACTGAGACATACTCATAATCGACCTCTTTATAAATAGTTAATTGAAAAAAATTACACATAGGGGATTAGGGCAGCGGCCATCAGAAGCCGACTAAGCTCTGGTTAAGGCTATTCCGCACGGGGTTATTAAGTTAATACTTGCTTGACCCCCTTATAATGGAGGGCATACGAAAATCACCCACCTTTAGAAAAATCATGGAATTAGCCAAGGCCTTTGAGCCAGCCGAAATCGAACAATACTGGCGTGCAGAATGGGAGAAGCGTAATTACTTCGCCGCGAGTCTGGATGAAGGCAAGCCCTCATTCTCAATACAGCTACCGCCGCCCAACGTGACTGGTACGCTGCACATGGGTCATGCATTCAATCAAACCATCATGGATGGTTTGACTCGCTACTACCGCATGCGCGGACACAACACTGCCTGGATTCCAGGTACCGATCACGCGGGCATTGCAACGCAGATCGTGGTCGAGCGCCAGCTTGATGCACAAAAAATCTCACGTCATGATCTGGGGCGTGAAAAATTTTTAGAAAAAGTGTGGCAGTGGAAAGCGCATTCCGGATCGACCATCACCGGGCAAATGCGTCGCATGGGTGCATCAACTGATTGGGGTCGTGAATATTTCACGATGGACGACAAAATGTCCAAAGCGGTCACGGAAGTTTTCGTGCGCTTATATCAACAAGGTCTGATCTACCGCGGTAAGCGCTTAGTTAACTGGGATCCGGTCTTAGGTACTGCGGTGTCTGATCTCGAGGTGGTGTCGGAAGAAGAAGATGGCAGCATGTGGCACATCCGTTATCCCTTAGTTGATGGTAGCGGTCATCTCACCGTCGCCACGACACGGCCCGAAACATTATTGGGTGATGTGGCCGTCGCGGTGGATCCTACGGATGAACGCTACATCCATCTAGTGGGCAAACAACTAACGCTACCCTTGACTGGTCGCACCATACCCGTGATCGCCGATAGCTATGTCGATAAAGAATTTGGTACTGGCTGCGTAAAGATCACACCAGCGCATGATTTTAATGACTATGCCGTTGGTCAACGTCACGGACTAGCGCAGATCAATATTTTTACGCTAGATGCAAAGATCAATGAAAATTCACCCGCAGCGTATCAAGGCTTAGATAGATTTGCAGCCCGCAAGCAAATCGTCGCTGATCTGGATGCACAAGGATTACTTGAATTAGTTAAACCACACAAACTAATGGTGCCGCGCGGTGATCGTACCGGTGTGGTGATCGAACCTATGCTCACCGATCAATGGTTTGTAGCGATGAGTAAGCCGGCTCCTGAGGGAACGTATTTCCCTGGCAAATCAATTGCCGAAGTCGCTCTTGAAAAAGTAGCGGATGGCGACATTAAATTCGTGCCAGACAATTGGAGCACGACGTACAACCAATGGCTCAACAATATTCAAGATTGGTGTATATCGCGTCAGTTGTGGTGGGGACATCAAATTCCTGCTTGGTATAGCGACACAGGCGAAATTTTTGTTGGCCGCACCGAAGCAGAAGCCACGGCCAATGCAACTGCCGCTGGTTACACAGGCAAACTTACCCGCGATGCTGATGTTCTTGATACCTGGTTTTCTTCAGCCTTAGTACCCTTCTCTTCACTCGGCTGGCCTGAACAAACACCTGACTACAAACTGTTCTTGCCTTCCTCTGTTTTAGTAACAGGCTTTGACATTATTTTCTTCTGGGTGGCGCGCATGGTGATGATGACCACGCACTTCACCGGCAAAGTACCTTTCGATACCGTGTATGTGCATGGACTCGTGCGTGATGCACAAGGACAGAAAATGTCTAAATCCAAAGGCAACACTCTCGACCCAATTGATCTGATCGATGGCATTACCGTCGAAGAATTAGTCGCTAAGC
This sequence comes from Polynucleobacter sp., assembly GCA_021737945.1. Lineage (GTDB taxonomy): Bacteria > Pseudomonadota > Gammaproteobacteria > Burkholderiales > Burkholderiaceae_D > Pernthalerella. Next base: position 20,189 of record JAIPCX010000029.1, read on the forward strand.
GCACCACTGGGCTGATGAATCCCAAACAAGCTGAGAGTATCGCCAAAGCTACGCGTAAAGAATTCGCAAATGGCATTCCTGCATATGGCACCGATGCCTTGCGCTTTACGATGGCTAGTTATGCATCGCTAGGTCGAAATATCAATTTCGATTTGGGTCGTTGTGAAGGCTACCGAAATTTCTGTAACAAGTTGTGGAATGCCACTCGCTTTGTGTTGATGAATACCGAAGGCAAAGATTGTGGATTAGATGATCATGGTGCTGAAGCCTGCGCGCCGGGTGGCTATCTAGATTTTTCGCAAGCAGATCGATGGATAGTCTCACTGCTTCAACGCACCGAAGCTGACGTTGAAAAAGGCTATGCGGAATACCGCTTCGATAATATTTCTTCCGCCATCTACAAATTTATTTGGGACGAATATTGTGATTGGTATCTGGAAGTCGCCAAAGTACAGATACAGCAAGGTAGCGAAGGTCAGCAACGCGCAACGCGTCGCACTCTGTTGCGTGTACTCGAAACGGTGTTGCGACTAGCGCACCCGATTATTCCGTTCATCACCGAGCAGCTGTGGCAAACCGTTGCACCTTTATCGGGACGCATGCTCAAAGCAGATGGCGATTCCATCATGGTGCAGCCTTACCCCATTCCCAACCTGAAAAAAATTGATGAGCAGGCTGAGGGCTGGATGGCCGAACTCAAATCACTGACGGACGCATGCCGTAATTTGCGCGGCGAGATGCAGCTATCACCTGCACAACGCGTGCCTCTAGTGATTGAAGGGAATGATCATGCGCGTTTACAAAGTTTTGTTCCCTATCTTCAGGCGCTAGCCAAACTTTCTGAAGTGCAAGTGCTTGCGACCTTGCCTGAATCACCGGCGCCTGTGCTGGTAGTCGGCAGTACGCGATTAATGCTCAAAGTAGAAATCGATATCGCTGCTGAGCGCGAACGCGTCAACAAAGAAGTGGCGCGACTCGAAGGCGAAATTGCCAAGGCAAATGCCAAGCTCAGCAATGAAAGCTTCGTTGCACGCGCACCTGCAGCGGTGGTCGCTCAAGAAAAAGAGCGCGTCGCAGGTTTTTCTGAAACGTTGACAAAACTTCGCGAACAACTCACAAAACTGGCTTAAGCCTGAAGGAGAACCGAGGATGATCCGTCGACTTTTACTTGCCTTGCTACTTAGCGGCACAACGATTTTTTCTTATGCTGCCGATGTAGCTTCACCTGTCGGCGTGTGGCGTACGATTGATGACAAAACTGGCAAAGAAAAATCATTGGTGCGGATTACAGAAGTGAATGGAGAGTTCCGGGGCACGATAGAAAAACTGTTTCGTGAACCGAATGAAGACCAAAATCCTAACTGCGATAAATGCAGTGGCGAGAAAAAAAATAAACCCGTGATAGGTATGATCATCATGACTGGCCTAAAGCATGACGGAGATATGTATTCAGGCGGAGAAATTCTCGATCCAGCCAACGGCAAAACCTATAAATGCAAAACCTGGCTGGAAGAGAAAGGTAAAAAGCTGCATGTGCGCGGCTTTATCGGCATGGCACTATTAGGCAGAACTCAAATCTGGGTACGGGAAGAATAAGAAAGTGTGTTGAATGCTCAACACACCATTCATCAGAATTATTCAGAATCCCACAGATCACCATTCGGACTCGTGCGCGGTGCTGCCACACCAAAATGTTTATAGGCAATCGGTGTAGCAATTCGTCCACGTGGTGTACGCTGTAAATAGCCCTGTTGTATGAGATAGGGTTCGAGCACATCTTCTATCGTATCGCGCTCTTCTCCGATAGCAGCGGCCAAATTATCTAAACCCACTGGACCGCCGCTGAATTTAAACAGCACCGCCTCTAACAACTTACGATCCATTAAATCAAAACCGACCGGATCAACATCCAACATCTGCAATGCGGCATCGGCCATCGCTTTGGTGACATCGCCCTTGCCTTTAACTTCAGCGTAATCACGCACTCGGCGCAACAGTCGATTCGCAATCCGTGGCGTACCACGGCTGCGTTTTGCGATTTCTAATGAACCATCGTTATCAATCGGCGTATGCAGTAGCGCCGCACTACGAGTCACAATCCGTGCGAGTTGCTCAGGTGTGTAAAACTCAAGTCGTGCAACGATGCCAAAACGATCGCGCAAAGGATTGGTCAACATACCAGCACGCGTAGTCGCACCGACTAAAGTAAAGGGCTGCAAATCTAACCGCACCGATCGTGCTGCTGGACCTTCACCTATCATGATATCGATCTGGTAATCCTCGAGTGCCGGATACAAAATTTCTTCCACCACCGGCGACAAGCGATGTATCTCATCGATGAAGAGCACATCATTCGCTTCGAGATTGGTGAGTAAGGCAGCGAGATCGCCTGCGCGTTCTAGCACGGGGCCAGATGTCTGACGTAGATTCACACCCATTTCGCGCGCGATGATGTGGGCCAGTGTTGTTTTACCTAAACCGGGAGGGCCAAACAATAAGGTGTGATCGAGCGCTTCGCCACGCTGACGGGCGGCGGTGATAAAAATTTCCAACTGACTGCGAATTTTTTCCTGGCCTACGTACTCATCGAGCTTGTGCGGCCGTAGCGCTCGCTCAATCGCTTCTTCGTTAGGCGAAGTTGGCTTGGCATCAATAATGCGCTGCTCGCTGAAATCGTCGGTCTGAATACTCATGGCTGCATTGTAGCCTGATGATGGCGACTCAGGCCTTAGACAAGGCTTTCAGCGCATGCCGTATGCCATCGGAAACGGAACTTCCGGCGGGCACCTGCTTTAATGCGAGCAAGCCTTCTTTTTCAGAATAGCCCAAGGCCAGTAAGGCATTTAATACATCGGCATTATCGTTTGGTGCCACTGCACCCGGCCCCAGATCTGCGCCAAGTTTGCCTTTGAGTTCAAGCAGCAAACGTTCACCGGTCTTTTTACCGATGCCGGGAATTCGAGTTAAACGACCGACCTCTTGCAAGCTAACAGCTTGCGCCAAATCTGCCACTGACATGCCGGACAAAATAGACAAGGCCGTGCGCGCACCCACACCTGAGATTTTGATTAATTCGCGAAATAACTCCCGCTCTTGCGCTGACCCAAAACCATACAGTAATTGCGCATCTTCTCGCACCACCATATGAGTCAGCAGTGTAATTTTTTCACCGGGCGCAGGAAGATTGTAAAACGTGCTCATGGGTACGCTGACTTCATAGCCAACGCCATTGCAATCGACTAATAAATGCAATGGGTTCTTGTCGACCAACACGCCAGAGAGACGACCAATCATGAAATATCTCGCAGTAAAAAATAAACAGCGATCAGGGCGGCAGTAGCAACTAGCTGTCTCATCCGATCAAACGGCCGCCACGCACACGTAAACCTTTTTTTGCTAAGTCAGGTGCTAATCCTGCCAGCGTCGCCAAACCTACACCACTATGTGCGTGACAAATGGCCACACCCAGCGCGTCGGCCGCATCGGTACCCGGCAGACCTTCTAATTTCAGCAATCGTTGAACCATCGCTTGCACTTGTGATTTTTGCGCCTTACCTTGCCCCACCACGGCTTTTTTAACTTGCAATGCGGTGTACTCGGCGACCGATAACTGAGCGCTGACCAAACCACAAATGGCCGCACCCCGTGCTTGGCCGAGTAACAGCGTTGATTGGGGATTGACGTTAGAAAAAACGATTTCGATCGCAGCACAATCGGGTTGATAGTTACTAACCACTTGCCCTACGCCCTCAAGAATGACCTTGAGTCGCGAGGGTAAGTCGCCATCGGGTACCTGAATCGTCCCCGATGCAATATAGGAAAGTCGCTGCCCTTCTTTGCGAATAACTCCAAAGCCGGTAACCCGCAGACCAGGATCAATGCCAAGAATTTTCATGACCCATTATGACAGCAGCGGTCGCTCGGGGTGCTTGTGCTCCATGCTGGCATTCAATGCAACCGATTAATCTAGATTAATGCCGGAAGTGTCGCGTGCCGGTGAGCGCCATGATGATGCCGTGTTCATTTGCCGCATCGATAACTTCCTGATCGCGCATAGAACCACCGGGTTGTACGACCGCGGTTGCGCCAGCTGCAACCACCACATCGAGGCCATCGCGGAATGGAAAGAACGCATCAGAAGCGACGGCAGAGCCAGCGAGTGTAAGCCCTGCATTTTGCGCTTTAATCGACGCAATGCGCGCTGAATCCACACGACTCATTTGTCCTGCACCCACACCCAGAGTCATGCCATTACCGCAAAATACAATCGCATTCGATTTCACAAATTTAGCGACGCGCCAGGCAAACAACATGTCATTCAATTGCGCTGGACTGGGCTGTTTTTTACTGACGATTTTAAATTCGCTGAGCAAAACATTTTTTGCATCAGGCGCTTGTAATAACAGCCCGCCACCAACGCGCTTCATATCCCACGCATTCTGCTCACGTGCCAAAGGTATTTGCAGTAAGCGTACATTTTGCTTAGCCTCGAAAAGCTTTAACGCATCGGCAGTAAACGATGGCGCAATCAGTACTTCAACAAATTGCTTAGCTACCGCTTCTGCTGCGGTGGCATCGACTTCGCAGTTAAAAGCAATAATGCCGCCGAAAGCGGATGTGGGATCGGTCTGAAACGCTTTCGCATAAGCAGATGCCGCATCGCCACCCTCAGCCACACCACAAGGATTGGCGTGTTTGATGATGACGCAAGCGTGACCATCAAAGGATTTTACACATTCCCATGCTGCATCCGCATCGGCAATATTGTTGTACGAGAGTTCTTTACCTTGTAATTGGTGGTAGTTCGCTAGTGAGCCAGCCAATGCACCACTATCGCGATAAAACGCGGCTGATTGGTGTGGATTTTCTCCATAGCGCATTTCCTGCACTTTGGTGAACTGTAAATTTAATGTGTCGGGATAGGGTGAACGAGTGGTGTGCGATAGGTCGGCACCCAGAGAACTCAAATAGTTGGTAATGGCACCGTCGTAACTCGAGGTATGTGCAAACACTTTTTTTGCCAATGCAAAGCGAGTTTCATAACTCACCTTACCTTGATGCATCTTCATTTCGTCTAGCACGCACTCATAATCCAAAGGATCGCAAATCACGACAACGTCTTTATGATTTTTTGCTGATGAACGCAGCATCGCTGGGCCACCGATATCAATATTTTCTATCGCATCTTCTAAAGAACACTGATCTTTAGCGACGGTTTGCTGAAAGGGATAAAGATTAACTACCACCATATCAATCACAGGAATCGCATGTTGTTCAAGCGCCTGCATGTGCGTAGGAAAATCACGGCGCGCAAGTAGGCCGCCGTGCACTTTGGGGTGCAGTGTTTTGACACGACCATCTAGCATTTCCGGGAAACCGGTGTAATCGGCTACTTCCGTTACTTCCAAACCATGGTCAGCCAATAATTTAGCGGTGCCACCGGTAGAGAGAAGCTTGACATTCATCGCGGCCAGGGCGCGCGCGAATTCGAGTACTCCAGTCTTGTCGGACACGGAAATTAATGCTTGTTTGATCATGAGGATGTTCCAGGCGAGTTCAGAGCAAATCGTGTTGCTGTAGCTTTTTGCGCAAGGTATTTCTGTTTATTCCCAACATTTCTGCGGCATGAGATTGGTTACCCTCGGCGCGCATCATCACCGCCTCAAGCAGAGGCTTTTCAACCGTCGCAATCACCATCTCATAGACATTGGATGGCTCCTGCTCGCCCAGATCTCGAAAGTATCTTTCGAGACTTTTTTTGACGACTTCTTGAATATGCTCTTTGCTCATGCTTGCTATGGAGGAGTAATCGGTTCACGCGGCCAGCTTTTCAACGGCGGGGGCATATTGTAACCGCTCGCCCAACGCCAATTGCGATTCGAAAAATTCGTCGACTGCCGCCAGCTGAGTGTCACATGCTTCAATTAGGTTCATGCGTTGTCGAAAAATTTCTCCACCAAGTAAATCACGCACATACCAACCAATATGTTTGCGCGCTGTTCGAACACCCAGATACTCACCATAAAACGCATAATGCGCTTGCAAATGCGCTGACATCAGTCGTCTGACTTCCTCAACATACGGCGCAGGCAAAACGGTGGCCGTTTGCAAGTAATGTGCTATTTCGCGAAAGATCCATGGGCGACCTTGCGCGGCACGGCCTATCATCACTGCATCCGCACCGGTCTTTTCTAAAACGAATTTTGCTTTGAAAGGTGTGTCGATGTCGCCGTTGGCCACCACCGGAAGACCACTCGCAGCCTTAACCGCTGCAATGGTGTCGTACTCTGCTTCACCGGAATAACCATCTGCGCGTGTACGGCCATGCAAAGTCAGCATCGCGATACCGCTTTCTTCTGCAATACGCGCAATCGTTAATGCATTTTTAGTTTGCCGATCCCAGCCTGTACGAAACTTCAGCGTCACAGGCACGTCCACTGCACTGACTACCGCTTCTAGCAAACGCGCGACCAAAATTTCATCACGCAGCAAGGCTGAGCCACACCAGTTATTACAAACTTTTTTTACGGGGCAGCCCATGTTGATATCAATGATCTGCGCACCACGATCAACATTAAAGCGCGCCGCTTCCGCCAACATCACAGGATCAGCGCCGGCGATCTGCACCGCTTTGGGTTCCATCTCACCTTCGTGATTAATCCGTCGCGCTGTTTTTACACTGGCCATCACGCGTGGATTAGATGCAGCCATCTCTGAGACGGCATAACCCGCGCCCAGTTCTTTGCACAACTGGCGAAATGGCCTATCAGTCACACCCGCCATGGGTGCGACAAAGACATTGTTGCGAAGTTGATAGGGGCCGATATTCATGGATATCAAGTGAACAGTTCAGGCAGAGGGCTTATTTTATCCGGAGTGACAAACCAGCTTTCATGCCGCTGGATGAGTGCGATCGATTTCATCAAGACCGTTGCCCTCAAGATGAGTAGCATCGGCCCACTGCAATATAGTGTATTTTTTTCCATCCCAATGCAGTCGATTAATCGCTGCATTGATAATCCCAAACTCACGCTTAGCATCGACTGGCATTCCCATCGCTTCGCGGTAGAGGCAATCCAGCACGCCACCATGCGTCAGTATGAGCATGCGGTTTGCAGGATTATTTTTGACGATAGTAGTTACCGCATTGACTGAACGCTGATGAAAATCATGCAGCGTCTCAGCTTCACGCTCACCCGCAGGAAAACGAGCATGCAAATCACGCGCTTGCCAAAGCGCGAATTCGTCCGGAAATTGTTCTGCAACTTCTCTGTACTTCAATCCTTCAAACACGCCATAACAACGCTCACGTAATTGCTCATCAATGATTAATGGCATCTGATGAATATCCGCCACGGCTTGCGCAGTCAGTTTGGCACGTTGTAAATCACTGGTGTAAATCGCATCGAGTTTTTCTGAGGCCAATGCGGCGCCCAACGCTTTAGCCTGTCGTAGCCCTTCATTATTTAAAGGAATATCAATATGGCCTTGCATGCGACGTGCACGATTCCAATCTGTTTCGCCGTGACGTATCAACAAAATTTCCATAACTAGCCTAAATGAGTAGGTGGCAGATGCAGCCAAAAAGTGACTGGACCATCATTGATGAGTGCCACTTTCATATCTGTGCCGAATTGTCCCGTCTCTACTACTGAATGCATGGTGCGAGCACGATCGACGACATAGTCAAACAACTGACGCGCTAAAGCAGGCGGTGCTGCGGGAGTAAACGATGGACGGGTACCAGAACGCGTATCAGCGGCAAGCGTAAATTGCGGCACTAACAGCACGCCGCCGTTAACTTGTGCCACATTTAAATTCATTTTGCCGTCGGCATCATAAAACACGCGATAGGCCAGTAATTTAGCCAGCAAGGCATCGGCTTCTTTTTCAGTGTCATTACGTTCGGCGCATAAAAAAATAAGTAAGCCTTGGTCGATACGACCAATAAGTTCGCCGTCGACTCGTACCGAGGCCTCCGACACTCTCTGTAGCAAAGCAATCAAGACAAGGTCACGCGTGCAAACTTACGCTTACCGACTTGCAGCACAAAACTACCTGCATCGACTTTCAGTGCTTTGTCAGTGATAGTTACGCCGTCCATACGTACACCGCCTTGCTCAACCATACGCAAAGCCTCGGAGGAAGAAGGACATAAATTAGCTTGCTTTAACAATTGGCCAATACCAAGCGGCGCACCACTAACGGCTACTTCAGGTATTTCGTCGGGAATACCGCCACGCGCACGATGATCAAAGTCGGCCAAGGCGTCTTCAGCCGCTTGTCGTGAATGAAAACGTTCCACAATTTCCTGGGCCAGCATGACTTTGATATCGCGTGGATTACGACCGCCCTCAATCTCTTGTTTAAATTTTTCAATCTCAGCCATCGGTCTAAATGACAGTAGCTCGTAATAACGCCACATCATCACATCCGAGATACTCATCACCTTGGCAAACATGGTGTTACCTGGCTCGGTAATGCCAATGTAATTACCTTTTGACTTGGACATTTTTTCAACGCCATCCAAACCCTCAAGCAAAGGCATGGTCAAAATACATTGCTGTGGTTGACCGTAATCTTTTTGCAGTTCACGTCCGACTAATAAATTAAATTTCTGATCAGTACCGCCGATTTCAAGATCGGATTTAAGCGCGACCGAGTCATAGCCCTGCATCAGTGGATACAAAAGTTCGTGCACTGAAATTGGCGTACCTGCTTTAAAGCGTTTAGAAAAATCTTCGCGCTCCAAAATTCGTGCAACGGTATAACGCGAAGAGAGCTCTATCATGCCGCGTGCGCCGAGTTGATCGCACCATTCGGAGTTATAACGAATCTCAGTACGTGCAGGATCCAGCACTAAACTCGCTTGAGCGAAATAGGTCTTGGCGTTTTGTTCAATTTGTTCGCGTGTCAGCGGTGGGCGCGTGATATTGCGACCCGAGGGATCACCAATCATCGACGTAAAGTCACCAATAAGAAAAATCACCGTGTGACCTAGGTCCTGCAATTGGCGCATCTTGTTCAAGACGACCGTGTGACCCAGGTGCAAATCAGGCGCAGTAGGATCTAAACCCAGCTTGATGCGAAGAGGGTTGCCACTTTTTTCAGAAGCCGCCAATTTTTGCGCAAACTCTGATTCGATCAGCAATTCATCAACACCGCGTTTGATGATCTCGAGCGCATGGCGCACTGCATCAGAAATGGGCAATAAAGGAGCGGCTATTTTTTGGCCGTCGTGGGTGCTCGGTGCTGCGGTGGGTTGGGAATTCATACCTTGATACGTCGTTGAAGTTGCATTTTATTAATAAATTTTTAATTATTTTGCCAGGGTTAGCGTTTGCTATAATGGCGTGCTTCGCCTTAAGGGCACTGACCGTTCCGTGAATTCGCCGGATACTGGCCAAAAACGACGGATTTTAGCGTATCA
>JAIPCX010000030.1 GCA_021737945.1 Polynucleobacter sp.
TGTTTAATTACTTCACCTAAGCCTTTAATTCACTTGCGGTTTTTTGGAATTTTGCTAAACTGCAACCAAATTTTTGCATCAAAGTATGGAGTCGGGATGCGCAGCATTGCCAGAAAAGCGGGCGCTTTAGCGCTTGCAGTCGTCTTATTCACCCCGTTGGTTGAGGGTGCTAATAGCCAAAAAGCAGAAAAGACGGTTAGTAAAAAATCATTATCCTCAGCGAAATCGGCTAAGTCCAAGCATCGCGGAAGGGTTATTAATGCCAGCTTGGCGGTGCCGGGTAAGCGCAAGGGCGGCTTTCAACGCGTAGCATTCGCTGCTGCTTTGTCGGGTGTTCCTCCTATGGTTACCGCGGGTGATTTGGCTGGTCTCAGCTTAACCCGTGATCCCCTCGATCTCAATTCAAATGCGGCATTGGTGCTCGATCACACAACCAACGAGGTTTTGTTCGAGAAAAATGCTGAAATTTCATTGCCGATTGCTTCGATTACTAAGCTCATGACAAGTTTGGTCGTGGTCGAGGCAAATCAAGATCTGGATGAAATTCTCACTGTCACCGAAGATGATGTGGATCGTGAGAAGTTTAGTCATTCGCGTCTGCGCGTAGGTTCACAGCTTTCGCGCTCGAACATGTTGCACATTGCTTTGATGAGTTCAGAAAATCGCGCTGCGGCTGCGTTGGGTCGTCACTACCCGGGTGGTATTAGCGCCTTTGTGGCGGCGATGAATGCCAAGGCGATGGCATTAGGCATGGCGGGTTCACGTTTTTCTGACTCCACTGGTCTATCAAGTTCTAACGTCTCGAGTGCGCGCGATTTGGCAAAGCTCGTTATGGCGGCCTATCAACATCCTTTGATTCGTCAATATTCAACGGATAGTCGCTACGTGGTTGATCCCGGTGGCCGTATGCTTCAGTACCGCAATTCGAATGGTTTGATTGAAAACCCTGATTGGGAAATTGGCCTGCAAAAGACGGGTTACATTTCTGAAGCGGGACGTTGCTTAGTTATGCAAGTCCATGTGTCAGGTCGACCTGTTGTGATGATCTTCCTTGACTCGAAGAGTAAGCAATCTCGTTTGGCTGATGCGGGTCGCATACGCAAATGGCTAGAGAATCGCGGCGCATCAGCGATGTCACTGCGTGCTTCGAATCGTAGTTAACGTGTTCTTAATGAAGAATAAAAAAAGCGAACCTATGGTTCGCTTTTTTTATATTTCGGAGTTAGCTAAATAGCTTTTCATCGCTACTGAGACTATTCAGATTAGGTAGCGCGAAATCCCAATACGGATGAGATATCGGTTGTGGTTGTGATCAAATCATCCAGCCAGTCATCACTTAGTCTATCGGCCGGCGCTGAGATAGACAACCCTGCAATCAGCCGGCCTGCGTCGTCGCGGACACCAGCGGCCATACAGCGCACACCCAACTCTAGTTCTTCGTTATCGCGTGCATAGCCGCGCGCGCGAACTAACGATAGTTCTCGCTCGAGTTTGGCCAGATCAGTGATCGAATTCTTATTATTTCCTGCAAGGCCTGTTCGAGTTGCGTAGGCGCGAACCAATTTGGCATCATCAACGGATAGGAAAAGTTTACCGATGGACGTCAGGTGCAGTGGGGCGCGGCCACCAATGGCACGCACGACCTGCATACCAGAGCGTTCCGAAAACGCTCTGTCGATATACACAATCTCATCTCCCTGACGAACCGAGAGATTGACGGTTTGTTGGGTCTTGCGATGTAAGGCTTGCATGTACGGCAGCGCCGCCTCGCGGACATTCAGGCGACTTTTAACGATATTGCCGAGTTCTAAAAGACGCATTCCCAAACGATAGGTGCCTGGCTCTGATCGATCTACGAAACGTTTGGCCACCATATCGTTCAAAATGCGGTGAGCAGTCGATGGATGTAGACCAGTGGCTGTCGCTAATTCTTTAAGGCTGACGGGATCCGGGTAGCTGGCTAGGGCATCCAGCAGGGCCATCATCCGCTCGATCACCTGAATAGAAGTCTTGTCGCTGTTAGCAGGAGAGTCGTGTTTCATGGTTCATTTGATGCGATGCAATAAATAGTTTATACCACAATGTGAAACGCCATTACAAGACAGAGGATAAAGATTTCAGCTGCCTGGGCAAATTTATTTCATGGGGATGTGATGCCACAAGGTGGGTTTATCCATTGATAATCACTGCACTAAAAAAAATGCCCATCAAAGCTTGTAACCAAGCGGCCGATAGTGTGCCGCTGGCTTTGACCTTGTTGGGTGAATGCCCTGAATTCATGGAGACAGAGAATGCGCGTCGGATTATTCGTAACTTGTTTGATCGATGTAATGCGTCCAGAGATAGGCTTCTCTGCGATCAAACTGTTGGAGTCTGCTGGTTGCGAGGTGGTTGTTCCGGCCAGTCAGACCTGCTGCGGACAACCGGCCTACAGCGGCGGTAACAAAGCGGCCGCCCGTGAATTAGCTGAGAAATTTCTCGATGAGTTTGAAAGCTTCGACTACATCGTTATCCCTTCCGGCTCGTGCGGTGGCACCATCAAGACCCATTACGATGATTTGTTCGCAGGCCATCCTAGATTGTTGGAGCGCTTGGCAAAGGTGAAGTCGCGTGTATATGAGCTCACTGATTTTCTTGCCAGCGTAGTTAATTTGCAGACGCTACCACCACCTACCGCGGGTAGTTTTAAAGGAACGATTACGTATCATGATTCATGCTCGGGCTTGCGCGAGTTGGGCGTACAAAAGCAGCCGCGCGAATTATTAGCTAAACGCGCCGGCGTTGAATTAAAAGAGATGGATGAAGCGCGAGTATGTTGCGGTTTTGGCGGTACCTTTGCCGTCAAATACGGCGATATATCTACCGCCATCGTTGATGATAAATGCGCGAATATTCATGCTAGTGGTGCGGATGCCGTGGTGCTAGGTGATCTGGGCTGTATGCTAAATATTGAAGGTCGACTGCGTCGCACGGGTGATACTAAAACGCGCGTACTGCATGTTGCTCAAGTTCTATCAGGAGATGTGTGATGCAAGTTCAGACAATGCATTTCAAGTCGCGCGCCGGAGAAAAACTGGCGGATCAGCGACTACAACAAACACTCAAAAAATTTGCGGGTCGATTTGTCGCTTCGCGTGCGCAAGCGATTACTGAGCTAGATGATTTCGAAGCGACGCGTGATGCAGCCACTGAACGTCGCATGCGAGCTATCGAAAACCTGGATGTCTGGTTAGCGACGTTTGAAAAAGAAGCCACACGACGGGGTGCGACAGTACTTTATGCGGAGACTGCCGAACAAGCATCAAAACTGGTAGTTGAAATCGCTAAAAAGCATGGTGTGAAAAAAGTCACCAAGTCGAAATCGATGGTGTCAGAAGAGATGCAGCTGAATCACGCTCTGGAAGAGGCAGGTATCACGCCAGTTGAGACGGATTTGGGTGAATACATCCTGCAAATTAACGATAACGAACCACCCTCGCACATCATTGCACCTGTTATTCATAAAGATAAAGAAGAAGTGGCAGATCTTTTCGCAAGAGTGCACCAAAAACCGCGATTGACAGACATCACAGAAATGACACGTGAAGCGCGCGACATGTTGCGCCCACAATTTTTATCGGCGGATATGGGCGTCACTGGCGGTAATTTCATTATTGCTGAGTCGGGATCCGTTGCAGTCGTAACGAATGAAGGCAATGAGGGGATGTGTACCGTTATGCCGCCAAAGGTGCACGTGGTGGTAACAGGTATTGAAAAAGTTTTGCCTACCTTATCCGATCTGGCAACGGTGATGCGTTTATTACCACGCTCAGCAACAGGTCAGTCGATTTCGAATTATTTTTCTTTACTCACGGGGCCACGTGCCAGTGATGAAAAAGATGGGCCCGAGCACATGTATTTCGTTTTAGTCGATGCAGGTCGAACTAGCCTCATCGGTAGCGAATTTCAAGACATGCTGCGCTGCATACGATGCGGCGCCTGTATGAATCATTGCCCCGTGTATCAAAAAATTGGGGGTCACTCCTATGGCTGGGTTTATCCAGGACCTATGGGTAGTGTACTGACCCCTTCTTACGTGGGCATTGAGAAAACGCTCGACCTGCCACACGCATCGACCTTGTGCGGTGAATGTCACGTTGCGTGTCCGGTGAAAATTCCATTGCCGGATTTACTCAGAAAATTGAGAGAGAAGCAGTTCGATCGCGGATTACGTCCGGGTTTTGAGTATTTTGCTTTTGGAATGTGGGCATTTGTGACAAAGCGGCCGGCGCTTTATCGATTTGCTACTAAAATAGCCGCGCGAATGCTCAAATTCATGGGCGGACAACAACGTTTAATTCATTCATTGCCATTGGCCGCGGGATGGACTGATAATCGCGACATGCCAGCTCCTTCTGGAAAGACCTTCCGGGAGCTTTATCAAGAAAAAACAAAATCCTGATTTATGAGCGATCTCGGTCAACCTGTTAGCGAATTCAAGAGTAAAAGCGGATTCAAGCGAATTTTTTCAGCGATGTTTTATTCGATTGATGGATTTCGCGCAGCGTGGAAGCATGAGCACGCTTTTCGTCAAGAGATGATGATTGCAGTGCCAGGCATTGTGATTGCGTTATTTTTACCAGTTACGTCACTTGAACGACTGGCATTAATTGCAGTGTTGCTGCTGGTGCTGATTATTGAGTTACTCAACTCAGCGATTGAAGCGGTGGTGGATCGTGTTTCTCTCGACAGAAATCCACTTTCAAAAAATGCCAAAGATCTCGGCAGTGCTGCTGTGATGCTAGCCTTCTTTTTAGCCCTAGCGACCTGGGGCATTATTGTGGGTCCTCTCATTGCTTGGTGAGTTCGTTGCCGGACTCACCAAACATTCACAGAACTTCCCAACGAATTTCTTATTGACCCGGGTTCATGAATTCCGCATGAACCGCATTGATCTGCTTGACAACGTCATCTGATAGTTTGATGGAGTAGGCATCAATGTCGTAAGCTAGTTGATCAATCGATGTTGCGCCAATGATGGTTGAAGCAATAAACCAGCGGGTGTAGCACCAGGCGAGAGCGAGTTGAGTCGCAGTCATGCCATTGTCTTTTGCGATTTTCATATAACGCTTGGTGGCTTCCAGCACGAGTGGGCGCAAATAGCGAGGGCTCCAGTTTGCAGGGAAATGCGTAAGCCGTCCCTCTGCCTGCGGGTTTTCTATGTACTTACCTGTCAATTGACCGAAAGCTAGTGGGCTATACGCCAACATACCTACCTCTTCGTGGTAACAGGTTTCATCTAACCCGCTTTCAAAACTACGATTCGCTAAGTGGTAGCCGTTTTGTATCGACACGATGCGAGGCAAGCCCATGGCTTGTGAACGGTGGACAAATTCTGACACGCCCCACGAGCTTTCATTCGAAACGCCGATGTAACGAATTTTTCCTTCTGCTATCAACTCTTGAAGTACATGAAGGGTTTCTTCGATCGCCACGCAAGGACGATCATGCTCAGGATTAAAAAATAACTGCCCAAAAACCGGAACGTTACGGCTAGGCCAATGTAATTGGTAGAGATCGATGTAATCTGTTTGCAGGCGCTTTAAGCTAGCTTCAACAGCGGCGCGAATATTTTTACGATCGAAATTATTTTCCCCGTTACGAATCCACGTCATAAATTTTGAGGGGCCAGCAATTTTCGTCGCTAGCACAACATTTTTACGTTGCCCCGATTTTTTCAGCCAATTGCCGATAATGCTTTCGGTGGATGAATAAGTCTCTGCACTCGGCATCACTGGGTAGAGTTCAGCGGTATCGATAAAATTGATGCCGCGCTCAAGCGCATAGTCGAGTTGGCTATGGCCTTCAGCCTCAGTATTTTGTTCGCCAAAGGTCATCGTACCCAAGCAGATTTTTGAGACGTGTAAATCGCTGGTGCCTAGTTTTATTTTTTCCATAGTTGTCTCCAATGTTTGTTTTTCAGCTTACTCAGTAAATTCAAAATCTCGTTGACCTGTAGTTTTCTAGCGAGTCATAGCGATAGCGTGTGCACATTCTGATACGAGCGCGGGGCCGCGATAAATTAAGCCCGTGTAGAGTTGCACCAGATCGGCACCTGCTGTAATTTTAGATGTCGCATCAGCAGCGCTTAGGATACCTCCTGCGCCTATGATAGGTAGTTCATGAGCTAATGCGAGATGTAAGCCGCGTATTACCTTATTTGATAATTCCAACACGGGTGCACCTGATAGCCCGCCCGTTTCTTCTGCATGAGACATACCTTGCACCGCATCGCGCGTGATCGTGGTGTTGGTGGCAATCACGCCATCGATGCGATGACGGCGCAGCGCATCAGCGATAGTGTGTATCTGTTCTTCATCTAAATCGGGTGCGATTTTTAGTGCAACGGGTACGTAGCGACCATGCTGATCACTTAGCCTTGTTTGCGCTGCTTTTAGTTGCGATAGCAAGCCATCGAGTTCGCTCGACTGCTGCAATTGCCGAAGATTTTTAGTATTTGGTGAAGAAATATTGACCGTTATATAGGAAGCGTAGGGATACACTTTTTCAAAACAAAGTAGGTAATCTTCCGTCGCGCGTTCAATTGGCGTATCGGCATTTTTACCGATGTTTAAGCCGAGTATGCCTTGGCCTTCTTGGTAGTAGCGTGAGGACTGTACATTCCGCACAAAAGCATCGACCCCACCGTTGTTAAATCCCATACGGTTGATTAGCGCTTGTGCTGAAGGCAAGCGGAACATCCGTGGTTTTGGATTGCCAGGTTGTGCACGTGGAGTAACGGTACCCACTTCAATAAACCCAAAGCCTAGCGCGGCAAGGCCATCGATATAGGCGCCATCTTTATCCAGACCAGCCGCTAAGCCGACTGCATTAGGAAAGGTTAGCCCCATGATTTTTCGGGGATCGCGAATACGTGTTGAAACGAGCTGCGCCATACCCAAGCGCGCGGCAGAACGCAGTAATGGCAGAGTCAGGTTGTGTGCGGTCTCAGGATCGAGAGAGAACAGTAAGGGACGGGCTAGGGAGTAGAGAGTTTTATTCGACACAACGACGGCCTGTGAGTGACTGATAAAAAAAGCCAGTAGAAGCTGGCTATTTTACCTTCGACTGCTCAGTCGCTCAGAGTGCTTCCCAATGACCCTTGCGCAAAGCTTCGATGGGCTTGAAATTTGTTTTGTAGGCCATCTTTTCGCTTTGCGATATCCAGTAGCCTAAATAGACGTAAGAAATACCCAATTGACGTGCCTGCTCAATTTGCCACAACACGTTGTAAGTGCCAAAGCTGGCACGCTCTTCATCTGGATCAAAGAAAGTATAAACAGAAGATAAGCCATCATCCAATACATCGATGATGCTCACCATGCGTAGCTGGCCATCGGGCTCGCGAAATTCGACCAGTCGTGTGTTGACTTTACTTTGCAATAAAAATTGTGCGTACTGATCGCGACTATCTTGATCCATGCCACCACCTGCATGGCGAGCTGATTGATAGCGAAGATACAGTTCGTAATGCTCTTGCACATAAGCGAGCTTAGAAACACCCGTGGTCAATAACTGATG
This sequence comes from Polynucleobacter sp., assembly GCA_021737945.1. GTDB lineage: Bacteria > Pseudomonadota > Gammaproteobacteria > Burkholderiales > Burkholderiaceae_D > Pernthalerella. The sequence continues at coordinate 7,561 of JAIPCX010000030.1, forward strand.
CTGCTTCCATGCACGACGCTGACTACGATTGGCGACGAATTCATCAACATTGACTCGCACGGGCGTGCACGCCTGACAGCCATCGCAGTAAGGGCGATAAGTAAAAATTCCACTGCGACGAAAACCATTTTTTACCAGCTCTGAATACACATCTGCATTGATCAGATGCGAAGGAGTAGCAACTTGAGAGCGTGCTTGACGGTTTTCAAGATAGCTGCACGGGTAGGGTGCCGTCGCGTAAAACTGTAGCGTCGAGAAGGGCAGGTCCTTCAGGTGCGTCATGGGGTCTCTTCAGGCTGTGAGTTTGTTGAAATTGAGCTTAATCCTACACTGAAGCTTGCGCTTTTGTCGTGCGGTCCTTCTGCAAACAGTTGTCTAGGCCGCCAATTCTGTATATCGGGCTCAGAAATCGCAGTTTTCATTAGCGCAATGAATTCAGCACGGCGTATTGGTTTGGCACCTAGCGAGGCCAGATGTGACGTTTCCTGCTGGCAGTCAATCATCTTCACTCCATGGTGACTCAGAAAATCAACCAAATAAGCGAGCGCGACCTTGGACCCGTCCGGCACGAGTGCAAACATGGACTCACCATAAAACATTTTCCCTATGCTGACACCATAGGCTCCGGCGACAAGGTGGTTATCAAACCACAGCTCTGATGAATGGGCATGCCCCATCTTGTGCAATGCGCAATACCCTTCAATGATTTGATTCGATATCCAGGTCCCATCGCTACCGTCGCGCGGCTGCGCGCACGCATGAATGACATCTTGAAAAGCAGAATCAAAACGTAGCGTCCATTGACCACCATTTCTCATACTGCGATCAATTTTTTTTAGTGTTTTAGTTAGGCTTCGCGAGATGCGAAAGTCCTCAATGCGCAGCACCATGCGTGGATCAGTACTCCACCAAAGTACAGGCTGGTTATCAGAAAACCATGGAAAGATGCCGTTTTTATAGGCATCTAACAACCGATTGGGCGACAGGTCTGAGCCAGCAGCCAGTAAACCCGGTGCGCCGTCGGCTTCGGTCAATGCCTGATCGATATCAGGAAACGGTGTGTCAGGTTCCAACCAAGGGATCATCTAGCTCACCAATTTAGGTAACTATTGCGCACTAACTATGTGCGACATCTCATCTAAAGAAAAGCGAATAAAAATAAAACCATGTATTTCAAAGAGTTAAAAATTTTTGCTAAGTAGCACCAAAATGGAACGAAAATTGCTATTGCAAAAGCTCCAGCAATTATTTTTGCACCTTATTAGGGAGTAGTCATGGATGCATTCCACAGCGGCGCCGACACGCTTTTTATCATGTTGGGCGCCATCATGATCCTTGCTATGCATGCGGGGTTTGCCTTTTTGGAGCTGGGCACGGTTCGCAAAAAAAACCAAGTCAATGCGCTAGTGAAAATATTAGTGGATTTTGCGGTTTCCACCATGGCTTATTTCTTTGTGGGTTATTACATCGCTTACGGTGTACATTTTTTTGTCGGTGCCGAAGAACTTTCTGCCAAAAGTGGCTTTGAAATGGTGAAGTTCTTTTTCCTGCTGACATTTGCAGCAGCCATTCCAGCGATTATTTCGGGCGGCATTGCTGAGCGAGCACGCTTTCATCCGCAATTAGTCGCGACTGCATTGCTGGTGGGTCTGGTGTATCCATTTTTTGAAGGCATTGCTTGGAACCAGCGTTTTGGAATTCAGGCTTGGCTTGAAGCAAATTATGGTTTTGCTTTTCATGACTTTGCAGGTTCAGTAGTTGTTCATGCGGTCGGCGGTTGGGCCGCGTTACCGGCTGTGATTTTGTTGGGCTCACGTCGGGGACGATATTCCGGTGATGGCGCAGTCGCTGCTCATCCACCGTCGAGCATTCCATTTTTAGCGCTGGGTGCGTGGATATTAGCGGTAGGTTGGTTTGGTTTTAATGTGATGAGCGCGCAGACCCTCGACAAGATGAATGGTTTGGTTGCGATGAATTCGTTGATGGCGATGGTCGGCGGTACGTTAGTTGCGGTTGTGATGGGCAAGAATGATCCGGGATTTACTTATAACGGCCCACTCGCTGGTTTGGTCGCAGTGTGTGCAGGTTCAGATTTAATGCATCCCTTGGGGGCGCTGGTAACCGGAGGTATGGCAGGCTTCATTTTTGTTTGGTTATTTACGCTGACCCAAAACCGCTGGAAGATTGACGATGTGCTGGGCGTTTGGCCGTTGCATGGTTTATGCGGTGCGTGGGGCGGGATCGCTGCAGGAATTTTTGGTTTGCAGTCCTTAGGCGGATTAGGTGGTGTGTCACTGATGTCGCAAGCGATCGGCACCTTGCTAGGTATCGTCATTGCATCGTTAGGGGGTCTTCTTATTTATGGCGTACTTAAGAAGACTGTTGGTATTCGACTTGACCCCGAAGAAGAATACGAAGGTGCGGATCTATCCATCCATAAAATCACCGCCACTCCGGAACGTGAAGTCAGTTGGTGATAGTGATTAATCTTTACGCGTTGATTGACTTGCGTATATCGAATGAGTGAAATCCAAACAATTGCGGATTTTTGTGAGTAGCAAGATCGGCGAAAAAAAGTTTTAATGTTTTCGATACCGTTGGGAAGGCGAGGTCTTCCCACGGTATATCTGATTCTGAAAAAAGTTTAACTTCCAGACTTTCAGTGCCTGCTGAAAAATTCAGATCTAACAAACGTGCACGATAAAAAAGATGCACTTGTTGTACGTGAGGTACATTCAGCAAGGTATAAAGCTCGTGCATTTCTATGTTTGCACCAGCCTCTTCCAGCGTTTCACGCGCGGCTGCTTCAGAGGTGGTTTCATTGTTTTCCATGAATCCAGCGGGTAGCGTCCAGTAGCCGTGTCGCGGTTCTATAGCGCGTCGACACAGCAAAATCTTTTGATCGCCGTCGTGATCCCAAAAAGGAATACTGCCAACAACCATCTTGGGATTTTGATAGTGAACGGTACTGCACTGTTCGCATACGTGCCGCAAACGATTATCGTCGGGTGGTATTTGGAGTGAAACAGTGTTTCCGCAGTTCGAGCAAAAGTTCATTGCAAAGTGTTATGTGAGTTTGCTTAAGTGCGACGTAGAGCCTATGTGGGCAGTGTAGCACTCGAAGGACGACTGTCTGCTTAGTATCAAAGATTGCAAACTTCGACTATACGCTGTATATTTCAGTCCCTCAGACGCGGGGTGGAGCAGTCTGGCAGCTCGTCGGGCTCATAACCCGAAGGTCGTAGGTTCAAATCCTGCCCCCGCAACCAGTTATTTAGGCCCGGTTAAGTTAACCGGGCTTTGTTTTTTGTGTGGCAATCGCGTTGACTAGCAGTCAATTCGATTCAAACGCTGCTGCAGGCGACGGCTTTCATACATGCAAGCTGTGGGTCCTTTAATTTAGCCCAAAATTTCAGGCGATGACAAGCTCCAGGAAGTGCCCTATAATCCGGCCAACTTGGCTTGACGCGGCTTCGTTCCTATTTCGGGACTTTCTGCCACGCGTCCCACTAGTCAGATGGCCTAGCCCACGTCACTCGCCCACCAAAAAAGCATAATTCTCGGGCGCTGGCGTTATAGCACCACCGATATTTCTGTTTCCAACGCGGCTCCATTTGCTTGGGCCTTGAATAATTGCATTCCATAGCTACCAACCTAACTGCAAGAACCGCAGATGAATACCCAAGAGGCGAAAAAAGTCCTCGAGACAGTGCTACTTTGCACTCACGAGGCGCTTTCAATTAATGATCTGAAAAAGTTATTTGCCGGTCCTGTCGAGGAGGCGGAATCGACGCTCGATACCGAGACCATCAAATCACTTTTAGAAGAATTAGCGCAAGATTGGTCCGAGCGCGGCGTTCAGCTCGTCATGCTTTCTACTGGCTGGCGCTTTCAAAGTCGTCCGGAAATGAAACCGTTTCTAGATCGGCTCAATCCGGATAAGCCACCCAAGTACACACGAGCTACGCTGGAGACATTGGCCATTATTGTGTATCGACAGCCAGTTACGCGCGGCGACATTGAAGATATTCGTGGAGTAGCGGTTAATTCACAGACTATCAAACTACTGGAAGACCGTGGCTGGGTGGATGTCATTGGACATCGTGATGTACCCGGCAGGCCAGCGTTATTGGCGACTACGAAGCAATTCCTCGATGATTTAGGGTTGTCATCGTTGGAGGAATTACCACCGCTACAAGCGGTCGGTGGTGAGGGTAGTGAGGCAGCTGCCGCGATGCAGGCCTTAGAACAAAATTTGGAGGCATCACTGAATCAGGCATCAATTGATTTCGTCGAGGTTTCAGTAAATGATGATGAAGCTGCACATGTAGTGAGTGTGTCGCAAGGCGGCGATGCAGAGCCTGTTGAGCATGAAAGTAACGAAGAACACCCCCATTCGTCCAGCACAACCGACGATAAACCACACACCGAATCTGACAATGACAGCCCACAATCCCACTGATACACCAGCTGCGTTAAACGCCGTTGATTCCGCATCGGAGTCGGAGCGGCCACAAGCAGAAGCGGGAGAAAAAACACGCGATGGTGAGCATAAACCACCTCATCGAGGTGTCAGAGGTCCGCGATCGCTGAGGCGTTCCAGAGGTGGTGATCGTTCGCCTGATGGTGCTGGCGATACGACTAAGCAAGCGGGTGGTGCGCGCGAAGGTCGGGAACAAAAATTTAAAGACACTAAGGATCTACAACGGCATCCGCAAAAAAACAGACAAGGCCCACGCTCTGGACCTGCTGATCGTCAGGGCTCACGTAAGCCTCATGCACGTCCTGCGCCGGTTGATGCGGACGCGATTTTTAGTTTTGTGACATCCGATGCTTACGATACGCCGGTTGCTAGTGATGAGGCCGGGCCACGGTCGTCAGCGCGTAACCAAAAACCGGTGCGACGTAATTTAACGGCCGACGACGACGCGCCAAAATTGCACAAAGTGTTAGCTGAAGCGGGTATGGGTTCTCGCCGCGATATGGAAGAGCTGATTATCGCGGGGCGTGTTTCAGTGAATGGAGAGCCTGCACATATAGGTCAGCGCATTCTGCCCACAGATTTAGTGCGGATTAATGGCAAACCTGTTCAGCGTAAAGTCAGTACTAAGCCGCCGCGTGTTCTGATTTATCACAAGCAGGCGGGAGAAATTGTTAGTAGTAGTGATCCCGAAGGTCGCGCAACCGTGTTTGATCGACTACCTAACATCAAGGCCAGTAAATGGTTAGCTGTAGGTCGATTAGATTTCAATACTGAAGGTTTATTGTTGTTTACGACCTCGGGTGATCTCGCGAATCGATTGATGCATCCACGTTATGGCATTGAGCGCGAATACGCAGTTCGCACACTAGGTGAGTTGGAAGAAGGTATGCGTCAGAAATTACTCTCGGGTGTAGAGCTTGATGATGGTCCGGCGCAGTTCAATAAGATTGCTGATGGCGGTGGTGAAGGTGCTAATCGCTGGTATCGCGTGACTATTTCTGAGGGTCGCAACCGCGAGGTGCGCCGCATGTTTGAAGCGGTTGGGCTGACGGTGTCCCGTTTGATCCGGACTCGCTACGGCACGCTGACACTGCCCTCTGCACTTCGACGCGGACGCTGGCAAGAAATGGATGAGCACACTGTCAGGCAGTTGATGACTGCCAGCGGCCTTGAAAAATCGCCTAGCCGCCAAGGTCCAGTCAAGCCGCATGGAAATCATGGTGGTGCTAAGCCTGTTTATGGCTCAGCTCCGCGTAATGGAAATGGTGTACAAAATGGCAAGCGGCCTGCTAATAAGCCGCGTCAACCTGATCCTTTGCAGACTGCGCTTGGATTTCCTACAACGGGTAATGGCACCCGTCAGGGCAGACCGCAGGACGGTCAGCGCCGCTCGAATGGTGGAACGGGGCAGTGGGCCAGCGATCGATTTGGTACTGCAACACCTGGGCGTCGTCGTTCACGCGGCTAATATTCCCTTTTTAATAATTTTCATGAGTGGCATTTGCATTGCAGCGTAGCCGCTTATCGCCTATAATCAGGGACTTAACAAAGTCTCTGTGGCTCTGCGTGCTGTTAAGCTTTCATAGCTGACAACACCTGAATAGAGTGCAGAGCAAGAAAGATGGGCAGATGCCCATTTTTTTTTTCCCGAAAAGTTTGTGATTTTTTTTGGGTGGTGAAGCTCAGCAGGAGCGCGGTTTGGTTTTATCAGCATTAATTGAAAAGACAGTTACTGGCTTGGGCTACGAGCTAGTGGATTTCGAGCAGGCCGCGCGTGGCTTGCTGAGGGTATATATCGATGTACCCGTTGAAGAAGAGCGTGCAGTCACAGTGGAAGATTGTGAAAAAGTCACTCACCAGCTGCTGCATGTACTCACTGTAGAAAACGCGAACTATGAGCGTTTGGAAGTGTCTTCGCCTGGGCTGGATCGACCGCTGAAGAAATTGGCAGATTACGTTCGATTTGTTGGGCACGAAGCCACGGTCAAATTGAGAATGCCTATGCCATCAGCGGCAAATCGCAAATCCTTTCAGGGTTTGTTGCATGAACCTGATGGAGAAACTCTCAGGCTTGAATTCGAAGGAAATGAAGGGCCTGCGATGTTGGAGTTTTCGCTGGCAGAAGTGGACAAGGCACGGTTGGTGCCGAAAGTGGATTTCAGGAGTCGTAAATGAGTCGCGAAATTTTGATGCTGGTCGATGCGCTGGCGCGCGAAAAAAATGTGGACAAAGAAGTTGTCTTTGGCGCCTTAGAGCATGCACTTGCCCAGGCTACCAAAAAACGTTATCAGGGAGACGTAGACATTCGCGTCGCGATTGATCGTGATACAGGTGAGTTTGAAACCTTTCAACGTTGGCACGTGGTTCCTGACGAAGCTGGCCTTCAATTGCCCGATCAAGAAATCTTGTTATTCGAAGCTAAAGAACAGATTGATGACATCGAAGTTGATGATCACATAGAAGAGCCGATTGAGTCTGTCGAATTTGGTCGTCGTTTTGCACAGGATACTAAGCAAGTGGTTTTGCAGCGCATTCGTGATGCTGAGCGTGAGCAAATTCTGTCGGATTTTCTTGATCGCGGCGATTCATTAGTAACTGGCATCATTAAGCGCATGGAGCGTGGCGATGCCATCGTCGAATCCGGCAAGATTGAAGCACGTCTTCCGCGCGACCAGATGATACCTAAAGAGAATCTGCGTATTGGCGATCGCGTTCGCGCTTACATTTTGCGCATCGATAGGAACGCACGTGGCCCGCAAGTTATTTTGTCCCGCACTGCGCCAGACTTCATTGCCAAACTGTTTGAGCTTGAAGTACCTGAAATTGAGCAGGGTCTATTGCTGATCAAATCAGCTGCCCGTGACCCGGGTGTGCGCGCGAAAATTGCCGTTTACACAGCAGACAAACGTATTGATCCGATTGGAACCTGTGTGGGTATGCGCGGATCGCGCGTACAAAGCGTTACGGGTGAATTGGGCGGTGAGCGTGTCGATATCGTGCTCTGGTCAGATGATCCAGCGCAGTTTGTTATCGGCGCACTCGCTCCAGCGAATGTGTCTTCGATCGTGGTTGATGAAGATAAACACGCCATGGATGTGGTGGTCGATGAGGAAAATCTCGCCATCGCCATTGGTCGTGGTGGTCAAAATGTGCGTCTGGCTAGCGAACTTACCGGCTGGCAGATCAACATCATGACGGCAGAAGAGTCGGCTGACAAAGTGGCCTCAGAAACGGCCGTCATTCGTAATCTGTTCGTTCAAAAATTAGATGTAGATGAAGAAGTGGCGGAAATTCTTGCGCAAGAAGGATTTTCTACTTTGGAAGAAATTGCCTACGTTCCAATTTCTGAAATGCTCGACATTGAAGCATTTGACGAAGAAACCATCAATGAATTGCGCAATCGCGCACGTGATGCGTTGGTCACTGAGGCAATTGCTTCTGAAGAAGGTCTTGAGGGCATGGATGATGCGTTGCTCAACCTCGAAGGTATGGATCGTGCGATTGCCGGCAAATTAGGTCTGGTCGGAGTGAAGACTATCGATGCATTTTCGAGCCTGGCTTATGACGAGTTTGGAGCCATTCTCGCTTTGTCCACAGAACGTGCACGTCAGTTGATCGATGAAGAATTTAAGGATGTGACGGACGATGAAATGCGGCTGATCGATGGAAAGTATGACGATCATGCAAAAGAGCTGCAATCGCGTGTCTGGAGTCTTGCCGAAAGCAAGTAAGTACCCGCCCCAACACCATCCAAAAGCGTGATTAGAAAAGAGGATTGAATGGCAAGTAACAACGTAGCCCAATTTGCCACCGAGCTTAAGATGCCGGCCGATTTGCTGCTCAAGCAGCTTAAGGCTGCAGGTGTCGATAAAAGTTCGACCGATGATCAGTTGTCCAAAGAAGATAAGGACAAGCTGTTAGGGCATTTGCGCAAGGTCCACGGTGCCGCAGCGGATGGTGAAAAAAAGAAAATCACGCTTACGCGCAAAGAGACAACTGAAATTAAGCAGGCTGACTCCAGCGGTAAATCGCGCACCATTCAAGTAGAAGTGCGTAAGAAGCGTACCTTCGTCAAACGCGAGGAAACACCAGAACAAGAAATTGAGCCGGTCAAAGCGGCTGTGACGAGTGTGATCGACGAAGCTGAACAAGCTCGTCGTGATGACGAAGCGCGTCGTCAAGCTGAATTCATCGCGCGACAAGAAGCTGATTTGCGCGAAAAACAAGAGCGTTTGGCAAAACTAGAAGCCGAGCGTGAAGAAGCGCTGCGTGCAAGTGCCGCAGCTGAAGCTGCTGCAACATCAACTGCGACAACGGACACTCCCTCTGACGAAGTCGCAGCCGAGCAAGAATCTGCAGTGCGCTTAGCTCAGGAAAGTTCTGCACGAGTCGTTGCAACTGAGGAGGCACGTAAGGCGGTTGCTGATGAAGTGGCTCAAATCAAAGCCATGATGAGCACGCCACGCAAAGTTATTAAGGCCCCCGAAGCGCCACGTGCTGAAGGCACGCTGCACAAACCCAGTGAGAAAAAGCCCGGCGAAAAGAAGGAAGAGAAAAAGCCCGGCGAGAAAAAATCCATTAAGTCAGCCAATGTTTCTTCTACGTGGCAGGATGACGCTAAAAAACGCAGTCCAGGTGGTTTAAAAACACGCGGCGCACCAGCTGGCGGTGGTGGTCGTGATGGTTGGCGTGCAGGTCCACGTGGCCGCCGCAATTCACAAAACGAAGATCGCGAAACCAATTTCCAACAGCCGACTGAAGCCGTCGTTCGCGAAGTTCATGTGCCAGAAACCATCACAGTTGCTGAGTTAGCTCACAAGATGGCGGTCAAGGCATCCGAAGTGATTAAGCAGTTGATGAAGCTGGGTCAGATGGTCACCATTAATCAGGTGCTCGATCAAGAAACTGCCATGATTTTGGTTGAAGAGATGGGCCATGTGGCGCACGCAGCTAAATTGGATGATCCGGAAGCATTGCTAGTAGTGGGTGAAGAACATCCGGATGCTGAAATGCTGCCACGTGCACCAGTCGTTACAGTGATGGGCCACGTCGATCACGGTAAAACTTCCTTACTCGATTACATACGTCGAGCCAAAGTTGCCTCTGGCGAAGCAGGTGGTATTACTCAGCACATTGGTGCTTATCACGTTGAAACGCCGCGTGGCATGATCACCTTCCTCGATACGCCGGGTCACGAAGCATTTACGGCCATGCGCGCGCGCGGTGCTAAAGCGACTGACATCGTTATTTTGGTGGTGGCTGCGGACGATGGCGTCATGCCGCAAACGCGTGAAGCGATTGCCCATGCTAAAGCCGCTGGCGTACCACTAGTCGTTGCTATCAACAAGATCGATAAGCCAGGTGCGAATCCCGATCGTGTGAAAACCGAATTGGTTGCAGAACAAGTTGTGCCTGAAGAGTACGGCGGTGAATCTCCATTCATCACTGTGTCGGCTAAAACGGGTGAGGGCATCGATACACTGCTAGAGAACGTTTTGTTGCAAGCGGAAGTCCTCGAGCTAAAAGCATCGATCGATACACCTGCCAAAGGCTTGGTCATTGAAGCCAAACTCGACAAAGGTCGTGGCCCGGTCGCAACCATCATGGTTCAATCAGGTACCTTAAAGCGTGGCGATATTGTGTTGGCTGGTTCTTCCTACGGTCGTGTGCGTGCCATGTTGGATGAAAACGGTAAACCCATTAATGAAGCCGGTCCATCGATTCCGGTAGAGATTCAAGGTTTAACTGAAGTCCCCGCAGCTGGTGAAGAAGTGATGGTGTTGGCTGATGAACGTAAAGCACGCGAGATTGCTTTGTTTAGACAAGGTAAATATCGTGATGTGAAGCTGGCTAAACAACAAGCCGCCAAGCTCGAAAATATGTTCGAGCAAATGGGCGAAGGCGAAATCAAAAACCTGGCATTGATCATCAAAGCCGATGTCCAAGGTTCGCAAGAAGCCTTGGTCGCATCGATGCAAAAATTGTCGACTTCCGAAGTGCGTGTACAGGTCGTACATGCCGCAGTCGGTGGCATTAGTGAATCCGACGTCAACCTCGCGTTGGCATCGAAGGCCGTGATTATTGGCTTTAATGTGCGTGCTGATGCCTCGGCGCGTAAATTGGCTGAATCCAGTGGTATCGATATTCGCTACTACAACATCATTTACGATGCGATTGATGAGATCAAAGCGGCGATGGGTGGCATGCTCTCGCCAGAGAAGCGCGAAAGCTCCTTGGGCTTGGTCGAAATTCGTCAAGTCTTCATGGTCAGCAAAGTCGGTGCGATTGCAGGTTGCTACGTACTCGAGGGTATGGTCAAGCGCGGCGCACATGTTCGTTTGCTGCGTGATAACGTCGTTATCTGGACCGGTGAACTCGATTCACTCAAGCGCTTTAAAGATGACGTCAAAGAAGTTAAGAATGGCTTCGAGTGCGGCTTATCACTCAAGAACTACAACGACATCAAAGAAGGCGATCAGCTCGAGGTCTTCGAAGTTCAAGAAGTGGCTCGTACGCTGTAACAAGGACCACAGCGTCACTCTGGACTATTCCAGAGTGACGACTCTCCGCTACCCATGGTCAAACATAGCAAATCCATTCCCGGCCGCAGTCAACGTGTCGCTGATCAAATCCAGCGCGATCTTGCTGAATTGATTGCGATGGAAGTCAAAGATCCACGTGTCGGTATGGTCACGCTTAGTGAAGTTCAACTGACTCCGGATTACGCTCACGCCAAGATTTTTTTCACTACCCTAATCGATGATCCCGCATCTGTGCAGAATACGATTAATGGTTTAAAAAAAGCTGCTGGCTTTTTACGTGTTCAATTGGGCAAGCGTCTTTCTATTCATACCCTGCCTGAATTGCATTTCGTTCACGATACGTCCACCTCCCGTGGTGCAGCCTTGTCTAAGCTCATTGACGAAGCGAATGCAACGCGTTCAAAAGACGACGAGCAGTCATAGTCGTTCTCTCATCATGAAACGCCAATTTAAGCACCAGCGTGTACCCGTGCATGGTGTACTGTTGCTCGATAAACCTGAAGGTGTATCGAGTACCTATGCATTAGGCGTAGCGAAGCGTTTATTGAATGCAGAAAAAGCAGGTCACACCGGAACCTTAGATCCATTTGCTACGGGTCTATTGCCTTTATGTTTTGGTGAGGCGACTAAATTTGCACAAGACCTGCTAGATGCCGACAAAATTTATGAAGCGACCGTTCATCTAGGTGTAACCACGACAACAGCGGACACCGAAGGTGACATCGTTGCAACCAAATCTGTTGACCTAACTCCGGAGCAGATCGAGTTAGTACTTCAACAGTTTCGCGGTGAGATCAAACAAGTGCCGCCTATGCATTCCGCATTAAAGCGTGATGGCAAGCCGTTGTATGAATACGCGCGTGAAGGCGTGGTGCTGGAGCGCGAGGCGCGTGAAGTCGCTATTCATGCTCTTGAATTAGTGGAATTTAATTCACCTTACTTAAAAATACGAGTCCATTGCAGCAAGGGCACCTATATTCGCGTGTTGGGCGAAGATATCGGTCGCGCATTAGGTTGCGGTGCTCACTTGATTGCCTTACGTCGAACCGGTGTGGGTACTTTGGACTTAGAGAGATCGATTACTCTGGCTGAATTTACTGAATTAGCCCTGGAGGAACAGAGTAAAGCCTTATTGCCGGTCGATGCCTTGCTGCTTAGTTTGCCCGCTATTCGTTTGAGTGAAGAACTTACTCAGCGTTTTTTACACGGCCAGCGACTCCCAGGTATGGTGTGCGAGGATGCGCATCCAACCGAAGAAGCAGATGCGCTGCTTCGTGTATATCGGGTAGTCGATGATGTTTTGCTTGGTGTTGCCTTGCTTGATGTGCGCGGTGTGCTTTCGCCGCAGCGATTGGTTTCTGTGTCGACGTCGGAGTAACGCTGACTACGCAAATATAAATTTAGTAAATTCTATTTGGCTAATTCATCTTTATCAGCCTTAGTCCTTTAATTCAAGAATAACTTCGCACGGTGCTGCTTTTATAGCTTTATAGAGCTTATTGTCATCACCGCTGCTGAACCGACTAGGCATAGCCTTGCGAATATCAGGGGTCAACTCGATACCTTGATTCTTCAAGAGATCTTTTATTTTCTCGCGTAACTGATTTCTTTCCGAGCCCATACGCAAGAAATGGCCTAACCGCCTTAGCAGCGTGTCGTCTTTTCTAGGCAAGCGGTGTAGCAACAAGGTTCCATTTTTGTCTTTTCCCGTGAATAGAGTATTTGACTCTTTACCATCCGTTGTTGCCAAAAAAGTCTTTAACCTGTCAACGTCTAGGTCTTGGTCGATCCGGATATGTGTTGGTTTGAAGATGCTATTCATGTAGAAAGGCCTTTCAAAGGGCGAATGGGTGAAAGTAGTCGCTAAAACTTGAATTTCTTTGGGTTTTGCAGCGGATGCTCAAAAATAGTAACTTTTTTACATCTTTTGTTCCCTGGGGTTTTGGCCGTCGATTTGAAGCGCAACTCATTGAAAATCCAAGGAATTTCACGGTTTTGACACGGAAAGATGGTAAACTCTTGGGTTCTCTAAACACCACCCAAGCACCCTCATGTCCAGTACCGAACAACGCGCATTGCGCAACATCGCCATCATCGCCCACGTTGACCATGGCAAAACCACCCTCGTTGACCAGTTACTTCGCCAGTCCGGCACCTTCCGAGAAAACCAGCAGGTAGATACCCGCGTCATGGATTCCAACGATCTTGAAAAAGAGCGTGGCATTACGATTCTGGCTAAAAATTGCGCGGTGGAATACAAAGGTACTCATATCAATATCGTTGACACCCCCGGTCACGCCGATTTCGGTGGTGAAGTGGAGCGCGTGCTGTCGATGGTTGACTCAGTTTTGTTGTTGGTCGATGCCGTTGAAGGGCCGATGCCGCAGACGCGCTTTGTGACTCGTAAGGCGCTGGCTTTAGGTTTAAAGCCTATCGTCGTTGTGAATAAAGTTGATCGCCCGGGCGCACGTCCTGAATGGGTGATCAATGCGACCTTTGAACTGTTTGACAAACTCGGCGCCACCGAAGAGCAACTCGATTTCCCTGTGGTGTATGCATCAGCATTGAATGGTTATGCGAGTCTGGAATCCGATGTGCGCGAAGGGGACATGACCCCCTTGTTTGATGCTGTTCTAAGACACGTACCGGTTCGTGATGATGATCCTGACGGTCCTCTGCAATTACAAATTTCGTCCCTCGATTATTCCTCGTACGTCGGCAAAATTGGCATCGGCCGTATTAGTCGTGGCCGCGTTAAGGCGCTGCAGGAAGTCGTGATCATGAATGGTCCGGATTCCACGCCAGTTAAAGCACGTATCAATCAAGTATTGAAGTTCAAAGGCTTAGAGCGTGAAATCGTGACAGAAGCCTGGGCCGGTGACATCGTACTAATTAATGGTATTGAAGATTTAGGTATTGGTACCACCGTTTGTGCACCGGATATGCCCGATGCGCTGCCTATGCTGACCGTTGATGAACCAACCTTAACCATGAACTTCATGGTGAACACCTCACCTCTGGCCGGTCGAGAAGGTAAGTTTGTCACCAGCCGTCAACTGCGCGAGCGTTTAGATCGTGAATTGAAGGCTAACGTTGCATTACGCGTTGCGCCGACCGATGACGATACGATTTTTGAAGTGTCGGGTCGTGGTGAATTGCACCTGACAATTTTATTGGAAAACATGCGTCGTGAAGGATACGAGTTAGCTGTATCGCGTCCACGCGTTGTTTTTAAAATGGTTGATGGCGTACGTCACGAGCCGTTTGAAAATCTTACCGTTGATGTCGAAGAAGTTCATCAAGGCGGTGTGATGGAAGAACTGGGTCGTCGTCGTGGCGATCTGCAAGATATGCAGCCCGACGGTAAAGGTCGTGTGCGTCTGGAATACCGTATGCCTGCTCGTGGCCTGATTGGTTTCCAAGGTGAATTCATGACCTTGACTCGCGGCACAGGTTTGATGAGTCATGTGTTTGATGCGTATGGTTTAGTTGATCCGACTAAAGGCGAATTGGCTGGCCGTCGTAACGGTGTGTTGATTTCGCAAGACGATGGCGCTGCTGTTGCATACGCATTGTGGAAATTACAGGATCGTGGCCGTATGTTTGTTAGCCACAATGATCCCGTGTATGAAGGCATGATTATCGGTATTCACTCACGCGATAATGATTTGGTAGTTAATCCAATTAAAGGAAAACAGCTCACCAACGTGCGCGCCTCGGGTACGGATGAAGCCGTTCGCTTGGTACCACCGATTGAGCTGACGTTGGAATATGCCGTTGAATTTATCGAAGATGATGAACTCGTCGAAATCACACCTAAGAGCATTCGCTTACGCAAACGTTTCTTGAAAGAGCATGAGCGTAAAAAAGCGTCGCGCGAAGCAGCGTAACAGTAGTGATTGAAAATAAAAAAGCGCCTTAGGGCGCTTTTTTAGTATGTCGAAAAAATGTTTCGTTTTTTATTTTATAGATTGAATGACTTCAGCCAACGTACTGAACAAAGTGTCGATTTGTTCGTGGTTGATGATCAATGGCGGCGAGATCGCAATGATATCGCCCGTGGTTCGGATCAATAGATTTTTCTCCCAGAAGCAGCGCTCAAAAACTTCATAAGCGCGTGCGGTAGGCTTACCGGGCAGGGGTTCCAACTCTATACCGCACACCAGACCTAAGTTACGTATATCTTTAACATGCGGTAGGCCTTTAAGCTGGTGTGCAGCTTGCTCGAAT
This sequence comes from Polynucleobacter sp., assembly GCA_021737945.1. Classification (GTDB taxonomy): domain Bacteria; phylum Pseudomonadota; class Gammaproteobacteria; order Burkholderiales; family Burkholderiaceae_D; genus Pernthalerella. Next base: position 22,816 of record JAIPCX010000030.1, read on the forward strand.
GCGGTAGACATACTCGCAGCACGTTCAAATAATTTTTCATCGTGATACACCTGCATCGTTGCAATAGCAGCAGCACACGCTAGCGGATGACCGCTGTAGGTATAGCCGTGATAAAACTCAATGCCATTCTCAGGCGCCGATTGCATGAATACATCGTGGATCGATTGTTTAGCAATAACAGCGCCCATAGGCACCGCCGCATTCGTTAAACCTTTAGCGCAGCAGATCAGATCAGGGATAACGCCAAAATAATCTGCAGCGAAAGCTGACCCTAAGCGACCAAAGCCAGTGATGACTTCATCAAAGATCAGCAAGATGCCGTATTTGTCGCAGATAGTTCGTAGCTTCTCCAAATAGCCCTTAGGTGGAATGATGACGCCTGTAGAACCTTGCACCGGTTCGACGATGAGCGCTGCCACCGTCATAGGGTCATGCAATGCGAGTAATCGTTGTTCAAATTCATCCGCAAGCTCAGCGCCGTGCAGAGGTAATCCTCGTGAAAAGGCATTGCGTGAAATATCCAGCGGATGACGCAAATGATCCACCGCAGATATCGATGGACCAAAATGTTTGCGATTACCCGCAATACCACCCACCGCGATACCACCAAAGCCTACGCCGTGGTAGCCACGTTCTCGGCCTATGAGCTTTGTGCGTAAACCATCACCACGCATGCGGTGATAGGCAAGCGCCATCTTGAGCGCGGTGTCGACGGCTTCTGAGCCACTGTTACAGAAAAACACACGATTCAATCCCTCGGGCGCCATGTGGGCGAGTGCAGTGGCAGCTTCAAAGGCCTTTGCATGTCCCATTTGAAAGGGGGGTGCGAAATCCAGTGTCTGTACTTGAGCGATGATTTGTTCGGTGATTTTGGGATGCGCGTGTCCTGCATTCACACACCATAGACCTGCGGTGCCATCTAAAATCTGCCGACCATCTTCAGCCGTGAAGTACATACCAGCGGCCGCCTTCATTAAGCGTGGTCGCGCTTTGAACTGCCGATTGGCAGTGAATGGCATCCAGTAGTGAGAGGTATCTATGGACATCGTGTCGTCTCCGCGAGCAAAGTGCCCACACTTTACTGCAAATTGTCGGCGACTCGCCGGCGCCGGTACAATGCTGCCTGTCGCATTGCATCAACTATCACTATCTGTGAATCATTCAACGACACTGCCGCCGCGCCGACTTTCGGTTGCTCCAATGATGGATTGGACCGATCGTCATTGCCGCATGTTTCATCGCCAGATCTCACGGTATACCTGGCTCTACACTGAGATGGTCACGACCGGTGCCATTATTCATGGTGATAAGTCGCGGCATTTAGATTTCAATGAAGAAGAACATCCGGTTGCTTTGCAATTGGGTGGAAGTGAGCCAGACGACCTCGCACTCAGTGCAAAATTCGGTGAGCAGTGGGGCTATGATGAAATTAATTTAAATTGCGGATGCCCATCAGAGCGCGTTCAACGCGGAGCCTTTGGTGCTTGTCTGATGGCTGAGCCTGCACTCGTTGCCGACTGCGTAAAAGCGATGCGTGATGCTGTCACTATCGATGTCACCGTCAAACATCGCATCGGTATTGATGAGATTGATTCGTATGATTTTGTAAGAGATTTTGTAGGCATCGTCGCACAAGCCGGTTGTAAAACCTTTATTGTTCATGCACGTAACGCGGTACTTAAAGGGCTTAGCCCCAAAGAAAACCGCGAAATTCCTCCTCTGCGGTATGAACGTGCTTATCAGCTGAAGAAAGATTTTCCTGAGCTCGAAATTGTCATCAATGGCGGAATTAAAGAGATAAGGGAAATTGATGAGCATCTACTGCATGTTGACGGTGTCATGTTAGGTCGCCAGGCCTATCATCATCCTTATCTGCTGGCCACATTTGATGAGCGCTATTACGGTGATACGACAAGCACGCGTAGCAGGGATGAAATTCTTCATGCCATGCTGCCGTATATACAGAGTCAATTAGCGATGGGCGGCCCGCGACTTAATAGCATCACGCGTCATATGTTGGGTCTGATGGCGGGATTGCCTGGTGCGCGCGCCTTCCGTCAGCATTTATCCGATTCCAAGCAATTAGCAAGTGGCGATCCTGCGTTACTACTTCGTGCCATCGATGCAATGGCATTCAAATAGCCTCAACCCTAGCTCTCCCGCTGAGAAAGCATGTCTGATGGGGCTATCGATTACGTCATCTTGCCGAACACACTCTTAAATCTTGTTTGGTGTTTCTGCTATTGCTAAACCGCAGAACCGTACCTCAATCACTGAACCTTCCCCTCAACGCACAGTCAAGCCATGAGTCGGTGAGGAATTCCTTATCGATATTTCATATGCCTCAGCACCATTAGTCTAATTGACATACTGAAATAGATTGTTAACGATTTATTTTTCAAGGATGGAATGTTAAAGATCGTTCTAATCATTGTAAAAACAAAGGCTTTATCCGTATCGCGGAGCGAGCTATGCCCAGCATCATAAAAAATGAGGCGTCTGCTGTTTATGTAAATTCATCGTTTCAAGCGACTGCATTGCTTGGTTATTCAAAAGTAATGAATCATTTACGACACCAAATTAATCGCGTAGCTGCAACTGACGTTAGTGTTTTTTTGTTGGGCGAGAGCGGCACAGGAAAAGAATTAGTTGCAGCAGAAATTCACGCCAAAAGTCTTCGTAAGAACAAACTATTTTTACCGATAAATTGTGGAGCGATTTCGCCGCAATTAATTGAAAGTGAATTATTTGGACATGAAAAAGGCAGCTTTACTGGGGCTGATCGACTTCACCGAGGGTATTTTGAGCGTGCCAACGAAGGCACCTTGTTTTTAGATGAAATCATTGAAATGCCCATTTCACTACAGGCAAAATTTCTACGTGTTTTAGAGACGGGAAGATATACGCGAGTTGGTGGGGATCACGAACTCCAAAGCGATGTACGCATCATTGCAGCGACTAATCAAAATCCTTCTCATGCGATTAAAGAAGGATATTTCCGACTAGATTTTTATCATCGTTTGAATACGTTTCCCATTCAAATAGCGGCATTGCGTGAGCGTGGTGAAGATATCGAGCTTTTGGCGCGGCATTTTCTTAATGAATTTAATCATTTGCACGGCACTAAGAAAACTCTATCAAGCAAAATGATGCCTGAATTAAGGCGATGTCTTTGGCCGGGTAATGTGAGAGAGCTAAGAAATTTTATACAGCGCGCTTGCATACTCGCCGATGAAGTGATCGATTTTTCAGTGCCAGTAAGCGTGACTGATCTATCGACAACAGACTCAAAGCATTTAGCTATTCGCGTGGGAATCACTCTTGCTGAAGTTGATCGTCAATTAATTCTAGCGACACTGTCATATTGTAATGGCGCTAAAAAAAGAACCGCTCATCTACTCGGAATTAGTTTGAAAACCCTATATAACCGACTTGAGGAATATGGCGACACTCAGCCCTTGCACGTCATCGCAGAAGTCAATACCTTACAAAAACGGGGTACTCATTTCATGATTGGAGACAAATATGTTTAGAAAATGGTTAGCGTTGCTGATGACTATTTTGATTCTAAGCTGTTCGGCGTGTGAAAGTACCGGTGGTCTCGGTGGTGGAAGTTCCCAAACGCAGACCTATCCTGTATCTAGCCATGTGAATGGAAAGGGAGCGATTGAATCGATCGAGATTATTCCCCGTGCTAAGAGTGTGGGGCTAGGTACGCTCGCAGGTGCAGCTATAGGTGGAATACTGGGTTATCAATTCGGTGGAGGGATGGGTAAAGCAGTGACGACTGTGGCAGGTGCTGCGGGCGGTGCGTATGTAGGTAATGAAGTAGACAAGAAAGGTCAAACGGATGACCCTGTTTATAAAGTCACTATTCGTATGGAGGATGGAACTATTCAATCATTTGCGCAAGAGTCTGAGCCACTCGTCAAGCAAGGTGATCGAGTAAAAATCACTCGCGGAGTGGTGTCGAAAATATGAAATTACTGAAAGCGCTATCCGTGGCAATAAGTAGCGATATGTGTCGCAATTTGTCACTCATAGTCACTTAGCGATTTGTTTGTCGTTAGACCAGCCAGGAGATGTCAATGAAACCCCCATCCATTGAAAGTAATGTGACGGTTACTTCGCATGAAGGTAGCAAGTTAAAAAACTCCACTAGGGGTGGCTTGTTTACCACCATCTGTTGGAGCGCAGTGCTTGCGGGTGTCGCCATTGCTGCATCGGTACAGCTAGTTTTAATGATGTTAGGGGTTGCCAGTGGGGTTGTGCTCGCTAATCTCGCAGTTGGCGAAACACTTAGCTATGGGGCATTAATGTGGGCTAGTGTATCAATGTTAATCGCAGCATGTGTAGGCGCTTATGTTGCGGGGCGAATGTCAGGCTTGCGCCGTAAGATCGATGGAGTACTGCATGGTGTCATTAGTTGGGCGGTATCGATCTTGCTGGCGTTGATACTCGCAACGACGACTGGCGGATCACTGATTTCTGGTTTGGTGTCGAATTTAATTCAAGGTGGAATAGTCATTGCCCCATCGGGCGCAAATGTTGCCAGTATGTTGAATCGGCAATTGGGTCCGAATATGGAATCAGCTTCTTTGCGCGTACTGCAAGAATATATTCTGTCGGGTCGGCGTGATCAGGCAATAGACTATTTAAATAGCACGATGAATGTTCAACGTGAGCGAGCAGCCGGCATTGTTGATCAGGCACTGATTTTGTCTGGCTCGCCCCAACAAGCTTCGTCAGAGGGCCGTGCCACAGAAGCCCGTGTCATAAAAAATTTCCATACTGCTTCGTGGACTAGCTTTGTCGCTATGTTACTAGCCCTTGTACTGAGTTGTCTGGGTGGGGCCCTGGGAACACTTGGATCGCAGCGGACTATTTGGAACGAGAGTGCTGAAGATGCAGAAGCCTCATCAGGCACATCTCAAGCGGCGATTGGTAGGGTATGAATACACGACTGACGCAGTCACATTTAGAAAATATAAAAATGGCTCGCGATTACTTCAGCTAGATGTCGGTTTGATTTAATTCATTACTTAGTTACTAATTTAGCTGTTCTGGAAATTTCAAATCCAGAACAGCTATTTTTTTAATCGCGCTTAAATAGCAGGCCTAAAAGTATGCCCGTACCTGCAGCAATCAACGCCGACTGAAACGGCCTTTCGCGTATGAACTCGATCGTAACATCGCGGCTTTGAGCGAGTTGTCGAGTTGCTTGCCCTGCGATCCCGCGTGCTACATTTTTCATCGATGAAAAACGTGCCATCAATCGGTCTCTGGCTTCACAAAGTTCGCTCTCGGTGAGAGTTGAGGCATGCGACATCAATGCATCAAGATCTTCCTTGAGATTGGCCAGCTCTTGGCGCAATCCCAGCACACTAGTGGATCCATTGGATGAAAGGTAATCAAGTCGAGCGTTCTTAATGTCTTCACCGACCACAGGGACTTCTTTTCTCATCGTAACCTCCGTTGAACAAGTTAACTCATTAGATGTGGATTTATACATGGGGTTCCGTACAGTCGATAAATGAGCAAAAAATGTTTCCGTGAGGGAATTATGATTTCGAAGAAATATCTTGCATAATTGTAAGATTACTTTCCCGCATCAGACTTTATTGTTCTATGCATTGTATCTATCGCTATGCTTAAGCTCTTTTCATCAATCCGCACTGAGAATCATATCGAGCGCAACCGCATTCTGCTGGGCTGGGGTTTGGGTTGGTTGCTGATCGTTGTTTTAGTTTTTGCTGCGGCTTCAGTCAAAATTCAATTAGACCATAATGATCTACTCGATCAGTCTCGTAGCGATGCAGTCTCTCGTGCTAGTACTGCTGCTGATCAGGTGCTACGAACGGTATCGCAAATTGATCAACTTTCTTTAGCGATTAAATATCAATGGGAGCATCGATCCGCACCTCTAGATCTTGATGATCAATTTCGTCAAGGTGTCTTTCAAAAAACGATCTATCCGGTAGTTATTAATTCTCAGGGTTATGCGGTTTCATCGACCCGGCAGCTCCCGAAAAATACGTATATGGGTGATTTGCCTTTTTTTGCAAAGCACAGCAAAGATCCCCAG
>JAIPCX010000012.1 GCA_021737945.1 Polynucleobacter sp.
ATAGTGCTCCAGCAATGTGCGATAGGTTAAACCCGCCGAGGGGTTTTTTATCAAGGAGTGCTGGAGATGGTTACCGTTACGCAGAACGTTGCGGATGGTCAGCTTTCACGCGGCTTGATCGGAGGGCGATTCGTTCGGACAACGAACCTACGCGCGCATTATAGTCGCTTTATCCCTTTAAAACCTCAAATTCACTTAGCCCTCGCTTTTAGAGGGCAGCACCTGCATGTTTTTGGGCTACAAAACTGACTGTCAGCGGTGCCAGCACTAAACAGCAGAGGCCAAGGATTTGCCATCCTTTCCCACGGGTTGTTTGCTTGGAGTAGCTTCGGGCTGCAGCTGACATGATGAATGGTTGCAATCCAGTTAATCGAGGTGAGCGAGGTGAGCGAGATAACTCAGGACTCTAAAGTGTCTAAGAATTGAGCTTATAGGATCTGCGCTGACCTTAGCAATAGTAGGCCTTTAGCTAGTTAGACAATCGGTTTTCTGGAGGGTAAGGGCTGAGTGTGCTAGCCTTCTTTTCTTTTCAGTGCACAGCCTAATTCGGAGGATAGATGGAGCCTAAGCAAGCTGCTCACATACTTGGTGGATTTGCGACCGAGAAGCGGGTTCGCATTCTCAAGGCACTCATGTCGGCTGGGCCGGCTGGCCTAAGTATCCTAGATCTTTCAAGGGCGACGGATACTACCGTAGTTGATATCGGACCTTCGCTTGAATCACTCGCGTCTTTGGATATGATCAATATTTCTCTCGTCAATAACGAGCGCGTACTCGTTCCGAATCGCAAAGTATTGAATGAGATCTTCAGTGAGTTTTACGAACGCTATGTGGTTCAGAAGAAAAAGAATTCTGAACCCCCTAGCTGATGAGTTGTTAACCGGCTGCTTGACTGATCATTAGATATTTTAGATCGATATATTTCAATGCGTTGACGTGTGTGCATTCCAAGATCACCGTCGGCGCAACCCCCGCATCAAAAGCTTCTTTCCAGCGCAAAGCGCATAAGCACCAGCGATTACCGGGAACCAGACCTGGAAAACGAAATTCTGGTCGTGGTGTAGAAAGATCATTGCCGCGCTGTTTGGAAAAGAGCAGAAATTCCTCAGTCATTTCTGCACAGACCACATGCGATCCGCGATCTGATTCATCTGTATTGCAGCAACCGTCCCTGAAATAGCCTGTCATAGGATCGGTAGAGCAGGGTTTCAAAGGTGTTCCGAGAACGTTGATAGCCATAGGTGTCTTATTTTCGTGAGAGCTATACGGCGCTTTTTACAAGCGATATTGATTGCTGTCCTGTTTACAGGCTGCAGCGCGGTACGTCTTGGTTACGATCAAGCAGATCATCTTGGGTATTGGTGGGTTGATCACTATCTTGATTTGAGTTCGGATAAGTCTCGTCAGTTTAAATCGGATCTGAAAGCCTTGCACGCATGGCACAGACAAACTCAACTTTCAGAGTACGCGCGGCTAGCCAGTGGGCTTGGTGCTCGTATGGGTGGCGAGCTTAGCTCGGCAGAGGCCTGTGAAAACATTCAAGTGTTCCGGGAAAAATTCGACCTTCTGTCACGTCAGAGTGTGCCGGTCTGGGCTAGATTGGCTCAGCAGTTAGGCTCGGAAGAAATTCAGTATCTGCGCAAAAAATTTACCCAAGAGGATAAGGACTGGAAAGCGAAATGGCTCGAGGCCGATCTTGAGAAAATTCACGATCTTCGTTATGAAGATTGGTTACGCAGAGCAGAATTATTTTATGGCCGCTTAAATCACGATCAAAAGAAATTTATTCAGCAAGCGATCGTTCATTCCTCTTGGGATCCCCGCATCAGCTGGGAAAGGCGCCAGTTGCGACAGCAAAAAATCATCGCAGCACTTGAAAAAATCAGGCAGCAGCGTTTGAATCAATCGGATGCTGAAGCTGAATTAATGCTCGTCATCGAGCAAATACTTAATCCAGAGGATCCTAAACAAGCCGCTATGCAACGCAAGGTGCTCGATGAGGCATGTATCAATCTAGCCGGCTTGCATCAACGAACCACAGCCAGTCAACGGCTCCGTGCGAGTGAAAAATTTGGCGATTATGCCGATGATTTTCGTTATCTCACACGTAGCCGTTAGCTATGTTTGCGCGTTGAATAATGTAGATTAAGTTTTGTAGCGAAACCCATGATGTTTCAGCGGCAGCGAACGTAGTCGTTTACCGGTAGCGCTGAATAAGGCATTCATCATGGCGGGTATCACTCCGCCGATGGGTGGTTCACCTACACCGCCCCAGAAGCCACCGCTCGGCACCAATACGCTTACCACTTGCGGTGCATGGCTGATACGGGCCAAGGGATAGTCGCCAAAATTACTTTGTTTGACAGCCCCTTTTTCAATCGTGATGTCTTCAAACATTAAGGCAGACAATCCCCAGATAACTCCACCTTCAATCTGCGCTTTTACGGCATCAGGATGAACGACATGGCCACAATCAATGGCGACAGCAACGCGCTTCACATCAATAACGTTGTTTTTACTGACTGAAAGTTCAACTGCCGCAGCGGTAAAGCTTCCATACGAGTCCACCACTGCAATACCGCGGTGTATGCCTTTGCGAGCCGGTTTGTCCCAGCCTATCGCTTTAGCCGCAGCATCTAATACGGCCTGATCTTTTTTCCCTTCCAGCAGAGGGCGGCGGAATTGATACGGATCTTTGCCGGCTGCATGCGCTAGCTCATCAATAAAACATTCACGGTAAAAAGGATTGTTGGTGTGAGCAACCGCACGCCAAAAACCTGGCGGTACGTGAAATTCTTTCAGCACATATTCATTGGTAAAGTTTGGCACTGCGTAGGGGTTGTCACGAAAGACGCGAGTGTTGATTTGATCAATGCCATCTTTAACGAATTGTGGAAAGACATTGAGTGCAATCGATTGATCCGATTGTTTCACTTCCCAACCTAGCCAATTGCCGTCTTTATCCAATCCTCCGCGCAGCTTGACGAGTGACACCGGACGATAGCGTCCTTGTCGAATATCTTCTTCGCGTGACCATTGCAGTCGTATCGGTGTGCCAGGCACAGCCATTGCGATTTTCACCGCTTGTTTGGTGAAATCTTGATGCGGACCGCGACGTCCAAATGCGCCACCAGCATGCATTTTATGAATTTGAACTTTGTCGAGTGGAAGGCCAGACACCGCTGACGCCGCAGCAATGGAGGCTTCACCATTTTGAGTACCCACCCACACCTCTAGGCTTTCGGGCGTAAATAGCGCTGCGGCCGTTTGTGGTTCCATCGTTGCGTGATTTACAAAGCCGGTGTGATATTCCGCTTCAAGTACCGTGTGCGCATTGGCCAATGCTTGGGCTGAATCACCATCTTTACGAGCGATAGGTGCATTAGTCATAGAGAGACCCTCTCGGAGGCTTTGCATAATGCTCGCGCTAGAGACATCGCCTTTGCTACCGTTTTCCCAGTCAATTTTCAGGGCTTTGACAGCTTGATTGGCTTGCCACCAATTGGTGGCGAGTACGGCAACCCATTCTTCAGTTGCAATAACGTGTTTTACGCCAGGCATCGCTTTAGCTTTAGCATCATCAACGCGTTTTACAAAACCACCAAAAACAGGGCTTTGAATAATCGAGGCGTGCAGCATGCCTGGCAAGCGAACATCCGCTGCATAAATTTGCGAGCCGTTGACTTTAGCTGGGATATCAAAGCGAGCTGGCGAGGTGCCCGCAATTTTCCAGTCTTTCGGATTTTTTAATGGTGGATTTTCTGGAACGGGCAGCGTGCTGGCGAGTTGAGCGAGTTCGCCGTAACTAGCGCGTTTTCCTGAAGCGTGTGTGACGACACTATTTTTAGCGCTGCATTCTGAAGCAGGTACATTCCATAATTGTGCTGCGGCGCTAATCAGCATTTCACGTGCAGCAGCACCGCCTTTGCGAACGTATTCGTTTGAATCGCGGATGCCGCGGCTACCACCCGTCGACATATCTTTAAAGATGCGATTACGGCGCATGTGCATGCTCACATCGGCGTATTCAGGTTTCACCTTGCTCCAATCGCACTCGAGTTCTTCAGCGACCAGTTGTGCCAAGCCGGTAAACGTGCCTTGACCTAATTCAGATCGCGCGATGCGTATGACGACCGTATCGTCAGAGTGAATGACAACCCAATGAGTAACTTCAGGAGTATTACCATCAGCTGCCGCAGCAGAGCCTTGCACGCCCAGCACAAAAGCACCGGTGAGAGCAGCGGATTGTTTGAGGAATGTGCGGCGATTAGGCTGGGTGAGCGACAGTGACATGCGAATCTCCAGTGAGCGATTTAGCGGTTGGCCAGCATTTTACCCTGATGCGACGATCTCAACGCTAGGCGATTCGGCCAAAAAAAAGCCCTGACTAGCAGGGCGTGAAACCAAGGAGAGTTTTAAAAAAATCAGAATTCGTATTCCAGTTGCATACGTAAGGTATTGCCGCGTACACCTTCACCATTGATAGAGTTTTTACCAACCAAATAAGCCGCGTTGTACTTAAACGCTTGTATTCCACCAAGCGGAAATCTTTCCAAATACTGCAGTTCGGAAGCGACGGCCTTGATTCCGAGTCAAATACCAACTTTATCCCACTAACCTAGGTCTCCAAAGCCTTCAGAGCCGAATTGTTTACGCTTGTGTAGGTTTTAAGAGCGGGCCTGTCTGACGACGCTTGACCAGCGCAGAGCAAGAAATAATGATTGCCAATGTGCCAGCGTAGAAAAGTATTTGCATACCACTCGGTGCGGATTCATAGCCAACTAACACATGCAAGATGGAACCAAGTAATGATTTGGTAGGAAGCAGTGCAGTGGTATCCCATAGCGGCGTCGCTAATGAAGGTATCAGATCAGCCTGAATCAAGAAGCGCGCCATTTGCCCTGCTAAGCCAGCAGCGAGCAGCACTAACAAAGCGCCAGTCACCGAGAAGAACCAACGCAGAGGAATTCGCATCAAGCCTAAGTACATGATCATTCCAATTACTGCGCCCCCGGCCAGACCTAAGGCGCCGCCGGCAATGATGTCCGTCAGACTGCTCGTTCCACTCATGGCTATACCATGCAAAAAAAGAACGCTTTCAGCACCCTCGCGCAGCACAGTCAGTGCAACTAGGATAGCGATGGCTGAAAGTTCACGTTGACCATCTTTGACCGCTGTTCCGAGGTGACGTGCATCACGTGCTAATTCAGCGCCATGCGAAGCCATCCAGATGTGGTGCCACGCAAGCATCAGCACAGCAACACCAAGCACACCTGCATTAAATAACTCTTGGCCACTGCCGTCAGCTAATTGCGCAATCGTTTCAGTTAGACCTGCAATGAATGCCGATCCTATCAATCCAGCCAGAACACCTAAGCACAACCACAATCCGCGACGATCAACGCCGCGCGTGGCTGCCGCAACGATACCAAGAACCAATGCAGCTTCTAGCGTCTCGCGAAAAATAATGATGGCTGGACCAAACATGATGGCTTACTCCGCAATGACGATACCGCGCGCGGTCGCCTGATTAAACTCACCGAAGAAGGGATATTTACCTGCTTTGAGCGGACCGATAAAGATACTGACTTTGGATTTAGGCGCGATGATTTTTTCACGGTTCAATTCATGGCTTTCGAATTCTTCCGGCGTCGCATCTTGGTTTTCCACGATCAGTTTTACTTTTTGCCCGGCTGGAACGCGTATTTCTGAAGGCACGAAATAATGATCCTTAATCACTAGCGTGAACTCCTTATCAGCGGCCAAGCCGCACAAGGGCACTAACAGTAAGGCAGCGAATAGGGTGCGAAGTTTCATGATGGGAAGATCTCCATGGCAGTAATTTTTACGAATGATAATAATTCGCATTTAGATTGTCAACGTATTTTCTCACAGGATCGTTTCTGTTATTTGAGGGCTATTTTTATGGCAACTTATTGAATTTATTGAAAATATCGTCAAAATGTTGCGCCGCGCAGGAGTTCTTATGGCATCTATGTAGGATATTGTCTAAAAGAAAAACCAGCTTGACCACCAGAAAAACCACTGGTTTTCACCTGTTACACTGGAATCTTGTTTTTATCGGAGTCGTCCATGAATGTTGAGGCTATCGGCTTGGCCGTGATTTCCGCTGTCGCGGGCGCCTTGCTCGCCTGGCTGGTGGTCAAGGCTCGTTATGGTCAGGAATTGGCTACTCGTGGCGAACGCTTACGTTTGCTAGAACTGAATCAGGATGGCATGCGACTTGAGCTGGTTCAGGCACAACGAACCCAACAACAGTTACATGAGCAGCTAGCCAGTTTGGGGCGCGAGCTTGCAACAGCAACGACTCGGCTCGAAGAGGAGCGTCGTCAGGCCGAAGAAAAAATATCGCTGCTGCGTGAAATGAGTGACACCAGCCGTAAAGCACTGACTGATGAATTTAAAAATCTCGCCAACAGTATTTTCGAAGATAAGTCAAAACGCTTTACCGAACAAAATCTCGAAGGTCTGGGTCAGATACTGACCCCGTTTCGCGAGCGGCTGACAGAATTTAAAACACGTGTTGAAGAAATGCATCATCAAGATGCGCAGCAGCAGGCCTCACTTAAAACTGAATTGACTCAGTTAAAAGAATTGAATCGTCAGATGACAGAAGAAGCCCACAGCCTTGCCACTGCCTTAAAAGGGCAATCCAAGATGCAAGGTAATTGGGGCGAGTTAGTTCTTGAAAATGTACTGGCACGTTCTGGCCTTCAAGCCGATCGCGATTATCGACGCGAAGTCAGTTTCACTACCGAGTCGGGTAGGCAGCGGCCGGATGTGATCGTTTATCTTCCACAGCAAAAGCATTTGATCATTGACGCCAAAGTGTCCTTGAATGCGTATACACGCTATGTTAATGCCGATGATGAACTCGATCGTAAAGCAGCACTGCGAGAACACGTGCAAGCGGTATCGGATCGAATTACCGAGCTAGCTGATCGTCGTTACTTTGATTTGGGTGAGCTGAACTCACCGGATATGGTGTTTATGTTCATTCCTATCGAATCAGCGTTTGTTGAAGCTATGCGCGCTGATGAGCAGCTATTTCAAAAGGCGTTGGAGCGTAATGTATTAGTTGCTACACCGACCACCTTGCTGACGAGTTTAAACATCGTGCGTCAGCTCTGGCGTTTCGAACATCAGAATGCGCACAGTGCAGAGCTAGCCGACAGTGCATCACAGTTGTATCAAAAATTTCTGGGCTTTATCAGCTCTATGGAAGATCTGGGACGCAAGCTCGATTCAGCCAAAGCAAGTTTCACAACAGCGTATTCGCAACTCTACAGCGGGCGTGGAAACCTAATTAAGCGCGCCAAAGATTTTGAACGTTTGGGCGTGGCTGTTCAGAAGGAATTACCCCAAGACTTGGTCGATAAGGCCGAGCTAGAGTTGGACTACCTTCCTTCTGTTGACGAGCTAAATAGCGACGACAAAGACCGAGCGGCCTGACAACGCGCCTATGAATCACGCTTGATGCATTCCAGGGGGTGAAGTCCTTCGCTAGCTAGCTACAGTATGGCTTCAGGGTGCATTGACCAAAGCGGGTATCTGTAGATATCCGCGAAACCTCACGCGACCACCACGTCGGGGTGAGCCAGCTAAAGCGTAGTTGGGAAAACGCTTGATGAAGCGTCCGATCGCGATTTGTCCTTCCAGCCGTGCCAGACTCATACCAGCGCAAGCGTGGGTACCACTGGCGAATGCCAGATGACGATTCGGTGTGCGTGCTATATCGAAAATCTCTGGATCATTAAATTGAGAAGGATCACGATTTGCCGCACCAATACACAACGTGACTCGCGTTTGGGGTGGCATGGTAATACCACCGACCTCAACCGTCTCGGTGGTGATGCGATTGCCGAGTTGATTCGAGCTTTCAAAACGCAGCATTTCTTCGACAGCTAATTTGATTAAGTCGGGTTGCTTTAGTAATTGCTCGCGTTGGCTTGTATATTCAGCTAAACAAACTAAGCCATTACCAATCAAATTGGTTGTGGTTTCGTGACCCGCATTAAGCAAAAAAATACAATTGTGAATGAGCTCTTTGGGGCTGAGTTTTTCTCCATCGGCTTCACCGAGTATGAGTCGGGTTAACACATCGATTTCTGGATTGCCTGGATTGGCACGGCGCCGCGCTATCAGATCGTTCAGGTAGTTGATAAATTCAGTCACAGCGCGATTACCGCGTTCAGCCACATCGGTACTCAAAACAGGTTCAAGCGCGCCTAATATGGCTAATGACCATTCGCGCAAGGGGCCTCGTTCATCAACGGGCACATCTAGCAAATTACCTATTACCTCAATCGGTATTGCGGATGCAAAGTCTTCGATCAAATCGACATCACGTTTGTCTTCCATGCGGTCTAGCAGGGTATCCACCAAGCGTATCAATCCGTTTTCCATGCCCGCGATGGCACGTGGGGTAAGTGCACCTGAGATTAATTTTCGAACACGCGTGTGCAAAGGTGGATCAGAAAATACCAAACTCGTAGTGTGATGCTCATACAGAGGCGAGTTGCCGTACTTGGGCTTAAATTCCAGTTTTTTATCCGAGCTGAAGCTCTTAGGATTTTTGTAGATCGCCACTAGATCGTCGTAGCGGGTTAAGAAGTAGCTGCCGTCCCCCATGGGCTTTACTGGTGCGTGTTCGCGCAAAGCCCGATAGATGGGGTAGGGGTTGTCGTGAAATCCGCTGGGTAAATGCGATAGCTCGAAGGTCTCTGCAATCTGCTCAGCGTGGTTCGTGCTCATTGAATAATTCGCTAGGGATGGTGCCCCGAATTATAGGCTGCGTCTGGAGGCGTCTATCGTTGCGTTGATGGGAAATGAATTATCAATAAAATAATTTCGAACATAAAAAAAGACGACCTCTTGGCCGTCTTTTTCTAAAAACCCTTGAAGCAGCCAACCTTGCGGTAAGGCTGCTAACCATCCGAATTAACGGTTGGCGATGTACATTGTGATTTCGAAACCAAAACGCAGATCGGTTGCTGCTGGTGTAGTCCAGTTCATAGCCATCTCCCAGTTGATGTTAATTATTAAATCGCTAAGCCAAGGGTTGGTCTAGCGAAGTGAATAATGCCTGTGAGTCACATCTAAGGCATCTGCGAAACGCTGAATTGCATCTAATGATTTTCATGAACCCGCAGGATGCTACCCGAAAGACAGTGCATAGACAGCGGTGGGTAAAAGCCTGCTGCTATGATGCATTCCACTCAATGCCTGTAAGTGATTAAAGGCGCCCACTGGATTTATGTTGCGCAGCATCAAAAAATGACTCTTCATTCTACTCCCGAAGCTTATCCCTCCGAGGCAGAGTTTTCTGCGTCTGGTAGTCGTGTCATGAGCTTGCGCATGAAGATCAATCTGGTGTTCTCGGTGCTGACGTTTCTTTTGTTTGCCATTTTGATTGTGGTGCAGGTCGTAGGTACGCGAAATAGCGTGCGCGAAGAAATGGAAGCTTCCGGACGAATTGCTACGCAGTTATTAACGCGGATCAGTAGTTTTTATTCGCAAAATGATTTGCCGGGCATGATTAATTTTTTGAGTAATACCGGTCGTGTGCGTGCTAATGATATTCGTCTTTATGATCAGAGCAACCACCTGCTGTATCAATCACCGCCGTCAATTTATAAAGCGGGCCGTAATGCACCGGAGTGGTATGCCGCGTTAGTCGCTCCATCTGACAACGAACGAGTGATTCAGATGTCCAATGCGCGGCTTGTTATTCAAACCAATCCAACGCGCGCGGTGCTCGATGGTTGGGATAACTTGCTTGATATATTGTTTGCTGAGCTGATCTTATTTTTGTTGGCCGACTTGTTGATTCTCTGGTTAGTGGGACGCTGGCTTGAACCTTTAGAAAAAGTGCAGCACGGTTTGCGCGAGTTGGGGCAGGGAGATCACAAAGTACGTTTGCCGCCACTCCCTGGTAAAGAAGCGGGTGAAATGGGCCGTGCGTTTAATCGTATGGCACAAGCAGTGGAAGATAACATTCAGGTCAGACAAGCTAGTGCGGAAGCGCAGGCCAGACTAGACGCGCAACGTGATTTTACAAAATTATTACATGCCCGTATCGAAGAAGAGCGCGCTGCCTTAGCGCTTGAGCTGCATGATGAGCTAGGTCAATCGCTGACTGCTATACGCAGTATTGCTAAATCCTTGATGCAGCATCCGAATGTGGCGGGCAGCCCGATAGAGCAGCATGCAAATATGTTGTTTGATACCGCAGGCATGACATCCGATGCTATGCACAGAATGATTCCTCGATTGCGCCCTATCAAACTTGAAGGTATGGGCTTGGTCGATGCCGTGCGCGATTTATTGACGCAGAGTAAGCAAAACACTCCGAATCTGCGTTTGGATTTAGCCGTTAGGGGTGAGTTGTCTGCCATAGCTGATGAGCTGGAATTAACGGCATACCGTATAGTGCAAGAAGCCGTGACGAATATTATTCGGCATGCTCAGGCTAGTCGTGCGCATGTAACGATTGAAGTGAGAGAAGGGCAGCTTCATTTATCCATTGCTGACAATGGCATTGGCGCGCAAACACTTAAGCGCGATGGTCATTACGGTGTGCGTGGTATGCAAGAGCGAGCAGAGTCGCATGGAGGAATGATTGATTTCAGACCTTCAAAAGAAGGTGGGCTAGAAGTGCAGGTGGTTTTTCCGTTGAAGCAAAGTAGTCAAGAGAGTGGCAAAGAATGAAAACTCCGATCAATGTCATGCTGGTTGATGATCACGCCGTGGTACGTTTTGGATTCCGCATGCTGTTAGATGCGACAGAGGATATACGCGTGGTTGCCGAGGCTGAGTCTGCTGAGATAGCTTACCAGCTTATTCCTACGGCTAAGCCGGATGTCATTGTGATGGACATATCGCTGGGTGGCACCATGGGTGTCGAAGCGACTCGACGTATCGTGGCGCGCGACAAGATGGCACGAGTGTTAGGTTTGTCTTCGCATGAAGACCCAAGCTATGTGCGCTACATGTTAAAAGCCGGTGCGCTCGGTTATCTGTCAAAACGTAGTGCGCCTGATGAACTCATGCACGCCATTCGTCAAGTTGCCGAAGGGCGCATGTACATTGATAGTCAGCTTTCGCAGCGCATGGCACTAGAAGAATTCAACGGTGAAAAAAGTCCGATTGAAGTTTTATCCGAAAGAGAATTTGGCGTTTTCATTCAACTTGCCAAAGGATCTTCCGTCAATCAAATTGCTGAAATGCTAAATATTTCACCGCGTACTGTTGGTACTCATTTGTATAACGTTAAACAAAAATTGGGCGTAGCCAATCAGGCAGAGTTAGCGCTGATAGCGGTGCGACATGGGTTGATTGAGCTGTAGGATTTGCTTAAATCAAGCATCGGCGCGCTTCACAAACCAGGCAGTTCGCTTATTGGCTGTCATGACCCGATGGCAAAGCCCCTAGCTCAGTCTAATCCGGTTTAATCCGGTATCTATTCGGGTTTCACCAAGGCAGAAACTCGGCTCATCGCCATTTCTCTTCTTTTTTCAAGCTAGCTAAGTCAGTCTGCGAGAGCCCTTAGGGCTTCCAGGGCTCTGCGCCAGCTGAGCTAAATCCTAGTTCGGCAACACATCCATGTCCGGTATCATATCGTTTGTAGTGATTAATTTACGACCCGTATTTAGACCAATAATTCTTATAAAAGGACAGGGGAATGAACTACAACCAAGCCATTACCGTCGGCGATTTGCGCGACATCGCAAGAAAAAAACTTCCACGATCTGTTTTCGGCTTCATTGATGGCGCAGCCCATGATGAGCGGACATTGCGGGATAACGAAGGCGATTTTGCAAAAATTCGGTTTGCGCCGCGATTTATGGTCGATGTCAGCCAGCGTTCCCAGCAAGTCGAGGTGCTGGGTAATACGTTTAATTCACCGATGATTCTGGGCCCTACGGGCTTGGCGGGCATACTCTGGCCCGAAGGCGATTTGGCGATTGCGCGTGCCACTCAGGCTAAGGGTATAGGATTTTGTCAGTCCACCAATTCCAATTGCAGTATCGAACAACTAGCCACTCGTGCGCGTTCTGATTTTTGGTTTCAACTCTACATACAAAAAGATCGTGATTTTTCACGTTCATTGATGCAGCGCGCATGGAATGCGGGTTCGCGTGTACTAGTGCTGACGATAGATTTACCGCTTCCCGGGCCGCGTGAACGCGATCAGCGCAATGGTTTTACCGTGCCACCACGCATAGGCTTGGATAATATTTTTGATTATGCGAGCAAACTCGGTTGGTTGTTCCGGCTGGCGACTGGACCAAAATTCACCTTCGGGAATATCGATAATCCCGATGCACCGGCGCGCAAATTAATGACCTTGGCGCAGTACGTGAGTGCTGCATTTGATCCTTCAGTCACGTGGGAAGATCTCGATTGGATACGGCGTGAATGGCAAGGAAAGCTGGCAGTCAAAGGGATACTGCGCGCTGATGATGCAAAAAGAGCGCAGGCTCACGGCGCCGATGCCGTCATCGTTTCGAACCACGGTGGTCGACAACTGGATGGATCACCATCAGCGATTGCTGCGTTGCCTGCTGTGGTTGGTGCTGTGGGTGATAAGACCGACGTACTTATGGACGGCGGCATTCGTCGTGGTGGCGATATCGTTAAAGCGATGGCCTTAGGCGCGCGCGCTTGTCTGATTGGTCGGGCGGGTTTGTATGGTTTGGCTTCGGGTGGGCAGCCTGGGGTAGAGCGTGCGATAGGAATACTCCAGCAGGAGATGGACATTGTGCAGGCGTTGCTGGGCGTGCCGGACATTACAAAGATTGATCCTAGCGCATTGTTCGAGGAACGTTAAAAAAAGGTTGAACCTTCCGTGAATAATTTCCTTACGGTATAAATTTTATGACGACTATACGCAAAGTAAAGACTGCCTCGCAACATCAGTTTTGATTCAGCGCAAATAATTAGTTTTACGGTCGGTCTAGTCTGGGAACTGTTTAGCTTAGGTGATGTTGGTGCGGGGTGAAATCCTTGTCCCGATCATGCTTAGGCTGGCACTATCCAAACTAAAGTGATCAAAGCTGAGGCGCGTATGAAGCGTTTGCATACACACTACGATAACTTAAAAGTCGCGCAGAACGCTCCACCGGAAGTCATACGCGCGGCATACAAAACATTAAGTCAAAAATTTCATCCTGATCGTCATGGTGGTGATCTGCGTTCTACAAAGACATTTCAATTGATTACAGCAGCGTATGACGTGCTGTCTGATCCGCAGCGCCGTCGTCAGCATGATGAATGGATAGCACGTACCGAACGACGTTTAGATAGAGAGGCGATGGCAGCACACGCAACGCGCGAACAACGACCTTGGAACGGGAAAGAGCGACGCGCTCGATCGTGGCCATCGATGAAATCATCGATGCCGCCTGTAGCTACCGCAGCCATTTCTGGAAAGTTAAAAATCCCGGCTAGGACACTGGCTTTGTGGACTGCGATGGTGATTACGACGTTGATGCTGCTGATGCTGTATCAGTCTTAACCCTATTTCCTGATCGTCGATCGTTGGTTAAATCATTCGATAATATCGATAGTCCGTTCTCACTCATGGCGCCCCTTGCGGCAAAATCATAGCCCTAGGCTGGCTCGGTTATAGTAAGCAATCCGCTGCAAAAAAGGCCAAGCGGCCAAAAACGACTTCAAGAAAGCGCTTGTGAACAGCCAGACTGAGGAGAGCATCATCACGGCCGCGCTTTTGCGCATGGGTCTGATCGATGCCGATGAACAGCCAGTAATCACCTACCTAACCGGTGGCGTGTCGTCATTGATCGTACGGGTCGATACACGACGCGGTCCCTTATGCGTGAAGCAGGCGCTACCTGAATTAAAGGTCGCAACGCTCTGGAGCGCACCTTTAGAACGTAGCCATGCTGAACTAGCCTGGATATCGCACGTGTCAAATGATTTACCTGAGGCCGTGCCCACTATTTTAGGTTCCGATCCATCTTCATTTTGCTTTGCAATGAACTGGCTGCCGCCGGAGAGTTATCCGGTATGGAAATTACAGTTACGCGATGGCATAGCTGATAGTGTCTTTGCAGCGGAAGTCGGGCGCCGTCTTGCCGCTATTCATTCTGCTACGGCGAACAATGATGCTCTAGCGCAGAGCTTTGCCAATGATGAGAATTTTTTTCAACTGCGATTAGATCCGTATTTTGGTGCGACGGCCAAAGTACATGTAGATTGCGCTGCATCGTTACACGAGTTGATTACCATAACAGCGAACAATAAACGCGCACTGGTGCATGGTGATATCAGCCCTAAAAATTTGTTGGTGGGACCGACTGGTCCGTTATTTTTAGATGCTGAGTGTGCTTGGTATGGTGAGCCTGCGTTCGATGCCGCTTTTTGCCTTTGTCATTTACTTGCTAAATGTCTTTGGCAGCCCGCTTCTAGCGACGCATTTTTAGCGTGCTTTGATGCGTTTGCAGCGGCTTATTTGCAAGGAGTTCGCTGGGAAAATCCAGCGCACATAGAAGCAAGAATTACTCGTCTGTTAGCGGCTATTATGCTGGCGCGAGTCGATGGTAAATCGCCTCTTGAATATTTGAATGAGCCTGATCGCGAATGCCTGCGACAGTTTGCTAAAGCTAGAGTGCTATCGCCACTTAGGCAATTACAAACGATTCGCGATGAATGGCAGCGTGAATTACAGAATTGAATTACGGCCAATTTTTTATCGAAATAAAAAATGAACACACACATACAAACAATTCATGCGCGGCGAATCTGGGATTCGCGTGGTCGCCCTACGGTCGAAGTCGAGGTAACACTGTTAGACGGAACGGTGGGCCGAGGCATCGCCCCAGCTGGTGCGTCGACCGGCAGTAATGAAGCGGTTGAATTGCGTGATGGTGGTAGCGCGCAGGCAGGTTATGGCGTGAGCCGAGCGGTAGCTAACGTAAAAAATGAAATCGCACCAGTGCTAGTTGGGCAAGATGCGGTGCATCAGGAAATCATCGACGGCGTGTTAGTTGAGTTGGATGGCACGCCTAATAAATCGCGCTTAGGTGGTAATGCGCTGATCGCCACCTCCATGGCGGTGCTGCAGGCGGCAGCGAATACACACCACATACCTTTGTGGCGCTATCTAGCAGGTGAGCAAGCGGTGCAGATGCCGCTGCCAGAAATTCAAATCTTTGGCGGCGGTGCGCATGCAGGCCGACGCATTGATATTCAAGATTTGTTGGTGATGCCAGTCGGCGCGCATAGTATGGATGAGGCATTGGCAATGGTAGCGGACGTATATCGCGCTGCCGGTGATTTGATGAGTGAAGCCGGTCGGCGAGCCGGTGTCGCCGATGAAGGTGGTTGGTGGCCAGATTTTGCAAGTAATGAAGAAGCACTACAAATGCTGACTAAATCTATCGAGAAGGCGGGATACAGAAACGGTGAAATCATGATTTCACTCGATATCGCTGCCTCGGAATTTGGTAGTGGTGGTGTGTACCGACCCGGCTTAGAAGGGCGCTCGTATAGTCGTGACGAATGGATAGAAGTGTTACTGCAGTGGTTAGCTAAGTATCCGATTTTATCGATTGAAGATCCGCTCGCTGAAGATGACACCGAAGGCATGATCGCTTTTACACAAGCCGCAGGAGCTAAAGTGCAAGTGATTGGTGATGATTATCTTGTCACGAACTCAGCACGGGTAACCAAAGCTTTTGAGCAAAAAGCCTGCAATGCAGTACTAATTAAACCGAATCAGGCCGGCACCATTACCGAAACACTCGCTGCTTTGCAAGCAGCTAAGGCCTGTGGATTTTCTACGATTGTTTCGGCGCGTTCGGGTGAATCCGAAGATGTGATGATTTCGCATTTATCCGTAGGATGGAATGCCGGACAATTGAAAGTAGGGTCGTTTGCGCGATCAGAGCGCATGGCGAAGTGGAATGAATTACTTCGTATCGAAGAAGCTTTAGGTAGTGCTGCTCGTTATGCGGGACGTTCTGCTTTGCCGATTTGAACGACGATTTATTCGATCAACGTTTTAGTACACGAACTCAGTGCTTGGATCGAGTGGGAACATCGGTCGACGTAACTGAGTAAATGGGAAAAATGCGTAGTTCGAACTAGTCGGCCCGCCCGTATCTGAGTCGCACTCGATCAAGCCTTTGGCAATAGCGCCAAACACAGGCCGACAATACATGCGTGACTTCAGCAGCAAGTAATCATACTTAGAAGGATCGAGTCCTACGCAGCTGAAAATCCCCATATCAAAAGGTTCGGTGCGTTGCTCGCAAATGACGATCAGAGCATCGATGGTGTCGAATAAAACAGTGCGCCCCATACTCACTTTGGCGCCCGTATAGATCGGGCCAGTAACGATAAATTCACCATCACTTCTTGCGCGCAAAACTCCCACCAGCGATAGTGATTTCTTTTTCTTGGTTTGGTGAGCGAGCTGGTTGTGATTGCCTATGTCAACGCGCACCACATCCGTTGGACGCAGCTTCCACAGACGTTGTACCGCTTTGGGATCGCAGATCGGACCCACCACAATCGGTGTGAGATGTTTAACGAGCGCTGTCGCGAGCACATCCATGGTGTCGCAGGTACCGCCTGACATCACGTTATCGCTATGATCTAGCAGCAGCACCGGGCCATCACCTTCACTCTTTTGCAATTCGCGTGCTTGTTCTAAGGATTCTTTCAGCGGGGCGCTGTGATATACAAAACCTTCACGTTCTTGCCACAGTTGTTGCGCGATACGTTCTGCTACTGAGTCTGCAAGCATTTCATCATTGTCAGTAACGACGATGACCGACATTCCTGCATCAGCAAAATCCGCCAATGAAAATCCTGCCATGATGGAGACAGCTAACACGCCTTCTTCTAGTTCGGCTTGGCGTGCCGCTTCAACGGCTCGTTGCATCGCTCCTTCGTTGGTATTACTACGCAGGGTATGTGATAGCAGTGGAAGTTGTTTCCAGCGAGTGATGGGGCGTGATTGACCTGACAGTAAATCCATCATCAATCGTCCAGCATGCTCGCCAGTTTCGGCCATATCAATGTGCGGATAAGTTTTGAAGCTGATGATGATGTTGGCATGTTCCACCATCGATTGCGTTACATTGCCATGCAAATCAAGCGCCACAGCAATCGGTACATCGGGTGCTATTGCACGAATATTTTTTAAAAGTTCACCCTCACCATCAGCGGCATTTTCGGCGACTAATGCGCCATGCAGGTCGAGCAAAATAGCGTCGGGCTGCTCGCTCAGTGCATCAAGTATGCATTGACTTAATGTTGTGTAGGCCTCAGCGGCGACCGTACCACTGGGGTTGGCCGTTGCAGAAAGTGGTGTGATTAATTGATGGTCGGCTTGGGCTTCAACTAGGCGTATAAAGGCGCCCATTGCGGTACGAGCATTACGCTGATCGTTGAGTGCATCGTCGCCATACAAAGGCAGAAACGACTCGAGCGGCGTTGCTACCGGTGAGAAGGTATTGGTTTCGTGGTTGAAGCGGGCAATCAGAAATTTCATTGGCGATTAACGGAAACAGACATCCGATACAGTGCTCTACTTGCACGAGAGCTTACCAGCAATGTTCGCATTACATAGTGTAGTGATTACGCTGTCTGTCGCAAGGATCGTTTGAGTAGCTTGCCATTCGGATTGCGTGGCAGTGGTTGATCGGTAAATACAACCTCCTCGGGAACTTTGTAATCCGCTAAACGCGCTGCGCAGTGTGCTTTCACAGCAGCGACATCCACGGTTGTCTTCGGTGCGTACACATAGGCATGCACGCGTTCACCCAGCACCGGGCAGGGATGTCCGACCACCGCAGCTTCGACTACGCCGGGCAGGGCCATTAAAGCGTTTTCTACTTCGACAGAATAAATTTTATAACCACCACGATTGATCATGTCCTTGATGCGATCAAAGATACGCACCAAACCTTGGGCATCTTTCGATCCCAGATCACCCGAGCGCCAGCAACCTTCAGCAAAACCTTTTGCGGTAGCTTCAGGGTTATTCCAGTAACCAGGTACTACCATCGGGCCACCGATCCACAATTCACCGGATTCACCGGGTGCGACTTCTTGATCTTGATCGTTCATGATGCGTATCGTCGCGCATGGCAAGGTAATACCGATACTGTCGTTATGAATCGCCGATAAACCTAATGGCATTACAGTCGCCGGTGAGGTTGACTCAGTTGAGCCATAACAGTTTACGAGTGTCATGCCAGGTACAGCCTCAGCCAGTGCCTGCACCGTTGGTACTGGCATGGGCGCACCGCCAAAAGCACCGACCCGCCAGTTCGACAAATCAACGGTACGAAATATTGGTTGTAGCAAGCAGAGTTGATACATCGCCGGCACCATCACTGAAAACGTAACGCGCTCACGCGCTGCGAGCGGTACAAAATCAGCGGCCTTAAATTCTGCGATGACTACCAACGTGCCCATCACATGCACCATCTCGGCAATCAATGCGATCAACCCGGTGACATGACTAGCTGGTACAGCAAGCGCACCACGTTCATCCTTGGTGAGCTGCATCGTTACTTCGTAATGAACCACCGAGTGCGCAATATTCAAATGCGTGAGCATGGCCCCTTTGGGGTTGCCGGTGGTGCCAGATGTGTAGAGGATGCAGGCGCAGTCTTCTTCATTGACTACAACGGTGTTCGTGGTAGGGCCATCCAGTGCATGCAATGCTTCGATAGTGCCGCTGGCCTGACCCGTTGAAACACGTAATTGCAATTGCGGTGAGGTAGTCACATTAGGAATGCGGTCGGTAAGTTCTTCATCAAACACGATACCGACGGCACCACATTGATTGACGATATACGCCAAGCCCGGCCCTTGTTCACGAGTGCCTACAGGGACGGTGATCACGCCCAATTTTTGCAATGCGAATAGCACTGTAATGAATTCGGGGCGGTTCGAAATGAACATCACCACGCGGTCGCCTTGTTTCATGCCGCGCGCAGCAAAACCGTTGGCCAGTTTGTTTACTTCAGCGCTGACCTCGGCATAGCTTAGGTGCTGATCATTAAAGCTGATGCATTCATGCTGCGGGCGCTCTTTAATCGCACGCTCGAACATCCAGTAAAACGAAGGAGGGCGATTCACAAAACATTGAATTGTTCGCCCGTCAAAGTGAACTTCACTGCGCATAGCAGGCAGTGTTACATGATCTTTCCAGGCTATCATTTTGTTAAGCTAGTTTAGGCAGGCTGGCGGTTAGCACCACGCTCGATTACAATTTCTGCATCGAGCAAGTTTTTAGAGTGATTCAAATCGGATTGCGCAATCAGCACTGATACATCACCGCCGCGCAGTCCAGCGATCACTTCAGACAGGCGCGCTGATAAGGCCGGCGCCACACCTTCGAACGGCTCATCCAGCAGAAGTAACTTACGACCTATCGTCAGAGCGCGTGCTAAAGCCACCAATTTTTGCTGTCCACCTGACAGTAGAAGTGCACGACGATGGCTCATCTCTTTGAGTTCGGGTAGCACGTGATAAACAAACTCAAGGCGCGGCGCGGTATCGTCGACTTTCATCGCCCACAATGGAACGAGAATGTTTTCTTCAACGGTCAGTTCAGGAACCAAGCCACGATCTTCCGGCATATAACCAATACCTAAAGCGGCACGTGCATGACGTGGCATGCGCGCGAGATCTTCGCCATCCCACGTGATATGACCGCTGCTCAGTGGTAGGTGACCCATGATAGAGCGCAGAGTGGTTGATTTGCCCGCACCATTACGACCAATGAGTCCTACCATTTGGCCGCTACCGACTTCTAACGATAGTCCGCGCAGTACCTGCACTGATTGTATCGATACATCAATTTTTTCAATCCTCAGCATGTTCTTTCCTGTCTGATAGCGTGCCGGTTACGTAGCGCTGTACGTCGGCTGAGGCTAGTGCAATGGAAGGCTTGTCGTCAGCAATCACGCGGCCGCTATAAAACGCAATCACGCGATCGGCATAGCGATCAACGATATCCATATCATGTTCAACAAAAAGTACGGTCACGGCTTCTTGCGAAAGGGCGCGCATAACGGTATCCATCATTGGAAATTTTTCATCGGCCGATACACCAGACGTAGGCTCATCTAGCAACAGCACTTTCGGCTGACGCGTGAGCGCCATCGCGATATCCAGCAGCTTGCGTACACCACCGGGTAGTTCACCCACCGTGCGATGCGTATGCGCAGATAATTCAAAGCGTTCTAACAGCTCGGCAGCACGCTCTTGTGCCGCAGTATTACGTGCAGTACGCCAGAAAGACAAACCACCCGCTTGCGATGCAATCGCCACCAGCATATTGTCGAACACCGTCATTTCTTTAAAGAGCTGCGGAATCTGAAACGAGCGCGCAACACCGAGTCGCGCAATGCTGCGCGGAGCTAAGCCTGCAATGTTTTCACCATGCAGAAGAATTTGACCAGAATCGGGTTTGATATAACCCGTGATCATATTCACGAAGGTGGTTTTGCCGGCACCGTTGCTACCTATCAAACTGACCTTCGCACCTGCGGGAATATCGACATTAATGTCGGAAGCAGCAACCACTGCACCAAAACGTTTTTCTAGTGAGCGAGCGGAGATCGCAAAGTCATGAGCACTCATGCCTGTTCTCCTTTTTTGCGTTTAGCTTCCCATATTGAACCGATACCGCGTGGCAGAAAGCGAATGACGGCGAGTAAGAACAGCCCGAGCGATAACTGCCAGCTATTCGGGAAATATGAACTCGAGAATGAACGTACGATTTCGAGTACGGTCGAGGCAATAAAAGCAGCGATCACACTGTGATGACCCGCCAAGATAGCGACAAACACAAAGTCACCCGAGGTAGTCCAAAAACTGAATTCGGGTTCTACATGACCGAGCGCCATCACAGCCAGCGCGCCACCCATACCACCGGTGAACGCAGCGATCAAATAATTAGCAGCGATTAGGTTTTGTACCGAGCTGCCCAAGTATTCAACGCGAATTTCATTATCACGCGAAGCGAGTGCGACGAGTCCGCGGGTTGAATCGAAATAAATGCGCATCGCCATACCAACTAATCCACCTAAAGTGACGGTGACGGCGTAGCTCGCATAGCCACTCCAACTATCGGTTGGGCGTACTCCAAAAATACTGACTCGTCCCATATTAAAACCATCGGACCCACCCATGGTCTGCGATTTCATTAAGAGACCGTACAACACCATCGATAATGCCAGTGACAGCATCGCAAAGAAAATGCCACGGTAGCGTGCAATCAGCAACGCGAAGGGTAGAGCAACCAATAAAGCAACCAGACCACCACCTAAAGCCAGTAGCACAGCATCGGTGATTCCCAGATTGCCAAACGACAGTGCTGCGGTATAACCGCCCAACGCAAACACCATACCCTGACCAAAGGACACCACACCGGTTCGCATTAGCGAAACAATACCTAGCGATACCAGACCATTAGCCGCCGACATCGTAATTAGAAAAGTTAGCCATTTCGGCATAACGGTGCCAGCCACCAGCAAGATCGCGATGCACGCAATACCAGCGATTAGCGTACGCATTGAAGAAGATAAGGAATTCATGTCAGATCTTCCTCGCCTGAATGCGCTGAAATAATCCTTCAGGGCGGAACATCAGCACGACCGCCATCACCACGTAAATCGAAAACAACTCGGCTACTGGCCATACGTGTACCGCTGCTGAGCGAGCGATACCCACAATTAACGCGCCAATCGCGGCACCAGGAATACTACCCAAGCCACCGATAATCACTACGGCGAACGAAACAATGACAACACCGACCGATACACCAGGCTGCACCGAAATCATTGGCGCAGTCAGCGCGCCACCGAGTGAAGCGAGAAAAATACCGGTTGCAAAAGCGAGCGTATAAATTCGCGAGACATTCACACCCATGCTTGAAGCGATTTCTTCGCTGTGAATTACGGCGAGCACAATTTTTCCGATGCGTGTGCGATTCAGGCCCCACCAAACGACGTAGCCTACGATCGCCGCCACCGCCACCAACATGAAGTCATAGCCGACATACGACTGCGGGCCCATTTCTACAATTCCAAACAACATGTATGGCTCAGATACATAGAGTGGATTCACTCCCCAAATGAGTTTGGTCGCATCTTCCATAATTAGAAAGAGCGCGAAGGTTACTAGCACCAACAGCACCTCATCACGGCCATAAAAAACACGTAGCAGACCTCGTTCACAAAGCGGCGCGATCAATGCAGCTACGGCTACTGCAGCCAGTAACATCGCGATTAACGATAATTCAGGCGCCAACTGCATGCTGGCAAACCAGCCCACGAGCGTGGCAGCTGCATAGGCACCGAGAGCATAGAAACTGCCGTGCGCGACATTGAGAATTTTTAATACGCCAAAGACCAGAGTCAGGCCCAGCGCAACGATGAACAGCCATGACGCGTAGGTCAGGCCATCGATCAGGATGGTAAAAATGAGATTCATGGGACGCTTCTTTTAGTAATTCTTTTTGCCAGACCAGCATGCTCCTGATAGCAAGTGATCTTTCGGGGTTACTGCAGTGACTTAAGGAACGGGCTTCACTTAAAAAGCGAAGCCCGCACAACATCAGGTTTTATTAGTCACACTTGGCGCCGGGGAAGCCTGCTTTCATCCAGTCTTCCGACTTCATGTTCGCTGGAGGATTCACGCATTCTGCATCAAAGCGCTGAATATCTTCCAATGACACGCGTTTGTTTGCTGCATCCCAGCGTGTACGACCAATCGCCGTTGGCTGAATCGCTTGTTGTCCAGCCGCCAGTGCCATCTTGACTTTGCCACTCGGTGCTTCCCACTCAGAGCTGCGAAGTGCAGCTGCGATTTGTTCGTTGCTTGGCTTCTTGCCGCCGTTAGCAGCCATCGCTTTTTCTACCGCTAGTTTCACGCCCATCAGTGCTTGTGCCATACGGTAGGGAGCTTGCACTGGATAGACGCCCCATTGGATTTTGTACGACGCCCACCACCAATCGTTTAGCGCAGATTTTGGTGCGAGCAAACCGTTAGCACCACGTGCACCTAATACTGTACCGTCGGGCATTTTGTCGCCGAGTGGAGTCAGTACGTGGTCAGCAGCCGTTAACACTACTTGCGTCTTTTTAAACAAGCCGCGTGGGCCTGCTTGCAAAACAAACGCCTGCAAATCACCGCCCCAGAGGCTGGAATGAGTCACGTCTGCTGTCTGAGACATTAACTGAGAGATTTCGGTACCGTACTGGCCTGCGCCGAATTTCGGACGCTGGTCTGATTGAATTTTCGCTTCCGGATAAAGGTATTTCATCGAGAGCGAAAAGTCTTTTAGCGAATCATGGCCCCACGCATAGTCTTGGTTGATCATGTTGATCGTGCTGACTTTCATGTTGCGTGATTTCAGATAGCGCGCAGCAGCGACGTTATCCATCGCGCCATGGGACGCGGTACGGAATACGTATTTGTAGCTCGCTTCTTCGAAAATACGGGGTGAGCCGCAATCGTAGAGCACTAACAGACGCTTCATTTCTTCAGCAACCGGCGATACCGCCAAGCAGTCACCGGAGCTGACATAGCCGATCACCATATCGACGCCTTCGCGGTCATACAGATTGCGCAGTTCTTGTACTTGCTTGGTTGCGCCGCCGTTTTCATCGACATACACAGGCACGATGTTCATGCCACCAAAACCTTTTTTGTTATACGGTGCAGGTGCTTTGCCACCGTTAAAGGCTTCGAGCAGTGTTTTTGCGCCATTCACAGCAGGCACACCAAAACTATCCGCTGCTTGGCCAGAGAGAAAGCTGACGATACCAATCTTGAAGTCTTCCGCGGCTGCAGTGCCAGCCATGCTGAGCGCCATCAAGCTGGCAGCTGAAATGGCCGTCAGTTTTTTCCATTGAGGACGCAAAGTCGGGGTGTGAGTCATTTATCTTCTCCTAGTTAATCTTTATATTTCTCGTTATTGTCAGCATCAGCGCCAACTCATTCAGCGGCTCATTCAGTCCGATGCAGAGAATGCATAGTCAACCTTGTACGGCATTACTGCCACACAGCAACATTTCCAATGCCAGATGATCCAATTTGTCAGATTGATCAGTCAACCGATATCGATGTTGCGATGCCATAGGAAATCAGTAGAGCTAGCAGACCTTTATCAATGCCAAAGGCTGCATTATTTTGAAATGAAGCGTGATTGATAGAATTCGTCCAAGAATGGGCCATAAGCAAGCTTATGCCCAAAGAACACTAGTCATTCTTGGAATTGTGTGTATTTTTTTAGTGCTTTACTGAATGAACACAAGGAGAGGCTAAGTAGGCTTGAATATGCTGCGCTGCAAAATGCTCTTTTCAGACATTTTGTTGGTCTAGCGACCAAGCTTGAATTTTTTCAAATTTTCCTACTGGGCGGCAGGTTCGGTTGCTTCGGCGGGGGCTGGTTGTGAGGTCGGGATCAGCTTCATCGCTTCGGTTTCAGAGGGGATTTTGACTCTTAATCCTTGAAGATAAATCTCGATTTGCGCCAATTTACTCGAACGAACCAAATACGGCGGCTTACCTCCTACGGATTGACCCACCATCGGCTTGAGTTCGATTAGGCGCGATTTTCCCGTAGCATCTGAAATACATACGGAACCGCCTTTGGGGCTAATAACGTAGAGCCTAGAGTCAGATTTCCGTTGATAGCTAGGTGACCAGCTTTTCACATCGCTAGTGCTGCTTACCTGGCATTCATCGCTCGCATCGGTGGCCGCTGCCAAAGCAGGTTCACGTTTGGTGTCTTTATCTTCTTTGACGTCTTTTAGATCTTTGGTGTCGGGCGAGGCGCTCGGCGTAAGCTTCACTTCCGGTACAGGTTTGTCTGGCGGAGGCAGGTTAGCAGCCACAGCTCTGCTTGCAGCCGATGGAGCAGTCACCGGTTTATCGATGGGGTTGGACACTGCCTCAGCGCTGACTTCATTGTCCGGGCTCTCATCTTTCGTGCCGCGGATTTTCGCGTAGATGGCTAACAAAATGCAGACCACGATAGCCGTAATTGCTATCAACCGGCGAACTTCAGCATTGCGTTCTACCGCTGCCAGACGTAAATCAGCAGGCTCGGTTAGGTCGGAGTGAACCATCATCGATGGCGGTGCGTCCTCGGGTATAGGGATGGTTTGGTTAGCTCCGGGCCCCGTTACGATCTCATCGTATGGGATGTCCAGCGCAGTTGAGTATTTTCGAACTGCCAGTAGTTTGTGGGCGGGCGTGTAGAAAGGACGATTGCCACCGTCTTCCATATGCTGGATTTGTTCTCGCGATAGCGTGACTGCCGCCGCCATGTCCGTTACCGACATGCCGCGTTCTTCCCGTGCAGCTTTCAGGCGTGCACCGTCAACGGTAATGGCATCAAAGTCGATTTCGGTCTTCATGGTTGTTCTCATTCGGGGTTATCGGGGCGCTGTGCTTAACCGACTGCTCGCAAAATTCCGATAAGTTCCCTTAAGATAACATCGAATGCGGCAATTTTTAGGATTTGTCTCGGACCTTGGACACCAACCCAACAAATAACAAAGTAAAAAATCAGGTAAAAAATCGTTCCAGACTACTTAGCGGTACTCCATAGCCTCGAGCCAGCCTGACCATGGTCCGAAATCCGGGCTCGCCATACGAACCGCTTTCAATTTTGGAAACCGTTGGTAGTGAGACGCCGCTGGCTGGATTGTCATTCAATTGACTGGCTCGGCAGACATCGATTTTGCTCATGTGTCGCGCCAGACGCACGGCGGCCAGGTACTCGTGGCAGTCGTTGAAGTCGTCGGCCGAGATATCAGCCAGCCACTTTTTGGAGATTTCAGCCAGCGATCCATTTTCCTTGGCCGTTGACTCACGAGCAATGGTTTTAACCTCGGTGAGTCGGGTGCTGTTTGGCATGAAAATCTCCTTCTTATTGTTCTTGGCCGTCCAGCACTACTTGAGGGCGCAGGCGGATACGATAATAAATTCGAGCTTTCAGGGTAAAGAAAAATTTCACTTGGGAAAATAGACCCGGAGGGCAAGTTCAGATCATTCAGCCTAGCTTAGTCATGTGTCAGGTCGATGATGCGTGCTAGTTCGATAACATTGTTTGCTCCGAGCTTGCTCATCATGTGCATACGATGAAGCTTGACGGTTCTAACGGCTATCCCGAGTTTGTGGGAAATATCACGATTTAAAAGCCCTGACGCCACCATATGGGCAATCTGTGTTTCGCGGTCAGTCAGTGTGGCAATTCGACTACGAATATCTGTGGTTTGTCTTTGGTCTTCTTGTTCATGACTATTTTTTGCCAAGGCTTCACTGATAACGGCCAGCAGGTCCTCTTCCGCAAAGGGCTTAATTAGAAAGTCAACGGCTCCATTTTTTAGGGCTTGAACGGCTTCACGGGCACCACTGCCACCGCTCATGAAAACAATCGGCGCATTTTCAGAAAGTTCGTTCAGCTTCTTCTGTAATTCCAGGCCGTTCAATTCCGGCATTTTTACATCGAGAAGCAGGCAGCGTGGTCCCGGGAATTGAGGCACATTAGGATCCAGTGCGGCTATATAGGACACCGCTGAGGGAAACGATTTAGTTGCATAGCCTTCAAGTTCGAGCAGAGCCACGACCGCTTCGCGAATAGCTGTGTCGTCATCAATGACGTAGATACAACCGCGCGCATAGCATTCCGCTTCACGTTGATCGTGAATAGTAATAACTGGTCGTATCGGCCTTTGGTTCATGACGCAGATGCCTTCCCTAGTGGCAGGCGATAGAAGTCGCCCGCAGTCGGGATCTTGACAGCCTTTGCTTATGTGGCTTGCATCAAAATTACTTTTCCCGACCAGGGAATTATAGGACGCCAGCCCCACCAGAAGATTGCCCCGAGGGGCGCAGCCACTGATGCGTCAATCACACACTCATCGATACCCCTTACTTACCGAAAGCCAGCCAACTTTGGCCTGGGTAAGGTGACTGCGAACGACGCTTGCGTTTACCGCCCGTTACTGGCTGCAAAAGAAGTGAGGCAGGCACTAGGTAATCGACGCTTTTTCTTATAGCCAGCATCTGCTCAGATTTTGATAGCCGCATCAAGCTGTAAATAGTTTCTCGTAAAAGGTACTGCTCACGATCGGTTTTCAAGAGGTTATCTGGGACGTTGAGGAATTCGTCTATCAACGTATCAGAGACCGTGTTTGAGTCAATCATGTGATTTTTCATATCAGTGCGCGAGTTAATGATCGGAAATGGAAGTCTATCCATTCTTCGCTTCAATGATAGAGGTTAGCGATTGAGGCAGATCAAGAGCCGTGAGTCATTTGATTTTTGATAAGCGTGATGTGCAGAAAAATTCATAAATCTTCATAAATCTTCATAAATCTTCATAAATCTTCATAAATCTTCAGCTCAACTTATAACAAAAAAATACTGCAATGAGTTTCTTATCGAAGATCAAAATATTTTTTCTCATTTACCAACAGAATTGATCTCATGCGCATTGAGTCAGGCAAGTTTTTTCTAATCCTTGCCACTCATTCCCCATTCACTGCAGCGCATAGGGACGGGTATGGAAAATCTTACAAAGCAAGAAAGAGTGCAGCTTAAAAAAATACTGTTGGCGCGTGATCAAACGCTGCGCGAAGAAATACGACGTGAGATCACTCTGCAAAATGAATTTGCCGAAGTGGCCAGTGAGGTGCCCGATTCGGGTGATTTGGCCTTTGCTAATCTTTCCATGGATATCGGGAATGCGGCGGTTGCTCGTGATGCACATGAGTTGCGTGCAATTAGTTATGCCTTAAAGCGATTAGAAGGCGATTCGTACGGTGAATGTATTTCGTGCGGCTATGAGATTCCATTTAAGCGCCTAATGGCTATTCCCACCGCTGAGCGCTGCGCTCCTTGCCAAAGAAATTTTGAAAGTACTCATCATCAAGACGGTGCGCGAGGCATGAGTATGTAATAACTGCGTTAATCGTTATGAGCTTGGGTGCAAAGAGTGGCGCAACGTCAGTGACAACATTTTGGTAAAGTGGGTGATCTTAGTCCAATTAGTTGCAAAACTCCCCATTCAATGAGCTCATTTAATCAAGCTAGTCCTATTGTTTTGCAATCAGTACGCATGACGCAACGCGATTGGCGTGCAGGTGAACTGCGATTTTTGTTGATTGCATTGGCGCTCGCCGTAGCTGCTTTGTCAGCCGTTGGATTTTTTGTTGAGCGTTTGAATGCCGCATTGAGTCGTGATGCAGCGCAGTTATTGGGCGCCGATCTTTTAGTCCGTAGCGATTATCCCGTGCGCGAGGAGTGGCGCACAAAGGCCCAACAACTAGGGTTGGTGGTGGCTGATACCGTGACCTTTCCCAGTATGGCTACCACGGGCAAAGGTGATACAGCCGATACCCGTTTAGTTGCCGTTAAAGCGGTGACATCATCCTACCCATTACGCGGAGCTGTTACAGTTGCGCTGAGTGGCCAACCTGCGCCCGCTAAAGCGATACCTGCCTCTGGCAGTGTATGGGTTGAATCTGCATTTTTAGCTACGCGTAGCGTTAATCTCGGTGACAAACTTCAACTCGGTGAGCGTGAATTTTTAATCGCGGGTGAAATTCTTCTCGAACAAGATCGCGGTGCTGGCTTTATGAATTTTGCACCGCGCGTGATGCTGTCATTCGATGATTTACCCTCCACGGGCTTGGTACAAAATGGTTCTCGCATTACTTACCGACTGCAATTAGCTGGTGATGCCAAGGCTATCAATCAGTATCAGCGCTGGCTGGAAGACTTGATCAAGCAAACTTCTGTGCGTGGTGTGCAGCTGGAATCACTAGAATCTGGGCGGCCTGAGATGCGCGCCACGTTGGAACGTGCGCGTCAATTTTTATCATTAGTTGGTTTGCTGACGGCGATGTTGGCTGCTTTAGCCATTGCGATTGCGGCACGCCGTTTTATGCAACGTCATCTCGATTCGTGCGCCATGCTGCGTTGCCTGGGATTAAAGCAAAACGAAGTCACTCTACTGTATCTGCTGGAATTTACGATCATCGGTGTCGTCGGTAGTTTGTTAGGCGTGGCCTTAGGTTTTGCGGCGCACTTTTTTTTATTGAAGTGGCTGGGTTCGCTGATTACCTCCGAACTGCCGCCACCGAGTTGGTTGCCAGTAGGGCAGGGTGTAGCGACAGGTTTATTATTATTAATTGGTTTCGCTTTGCCTGCGGTCATTCAATTACGAAATGTCTCTCACAACCGAGTTATACGACGTGAGAGTGAGCCTGCACAAGGCATGACCATCGTGACCTATGCTTTAGGATTACTGTCATTTGTCGCTCTGCTGGTATGGCAGGCACGCGATCTCAAACTCGGCTTACTCACGTGCGGCGGCTTCATAGCAGGCATGCTGATTTTTATGCTGATCTCATGGCTACTACTGCGTGCCTTTCGCATTCTGCCTATTCCCGTGCAATGGCACGCTTGGCGTTTTGCTCAAACATCCTTGAAGCGCAGGCCCGCCGCGAGTGCATTGCAAATCGTGGCACTGTCACTGGGGTTAATGGCCTTGTTGTTGTTGACCCTAGTGCGTGATGATTTACTGTCTGCGTGGCGTAAATCAACTCCACCTGATGCGCCAAATCACTTCATTATCAATATTCAGCCAGATCAACAACAGCCTCTGACTGATCGCTTGCTAGCCAGTGGCGTGAGCGATGTGAGTTTGCAGCCCATGATACGGGGCCGCTTGATACAAGTGTCAGGTAAAGAGATACAAAGCAACAGCTATCAAGAAGAACGCGCGCAGCGCTTAGTCGAGCGTGAATTTAATCTCTCAAGCATGATTTCTATGCCAGAGCATAACGCCATCGTCGAAGGACAATGGTTTGATGCTAGCAACGCACTAGGTGAAGCATCAGTCGAGCAAGGATTAGCTAAAACCTTGGGATTAAAGTTGGGCGACTCATTGCGTTTTGATGTGGCCGGTCAAGCGATTAATGTAAAAATCACCAGTATCCGTAAGCTCGATTGGAGCTCCATGCGGGTGAATTTTTTCGTTATTGTGAGTCCTGATGTAGCTCAATCTTTACCTACTTCGTGGGTTACGGCATTTCATTTGCCCGCATCACAGATATCACTGGTGAGTCAACTCGTTAAAAGCTATCCGAATCTAACGATTGTTGATGTAGGTAGTATGGTGGCTCAGGCGCAGCTGGTCATTGATCAAGTCATAGCAGCAGTTGAATTTTTATTTATGTTCACATTAGCTGCCGGAGTTATGGTGTTGGCGGCTGCCATGTTGGTATCGCAGCACGAGCGCGCGCATGAATCAGGGTTGTTGCGTGCACTCGGTGCTACTCGCAGTCAGTTATCGCGCGCTCAGTGGGTTGAATGTTTGTTCGTTGGCAGTGCAGCGGGCAGCTTGGCCGCCACCGGTGCTAGCTTAGTCGGGTGGTTACTCGCGCATCAGGTATTCGATTTCGAATGGACTGTTAGTCCCTTGTTGTGGTGTGTCGGGCTACTAGCCGGTATCACTTGCGCATTTGCTGGCGGTTGGTTTGGTTTGCGAAATGTTCTTTC
This sequence comes from Polynucleobacter sp., assembly GCA_021737945.1. Lineage (GTDB taxonomy): Bacteria > Pseudomonadota > Gammaproteobacteria > Burkholderiales > Burkholderiaceae_D > Pernthalerella. Next base: position 30,595 of record JAIPCX010000012.1, read on the forward strand.
TGCACCGCCCATGCAAACATTACGCGAAGCATGATGTATTTCTAAGCTACCTCCTGATCAGCGGGCATCAATCAAGGATGTCGATTTAGCTCACCTGTCTGTGTGATAAAGCTCAACGAATAAACCACCATCCCATTCTACAGTCGCTCTGTGGCAGACATTGTGCGCAGAGAGATGAAGGGCTATGTCTAGAAAAATTAGCGTTGTGTTGGCGTGTCTTGTTGTAGTCCTTGTAGGTTGTGCGTCGGTCGCGCCAGGCATACAGTTTTCCAAGAGTCGTGCCGATGTTGCAGCTGATGACGATCATCCACGCACCGAGATTATTAGCATTAACTCCGCATTAGTTCGCAAAGAGAAAGAACTACGCGATCGGCAGGTTGCTGATGACTTGAGTTCCTTAGTATCGACCCCAAAGCCTTATGTAGTTGAAGCAGGCGATGTTTTACAAATCGTGGTGTGGGATCATCCAGAGATATCCGCGTCTATGTTGCCCGCGCCTGCGTTTGGCGTACAAGGTGGAGCCGGTGTGGCCGGCAGCCCCATGCAACCACAATCAGGTTTTGAAGTCGACCAAAGTGGCATGCTTGATTTTCCCTATGCGGGTAAGCTAAAAGTCAGTGGACTGACATCATCAGAAATTCATACGATGTAACTACACGATTGGCACATTACTTACGACAGCCCAAACTCAGTGTTCGTCTCCTTGCTTACCGCAGCAAGCGAGTGTATGTGGATGGCGAAGTTAGGGTGCTCAATAAAAGCCAACTAAACAGCAAAAGGTTAAGAATGTTGAGCAATCCGTTGTAACTTAAGATGAGGATCAGCTCTTTGCCAGCGGCTAAGCCGACTACTACATGGGCTAATAACAGAAAAGCAAAGGCTGCCAGAAATCGTGAAAAAGGAGCGCTCTGTTTTTGTGGTGAGCTAGTCGCACTCTGGTGCGTTGCTGCTGCAGCGACAGCTACACACAATATGAGATTGATTAAGGAAAAATAGAATAAGCCCGTACCACGTGCGTACAAGTTATTTTCTTCTTGTAGTTGTCCCCAGGTCGATGAGGAAAAAAGTATAAGAATCGTAATGAAACCCAGCGTAACAGCGGTAGGTTGACGCCAACAAGCGGCCAGCAAAAATGGCAGCGCAATCACAGCGGCGAGTAAAACAAGAAAGGCATCGCTGGCAGCCGTAACATCCATAAACATACGATTTTAAAATCGCATGCGGGGTTGCTCGGTGGGCCCACGATAGACAAGTTCAGCGTGGCTCGCTGCGGTAGCCGCTAAAAAGTGACGATACGTACGTAAAATACCTTCGCGTAGTGGTATGTTGGCAGACCAACCCAGTTGATTCATTTTGCTTGAATCGAGCAATTTCCTGGGTGTGCCATCGGGTTTGCTGCGATCAAAATTGAGGTGGCCTTCGTAGCCAATAATGTCTGCTATTAGCTGCGCCAGATTAGCGATACTAATTTCTTCGCCACTACCGACATTGATATGTGAGCACTGAGGTGAGATCAAGGTATTCAGATTCTCACGCTCGTGCTGCATCAAACGCAGACAAGCCAACGCTAAATCATCAACATGCAGGAATTCTCTTAATGGCGTGCCACTACCCCAAATAAGTACTTCGCCTGCATTGGAGTGATAGGCATCGTGAATTTTTCGTAGTAGCGCAGGTAAAACATGACTACTTTCGGGATGAAAATTATCTCCCGGCCCATACAAATTAGTCGGCATCAGACTACGAAAATCTGTGCCGTATTGGCGGTTATAACTTTCACAAAGTTTGATGCCTGCAATTTTGGCAATCGCATACGGCTCGTTGGTTGGTTCTAGCGGCCCATCAAGTAGGGCGCTTTCTCGTATCGGCTGAGTTGCTACGGACAATCGTAGTAGAGCTGCGCTGTGGGCCAATGCAAAAATGATGACGATATCGAGAACGCGCACTGCATACTCAGTCAGTGATGAATATTCTTGGGTGATGTCCCGCATGTTTCGTGTCGCGTTGTTTAATTAAGTGACGAATCTGAACATTGATATTGATCAGAGTTCGTATTGGACAAGTTGTGAATTTCATAAGTGCCGTCCGGTTGAGATCGATCAACTAAGATTCTGTGCGCTATCATTCAGACTTATGAGCACCGAAAATTCAAATGAACATAGCCTGTATGAGCTGATTGGTGGGGATGCCCAGCTGCGAATGCTTGTTGACCGTTTTTATGACTTGATGGATTTAGAGCCCGAGTTCAAATCGCTGCGTGCGATGCATCCTGCTACGCTTGATGGTTCGCGTGATAAGTTGTATTTTTTCTTGTCCGGTTGGATGGGTGGCCCTGATTTATATACGCCACGCTTTGGTAATGCGTTTCTTCGAGCTCGACATTTACCATTTAAGATAGCCAGTCAAGAACGCGACGAATGGTTAACGTGCATGCTGCTGGCGATGCGGGATTTGAACTACAGCGAAGCAACGCAGGATATCTTGCTTAATGGCTTGTTTGGTACGGCAGACTGGATGAGGAACTCACCCGGTTAGATTAGCAAGTACTTTAGATAAAACCATCAAAGGCTAAGACAGAGACAAGCTCACCTGCAGCGACGTCGCTTTGATTATGATCTAAAACCACCATGCAGTTAGCTTCCGACATGGAGCTAAGAATCCCCGAGCCTTGCGCACCGGTTAGCGTGACATGTTGTGTACCGCTGGTGTCTGTCGAAAGAATGGCGCGCTGATACTCAGTCCGCCCCGGTTTTTTTCGTATGGCATGCGTGCTGGCGACCTTGAGTAAGTTTTGTGTGTGTGGCTTTGTACCCATGAGCTCATAGATCGCATCGCGCGCCAAAAAATAGAATGTCGCCATGACGGCGACAGGATTTCCCGGCAATCCAAACAATAGCGCAGTACGTCCATCGCACTGAATTTTTCCAAAGGCCATAGGCCGACCGGGGCGCATGGCAATTTTGCAAAACAATACTTCGCCTAGCCGCGCCATCATTTGTCGCGTGTAATCGGCGTCACCGGCGGATACCCCGCCGGTGGTGATGATTACATCGGCTTGTGCGCAGGCTTCACGCAAGGTTTTTTCTAATGAGGCAGGATTGTCTTTCACCACACCCATATCAATCGGCTCGCACTGCGCGCGCACTAACATGCTGTGCAAAGTGTAGCGGTTGCTGTCATACACGCAGCCTTCATCGAGGGCTTGACCGATGGAACGTAGCTCGTCGCCAGTAGAAAAAAACGCGACGCGTGGCCGACGAATGACAGCGATGTTGGCGATACCTAACGAAGCCAGTAAACCGATATCAGCAGGGGACAAGCGTTTTCCTTTGCGAAGTGCGACTGATCCTAAGCGCAGATCTTCGCCGGCCAGTCGGCGGTTGTCACCAGCATTCACTGTGCTCGGCGCAATACTGATGTGCGTATCGGTCGCATCACTGACTAACTCTTGCGCAATGACAGTATCGCAGCCGCGAGGAATGGCTGCGCCTGTCATGATGCGCACGCATTCACCTGATCGAACTTCATTTAGATACGGATGACCCGCGTAGGCTTTGCCAACAACGTTTAACTTCGTAGATTTATTTAATAGGTCAGTCGCTATAAAGGCATAGCCATCCATAGCGGAATTATCATACGAGGGTACGTTGATAGGGGAGATGACATCCTGCGCAAGCACGCGCCCCAGCGTCTGTTTTAATGGCAGAGTTTCAGTTTCATTTAGCGGCGTAACACAGCGAGCTATAACCTGCTGAAGGATTTCAACTGGCAGATCGTGCTGATCGTTACCAGTGAGTAGATCAGATAGATCGGGAAGAATGGCTTGAGACATTCGCGTGTCGGCTTAGCCGCCGATATACGACATTTCAACTTTACGATCGCTGCGTGACAAGCCTTCAGTATTGATAGTGCGTAGTTCGGAGTACCGATCATCGCGCTTAGCCCACAGATGAGAAACAGCCGCGGTGATTTCAGCATCGCTGTGCCCGTTGCGCAGTAGTGCACGTAAATCATGGCCGCCGGTGGCAAACAAACAGGTGAAGAGTTTGCCTTCGGTTGAAAGACGAGCCCGATTGCAATCACTACAGAATGCTTGAGTCACGCTAGAGATAACGCCGATTTCGCCGCTGCCATCGGTATAGCGCCAACGTTCGGCAGTCTCGCCGGTGTAGTTGGCATCAACGACTTCCAGTGGCATCGATTCACTGATACGTCGCACCACTTCGGCTGATGGAATGACTTCGTCCATTTTCCAGCCGTTTGATGCGCCAACATCCATGTATTCGATAAAGCGCAAGATGACGTCGCTGCCTTTGAAGTGGCGCGCCATGGGAACGATTTCTTGATCGTTCATGCCACCTTTAACCACCATATTGACTTTGATCGGGCCGAGTCCGACTTGGCTGGCAACGTCAATGCCGTCGAGCACATCGGTAACGGGGAAATCGACATCATTCATACGTTTGAAGGTGGCGTCGTCGAGTGAATCGAGCGAGACGGTGACGCGTTTTAGGCCAGCATCTTTAAGTGACTGTGCTTTTTTCCCCAGCAATGACGCGTTAGTGGTCATAGTGAGATCGAGTGGCTTGCCATCAACGGTGGTCAGCACAGCCAACATTTCGATCAGCTTTTCTATATTTTTTCGCAGTAGCGGTTCACCGCCGGTCAAACGAATTTTTTCTACGCCATGCGCAATAAAAATTTTCGCGATGCGCGTAATTTCTTCAAACGACAGCAGGGAGCTGTGCGGTAAAAATTGATAGCTGGTGTCGAATACTTCTTTCGGCATGCAGTACACGCAGCGAAAGTTGCAGCGGTCGGTCACAGAGATACGCAAATCGCGCAAAGGTCGGCTGAGCGTGTCCGACAGCAAACCGTTAGCAGGCGTCAGTACGTCTGGAATATGGGGCACGGCATGCAGATATCGCAGGTCGGCTACGGGAATGATGCGCTCGGTCATGTGAGTTAACTACGACGGTGATGCGGGTATTCGGCACCCCACTCAATGCGAGGCTACCACCAGGGCACGTAAGATACCACGAGGCCGGCAACCGCACAGGCGACGATCACGCGCACCGCACTGACTTTAAAGCGAATCAGCGCGATAGCTGCGGCTAGCCCGATGGCGATGGAGGCACTATCCCACTGACTGAGCGGCTGCGAAATATGAAATACCTGATCAGCAAAAAAAACGGCCAGGCTGGTGATGACACCCACGACAGCGGCAGAAATCGCGGTCAGCGGAGCAGTTAAGTGAATATTGTCGCGTGTCGATTCGACCAAAGGGCCACCCGCTAAGATAAAGATGAATGAAGGCAGGAAGGTAAAAAAAGTGGCAACCACTGCCCCCGCAGTGCCCGAGGCAAAGAGAGCGATGGGTCCAAATAAAGAAAAGTTTGCGAAAATTTCTTTGGTCCAGCCGCCAATGAAGCCGACGAACGCAACGATCATGATCAGTGGGCCCGGCGTGGTTTCGCCTAAGGCTAAGCCATCCAGCATTTGATCCGGAGTAAGCCATTGAAAGGTAGTGACCGCACCTTGATAGACATAGGGCAGTACCGCATATGCGCCACCAAAGGTGAGTAGCGCTGCTTTAGTAAAAAACCACGCCATTGGTGACAGTGGATTTTTTTCACCTAGCACTACATACAGTAAGGCCATGCCGATGACGGCGATGGCGATGCCGATCACGCTGGTGAGTAGTAGTTTTCGACGACTGAAAGCGGCATGCGCTGGTGGTGGCGTGTCGTCATCGATAAGCGCGGGACCAAACGTCACTTTGTTGGATGGGTGACCACCGCCAAGTTGAAAAAAATCCGGCATGACACGACCACCCATAAAACCCATCAGCGCAGCTACACCAATAATAAGCGGGAATGGCAGTTGAGCAACGGAGATAGAAATAAAAGCGATTACAGCGATACCGATTAACCAGCGATTTTTAAGCGTGCGAGAACCCATACGCCAAGCCGCTGAAAGTACGATGGCGACGACGGCTGGTTTGATGCCGAATAAAATTCCGGCTACGACGGGTAAATCACCAAACGATACGTACAACCATGACAGCACGATAAACATTAGCAAGGATGGCAGTATAAACAATGCGCCAGCCATGATGCCACCAACCGTGCGGTGCATTAGCCACCCGATATAGACCGCTAACTGCATGGCTTCAGGGCCGGGAAGCAACATGCAGTAATTAAGCGCGTGGAGAAAGCGACGTTCCGAAATCCAGCGCTTGCGCTCAACCAAATCAGCATGCATCAGTGCGATTTGACCTGCGGGACCACCAAAGCTAATGCAGCCTACTATTAACCAGTAGCGAAATGCTTCAGCTAGCGATACTGAGGCGGGAGACTCAGGCGATTCAACTGGAATTTCATCTGGTTTGGTCACGATAGATGACAAGCTTTGATTACATATTCGGATAGTTGGGACCGCCACCCCCTTCGGGTGTCACCCACACAATATTTTGAGTCGGGTCTTTGATATCACACGTTTTGCAATGCACGCAGTTTTGCGCATTGATTTGTAATCGATCACCATTCGTGTCGTTAATATATTCATACACTCCAGCCGGGCAGTAGCGTGATTCTGGGCCAGCGTATTTCGCGAGATTAATATTAACCGGTACGGCGGGATTTTTTAAGGTGAGATGCGCCGGCTGATGCTCGGTGTGGTTGGTATTAGAAATAAATACCGACGATAGACGATCAAAGGTGAGTTTGCCATCGGGTTTGGGATAAACGATAGGCTTGCACTCTGCGGCAGGTTTGAGCATTTCATGGTCAGCATGCGTATGGTGCAAGGTCCATGGCGCTTTACCACGTAGCACTAATTGATCAATGCCCACCATCAGTGCGCCGGTATATAAACCTTTGCTCATCCAAGGTTTAAAGTTACGTGCTACATGCAGTTCTTCATGTAACCATGAATTTTTAAACGAAGTGGCATAGGCCGTTAATTCATCGTGCGCACGTTCAGCGACTAAAGCATCGAACGCTGCTTCAGCAGCCAGCATGCCGGACTTCATGGCTGTGTGACTACCCTTAATGCGACTAGCATTCAAAAATCCAGCATCGCAACCTATCAGTGCGCCACCAGGGAAGGTGAGCTTAGGTAGCGATTGAATACCGCCTGCGGTAATGGCGCGCGCGCCGTAGGAGACGCGTTTACCACCTTCGAAAAATCCGCGTATGGCGGAGTGCGTTTTGTAGCGTTGAAATTCTTCAAAGGGTGAGAGATAAGGATTTTGATACGCGAGACCCACGACGTAACCCACCATGACTTGATTATTTTCTAGGTGGTACAGGAAAGACCCACCATACGTGTCAGAGTCGAGTGGCCAACCTGCAGTGTGAATCACGAGGCCAGGCTGGTGTTTGGCTGGATCGATCTCCCACAACTCTTTAAGGCCAATGCCGTAGGTTTGCGGATCACGCCCTTCATCTAATCGATAAGCAGAAATTAATTGCTTGCCTAAGTGGCCGCGTGCGCCTTCAGCGAACAAAGTGTACTTGGCGCGTAACTCCATACCTAGTTGAAATTCGCTGGTGGGTTTGCCATCACGATCGACACCCATATTGCCAGTGGCAACGCCAGCCACGGCACATTGCTCATCATATAAAATTTCGGCCGCCGTAAAGCCGGGAAAGATTTCTATACCTAGACTCTCAGCTTGCTGCGCTAGCCAGCGTACAACATTACCTAATGAGATAACGTAGTTGCCATGATTTTTAAAACAGTCGGGTAGCATCCACTGCGGTGTACTGGCCGCACTTGTTTCGGTCAAAAATAGAAACCGATCTTCAGTGACAGCGGTGTTGAGCGGTGCGCCGCGCTCTTTCCAGTCAGGGAATAATTCGCTCATGGCACGTGGATCCATGACGGCACCGGAAAGGATGTGGGCGCCGGGTTCGCTACCTTTTTCGAGTACGCAAACCGACAGTTCTTTGCCTTGCTTTTCGGATAGCTGCTTCAAGCGGATGGCGGCAGAGAGTCCCGCCGGACCGGCGCCGACGATGACGACGTCATAGTCCATGCATTCGCGCGGGCCGTATTGTTCTAAAAAGGCGGGGTTTTGGCTAGGATTCATGGCGTACTATTTAGGTTTGGGCGACGGAGATAGTAGGTCGGCATTGTCGGGGATTTTGGCCTTGTGCGCTAGCTCGGGCAAGCTGTTTCGGGCTGAATCATGTAATGATAGCGGGTTGGCTGGCGATTGCTGGCTCGAGTGGCTGAAATAATAATCTTAGGGAGACATCGTGGGCATCGAAGTAAATCTCAATGGCAAGGTGGCGTTGGTAACGGGCGCCTCGAGTGGATTAGGTACACGTTTTGCAAAAATACTTGCCGAAGCGGGTGCGCAGGTGGTGTTGGCAGCGCGTCGCACAGAGCGTTTAAAAGAACTGCGCGCCGAAATTGAAGCCGCGGGTGGTGCGGCTCACATGGTGACTTTGGATGTGACCGACTATGCGAGTATCAAATCTGCGCTGGCTCATGCTGAGACTGAGGCAGGTCATATCGATATCCTTATCAATAACTCAGGTGTTTCAACGACCCAGCGTTTAGTTGATGTAACCCCGGAAGACTATCAGTTTGTGATGGATACCAATTTGCGCGGTTCGTTTTTTGTAGCGCAAGAAGCGGCAAAACGCATGATCATGCGTGCAAAGAGTGAGCCTAATCGTCAACATCGCATCGTGAATATTGCATCCGTGGCTGGTTTGCGTGTGCTGTCACAGATTGGTGTGTATTGCATGAGTAAAGCGGGTGTCGTGCAGATGACCAAAGCGATGGCACTCGAGTGGGGCCGTTACGGTATCAATGTGAATGCTATTTGCCCAGGCTATATCGAGACAGAGATTAATCGCGAGTACTTCCGTAGCGAAAGCGGTCGTAAATTAGTCGATATGTTGCCGCGCAAACGCGTGGGCCAACCTGAAGATTTGGATGGCTTGTTATTGCTATTAGCGTCGGATGAATCACGCTTTCTCAACGGCGCGATCATGACGGCAGACGATGGAATGTCAGCTTTCTAATGAGCGCAGTGTCTGACTACGCCCTAGTGCACAGCGTGCGTATGCCGCTACGCTGGGGCGACATGGATGCGATGGGGCACGTTAACAATACCGTTTATTTTCGTTACTTAGAGCAAGCGCGAATTGAATGGTTTGAAGCGATGGGTTGCCCACCGGCGTTTTCTGGTATCGGTCCCGTTATCATCAGTGCTCACTGTACTTTTTTGAAACAGTTGCGTTACCCCGGTGATATCACCGTCAATACGCTAGTCGGCGATTTCGGACGCTCAAGTTTTCATACGCGTCATGAAATACGTCGAGTCGATGACCCCACCACGCTGATGGCTGAAGGTGGATCTAAGGTGGTTTGGGTCGATCAACGTATAGAAAAATCGGTACCGTTGCCGGATGAGATGCGCGCCTTGCTGGTGCAGTTACGAATCTCTTGATTGTTTTTACTCGAACTGCCGTGGCAGAATTGCGTGTTTGATTTTTTACTAAATTTTTCTTCGGTCTCTTCTACGTTTTTCAGGAACATCTATGAAAAAGCTTTACCCAGATGCGGCGAGCGCGCTCGCAGGCGTTGTTAAAAATGGTCAGACCGTTGCGGTGGGTGGTTTTGGTTTGTGCGGCATTCCCGAAGCGTTGATCGCTGCTTTGCGCGATTCGGGTGTGCAGGGTTTAACGGCCATATCGAATAATGCAGGTGTTGATGGTTTTGGTTTGGGCCAACTGCTCAACACGCGTCAAATCAAAAAAATGATTGCTTCCTATGTGGGCGAGAACAAAGAATTCGAACGCCAATACTTAGCGGGCGAATTAGAGTTGGAATTCACACCTCAGGGAACGCTAGCTGAAAAGCTACGTGCAGGTGGCGCAGGTATCCCAGCGTTTTTTACACGTACTGGTGTAGGTACGTTGGTTGCTGAAGGCAAGGAGTTACGTGAATTTGATGGCGAGACCTATGTGATGGAAAAATCACTGGTAGCAGATGTATCGCTGGTCAAAGCATGGAAAGCGGACCCAGTTGGCAATCTGATTTATCGCAAGACCGCGCGAAACTTTAATCCGAATGTCGCGATGGCGGGTAAGACAACGATTGTTGAGGTTGAAGAATTAGTTGGGATTGGCGAGCTTGACCCCGATGCGATTCATACCCCGGGTATTTTTGTTCATCGTATTGTGGTGAATGCAAATCCAGAAAAACGTATAGAACAACGCACGGTTCGTGCACAGTAAAGCGGAGAAATTACGATGGCATGGACACGTGAAGAAATGGCCGCTCGTGCAGCGAAAGAACTGCAAGATGGCTTTTATGTAAATTTAGGCATTGGTCTACCGACGATGGTGGCCAATTATGTTCCGACTGATATTGAAGTGTGGCTTCAGTCTGAAAATGGTTTGTTAGGTATTGGACCGTTCCCAACCGACGATGCCGTCGATGCTGATTTGATTAATGCGGGTAAGCAAACGATTACGGCGATTCCTGGCTCATCGATTTTCAGCTCGGCGGATTCATTCGGCATGATTCGTGGCGGCAAAGTGAACATCGCTATTTTAGGAGCCATGCAGGTATCCGAGCATGGCGATCTAGCGAATTGGATGATTCCCGGGAAAATGGTTAAGGGTATGGGCGGCGCGATGGACTTAGTGGCTGGTGTGCAACGCGTTGTCGTGTTGATGGAACACGTGGCCAAAGCCAAAGATGGAAGTAAATCGCACAAGCTTTTAAAAAAATGCACGCTGCCTTTGACAGGTGTGGGCGTGGTCGATCGCATCATCACCGATCTTGCAGTCTTGGATGTGACGGACAAAGGGTTGAAGCTAGTTGAATTAGCGCCCGGCGTCACCAAAGAAGAGTTGATTGATAGCTCGGACTGCGAGATTCATTTTTAGTCTATTTACTTTATTCCCCCTAGTGCTTAACAAAGCCCAGTCCATAAACAGACTGGGCTTTTTTCTTTAGGTGAACTCTTTGTATTGTCTGCTGCCGTTATTTAGCAACACGATGTACTAGTCGATGTACTGACCTGTTACTACCCTGATTTTTCCCCCCTATTTTTGCGCATACTTAATTCAGTAAAACGTGTAGCGCACGATTTTTTTGAATTCAATATACAGGGGCAAGTCATCATGCGAGGTTCTTCAGGGATTCCTAAAAGTAATATTAATTCGACGTCAGCACCTACGACAACAGCTGATACCAACGCAGAATTAAAAAATAGTACAGAACCCTATAAGCGGCAAAAAACACGCAAGCCACCTTTGGTTAAAGAACGGCAGCCAGCTTATCTGCAGAATAAAGAGGCTAAAACGAGTACGGTCTTTGGGTCCAAAGAAATGCAACAGGCGCTAAGCTTTAAGGAGAGCGTCAGCCCGTTATCAACTCAAACTGTGAATCAACATACAGTGCCGGTTCTTTCTTCTACGGGGAAAAATTTTGAAGAGAAAATCGCAAAATCTTCTATAAGTAGAAATGTGAATGACTTTCCTAATTCATTGGCTCTTCGTGTTCAATCGGCCTTGGCTGCGCACGATTTAGATCAATTGAACAATGCGCTTGACACCATAGAAAAAAAATCACTTCGATTTGACCAGCCACCTTTATCAGAGTTGCGGGCATCAAAAGAAATTCGTGTTAAAGCGGCGGCTATGCCATCTGCAGTATCAACCTATTACAGCGCTGACAAAGCAGATACATTATTAATCCGCATGATTCGATTAGGGTTGAATCCAAATGGGGAAGATGAGTATGGAAACACTATGCTTATGCATGCCTGCAAATCAGGAAATTTAACCTTAACTACGTTTTTGCTGACTGAGTGTCCGAATTTAAACAAAGATCGACTGAATATTTTTGGTCAAACTGCGGCGACGATGGCATATAACTATAACAATGTGCAGCTTTATCCATTACTCGAGCAAGCCGACATCTCCCCCCGTCCTGACAATCCAGCCATTAGATTTTATCTAAGTTCGTTTGATATAGCTGATTACGGATCGTCCGATTCGGAAACGGATGAATACGTAGATTTATTTAAAGATAATAATTATATGAATCTTGCGGATGAGAATGGTCAGACTTTACTTTTCCATGCGGTTATTCATGCGGACGTTGATTTTGTTTCCTTTCTTTGCGAGCAGAAGAATTTTCCTAATGTGTCGTTGCGCGACAAAAAACAAAAAACTGTGTTTGATTACATAGATCAGATTAAAGACCCTCGGAAAAAGAAAGAAATACGGCAATGCATTTATCGGGTATCGCTTAAAGCTGATTCTTTACAAAAACTCACGAAGTTCACTTACTCGGGTGGTGTTTTGGAAAAAGATTAATCACTGCGCAGCCCAACCTCCATCCATATTCCATGCCGCGCCGCGCACCTGCGATGCAGCGGGGCTGCATAAAAACACGGCCAGCTCGCCCAACTGTTCTGGCGTAACGAATTCTGCCGAGGGTTGCTTTTCTATGAGTAGCTCGTGCTTTGCCGCTTCTTGCGAAAGGGATTTGTCATGCGCACGCGCATCGACTTGTTTTTGTACTAAGGGTGTCAGTACCCATCCCGGACAAATTGCGTTGCATGTGATGCCGGTTTGCGCGTTTTCTAATGCAGTGACTTTCGTTAAGCCGATGATGCCGTGCTTGGCGGCGACATAGGCTGACTTACCAGCCGAGCCGACTAAGCCATGCACCGATGCGATGTTGATGATGCGCCCCCAGTTATTTTTTTTCATGAAGGGCAGGGCTAATCGTGAAGTGTGAAATGCTGAACTCAGGTTGATGGCAATCACGGCATCCCAGCGATCGACGGGAAAATCTTCCACATTAGCGACGTGCTGTATGCCAGCATTGTTAACTAAAATATCGATGCCCTCCATTTGAGTCACGGCCTCGCGCATCATTTGCTCTATCTCAGCCGCTTTCGACATATCAGCACCACTGTAGATCGTGCGCACACCATGCTGCTTGGCGATATCTTTTTGCAGTTGATCAATTGCGGTGGCATCGCCAAACCCATTCAATACGATATTCGCGCCCTGAGCGGCGAGTGCATGAGCAATACCCAGACCGATGCCTGAGGTGGATCCGGTGACTAAGGCAGTTTTGCCGGAGAGTGAACGATTCTGCATTTTTTTCTCTTAAAAAGATGATCGGTTACAGGGGATTGTAAGGCCAGAGACCAGTAAAATGAGGGTCTATTCAATAAATCTGGAGCGCCCTTCAATGACGCAGCCGCAAATAAATATGGTGCAGTGTCTGTCGCCGCTTGGCTTACATCACATGGCGTACAAGGAATGGGGCGATCCGCATAATCCGGCGGTGTTGATCTGTGTGCACGGAGTCTCGCGGGTATCGGATGATTTTGATGATTTGGCGCGGGCTTTATCGGATCGCTATCGTGTGATTTGTCCGGATGTAGTGGGCCGCGGGCGTTCGTCTTGGCTGAAAAATCCCCATTTATATGCTGTACCTCAGTATGTCAGCGACATGGTGACCTTAGTCGCGCGCCTTAATGTGCAGACGGTGGATTGGTTTGGAACGTCGATGGGCGGGCTGATTGGTATGGGTTTGGCATCGTTGCCAGAATCGCCGATTCGTAAAATGATAATGAATGATATTGGGCCGAACTTAAATTATTCGGCTTTGCTGCGTATTGCGGCGTATATCGGTTTGGATAGACACTTTGGTAGTTTTGTGGAAGGTGAAGAGTACATACGCACCGTATCGGCTTCGTTTGGAACGCACACGAATGATCAGTGGGACAAACTAGCGCGCGATGTATTGAGGCAGCAGCCGGATGGAACGTGGCGTCGTCATTACGATCCATCGATTGCGAAAGCATTTGGTAGCATGACCGAAGAGAATGTGATCCAGGGTGAAGCTGCATTATGGGCCGCGTATGATGCGATTCGTTGCCCGGTGTTGTTAGTACGAGGCGCGCAATCGGATTTGCTGACTGCCGAGACTGCCAAACAAATGACTGAGCGCGGACCACGAGCCCAGCTGGTTGAATTACCTGATGTTGGTCACGCCCCGACGTTTGTGAATGCGGATCAGATAGAAATCGCGCGTCGATTTTTACTCTCTTGAACGCAGATTCAATTCGAAACACAGTAAGGTATAGCTGCAGTAAGACATAAATAATTCGCAGGAAAATTTTCGTTATGGTTTCCACTACCCTTCATGCCGAAGGCAATGAAGCATTGATCGCTGGCTTGCGTGCCGAGGATGCAGCGCGCGTGCTAGACGCTCAGCAATTTGCTCGTGCAACGTATGAGGATCGTCAGGTGCCGACGGGGCAGGATGCGCTGAGTTTTTCTCGTGGTGTGGTGTCGGCATTAGCGGCATTGCGTACTGATGCTGATACGCGTATTGCTGGCATGTTGTTTGAATTGACTGCTATCGATGAAAAAAGTGCAGAGCAAATTGAATCGCATTTCGGCGCCGAAGTCGCCAACATGGTTACGGGTATACGTCAGCTCATGCGATTGCATGAAGGTGTGATTATTCATAAAGAAGTGGGCAAGAGTAAAAACAGCGCGACCACACAGCTAGAGACCTTACGCAAGATGACGCTGGCGATGGCGACCGATATGCGTGGTGTATTAGTGCGACTGGCATCGCGCTTGACTACGCTGCGTTATTTTGCTGAATGCAAACTAGAAAACGACATGACCTTGCGCTACGCGCGTGAGACCTTTGACTTATATGCGCCGTTAGCGAATCGACTCGGTGTCTGGCAGCTCAAATGGGAGCTGGAGGATTTGTCATTTCGTTTTAATGATCCTGCGGGCTATAAGAAAATCGCGCGCATGCTGGAAGAGCGGCGGATAGAGCGAGAAAGCTTTGTCGAAGAGGCGATCCTACGACTTAAAACTGAGTTGGGGATGGCAGAAATTAAGGCTGATGTGTACGGGCGCCCCAAGCATCTCTACAGCATCTGGAGCAAGATGCAGGGCAAGGATATTGATTTTTCGCGCTTGCATGATGTGCGTGCATTTCGTGTGATCGTTGATGATATAAAAACTTGCTACGCCGTTCTGTCTATCGTGCATAACATCTGGACTCCGGTGACTGAAGAATTCGATGATTACATCGCGCGTCCTAAGTCGAATGGCTATCAGTCACTACACACGGTAGTTCAAGCGAATGATGGCCGCACGCTAGAAGTGCAGATACGAACTCAGGACATGCATCGCTTTGCTGAATATGGCGTAGCTGCGCACTGGCGCTACAAAGAAGGCAGTGGTGGTTCTGCTGATCAAAAATACGATGAAAAAATTGCCTGGCTTCGACAGCTACTGACGTGGAAAAGCGAAGTCGCTGATACGGTGGTGGGACAAGATGAGACTGATCGTCAATGGGTAGAACAATTAAAATCGGCGTCCCTGAATGACCGCATTTATGTGATGACACCGCAGGCGCGTGTGATTGAGTTACCGGCAGGCGCTACACCGATTGATTTTGCGTATCACTTGCACAGTAATATCGGACACCGCTGTCGTGGAGCGAAAATCAACGGCACTATGGTGCCATTGAATACGGCGCTTAAAAATGCGCAGACGGTTGAGATCATTACCGCCAAGGGTGAGGCTGCAGCTTCGGGTTCGGCAGGGCCATCGCGTGATTGGCTCTCCGATGGTTTTACGGCGAGTCAGCGTACGCGTGCAAAAATTCGCGCGTGGTTTAACGCAATCGAACAAGAAGAAACCTTGTCGCATGGACGAACAGTGCTTGAAAAAACCTTGCAACGTGAAGGTAAGACAGCGGTCAATCTGGAAGATCTTGCGCACAAATTAGGTTTTGCCAAACTCGATGAGTTGCTACTCGCGGTGGGTAATGAACGACTGAGCCTGCGTTTGATAGAGCAGGCTTTGCATGCGAATGATGCAAACAAGGCAGTGCCTGTCGATGAGCAAGCGTTAGCGCGTAAAAGTCGAGCATCGAGCGTTACCCAGGGTGGCAAGTCGGGCGTGCTGGTGTTGGGTACCAGTGGATTGCTAACGAGTATGGCAAGTTGCTGTAAGCCAGCGCCCCCCGACCCCATAGTTGGGTTTATTACGCGTGGTAAGGGTATTTCGATTCATCGTGCGAGCTGTAAAAATTTTTCGCAAATGTGTCTGCGCGCACCGGAGCGCATGGTGCAAACAGAGTGGGGCGAATTGACCACGGATACGGTGTATCCCGTTGATGTGTTTGTTCAGGCGAGTGATAGACAAGGTTTGTTGCGCGATATCTCAGATATTTTTTTGCGCGAAAAAATCAATGTGATTGGTGTATCGACGCGCAGCAGTAAAGGACAGGCATTCATGTCGTTCACAGGAGAAATTTCGTCAACGGCCCAACTGCAACGCGCCCTTGGAGTGATTCGGGACGTGAAAGGCGTGTTGGAAGTGAGGCGAACGTAAATCGAACCTCAATCGAACCTAAGGCAGCGTAAAAGAAGCGCGCTTGCGGGGTGTTCTTCGCTTTTGGCATGTCATAAAACTAAGTTTCGCTGTATATCTGCCGTGTGAGACTGGCAGAAAGATTCAAAGCTGGCTATAATCCGCCCTCCTTAGGCGCGTAGCTCAGCTGGTTAGAGCACTACCTTGACATGGTAGGGGTCGTTGGTTCGAGTCCAATCGTGCCTACCAAATTTTTCTTAAAAATCATGTGGTTTGCGTGTTTTAAGAAAACTTTGGGATTAAATTGGGTCTAGCATTGATCTAGTTTCATTATTTACTTAGCAGGATTTTTTGTAAGAGCGAGAAAGGCACCACGGTTATGACACCGCGAACTAGCACCTCGACCTTTGGTTTGATTCGCTAGTCCGATTCTCGGTTTTACCATGCAGTGAGAAAAGCGCGGCTAGCCCGCGTTTTTTTATGCCTCGAAATAGGCGATTCTTTGCAGGAGAATTAACATGATTTCCATTCGACTTCCCGATGGCTCGCAGCGCGAGTTTGACGCACCCGTTACCGTAGCGCAGGTTGCAGCCTCAATAGGCGCTGGCCTGGCTAAAGCGGCACTCGCTGGCAAGGTTGACGGCGCATTGGTTGATACCTCGCACTTGATCAGTCATGACGCTGAGCTCGCTATCATTACTGACAAAGATGCCGATGGCTTAGAGGTGATACGTCACTCGACCGCTCACTTGCTAGCCTATGCTGTGAAAGAGCTTTTTCCGGATGCACAGGTAACGATTGGACCGGTCGTCGATAACGGGTTTTATTACGATTTTTCCTACAAGCGTCCATTTACGCCGGAAGATCTGGAAGCTATTGAAAAAAAGATGGCTGAGCTGGTCAAGAAAGATGAGCCAGTCCAGCGAAAAGTTTTGCCTCGTGATGAGGCGGTTAAGTATTTCAAATCGATTGGTGAGGCTTATAAGGCAGAGATCATTGAGTCGATTCCAGCCAATGAAGATGTGTCTTTGTACAGCGAAGGCAAATTTACTGATCTGTGTCGCGGCCCGCACGTACCGTCAACCGGTAAGTTGAAGGTATTTAAGTTGATGAAGCTGGCTGGTGCGTACTGGCGCGGCGATTCAAAAAACGAGATGTTGCAGCGTATTTACGGCACGGCTTGGGCAAAGAAAGAAGACCAAGAGGCGTATCTCCACATGCTGGAAGAAGCTGAGAAACGTGATCACCGCAAGCTGGGCAAAGTGCTGGATCTGTTTCACTTTCAAGATGAAGCGCCTGGTTTAATTTTCTGGCATCCCAAGGGCTGGACAGTATGGCAGCAGGTCGAGCAGTACATGCGCCGCGTGTATCAAGACAATGGCTATCAAGAAGTCAAAGCACCGCAAATTCTTGACCGCACGTTGTGGGAAAAGTCCGGGCATTGGGACAACTACAAAGACAACATGTTCACCACGGATTCGGAGAATCGCCACTATGCGTTAAAGCCGATGAATTGCCCGGGTCATGTGCAGATTTTCAGATCAAATCTTCATTCATATCGCGAACTTCCATTGCGTTACGGCGAATTTGGTCAGTGTCATAGAAATGAGCCATCGGGATCGCTGCACGGCATGATGCGTGTGCGCGGCTTTACTCAAGATGACGGCCATATTTTCTGTACCGAAGATCAGATCCTTGATGAGTGCGTAGCATTCACTGCCCTGTTACAGAAGGTTTATCGCGATTTTGGATTTGATGAAGTCATTTACAAAGTAGCGACTCGGCCAGAAAAACGTGTGGGTTCGGATGATTTGTGGGACAAGGCGGAAAAAGCCTTAATCACATCCCTCGAACGCTCTGGCTGCCACTACGAGATTTCGCCGGGCGAAGGTGCGTTCTACGGACCGAAAATTGAATACACCTTGAAAGATGCGATTGGTCGAGCCTGGCAATGCGGCACGATTCAGGTGGATTTCTCCATGCCGGTGCGTCTGGAAGCCGAGTACGCGGCTGAAGATAACAGCCGCAAGGTGCCGGTCATGCTGCATCGAGCTATTTTGGGCTCATTGGAACGTTTCATCGGTATGCTGATCGAAAATCACGCGGGTGCGTTGCCAGTTTGGCTAGCTCCGAGTCAGGTTAGCATTTTGAATATTTCCGAGGGTCAGATTGAATATGCGCAAAAACTTGAGCAAAACCTGAAAAAACAAGGGTTTAGAGTGCATACTGATTTGCGCAATGAGAAAATAACCTATAAAATACGCGAGCATTCAATGCAAAAAATTCCTTACATCGTCGTTGTCGGCGACAAGGAACGGGATGCAAACACAGTGGCCGTGCGTGCTCGAGGCAATGTCGATCTGGGTGTTATGAGTATCGATAGTTTGGTAGAGCGACTTCATCAAGAGGTTGCCTCCAAGGCCTGACGGATCTGCCGTCAGGTTTCTTCGAAGCTGAAGCACGGCTTAATTATTGGATTTTTGAGGATACTGCAATAGCTACTGATAAGTCGCACCGAATCAACGGTGAAATCTCCGCGCCTGAAGTGCGCTTGGCTGGTGTTGATAACGAACCTTTGGGAATAGTCAGTCTCCCCGATGCGTTCCGTATGGCAGAGGAAGCGAATGTCGATCTGGTAGAAATCGCTCCTACCGCTGTTCCACCTGTTTGTCGTCTGATGGATTACGGCAAATTCAGGTATCAGGAACAAAAGAAGGCACACGAAGCTAAGCTGAAGCAGAAAGTGATCTTGGTCAAAGAGATCAAATTTCGCCCCGGTACGGATGATGGTGACTACAACATCAAGCTGCGTAACCTGATTAAGTTCCTCGATGAGGGTGATAAGACCAAGATTACCCTGCGTTTTCGAGGTCGAGAAATGGCGCACCAAGAAATTGGTATGCGTGTGTTGGAGCGACTGAAGGCTGACCTAGAGCCCTACGGCCAGATCGAACAGTTTCCAAAAATGGAAGGTCGGCAGATGGTGATGATCCTGTCGCCGAAAAAGAAGAAGTAATTTTTGATAGAATCCGCGCTCCCGCTCAAAAGCGAGGCGCTTGAGGGGTAACCCTCAGGATGCGATGGCCTCGATGCCGTCGCCAATAAGAAGCGAGTGCAGGCATCCAAGAGCAGTGTTTTGCTGCCACCTGTAATCGTAAAAAAATGGAACTGCCTGAAAGGGCAGCGAGTGTCATGCCAAAAATGAAAACCAAGAGCAGCGCGAAGAAGCGTTTTCGCGTGCGCCCAGGTGGAACGGTCAAACGTGGTCAAGCGTTCAAGCGCCACATTCTGACCAAGAAAACTACCAAAAATAAACGTCAGTTACGCGGAGCTACTAGTGTTCATGAAACGAACATTAACTCTGTCCGCGCAATGATGCCCTTCGCTTAACCTCACTCTCGTCAATAGGAGCACACCATGCCAAGAGTAAAACGTGGGGTCACAGCACGGGCCCGTCATAAAAAAGTCTTAAACGCCGCTAAGGGTTACCGCGGTCGTCGCAGTCGCGTTTATCGCGTTGCTAAACAAGCGGTCATGCGCGCTGGTCAATATGCGTATCGTGATCGCCGTAACAAGAAACGCGTATTCCGTGCGCTTTGGATTACACGTATTAATGCCGCTTCACGCGAGCATGGTCTAACATACAGCGTATTCATGAACGGCCTGAAAAGAGCCGCGATCGGTTTAGATCGTAAGGTCTTAGCTGACATGGCTGTGATGGACAAGCCAGCGTTTGCAGCGATCGTTAATCAAGTAAAGGCCACCATCGCCGCTTGATGCGAGGCGAGCGCTTCTCGCTAAGCGCTCACGCAGACGGCTGGTGACACAGACGTAGATGGGGCAGCGGTTTCGACCGATGCCCCATTATTTTTTCATCGTCATACTCAAAAAGAATTCGAGCCAAACATTCCATGAGCACATTGGAACAACTCGTCGTCGCTGCTGAGACCGATTTCATCGGAGCTCAGGATCCTGCTGCGTTGGAAAACGCCAAGGCTAAATATCTAGGCAAGACTGGCTTGATTACTGAGCAGATGAAAGGCTTGGGCAAGCTTGATCCTGATGCGCGTCGCGCTCAGGGCGCAGTCATTAATGAGGCCAAGGAAAAGATCGAGTCATTGTTATCCGCCCGGCGCCAAGCGCTGGCTGATGCACAGATGCAGACGCGATTAAATGCGGAAGCCATCGATGTCACTCTGCCTGGTCGTGGCCGTGGTTTTGGCGGCATTCATCCGGTTATGCGTACGTGGGAGCGAGTCGAAGCGATTTTCGGATCGATTGGTTTTGATGTGGCTGATGGCCCTGAGATTGAAACGGACTGGACTAACTTCACTGCGTTGAATAGCCCGGAAAATCATCCGGCACGTTCTATGCAGGATACATTTTATATTGATGGCAAAGACAGCACCGGTAAGCAGCTGCTGTTGCGTACTCATACAAGTCCTATGCAAGTGCGCTATGCGCGCATGAATCGACCACCGATCAAAGTGATTGCGCCGGGCCGCACGTATCGCGTTGATAGTGATGCGACACATTCACCGATGTTTCATCAGGTCGAAGGTTTGTGGATAGATACCGATATCAGCTTCGCTGATCTCAAAGGTGTCTATCTGAATTTTGTAAAAGCTTTTTTTGAAACGGATGATCTTCAAGTCCGTTTTCGTCCTTCGTATTTCCCCTTTACGGAGCCTTCCGCTGAGATCGATATTGCCTTTGGCAGTGGTCCGCTGAAAGGTCGTTGGCTTGAAGTGTCGGGCGCGGGGCAGGTTCACCCCACTGTATTGAGAAACATGGGTTTAGATCCAGAAGAGTTCATTGGTTTTGCCTTTGGCTCGGGTCTTGAGCGCCTCACCATGCTGCGATATGGCATCAATGATTTACGTCTGTTCTACGAAGGCGATTTGCGCTTTCTGAAGCAATTTAACTGACTCCGTTCATACTGGCACACCATGCAATTTTCAGAAAATTGGTTGCGTACTCTAGTCAATCCTAAGCTGACTTCGGATGAGTTGTCGCATTTGCTGACGATGGCAGGTCTCGAAGTGGAAGAGGTCGAACCGGTCGCGCCGCCGTTTACCCATGTGGTAGTGGCGCAGGTGCTTGAAGTGACTCGTCATCCCAACGCTGATCGTTTGAATGTTTGTCAGGTTGATGCAGGCACAGGAACGCTACTCACGATTGTGTGCGGTGAGCCGAATGTGCGCGCTGGTATGAAAGTGCCTTGTGCGCTGGCAGGTGCGAAGTTGCCGCCGGGGCCTGATGGTAAATCGTTAGAAATTAAAGTAGGGCAGCTGCGCGGTGTTGAATCGCAAGGCATGCTGTGTTCGGCTCGTGAGTTGTGCTTATCTGAGGATCATGGCGGCTTATTGGAATTAGCCGAAGG
This sequence comes from Polynucleobacter sp., assembly GCA_021737945.1. Classification (GTDB taxonomy): domain Bacteria; phylum Pseudomonadota; class Gammaproteobacteria; order Burkholderiales; family Burkholderiaceae_D; genus Pernthalerella. Next base: position 52,384 of record JAIPCX010000012.1, read on the forward strand.
CGCTTTGATTGGACAAAATTTCCGTGATTATCAGCAGCTCAATGATTTGAAATTCACGATTAAGCTCACTCCTAATCGTGCGGATTGTTTATCGGTGTTGGGTGTTGCGCGTGAAGTGTCTGCGTTAACGGGTGTGACCTTACATCCACCCATTTGCAAACCGTATGCCAGTGACAGTGATGAAAAGCTGAAAGTAAAAATCAGTGCACCTGATCTTTGCGGCCGTTTTTCAGGTCGTGTGATTCGTGGTTTGAACGCGAAAGCAGCAACACCTGAATGGATGAAGCAGCGTCTGGAACGCAGCGGTCAACGACCTATCTCTGCCTTGGTTGATATATCGAACTATGTGATGTTGGAGTTGGGGCGTCCTACCCATGTATTTGATTTAGACAAAATTCACGGTAACCTCGAAGTGCGTTGGGGTCGTAAAGGCGAGTCGCTCAAGCTCTTAAACGGGACCACCGTTGAGATCGATGATTGGGTAGGAGTGATTGCTGATGAGCAGCAGGTTGAGTCACTCGCAGGAATTATGGGCGGTGATGCGACAGCGGTTTCACTCGAGACCACGAATATTTATTTAGAAGCGGCATTTTGGTGGCCGAATGCTATTCAGGGTAGAGCCCGTCGCTATAATTTTTCTACCGATGCGGCGCATCGTTTTGAGCGTGGCGTTGACTTCGCAACGACGGTTGAGCATATCGAACGTATTACACAGCTGTTAGTCGAGATTTGTGGTGTGTCTGGCCAGACTAAAGTGGGCCCAGTGGACGATCAAGTGACTCAGCTTCCTGAGCGCAAACCCGTACGACTGCGCGTTGCTCGCGCATCTAAGATCATTGGTATTCCTTTGGCGAGTGATGAGATCGCTACTATTTTTACGCGCTTGGGTTTGAGCCACACGCATAAAGAGGGTGTGTTCGAAGTGACAGCGCCTAGCTATCGCTTCGATATTGAGATTGAAGAAGATTTGATCGAAGAAATTGCACGCGTCCACGGTTTTGAAAATATCCCCGCATTGCCGCCGGTCGCTGCTAATCAGATTCGAATTTTGCCGGAGCAAAGCCGCTCATTGTTTACTGTGCGTCGACAGCTAACTGACCTAGATTATCAGGAAGTTGTGAACTTTAGTTTTGTCGAAGCAGAAGCAGAAGTTGATTTTGCTGGAAATTCTCATCCCATCCGACTACTCAATCCGATTACAAGTCAGATGAGTGTGATGCGCTCGCAATTGGTCAGTGGTTTGGTGACCAATATTCGCTACAACATCAACCGTAAAGCAACCCGCGTTCGCGTGTTTGAAGTGGGTGCTGTGTTTAACAATGACAGCCAGGTTGCTGATGGTCCTTTAACGGTAGCAGGTATTCGCCAATCTAAACATGTGGCAGCGATTGCCTATGGGCCTGTCGTTAATGAGCAATGGGGACATGAAGCACGCAGCGTTGATTTTTTTGATATCAAAGCAGACCTTGAAGCCTTGTGCTCTCCTCGAAAACTGCATTTTGCTCCGCTAGTTCACCCCGCGTTGCACCCCGGCCGATCGGCGCAAGTGTTAATTGATGGTGCGCCGGTGGGCTTTATTGGCGAATTGCATCCTCGCTTACAGCAAACCTTGGAACTGCCCTTAGCGCCGGTGTTGTTTGAGGTGGAAGCTGATTTTCTGCAGCAAAAAGCCGTGCCAGTTTATGCAGAGATTTCGAAATTCCCTGCGGTCACGCGTGATTTGGCATTGCTTGTCAAACAGTCATTAAATGTGCAAAGTATTTTTGATGTATTTGATGAGCAGCGGATAGGAAGTCAAGTCTGTCGAATCATGCAACATATTGTTTTATTTGATGAATATCGTGGAAAAGGACTGCTTCCGGACGAAAAAAGTCTTGCTTTCCGCATTACCATGCAAGATACTCAAAGCACCCTGCAAGATGACTCTATAGACGCTGCGTTAGGCGCGTTTATTAATGTTGTCAACAAAAAGCTTGGGGCGACATTACGCAAATAAGCACGCCGGATTGACTTAAAAAAATACATCATGAACCACAGCAATCCTGTCGAAATGGAGTCCGTTGTTGCCGCTGATCTTGGCCGCGCTTTGCTAGCGTCTCAGGAAAATGCCGCGGCAGAAAAAGAGCTGCCTACTCTCACTAAAGCCGAACTTGCTGAAATGCTGTTTGAACAAGTGGGTCTGAATAAACGTGAAGCCAAGGATATGGTGGAAACGTTTTTCGAAGAGATTCGTGATGCGCTTGAGCGCGGCGAGTCTGTAAAACTTTCTGGTTTTGGTAATTTTCAGCTGCGTGACAAACCGCAGCGACCTGGCCGCAATCCCAAGACGGGTCAGGAAATTCCTATCAGCGCCCGCCGTGTGGTTACCTTTCATGCGAGCCAGAAGCTTAAAGCCATGGTTGACAGCGCCACTCGGCGTTCATCTGTGCATGCTGGTTAACAATCACCGTTTCCATGAACGACCGCGCAGCCAAGCCCCTGCTGGCCCCTTTGCCTCCGATTCCGGCAAAGCGCTATTTCACTATCGGTGAAGTAAGTGAGTTGTGTGGTGTCAAGCCGCACGTGTTGCGTTACTGGGAACAGGAGTTTACGCAGCTAAAGCCAGTCAAGCGTCGTGGAAACAGGCGCTATTACCAACATCATGAAGTATTGCTGATACGTCGTATAAGAGAGTTGTTATACGAACAGGGTTTCACTATCAGCGGTGCGCGTAACAAGCTCGATACACGTCCATCAGCTCCCGATATCCCGGCAGCTCGTCTTCCAGTCATAGGCAGCGATCTGGCTGCCCTGAGAGTTGAGCTTGAAGGCATCTTGGTCTTACTTAGAGCCTGACTTCCTTGCCTGACATAGGCACTTTCTTCATTTATCACGCTGCGCAGGCGAAAAAAAAGCCCGCTCAAAAAGCGGGCTGTAAATCTATATCAGAGGAGGAGATATAGAGGAGACGTGATGATTATGCTGCTTCGCAATATATAAGGCAAATCATTATTTCAAATAGCGACAATAAATTTTTCATATAAGAGATGCAGGCTATATCGTTAAGCTAAAACTGATTCAGTATGGGTTGTATCAAAAAGCTACTGATTTTTAAATGGTTTACTAAGAAATTCGCCCAGTGAGATATTTAGAGCCGGGTAGCAATCAAATTAGTTGTCTTAATAATAACATAATAATCAGATTTGTTGAATTATTTTTAAATTGAAATCTGATTAAGTTGGCAAATATTTAGTACGCTGCTAATATGTTGCCTCTATGCAAGCTTGTAATACTGAAAATTTGCTAAAAGTATTGCAATTTTTGGCTATATTTGGAATATTTCACCGTATAATTTCTTGTAAGATACAAATTGAAGGAAAAAGCTTGAAATCGAGGCTTAAATAATCGTTTCTTCATTATTGATCTTTGCAAGTTTTACGAATTTTTATCACCTGAAATCTGGGAGGCCCTGTTGGCAGATTCAAATCAAAGCGGATGTTTGACGGTGGGCGAGGGTGTTGTTTTGAATGGCACATTCGTAGTGCCCGATATCGCGTCTGTATCCGGCAGCATTGAAGGTGAAATTACTGCAAGGGAACTTATTGTTGCTAGCTCTGGCGTGATTAAGGGTAAAGTGACTGCAGATATTATTGATCTGCGTGGTGAAATTCATGACACGCTGACAGCCAAAAAATCGCTGTTTATTCGTTCGACTGGCAAGGCACTAGGATCTGTGCAATACGCAGAGATTGAAATCGAGAAGGGCGGCGATCTGCAAGGTTCGCTGCAGAAGATCGACGGAGATGGTAGCCCTTCCACGTCCTCTGGCTCCAACTGACTTAGAGGGTTGACACGTGTTCAACAAAAGACGAAACGACGAGAGGGACAAACCAGAAGCCTCTATCACTGAGGCGAGTCCCGAACCTAACGAGCCTGTCATTCAGGTGGATCCGGATATGCTTGTTTCCGATCCTGATACAGCCCAGTATGCAAACGGTAACGGCGGTGTTGCAAAACCTTCCGTGAATAACCTCAAGCCATCGATCATTAGTGAAGGCTTCGAGTTCATTGGTGAAATTCGCTCCAGTGGTTATCTGACCATCGACGGCACCGTACGCGGCACCTTGTCTCTGCACTCTATCCAGATCGGTGTATCCGGTGTTTTGGATGGTAATGTGACGTGCGACACGATGAACGTCAAAGGTAATTTCTCAGGCGCACTGGACTGCCGTGATCTCACGATCGGCAGCCGAGCCGTGGTAGATGGCAAAGTAAGCTTCAAGAGCATTACCATCCAACGAGGTGGTGTGGTCAAGGGCGAGCTCAAGAAAAAGCCTTAACCAGACGTCAGATCTAAAATTAAAAAGCCGCCTTCAAGGGCGGCTTTTTTTGTCTGAATTTTTAAGAATTTATTGTCTTATTTCTTCTCTTGAGCCAATTTGATGACCGCTTGTGCATCGGTTGCTGTAGTGGCATTGTTTTGAGTCTGAATTACTAAGCCCAATAGTTTCGCGCCATGTTCTACACCGATGGTGCCGTAGGTAATGTCGCCACGAACTTCAGAGTCTTTATGAAACTCAGCGCGTTCGGTCGCGTAAATATTACCTTCGATTTTGCCAGCCACCATTACTCTGTGCGCAGTGACATCTCCCGATACTTCGCCTGAGCGCCCAATCGCTACGGTTACTTTTTTATCTTTGGCAGTCTCAATGTTACCAACGACTTTACCATCGATTCTGACGCTATCGAGCAGTACCAGTCGACCATAAATCTCCGTGGTCGCACCAATCAGGGTGTCAAATTTTTCCTGAGTGGGTAGTAACTTGTTTTGTTTCATCTTGCGGAACATCGCACTCTCCATTGCACTGGTCGCGCAGCTATTAATACCTGCAATATAACGCGATCCTGGCTGGGCCGACTTGGTATTTTTTGAGACCTGATCCGGTGGCTTTGACCAGCTGTAGCCGGATCAACTATTTCCCAACGGTAGAACCTGTATGGGGTTGAGTACGCGCCCATAGCGGAAAATTTCATAATGCAGATGCGGGCCGGTAGAACGTCCCGTGCTGCCAACAGCAGCGATTTTTTGGCCTCGTTTCACGGGTTGACCTTCTGTGACGTGGCGCTTACTAATATGTGCATAGCGCGTCATAAAGCCCTCAGCGTGAGTCACCTCGACGATATTGCCATAGGTATCTTCCCAACCTGAGCGAGTCACTGTGCCATCGGCAGTTGCTAGAATGGGGGTGCCGCTAACAGCAGTAAAGTCTAGTCCTTCATGACGGGCAAGCGTTCCAGTAAATGGATCATTGCGCATGCCAAACCCGCTAGTCACCTTGAAGTCGCCAGCGATAGGAACTCCGGTGGGGAGAGTTTGCAGCCAAAGCAGTTGGCGATCCCAATCCTTGGGCATTGAATTCACGATATTCTGGAATTGAACAAACTCTTCAGTCGCTTCGTCAAAGGCATGTGACAAGGGTTGGCGAATATTTTGACCCGGATGGGATGTGGGAAGCAGTGGTCCACCTTTGCCATCTTCAGTAGTGCTGCGTTTCTCGCGCATCGTGGCAGGTGTTGCTAGTTCCATAAAACGATTTTTTAAGGCTTGAAGCTGACGAATATCGCGAGCAGTGGAATCCAACATGTCTTGCAGCTTAGCGAGACGCTCACGATAGACAGACTCCATGCGATGCTGTTCAGCTTGCGTGGTTACACCACCAAGACTGCGAGCCAGCTCCGGCCTGACTTCTATTGCGATTTTGAATCCGACTAGGTAGAGGAGGAAGCCCGTGGCAACCAACGCGAACGCCATAGCGCAAGTCCCGATCAGCACTTTACGCGCTGTGATCGAAATTGTCCGCACATGGCCGGTTGGACCGGACACCCACATCAACTGCATGTTGTTCCCCCGTATTGTCTCTTTGGTTGCGCACAGGCAACCATTTTTTGGAACTGATAATTATAGGGTCTTTCGGAAAAAATTCACCAGAAACTTGCAGTAAATATCACTTCTAGGGGCTGCTTTTTTGTCTATTATTTCCCAAGTGAAAGATATTTTATTATTGCAGCTCTTTATTGTTTTCACATAGATAATTTTTGAGCTGTTTTTCGACTGGTTGGTTTTTGGCCTAGGTGCTGGGTGTTTGCTGCTGTCTAATGGGAAAATGCAGAGGTATATCCGTCCCGTAAAACTGAGATACGTTTAGATGAAAACATTATTTCGACTACCTATTGTGATGTCAGTTATTTGGCTAGCACTAGCATTTTTGTCTTTTTTCTTCGTAGATTTTTATAATACAAAGAAAATAACGAGTTCGTTTTACTCAAAATGCATGGAGCAGCAGGTTGCGTATCCCAACGATAAGATTATTGAGGTGGATTGCAAAAGTGATAGAGACAAAATACTCAACGAGTGGGAAGAGACTAAGTTCGTAACCCCATGCTTATTTGCCTTTATATCGCTTGGAATTTTTTGGTTCGTTGGTTTTGTATTCGTGCGAACTAGCAAATGGACTCAAAGTGGTGACTAGACTTAAATGCTAAATTTTTACTCTATTAGGTCTTGTACTAATTTAGTGCGTGGAGATTTACTGCAGACGCCATGTTGAATGGTTTACTGAATACGCTAACCGCTGAAAAATCGTCAGGACAATTTCATGAATGCTTCTAACCAAAAACTTCCGATTGGTTTGCTACGGTTAGTCATTGATTTAATTGGTCGGGGCGGCGGGATTCGAACTCGCGACCCCTTGCACCCCATGCAAGTGCGCTACCAGGCTGCGCCACGCCCCGACGAACTTCAAATTATATCAGAGGCATGACGCTTTGACTGATGCGACTAGTAACCAAGTCATATAAACGATAGATTCGTTTTTAGTAGTTCAGTATTCAATCAACTGCGACATAAAATTATCGACAATCGCGTTCTATTTTCTAGTGTAGATGCCCGGTGTTTTGTCCTACGTCCTCAGGCATTTCTGCGTGGACCATTTCTTCTGCAGAATCACAAAATAAAGGTGCGCCACAATCATCACAAAATTCAGGAGAAAAAACCGTATCTGCATTTTGTATTTTGGTTACGCCGGCTTCACGTAATGAGGCAACGATTTGCTGAAGGGGCGACAGAGGAGGAGGTAAGCCGGGCCGACGTGCTACATCGACTGGAGTTTCATCTTCAGCGCTTTCTTCGTCATATAGCGGCCAGACGACGCCGTAATACACATCTGAGTCGCTACTGAGACTAAAACTAATTCTGTATTCATCCACGCGCATAGCATTAGCTTGATCACCAATCGCTGCAACAATAGCTGACAGCTGATTGGCTTCAACCGATAGCGAGTGAGTAAGGTAATGAACAGCGGCTTTGAGTGAAATAGGTCGTACGGCCTTGTCCGCTTCGCGACACGCGACGTAATAAGAATCGGGGAGTAGTAAATCAATGCCACAACCAGGCAGTAAAACTTGTACGTTAGGTCCAGCTTGCGTTTGCCATTGCTCAAGCACGCTACGGCGACTAAGTTGCGTATTAATGCCAGCTTCCTCTTCTTCCCAACGCAGCAAGGGTTTTTTTATTTCGGCGGCGACGGCGATTAGCAGATAGCGTGTATCAGCCAAGAATGGTGCTGTTTCGGGTAGTTCGGTAGGTAGTTGTAGAGCTTTGCCATGTAACGCCGCATCGACCATACGCCGTGTGAGTAAAAACGTGTCGCAATAACTGCGGGGTAGTTGATCAATAGAGAACAGTGCGGGAGCGAGTGCAGCATGCGTCCCTTGCGCAATGATGTGCCCGTGCAGATGAGCCAAAACGGTTTGCATCTGCGCAGCAGATATCTGGCCGGAATAAATCGCATAGCGAGTCCAGGCAATGATAGGAACGGCTAGCAGTAATCCTTTGAAGACTTTGCCATCATGGCTCTGAGTACAGCTGGAGCTACTGGTTTCGACACCATCAAGCAGCACTTCATAAGCTAAAGGATCGGTATGAAACAAATGATCAAGCGCACTATCAATGGCCTGTTGTTGGTTGTTACCCAGCAGTTTTTCCAGGTTTTGATCAATAAGATTTTCCCAGTGACGACGTTCCAGTCGACTGCCTGACGTAGCTAGTGATTGAGCTAAGGTCGCCAGATTTTGGCTATCCGCTGAAAATTTTCTCGTAGGGTTTTTTAGCGAGCGACGCATGGTCATGTTCCGGTTGATGAGCAACGTGCAGATGGTCGATTGCGCCGCAAATTAGCTAGGTCACAACTAACCAGCTACAGGTTACGTGTGCGGCGCCTGATCGGAACAGGATTGTAAAGTAAAGCAGGGCGTTTGAAATTAAAGCCCTGTTAACAATGGCGACGCTAGGGTCGCCATTAATTCATACGCTTTATTTTTTCTCTTCTGTTGCTGTTGCAGCTGGTGCAGTAGCTGCTGCAGGTGCGGTGTCAGGAGTTGCGTGTTCTGCTTGGCCTCCCGCTTCGCCTTGCATATCAACTTTGTCTCCCATTTTGAAGACAAGCGTCAGAGCGATCGCTGCAAAAATGATAAAAGCAACAAGGATTTTCCACATAAAAGTGTCCGTAACTGGTATGAAAATTAGTAATGAAAATTTACTCGGATAGAGAGTATCCCTATCCGAGTAGCTTTATAGCCTTAGGCGGCCAGAAGCTGGCGCAATACGAAAGGCAAAATACCACCGTGACGATAGTAGTCCACCTCAATCGGTGTATCAATACGCAGTAATACCTTCACTTGTTGGCTCTGGCCGTTAGCGCGCTTAATGACTAAGGTCACTTCCTGTTGCGGCTTGATGTCATGCTCAAGACCGATCAGATCGAAGCTTTCTTCTCCAGTAATCTTCAGTGTATCCACGCTATCGTTGCCGATAAATTGCAATGGTAGTACACCCATACCAACTAAGTTAGATCGATGAATTCGCTCGAATGAACGTGCAACGACAGCTTTGACGCCGAGCAGTTGTGTACCCTTAGCGGCCCAGTCACGTGATGAGCCGGTACCATATTCTTCGCCAGCGAAAATCATGGTGGGAACATCATCAGCAATGTATTTCATTGCGGCGTCATAAATCGACATTTCCTGACCGCTAGGCTGATGAAGGGTAATGCCGCCTTCAACGCGTGCGCCATCAGGTTGTGCAGGGATCATCAAATTTTTAATCCGCACGTTTGCGAAGGTGCCGCGCATCATGATTTCGTGATTGCCACGACGTGAACCATACGAATTGAAATCAGCTTTCAATACGCCGTTTTCTTGCAGCCATTTTCCGGCTGGGCTCGATTCTTTGATCGAGCCTGCTGGAGAAATGTGATCGGTAGTGATTGAGTCACCAAATACACCAAGTGCTCTAGCCGATTGAATGCCTGTTGCAGCAGCTTTTGGCTGCATAGTGAAATTTTCAAAGAAGGGCGGCTCAGCGATATAAGTTGACTTAGGCCAGTTATAGATTTGGCCTTCAGCGACACCCGTGATGTCTTCCCATAACTTACCCGGTGCACCTTTCACATCCGCGTAATTGGCTTTGAAGGTTTTCGCATTCATAGCGAATTTCATCAGCTTTTGAATTTCTGCGCTGGTAGGCCATACATCACCGATATAAACGTCTTGCCCATTTTTACCTTTACCCAGAGGTTGAGTCATCAGGTCAGTAGTTACATTGCCAGCGATCGCATAGGCAACCACGAGCGGCGGCGAAGCTAAAAAGTTTGCACGAATGTTAGGGTGAATACGTGCTTCGAAGTTACGGTTGCCCGATAACACAGCAGTAGCTACCACATCGTTTTTGACGATGGCTTCATTCATCGCTGGTGTGAGATCGCCTGCGTTACCGATACAGGTGGTGCAACCATACGCAGTTACGCCGAATCCCAACTCTTCCAAGTAAGGCATCAGGCCCGCTGCTTCGAGGTATTTAGTCACTACGCGCGATCCGGGGGCGAGCGATGTTTTGATGTGCGGAGATACTTTTAACCCAAGAGCAACCGCTTTCTTTGCTAACAAACCAGCAGCCAGCAGCACGCTGGGATTGGAGGTGTTGGTGCACGAAGTAATCGCAGCAATCAGCACATCACCGTTGTGGAGCTTGACGCCATCGGAATTAGTGTACTCAGCATCGAGATCATCTGCCTTTTTATTAAAGCCATTGTCAGCGATAGGTTTAGCAAACAGATCTTTAAACGTATCTTTGACATGACCAATTTCGATGCGATCTTGAGGACGTTTTGGACCCGCTAATGAAGGCGCAACTTTTGTTAGATCAAGCGCGACTGTTTTGCTGTAATCAATCTCGCCTAACTTAGGAATGCCAAACAGACCTTGTGCTTTGAAGTAGGATTCGAAAGCATCAATTTCAGCCTTAGTGCGGCCAGTACCGTGGAAATAATCAATGGTTGCCTCGTCAACTGGGAAGAAGCCCATGGTGGCGCCATATTCTGGTGCCATGTTAGCGATGGTGGCGCGATCGGTGAGTGACAATGACTGAGTACCTTCGCCGAAAAATTCGACAAACTTACCAACAACTTTTTCTTTACGCAGCATCTCAGTGATAGTCAACACCAGATCGGTCGCTGTCACGCCTTCACGCAATACGCCGGTCAGATTTACACCCACGACATCAGGAGTCAGGAAATACACGGGTTGACCAAGCATGCCTGCTTCTGCTTCAATACCACCCACACCCCAGCCAACCACACCAATGCCGTTAATCATAGTGGTGTGCGAGTCAGTACCGACCAACGTATCAGGGTAATAAACACCTTCACGATGGTGTACGCCGCGTGCTAAGTATTCGAGATTGACTTGGTGAACAATGCCAAAGCCTGGTGGCACAACACCAAAGGTGTCAAACGCTTGCATACCCCATTTCATAAACTGATAGCGCTCGTTATTACGCTTGAATTCCAGTTTCATGTTGAGATCGAGCGCATTTTTATCGCGGAAGTGATCAATCTGCACCGAGTGATCAACAACCAGATCGACCGGTACCAGTGGCTCAATGTTCTTAGGATTTTTCCCCATTTTAGAAGCGACGCCACGCATAGCAGCGAGGTCAGCCAACAGAGGCACGCCGGTAAAGTCTTGCAGAACTACACGCGCAACAACAAAAGGAATTTCATCGGTTCGTGCCGCATTCGGCTTCCAGCTAGCGAGCTGACGCACATGAGCTTCAGTAACTTTTTTGCCATCGCAGTTACGCAGTACCGACTCAAGCACGATGCGGATAGAGATCGGCAGACGATCAATATCGATTCCGGTTGATTTTTTCAGTGCGGGCAATGAGTAAAATTTGCCTTTTTTAGTTCCGGAAATCTTGAATTCCTTGAGCGTTTTAAGCGTGTTATGCGACATGTGCACTCCTTGTTTTTAATCGTAATCTTGAATTAACGTTGCTTTTTATTTGGTACTAATCATCGTCTTGTGAGCGCGCTGCTCACGTGAATAATTATTTTGCTCGTGCTACCGTCGTGCATTCACTCACGACGGGCGATCCCTCTTGACCATCGAGCAGCATGGCCTTCGAAGGTATGCTGATCCAAATCAGCCCGCTTTGAGGATGCTCGAAGCGATTAACTCCTGTCGACGTTGCTACGCGCTTCATCCGGTACACATAACCCTGCCAAATCAGTTCAATCACACTGTCTTTGCGGTGATCGCCTGCGATTGACATTCGTAGACCGTACTCGCAAATCAAATCAGTTTGTGCGGCGCTGGCTGACCCGCTCAGCAATGAGGCAGTGACGACGAAAATTAAAATTAAATATCGCATACAGCCTCCCTCGCATTACGTTTAGTTAAAGCAACTCGTCCGCCTTTTCTGGCAACGCCTGCCCGGTTTGTTTGGCCCGCTTTAGTACAGTCCAGTAATAGCGATAACTCGCACGGTCATGTAGCTTACCTTGGTGTTGGATAGGCCCCCATTGATTGGCCCGCGCGGCGAGCAAAATTGCGGCCGCGTCTTCTGTTTCATGCGCTGTTGGAGCAAAGGCTGCCAGTATTGGTTTTATCTGGTCAGGGTGAATACTCCACATGCGCTGGTAACCAAACTGCCGGCACGCCAGAGTAGCATCGCTGGCAACCACCGACAGATCTCTAATTTCAGTGCACACATTATGCGATGCGACTTTGCCATGTGCGTGACAAGCCGCCGATATTTCTACTTTGGCACGCGTTATCAGTGGATGGCTAAATTGGCCGGGGCTACGCATTGCATCCCCAGGCACAGCGCCGAAGTGTGCTGAGACAAAATCCATCACGCCAAACGAAAGGCACTCAATACCCGCTAACCCCGCAATATCCCACACTTGGTGCAGAGCCTGGTGGGTTTCAATCAGAACATGAATCGGCAGCGAAGGGTGACCTGCAGCTGATGCGTGATGCACTATGGTTTTAACAGCCGATTGCAACTGGCTGAGACCTTCTACCTTCGGGATAACAAGGTAGGCAAGTTTGTCAGCCGCAAGATTGCAGATGGTGGCGACATCTTGCTCAAAGAAAGGGCTATCCGCATCATGCACGCGGGCGCCTATGCGATTGAAATGATTGTCTGAGCTGGCAAGAAGTTCGCCTACGAGTTTTGCATGCGCCGCTTCGTTACCCGCCGCTGCACCATCTTCACAATCAAACGTGATATCGAATACGGGGCCAAGCTCTTGCTGAAGCGCGAGTGACTTGCGCATCAATTTTTCTGAGCCTGCGTAATGATCGCAGACCGGTATAGCAACCGGCTGGTGAGTACCATGAAACAAAACCTCGGATGCGTGCATGAGGAGAGAGTAGGACAGTAGTGCGGGTTATTGAAGGCGCAGGAAGACCTTGTGGCCTACCTGCGCTAAGTGGGATTAAGGCAGCAAATGCTTAACGCCGTCTTTTTCTTCAGTCAATTCTTTGAGTGTGATGTTGATACGCTCTTGTGAGAATGCATCTATCTCGAGTCCTTGCACAATCGTGTATTCGCCATTTTGTGTGGTGACTGGAAAACCAAACATCACATCGTTAGGAATGCCGTAAGAACCGTCGGATGGAATACCCATCGTGGTCCATTTACCGTTAGTGCCGAGTACCCAATCACGAACGTGATCAATCGCAGCATTGGCCGCTGATGCAGCAGAGGAGAGCCCGCGTGCTTCAATAATTGCGCCACCGCGTTTGCCGACTGTCGGCAAAAAGACATCTTTATTCCATGCTTCATCGTTGATCATGTTTTTGACTGAGTTGCCTTCAATGGTGGCAAATCGGTAGTCAGCGTACATAGTGGGCGAGTGATTGCCCCAGACGCAGAGTTTTTCGATAGCAGCGACCGGTTTGCCAGTTTTTGCCGCTACTTGCGATAAAGCGCGGTTGTGATCTAGCCTTAGCATCGCAGTGAAATTTTTAGCAGGCAGGCTAGGTGCTGATTTCATGGCGATGTAAGCATTGGTGTTGGCAGGATTACCCACCACCAGTACTTTGATATTGCGTGAAGCGACCGCATCGAGTGCTTTACCTTGAACAGTAAAAATCTGGGCATTCGCTTCGAGCAAATCTTTACGCTCCATGCCAGGTCCGCGTGGGCGTGCCCCGACTAGCAAAGCGACATCAGCATCTTTAAATGCTGTCATCGGGTCGGAATGCGCTGTCATGCCGGCTAGCAGTGGAAACGCGCAATCGTCCACTTCCATCATCACGCCCTTGAGAGCTTTTTGCGCTTTTTCGTCAGGAATTTCTAGTAACTGAAGTATCACAGGCTGGTCTTTACCCAGCATATCGCCATTAGCGATGCGAAACAGTAATGAATAGCCGATCTGGCCAGCGGCGCCGGTCACAGCGACGCGCATAGGGGCTTTAGCCATAGTGAATCTCCAATCAGTCGAATAGTGTGCAAATTAGGCAAGACCCTCTTTTGAAGGGCCCATCGTTGCTCGCGAGTTTAGGGGCAGGCTGGCATCTCTGTCAATGCACATCTTATATCTTATATAAGACATATTACTGCACAATTTTCTGGACGTTGAGCAGGTATCTGTGGTGAAATCCGCAGCTATGAGCCAATCCGTCACCACGCCAACCGCTTCGGGTTCGGCCGCCAGTGCAAGCGGTCCTGGGGCAGCATCGCCCACCTTCAGCCCTTTGTATCAGCAAATTAAATCGCTGATCATGCAAAGTTTGCAGTCGGGCGAGTGGAAGCCGGGTGAGTTAATCCCGAGTGAAGTCGAGTTAGCATTTCGCTACAAGGTGAGTCAGGGCACAGTTAGAAAAGCCATCGACGAGCTTTCGGCCGAAAACCTAGTGGTTCGTCGCCAAGGTAAAGGCACCTTTGTAGCGACCCATCATGAGGCGCGCGTTCAGTTCCGTTTTTTGCGCTTGTCACCCGATGGTGGCGAGGCACATCAACCCGAAAATCATATTATTGAAGTCAAGCGTATGCGCGGCCCCGCCGAAGTGGCGCGCGTGCTCGATATTAAAGCCGGCGATTCAGTGATTTTTATACGGCGTGTTCAATATTTTGATGCAGCGCCTATCATTCTTGAAGAAATCTGGTTACCGGGCGCGATATTCAAAGGCTTAACGTCAGAGCGATTGGCCGAATACAATGGGCCGATGTATGGCTTGTTCGAAACTGAATTCGGTACCCAGATGATACGTGCGTCGGAAAAGCTCAAGGCAGTGCCTGCTGATGCTACTGCGGCGGAATTGCTGAAAGTACCACTCGGTAGTCCGCTGTTAAACGTTGATCGCGTGGCTTATACCTACGGTGACCGGCCGGTCGAATTGCGACGCGCGTTATATGCAACCGAAAGTCACCACTACCACAATGAACTTAGTTAATGCGAACGGGGCGGTTAACTTGACGCGCCGAACTTTTTTAGCCCAAACAGATAGAATCTGGGTTTGCACCACAAGATAGAAACCGTTGGAGAAGATGCTCATGCCTGAAGCAAGAAACACTAAACGCTTTACCAACATTCACATCACCGACATTTTGCGCTATCGCTTGCCATTATCCGGCATCGTGTCGATTTTGCATCGAGTCAGTGGCGCGATGATGTTTTTGTTGTTGCCCTTTATTCTTTACATCTTCGATCTTTCAATTACTTCGGAAATTTCCTTCGCTTACTTGCAGGGTTTTGCTAGTCACTGGTTCGTAAAATTACTGATTCTCGGACTCTCCTGGGCTTACCTGCATCATTTCTGTGCGGGCGTTCGTCACTTGATCATGGATGCGCACATTGGACTATCGAAAGAGGGTTCGGCCAAATCAGCGCGTTCGGTATTTTTTGTTAGCGTGCCATTGGCCTTGCTGGTTGCATTGAAACTGTTTGGAGATTTCTAAGATGGACAACAATATCGGACCTAAGCGTCTGGTGGTGGGCGCGCACTACGGATTGAGAGATTGGCTAGCTCAACGTGCTACAGCGATTGTCATGGCTGTATTCACTATCGTTTTGCTTGTTCTGTTTCTCGGAGCAGGGGAATTTAGTTATGAATCCTGGGCGGGTTTGTATGCTCAGCAATGGTTCAAACTATTTGCGTTCGTAACCTTCATGTCCTTGTACTACCACGCGTGGGTGGGCGTACGCGACATTTGGATGGATTACGTTAAACCCGTTGCCGTAAGACTGTTATTGCAAGTGCTGACAATTCTCTGGTTAGTCGGTTGTGCCGGCTGGACAGTTCAGATTCTGTGGAGAGTGTAAACGTGACATCGATTAAATCCTCCATTCCATCACGACGCTTTGACGCAGTTATCGTCGGTGCGGGTGGCTCCGGCATGCGAGCATCGTTACAACTAGCCCAAGCTGGTTTAAACGTCGCTGTACTTTCAAAAGTTTTTCCAACACGTTCACATACCGTTGCGGCGCAAGGTGGTATCGGCGCGTCGCTAGGCAATATGTCAGAAGACAATTGGTACTGGCATATGTTCGACACCGTCAAAGGTAGTGATTACCTTGGCGATCAAGATGCGATTGAATTCATGTGTCGCGAAGCTCCCAAAGTGGTGTACGAGCTTGAGCATTTGGGTATGCCATTTGATCGTAATCCTGATGGTACGATTTATCAGCGTCCATTCGGTGGCCACACAGCTAACTTTGGTGAAAAGCCAGTTCAACGCGCATGCGCGGCAGCTGACCGTACCGGTCACGCGATGTTGCACACGCTGTATCAGCGTAACGTTCAAGCAAGAACCCATTTCTTTGTTGAGTGGATGGCGATCGACATTGTTCGCGATGCTGATGGCGATGTCGTCGGTGTGGTTGCACTAGAAATGGAAACTGGCGAAGTCATGATGCTTGAAGCGAAAACCACCGTGTTCGCTACTGGCGGTGCTGGCCGTATTTGGGCTGCATCGACAAACGCCTTCATCAATACCGGCGATGGTATGGGCATGGCTGCACGTGCAGGCTTGCCACTCGAAGATATGGAATTTTGGCAGTTTCATCCAACCGGCGTTGCGGGCGCTGGCGTGTTGATCACCGAAGGTGTGCGCGGTGAAGGTGGAATTTTGATTAACAGCGAAGGTGAGCGCTTCATGGAGCGTTACGCGCCTACGCTGAAAGATTTAGCGCCGCGTGATTTTATTTCGCGCTCAATGGACCAAGAAATTAAAGAAGGCCGTGGTTGCGGCCCGAAAAAAGATCACGTCTTACTCGATCTGCGTCACATCGGTGCTGACACCATACGTAAGCGTCTGCCGTCGATTCTTGAAATCGGTCATAAGTTTGCCAATGTCGATGCAACGCGTGAGCCGATTCCAGTTGTGCCTACCATTCACTATCAAATGGGCGGCATTCCTACCAACATACATGGTCAGGTAGTCGCACCTAAAAACGGTGGCCAAGAAATCGTACGCGGTCTGTACGCTATTGGTGAATGTGCATGCGTTTCTGTTCACGGTGCCAATCGTCTCGGTACAAATTCCTTGCTGGATTTGTTAGTGTTTGGTCGAGCAGCAGGTAATCACATTGTTGATAGCAAGCTCAAACAACAACATCACAAAGACTTGCCAGCTGATGGTGCTGATTTTGCGTTGTCGCGTTTAGCACATCTAGAGGCCTCAACAGGTTCAGAGAAAGTGCAAGACGTTGCCAACGACATTCGCAAAACCATGCAGCACTATTGCAGCGTGTTCCGTACCCAAGAGTTGCTGGATGAAGGTGTCAAACAAATCACGGAACTCGATGAGCGTCGCAAACAAGTGTCGTTCAAAGATAAATCCAAAGTGTTCAATACAGCTCGGGTAGAAGCGCTAGAACTCGACAACCTGATTGAAACAGCGAAAGCTACTATCGTCTCTGCAGCGGCTCGCAAAGAATCGCGCGGTGCGCATGCTCATCGTGATCACGAAAAACGCGATGATGAAAACTGGATGAAACACACTCTGTGGTTCTCCGAAGGCAATCGACTCGATTATAAGCCCGTGGTTACTAAGCCACTGACTGTTGAAACGTTTAAACCCAAGGCACGTACCTTCTAAGCTCGGAAAAATCATGACTCGTACTGTCAAATTTCAGATTTATCGTTACGACCCAGATCGTGATGCAAAACCGTATATGCAGGACCTCACGGTCACGCTGCAAGATACCGATAAGATGCTGCTCGATGCATTGCAACGTATCAAAGCCGATGTCGATGATTCACTCGCGTTGCGCCGCTCGTGCCGTGAAGGCGTGTGCGGCTCTGACGCCATGAACATCAATGGCAAAAATGGCCTTGCTTGCACTACCAATCTCAATGAATTGACCGAACCGATTGTGCTGCGTCCGCTGCCTGGTTTGCCAGTAATTCGAGATCTGATCGTCGATATGACGAACTTCTTCAAGCAATATCATTCCATCAAACCGTATTTGGTCAACACCACCATACCGCCAGAAAAAGAGCGCCTGCAGATGCCTGCTGAGCGTGAAGAATTAGACGGCTTGTATGAATGCATTTTGTGCGCGTGCTGTTCTACCTCGTGCCCATCGTTCTGGTGGAATCCCGATAAATTCGTCGGTCCTGCTGGTTTGTTGCAGGCCTATCGCTTTATCGCCGATAGCCGTGATGAGGCTACCGCTGAGCGTTTAGATAATCTGGAAGATCCTTATCGTCTGTTCCGTTGTCATTCGATTATGAATTGCGTTGATGTATGCCCCAAAGGCCTCAACCCAAACAAAGCGATTGGCAAAATTAAAGAGCTGCTAGTACGACGCGCTGTATAGTTTGATGGAAAGTGGCAGACATCAGGACGACCCAACGCGCCGCGCACGTTTACGTTGGCGCAGCCGAAGGGGTTTGTTAGAAAACGATCTGATACTGACTCGCTTTCTTGATTTGCATGAGGCGACATTGAGTGATGAC
The DNA here is from genome assembly GCA_021737945.1 of Polynucleobacter sp. GTDB lineage: Bacteria > Pseudomonadota > Gammaproteobacteria > Burkholderiales > Burkholderiaceae_D > Pernthalerella. Next base: position 70,675 of record JAIPCX010000012.1, read on the forward strand.
GAGGTTGATGCACTGACCCGCTTACTCGAGTTGCCAGACAACGATTTGATGAGCCTTTTGCTGGGTCAAAACGATCCCACCGAGGCCTTAGATCTACCTAACGTTAAATCGCTCTTGGTGCGATTACGCGCTGCGTAAATAAATGAGTGTTGATTCTCAACTAGACGAACCCAACAACATACTGTGAATTTTGTTATTTTTTGATTCGAAGGTGGAGCCATGACCCAATCTGACACCAAAGCAACGCTGTCTTTTTCCGATGGCTCGCCATCCATTGATTTCCCAGTCTACAAAGGCTCGATAGGGCCGGACGTTGTCGATATTCGCAAGCTCTACGGCGCCACGGGTAAATTCACTTACGACCCCGGCTTCATGTCGACTGCAGCGTGTAATTCATCGATTACCTACATCGATGGCGATAAGGGTGAGCTACTGTATCGCGGCTATCCTATCGAACAATTAGCAGTGAACTGCGATTTTTTAGAGACATGCTATCTCCTGTTAAACGGAGAGCTGCCTAACGCGAACCAGAAAGATGTTTTCGTCGATACCGTTACGCATCACACCATGGTGCATGAGCAGATGCAATTTTTCTTCCGCGGTTTCCGTCGCGATGCGCATCCGATGTCAGTGTTGGTGGGTACGGTTGGTGCATTGGCGTCGTTCTATCATGACTCGCTCGACATCAACGATCCACATCATCGCGATGTATCCGCGATTCGTTTAATCGCCAAGATGCCAACCTTGGTGGCGATGGCGTATAAATATTCGATCGGTCAGCCGTTTATTTATCCGCGCAATGATTTATCCTACAGCGCAAACTTCATGCGCATGATGTTTGCCACCCCCGCTGAAGACTACAAAATTAATAATGTATTAGTTCGAGCATTAGATCGCATCCTGATCTTGCATGCCGATCACGAACAAAATGCATCAACGTCCACAGTGCGTTTAGCTGGTTCATCCGGTGCGAATCCTTTTGCCTGTATCGCTGCAGGTATTGCTTGCTTGTGGGGTCCTGCACACGGCGGTGCCAATGAGGCAGCGCTCAATATGCTCAAGGAAATTGGTTCGGTCGACAATATCCCGGCCTTCATTGCTCAAGTCAAAGACAAGAATTCAAATGTGAAGCTGATGGGCTTCGGTCATCGTGTTTATAAAAACTTTGATCCACGCGCCAAGCTCATGCGTGAAACCTGCCATGAAGTCTTGAACGAACTCGGTCTGCAGAACGACCCCCTGTTCAAACTGGCGATGGCACTAGAAAAAGTCGCTTTGGAAGACGAGTACTTTGTTTCACGCAAGCTGTATCCGAATGTCGATTTTTATTCCGGCATTGTCCAATCGGCGCTGGGCATTCCCGTCTCGCTGTTCACCGGTATTTTCGCCATGGCGCGAACCGTCGGCTGGATTGCACAGTGGAATGAAATGATTTCCGATCCAGAACAGAAAATCGGTCGCCCACGTCAGTTGTTTGTAGGTGCACCTAAACGTGACGTTGCGCCGATAGCTAAGCGCTGATTTTACGTTTATCGTTCTACCAAAAAGCGGGCTGCGGCCCGCTTTTTTCATTGCCGCAGCGTTTGTTATTTGGAACCAATCAGCCAGATTGCTCACAGATTTCTCAACCTAAGGAGAGAAAAATGCGATCAACATCAATAACTAGCCCAATCCAAACTTTGCCCCACGATGCGTTGAGTGAAATTGCGCTGTGCTTACCTGCGGTTAAATCAACAAAGCCCTGGCGTGATGTGAATAGTCTGGCGATAACCTGCAAGGGTTTGTATGAATGGAAAAAAACAGTAGTCGATAAGAATACAGAGGCAGAATGGAAAAGGGTGAGTGCAGAAGTCGTCCAAACAACGGGATGGCGTGACGCTTTAGAAAAAATTCTGAGTGATTTTGAGCGTCCCTCAAGGCGATTGTTTCGTGAGCCAGTACTTCGAAGAATCACAAAATTAAAAGAGCCGATATCTACGGCTGAACCCAAAACAAGCATATATGAATTTCAAGCTAACCTATTTATACAGCGAGAAACAGCGACTTTAAAAGAAATCAGTTCGTGCTTAATTTTATGCAGTGACGATGGTTTAGAGAGGCACAAAAAAATTGACCTCGTGAAAAATTCCCATCGTTTTTGTCAACACTCAAAAATACAGATAAGCAAAAAGCTTTGCGAATGATGCTTAATTTGCTTTTTGTAGACAAGACACTGACATTTTTAATAAAGGTAAATGATATTTTAAAATCGATCGAAGCATCGCTAGGTGATGACCCACCTTCAAAAGCTCTCTGGGAATTAGGTTTACGTTCTCGCGGACTGTTGACGAACAAACCAGATCTGGGGGCATCGGTGTTTAATCTGGAATTCATTCCTGATGCAGAGCATTGGAATTGGGTGTTGACTAGTGTGCCGGAATTTTTGAATACAACGATAGGTATGCAAATTTTTCTGAACCACACTGTCTGTCGGCCTAAAATGATAGCTTATCTTAACCGGATATTTTCTGAATGTGAATCCGAATTGGCGCGATTTGCGAATTGCGAAAAAGTATCGGAAGTTTATTCTCAACTTTGTGAGTGCAGCGACGGCAAAAACCTTGCTAAGAAAATTGTTCGTGATTTTTTAAAAGCGCCGCTGTTTAGATATTCTGATAGCGTTCATCTCACCAGACTATATGTAGATTTGCTAAGTAAACACGTTACTCTGGTTAAAGCTATCTTTGGGAAAAAAGAAAAAAAGATGCTTTGTAAGCTATTAGTTAATGCAATAAGACACGCAACTATAAAAAATTCATTTGATCAATCGACCTCGATTCTAATGGTATTAGCGAGAGATGATATTAAGTTTTTAAAAAATCTTACTATCGGTCTGGTGCCTAAAGCAGCTTTGACGCACGCCCTTAGTCATGCAAAGTCGATCGAGAGCTTAGATATCCGATATAGCTACGTTTCTGCTCTTTATAAAGCAGCGTCTTTATACCGCGAGTTAGATCCGGGATTCGTTAATGATTTTTATATTGATAAAGAAGCGATTAAATGGCAAATGAAAGCTCAAGCCACTACTTAAGCCAGAAAATAATGCTCTTGAATATGCTATCTGATCTGCTTACAAATTTAACGCAATGGTGACCGCTTGTTGTTTTGTGGCGGGGCTTTGAGGTGGCAGGTAGAGTGTCGGTCCTGTGATTCAATTGTTTGTGGGTGCTTCTGATAAGCCAGACACGCTGATATCCAAGAGACAAAGCAACTGAGTAGTCATTTAACGGGCCAGTTACGGCCCGTTTTTCATGTTCCAAGGCGTCAACGCTGTGGTATTCTGCGCGGGAAGTCATAAAGTAGTACGTAGTGCAGTCCATGGAACGGAAAGCCCGTCAAGTGGATGGTTAAGTGGGTCTCGGTTGAGGTCCGGTCGGAAGTTGCAGGCGCCTTGCCTAGCACTTCTTAACCCCCATACTCTCGCGAAGCGCGAGCAAAAGGTGAGCAAAATGATGCAGCAGCAATTCTCCAACTCCTATCTGTTTGGAGGGAACGCCCCGTACGTGGAAGAACTCTACGAGGCCTACCTTCTTAATCCCGGTGCAGTTCCTGACAATTGGCGAGCCTATTTCGACGCCATGCAGCACGTGCCGGCTGTCGATGGTTCTGATCGTCCCGATGTTCCCCATGCCAGTGTGGTGGCTTCCTTTGCCGAGCGGGCAAAGCTAGGCCCGATACGCACCGTGTCTGCCTCGGCGGATGCAGAGATGGGTAGAAAACGCGTGGCGGTCACGCAGCTGATTGCAGCATATCGCTTCCTTGGTACGCAGTGGGCGAATCTGGATCCGTTGCAGCGCCAGGAGCGTCCTGCGATTCCTGAGCTCGAGCCTTCCTTCTATGGTTTTTCCGATGCGGACATGGATACCGTGTTCAACATCAGCAATACTTATTTTGGTGCCGAGACCGCGACCCTGCGCGATTTGTTGCAAGCGTTACGCGATACCTACTGCCGCAGCATAGGCGCCGAATTTCAATACATGACCGATCCAGCCCAAAAACGCTGGATGCAAGAGCGTTTGGAAGCTACGCGCTCTACTGGTAATTTCACGCGCGAACAAAAGCAGCACATTCTTGATCGCCTGACGGCAGCTGAAGGCCTAGAGCGTTATTTACATACCAAATATGTGGGTCAAAAACGATTCTCGCTCGAAGGTGGTGAGAGCTTCATCGCCTCGTTAGACGAAGTTATACAGCGCGCGGGTAGTCAGGGCATACAAGAGATGGTGATCGGCATGGCGCACCGCGGCCGATTGAATGTGTTGGTCAATATTTTGGGCAAGATGCCGCAAGATTTGTTTGCTGAATTCGAAGGCAAGCATGGCGATGATCTTCCTGCAGGCGATGTGAAATATCACCAGGGCTTCTCGAGTGACATTTCAACCCCGGGTGGTCCTGTTCATTTATCGCTAGCGTTTAATCCTTCGCATTTAGAGATCGTCAATCCTGTCGTTGAGGGATCGGTCAAAGCCCGCATGGACAGACGTGGCGACAAAGAAGGCAAGCAGGTTCTGCCGATACTAGTTCATGGTGATGCAGCGTTTGCAGGGCAGGGCGTTGTGATGGAAACCCTGAATCTTGCACAGACCCGTGGCTACGGTACGGGCGGCACCATGCACATCGTCATCAACAACCAAATTGGTTTCACCACGTCCGATCCGCGTGACACGCGCTCGACGCTGTACTGCTCAGACGTGGTTAAGATGATTGAAGTGCCGGTGCTGCATGTGAATGGTGATGATCCGGAAGCGGTAGTTTTTGCTACTCAGATCGCGCTAGATTTTCGTATGCAGTTCCAAAAAGATGTAGTGGTTGATATTGTTTGCTTCCGAAAGCTTGGCCACAACGAGCAAGACACACCGGCGCTGACTCAGCCACTGATGTACAAAAAAATCGGGCAGCATCCCGGCACGCGCAAACTGTATGCAGACAAGTTATCTACGCAGGGCACGATTGCTGCCGACGGTGGCGATACGATGGTCAAAGCGTTTCGCGACGCGATGGATGCGGGACGCAGCTCGATTGATCCGGTTATTTCCAGCTTTAAAAATAAGTACGCAGTTGATTGGATGCCTTTCCTCAATCGCAAATGGACGGATGCGGCTGATACCTCCGTACCGATCACTGAGTTAAAACGTTTGTCTGAGCGTATTACGACGTTGCCTGAGCATTTCAAAGCACATCCTCTGGTTGAAAAAGTATTAGCTGATCGTGCGGCCATGGGTCGTGGCGAAGCGAATCTTGATTGGGGTATGGGTGAACATCTGGCCTTTGCAACCTTGCTTTCATCGGGATATGCCATTCGTATTACAGGCCAAGATGCGGGTCGTGGCACCTTCACGCACCGTCACTCGGTATTGCATGATCAAAATCGTGAGAAGTGGGATGCGGGTAGTTATATTCCGCTACAACATGTATCGGATCAACAAGCGCCGTTTACGGTGATCGATTCGGTGTTGTCTGAAGAAGCGGTGTTGGGTTTTGAGTATGGTTACTCGACGGCAGAGCCTAATACGCTGACGATTTGGGAAGCGCAGTTCGGTGATTTTGCGAATGGAGCGCAAGTCGTTATCGATCAATTTATTAGTTCGGGTGAAGTGAAATGGGGTCGTGCATCTGGTTTAGTGATGATGCTGCCGCATGGTTACGAAGGTCAGGGCCCAGAGCACTCATCGGCGCGTATCGAACGTTTTCTGCAGCTGAGCGCAGATAACAATATGCAGGTGGTGCAGCCGACGACGGCAGCGCAGATTTTTCATCTGTTGCGTCGTCAAATGATTCGCCTGTTCCGTAAGCCACTGGTGATCTTTACCCCTAAGTCACTATTGCGTAACAAAGATGCCGGCTCGCCGTTGTCTGAGTTGGTCAAAGGCTCATTCCACACGGTGATCGGTGAAGTTGATGAAGCGATTGATCCGAAAAAAGTAAAACGTGTGCTGGCGTGTTCAGGCAAGGTTTACTTTGATTTGGTGAATGCACGTAAAGAGCGTGGCGTTAGCGATATAGCGATTATTCGCATCGAGCAGCTGTATCCGTTCCCGCACAAAGCGTTTGCGACTGAACTGAAATCCTTCCCTAATTTGAGTGAATTGGTTTGGGTGCAGGATGAACCACAAAATCAGGGCCCATGGTTTCAGATTCAGCACAACATCTTTGAAAACCTGGCGGAAGGACAAAAGCTAGCGTATTCAGGTCGTCCTGCGAGTGCGTCGCCTGCGGTCGGTTATTACGACAAGCATTACGCGCAGCAGAAAGCGCTGATTGATACAGCTTTCGCGAAGCTCAAAGGCTTCATCCTGACGAAATAAAGATAGACCCCGCGGCGAGCCGGATGCCGGCTGCCGTGCGAACAAACCGAAACGGAGAGTGATATGGCAATTCTGGAAGTACAGGTACCCCAACTGTCAGAGTCGGTCGCTGAAGCGACACTACTACAGTGGCACAAAAAAGTGGGTGAAGCGGTTGCCCGTGATGAAAACCTCATTGATATCGAAACCGATAAAGTGGTGCTGGAGTTGCCCGCACCTGCGCAAGGCGTCATCGTTGAGATAGTTAAAGGTGATGGCAGTACCGTCGTCGCCGGCGAGGTCATCGCTCGAATTGATACGGAAGCGACGGCATCAGTTGCTGCGCCTGCCGCTGCAGCATCGGCCGCACCCGCGCCCCAAGTTGCTGCTGCACCTGCGGCCGCTGCGACTTCAAGCGGTAGTATCGCTATGCCTGCAGCTGCAAAAATGCTATCCGAAAATAACCTCTCTGCAGATGCTGTTTCTGGCACGGGTAAAGATGGCCGCGTCACCAAAGGTGATGTGATCAATGCCTTGAGTCAGCCTAAGCCTGCCGCATCAGCTGTACCAGCTACACGTGCAGCGTTGCCTACTGTTGCGACACCTAAATCAGTTGACCTTGGTGACAGGCCTGAGCAGCATGTGCCTATGAGTCGCTTGCGGGCGCGTATTGCAGAGCGCCTGCTTGAGTCGCAATCGACGAATGCGATCTTAACGACCTTCAACGAGGTCAATATGCAGCCGGTGATGGATTTGCGAAATAAATTCAAAGATAAATTTGAAAAAGAACACGGTGTGAAGATGGGATTCATGTCTTTCTTCGTCAAAGCTGCCGTCGCTGCCTTGAAAAAATATCCGGTGTTAAACGCTTCTATCGATGGTAACGATGTCGTGTATCACGGCTATTTCGATATCGGTATCGCGGTGGGTTCGCCACGTGGTTTGGTAGTACCGATTTTGCGCAATGTCGATCAAATGAGCATTGCTGATATTGAGAAAAAAATTGGTGAGTTTGGTCAAAAGGCTAAAGACGGTAAGTTGACGTTAGATGATCTGACTGGCGGTACATTTTCCATATCGAATGGCGGTGTATTTGGCTCCATGCTTTCAACACCGATTATCAATCCACCGCAGTCAGCGATTTTAGGTGTGCATGCAACTAAAGATCGCGCCGTCGTTGAAAATGGTCAGATTGTGATACGACCTATGAACTATCTTGCGATGTCGTATGACCATCGCTTGATTGATGGACGTGAAGCGGTGCTCGGCTTGGTGGCGATGAAAGAAACGCTGGAAGATCCAGCACGACTCTTACTCGATCTGTAAGGGGCGGCCATGTCAAAAAGTTTTGATGTTGTTGTCATCGGTGGTGGCCCGGGTGGCTACATCGCTGCTATTCGTGCTGCCCAGTTGGGTATGTCAGTAGCGTGTATCGATGAATGGAAAAACGATAAAGGCGGCCCTGCGCCCGGTGGTACGTGTACCAACGTAGGATGCATACCGTCGAAGGCGTTATTGCAATCGTCTGAGCATTACGAGCATGCGTCGCATGGTATGGCCGAGCACGGTGTTGAAATCAAAGGCGTAAAGCTCAATCTTGCGCAAATGATGGGCCGTAAGGATAGCGTTGTTAAGCAAAACAATGATGGCATTCTGTATCTGTTCAAAAAGAATAAAGTGAGTTTCTTCCACGGCAGAGGCTCGTTTGTTAGCGCCGATGCGCAAGGCTATCAAATTGCGGTTAGCGGAGCATCGGCTGAAACATTGATTGCAAAGCACGTCGTTATCGCCACCGGTTCTATTCCACGTGAATTACCTGGCGCACCGTTTGATGAGAAACAGATTCTCTCGAACACAGGAGCGTTAGAGATAGATGCTGTGCCTAAACGGCTTGGTGTGATTGGCGCTGGTGTGATTGGTTTGGAAATGGGTAGTGTGTGGCGACGTTTGGGTTCAGAAGTCACCATACTCGAAGCCATGCCTGTATTTTTAGGAGCGGTAGACGAGACCGTTGCTAAAGAAGCCCACAAACTCTTTCTGAAGCAAGGTCTCAAAATCGAGATGGGTGCAAAAATTGGCACCATCAAATCAGGTAAAGAAGTGAGTGTCGAGTATGTCGACGCTGAGGGCAAAGAGCACTCAGCATTATTTGATAAGCTCATTATTTCCATCGGGCGCATTCCCAACACGATAGGTTTGTCGCCGGAGGCTGTGGGATTAAAACTTGATGAGCGTGGTTTCATCGCGGTAGATGATCAATGTCGCTCGAGCTTGCCGAATGTATGGGCCGTAGGTGATGTGGTGCGTGGCCCGATGTTGGCGCACAAAGCTGAAGAAGAGGGCGTGGCGGTTGCTGAACGCATCGCAGGACAACATGGTCATGTGAATTTCGGCACCATTCCCTGGGTGATCTACACCTCACCTGAGATTGCGTGGGTGGGTAGGACTGAACAACAACTCAAAGCAGACGGCGTTGCTTATAAGTCGGGTAGTTTCCCGTTCTTAGCGAATGGTCGTGCACGCGCACTGGGTGATACCTCTGGCATGGTGAAGTTTTTAGCCGATGCTAAGACAGATGAAATTTTAGGCGTGCATATTGTCGGACCAATGGCGTCGGAGTTAATTTCTGAAGCGGTGGTGGCGATGGAGTTCCGTGCTTCTGCTGAAGATATTGCGCGAATTTGCCATGCGCATCCGACCTTATCGGAGGCCACCAAAGAAGCAGCGCTGGCCGTCGATAAGCGCGCGCTTAATTTCTGATCTGGCCAGTACGATGCTCTCGTACTGGCATGCCTTTACTCACCTTTACGTACCTTCACAGTCCGTCGCATAGCATGATCAACATGACGCCTTTGTGATTGCGAAACTTTCCTATGAACGTTCGCGAATTCTACGAAAAAATTCTGGCTGATCGGGGTTATCAGTCTGACCCTGCGCAATTGATGGCAGTGGATAGGTTGCAGCGAGCTTACGACGAGTGGGCAGACTATCTATCGCGTCGCTCTAGTCGGCTAAGACGTATGCTGCTACATCCCGACTTACCTCGAGGTATGTACCTGTGGGGCGGTGTAGGTCGCGGCAAATCGTTTTTGATGGATAGCTTTTACGCAGTGATTCCACTGAAGCGTAAGACGCGCGTGCATTTTCATGAGTTCATGCGAGATGTACATCGTGCGCTGGATGAAGAAAAAAATGTAGAAAATCCCTTAGACATCGTCGCTGCAAAAATTGCGCGACGCTTCCGTCTTATTTGTTTCGATGAATTTCATGTGTCGGATATCGCTGATGCGATGATTTTGTATAACCTGATGCAAGCCTTATTCGATCGAGGCGTGTGTTTTGTTATTACCTCAAACTATCAACCCGACGGGCTGTATCCTGATGGCTTGCATAGAGATCGCATGCTACCTGCCATCGAGCTTTTAAAATCAAAATTAGATGTCTTGAATGTGGATGGGGGTATTGATTACCGCAGACGCGTGATGCAGCAGGTAGCGGCGTATAAAACGCCCTTGGGTCCTGCGGCAACGAGTGCGCTGTTGCACGCATTTGTGTCGATTGCCGAGGCGGGAGAGGAAGACCCCAGAATCACGATAGAATCACGGGAAATTCGTTGCGTTCGCCGTGCAGGTGGCGTGATATGGTTTGATTTTGCGACCTTGTGTGGCGGCCCGCGCTCACAAAATGATTATCTGGATATTGCAACGCGTTTTCATACCGTCATTTTGTCGGATGTGCCGCGCATGACTTCGGAGATGGCATCTGAGGCTAGGCGTTTTACTTGGTTAATTGATGTGTTGTATGACCACCGTATAAAGTTAATTATGTCTGCAGCGGTGTCACCAGATTTACTTTATACCCAAGGGTTGATGTCTAACGAATTCCATCGCACTGTATCGAGAATTATGGAAATGCAATCAAAAGAGTACAAAGAAAGCATGCGACTAAGCGCTGCAACAGCGGGCATGGTCTAAGGAATCGAATGAAACTTACCCAGTGGGCTAGCAAGACGTCACTAGTGCTTTTCTTTCTGTCACAGTGTGTGGCGAGTGCTGTGAGTGCAGAAATTATCGAGCAGGCATTGCTGGATCACTATCCGGCCGGATCTATCAATGCTGTATCTACCGCTCGCACGGCATTGACGGAGGTTGATGTGGTGCGAGGTGCGGTCGAGCAGCGCTTTGCTGAAAGTCGGGCCGTATGCATGAATAAATTTTTTATGTCGCAGTGCGTGGCTGAGGCCAAAGAGATTCGTCGTGCTGCGTTACATAGTATTCGTAAGGTCGAAGTAGAGGCCAATGCATTTTTGCGTAAGGACAGAGCTGCTGAGCGTGAACGCACGATTGCCGAACGACAGAGTCGTGCAGCGCGCCCACTAGGTGCGCCATCGATACCTATCTCTGGGGCGGCACGCGACAGCGGTAATCCTGCTCCGGACTCAGCGGCTAATCCACCGGATCAACCAGAGAAACCAGAGAAACCTTAATGGATGCCGACGAAGTCAAGGTTAGGGTGGTTGAGCTGGAAATCGAGCATCGCGATCTCGATACGGCGATTGAATTACTGAATGAATCGTTGACGGTTGATGCGCTTCAGCTGCAGAGGTTAAAAAAACGTAAGTTGCAACTTAAAGACCAGATCATCCAACTTAAGATGCAACTCATCCCCGATATCCCTGCGTGAATATGAGTAGGTTTATATCGTCGCAATGAGTTACCTAGTCCGGTTATTTTTGCAGGCCCAGTGTATTGCGCATCACTTAATGATCCGGATTTCGTTTGACTGATCTCACCCCACATTCCACTTCTGAAGAGACAGCCGGCATTCATGATGCCGAGATTAATGATCTGTTTTCTGCTTCTGGCACGCTCGCCAAAGGAATCGACGGGTTTCGGCCGCGACAGTCGCAAACCGATATGGCGCGAGCTGTTGCCGATACCATCCAGAGCCGCGGCACCCTGTTGGCAGAGGCGGGAACGGGAACGGGTAAAACCTTTGCCTATCTTGTGCCAGCGCTCCTGTGGGGCGGTAAGGTCATTATCTCGACCGGAACTAAAAATCTTCAAGATCAACTTTTTCTGCGCGATATTCCGATAGTTAGACAGGCGATGAATGCGCCGGTGACGGTGGCTTTACTCAAAGGTCGTGCCAATTATCTTTGTCATTTTCATCTCGAGCGTACGCAGCATAATGGACGGCTGACCTCGCGCGATGATGTGGGCTATCTGCGCGACATAGCGAGATTTATTAAAACGACGTCTAGTGGCGATAAAGCCGAGTTGTCACGCGTTCCGGAAAATGCATTGATATGGAATTTAGTCACGTCAACGCGCGATAATTGTCTGGGTGCCGAATGCACCTACTACCAAGACTGTTTCGTGATGAAAGCACGCAAAGAAGCTCAGCAAGCTGATGTGGTTGTGGTTAATCACCATTTATTTTTTGCTGATGTGGCTTTAAAAGATACGGGTGTTGCTGAATTACTGCCGACGGCCAATACGGTGATTTTTGATGAGGCTCATCAGTTACCCGATACGGCGACGTTATTTTTTGGCGACACGGTGTCCACCTCCCAAGTGATGGAGCTGTGTCGAGATGTATTGGCAGAGGGCTTAACTCACGCGCGCGATGGAGCAGATTGGGGTGCGGTAGTCAGTACCGTTGAAAAAGCAGCGCGAGATTTGCGACTCACTTTTCCATCTGAGGGTTCGCGACTTGCGCTAGAACAGATTGCGCAAAGTAGTCCTTTTTTTTCAGCCCTTGAGCATCTGAAGTCTATGCTCAAGCAGTTGGCAGAGGTGTTGTCTTCACAGGCAGAACGAGCCGAGACGATAGAACAATGTCGTGTACGTACCATCGAAATTACGGCGCAACTCGAGGCTTGGAATCATGTGGGTCTAGTCGATGAGCATGCTGCCAAGGTGTTGTGGGTAGAGGCTTTTTCGCAAGCGTTGCAGCTACATCAAACCCCGCTATCGATTGCGCCGATTTTTAGTAAGCAGCGTGAAGGACCACCTCGTGCGTGGATATTTACATCCGCAACGCTGGCGGTAAAGAATGATTTTTCACACTACACCGACCAACTAGGTTTAAGTGATGAGCCTGCAAAATCGTGGCCGAGTCCATTTGACTACGCTAATCAGGCGCTGCTATATGTGCCAGCGCATCTTCCACCACCGAATTCTCCGGGATATACCGATGCCGTGGTGGATGCCGCTCTGCCTGTGATTGAGGCTGCAGGTGGCCGTGCTTTTGTATTGTGCACGACGCTTAGAGCTGTCAAGCGTGTCGCCGAGCGCTTGCGCGAAATTTTTGAGCAGAAAAAATATAACTGGCCGCTCTTGGTTCAGGGTGAGTTAGGTCGCACCGAATTACTTTCACAATTTCGTGCATCGGGTAATGCCGTACTGGTGGGAAGCCAGAGTTTTTGGGAAGGTGTCGATGTGCGCGGTGATGCCTTGTCGGTAGTGATTATTGATAAGTTACCGTTCGCACCGCCCGATGATCCGGTACTTGCAGCGCGCATCGCTGAAATGGAAAAACGCGGTTTGAATGGTTTTATGCATCATCAGCTACCAGAAGCGATCATCAACCTAAAACAAGGTGCTGGGCGTTTAATTCGTGATGAAAATGATCGTGGTGTTTTGATGATTTGTGATTCGCGAATTATTTCTAAACCCTATGGCCGACGAATATGGCAGAGTCTTCCGGCCTTTAGGCGCACTCGAGAAATAGGCACGGTGCGGGAGTTTCTGAGTGGTCGTCCTATTTCAGCTGAAACGGAAATGTAATACTTGCATGTCATAGTTAGTGAGTTCATCTTCAACGCTGATCGGTGGGTTGAGCGTGAATTAGGCAGATTATTTGATCGCCCGGAAATTTCGGCAAAGATTGCAGGCAAATTACTACACAATTTCTCTTATCTGAGCATCTCAATGGTGTACTCGTTAGTCTAAGAATTTGTAGTCCTGTGTTCAGGTAAAATCTTGTCCATGAAAATCCTAATCAGTAATGACGATGGTTATTTGGCACCAGGCATCAATGCGCTGGCCGATCAACTGGCTACCATTGCTGAGATTGTGGTGGTGGCTCCCGATAGCAATCGCTCCGGTTCGTCGAACTCGCTGACCCTAGATCGGCCCCTACGTGTCATGCGGGCTGCTAATGGCTTTTACTCAATTAATGGCACGCCAAGTGACTGTGTTCACATCGCCCTGACGGGTCTGCTGGAAGAAAAGCCGGACATGGTGGTCTCAGGTATCAATCAGGGGCAAAACATGGGCGACGATACCTTGTATTCCGGTACCGTTGCCGCTGCCACTGAGGGTTTCTTATTTGGCATCCCCGCTATTGCTTTTTCTCAAGTGGATTACGGTTGGGTCAATTTGGATGCCGCCGCACGTGCTGCCAAAGATTTTGTGATGCGTCGACTGGATCAGTTAGATCGTCCGATTCTTTTAAATGTGAACATTCCGAATTTGCCCTACGAAGACTTGCAGCGAGTCGTGCCAACTCGACTAGGTAAACGCCATGAATCGGAAGCGGTTATCAAAACACTCGATCCCCATGGCAATGAAATTTTTTGGATCGGACCACCAGGTAAGGCAAAAGATGCTGGTGAGGGTACCGACTTTCATGCCACCGCTAACGGCTGTATCTCGGTCACACCTTTGCAGATCGATTTGACTCATGCGAGTCAACTGGAACGACTAAGGCAGGCACTCGCATGAGTCAGGGCCAAGAGCCTCCTAAAAAGCGTTTCCCATTAACGCTGGATTTGGTCACCGGTTCGGCTGACCGAAAACGGTCCTCAGCGGCACCCCGTTTAAACAGCTTGCAAACAGCAACTCGTAATGCAGCTAAGCATGCGCCTGAATCAAAAGTCGTCACATCTCCCAAGCCATCAGCGCGGCCGCTAAACGCACCTCCAGTCACTAAGCTGACGCCGACAGTTATTCAACCACGATCGACCAACTCGCCATTGGTATCGGATGCGGTTCGCAAAGCGATGATTCAACGACTGGCGCAGCAAGGCATCAAAGATGCGAAAGTGTTAGCTGCAATGGAAGCTGTACCGCGCCATATGTTTATCGAACCTGGTCTGGCTAGTCAGGCCTATATCGATGCCTCTTTACCGATTGGCTATCATCAGACCATATCGCAGCCGTACATCGTGGCGCGCATGATCGAGGTGCTACGTGATGGCACTGAAGGAAAAATGGCGCGCGTGTTAGAAATTGGTACGGGCTGTGGTTATCAAGCGGCTGTGTTGGCGCAGGTAGCTGAACAGGTGTATTCGATAGAGCGTATTCGGCCATTGCATGAACAAGCACGGAATAATCTTCGGTCATTACTTATCCCTAATCTCCGCCTGCATTATGGTGATGGGATGTTGGGCTTGCCACAGGTGGGTTCGTTCGATGGCATTATTCTGGCTGCGGCTGGCATGGAGGTGCCTCAGGCCTTGCTAGATCAGATGGCCATTGGTGGCAGGTTGGCAGCGCCAGTAGGCACTAAAAATCAAGAGTTACGGTTGATTCGTCGCGTTCGTCGAAATGAATGGACTACCGAGACGCTTGAGCGCTGCCATTTTGTTCCGCTACGACCGGGCACGTTTGGTTGAGCAGATGCTTCATTAGGATGACGAGACAATGATTACCCACCACAAGGGAAAACTACTAATAGGCGTATTAATTACGCTGCTGACTGGTTGCGCTGAGCTAGCCTCGAATGCACCGATTGACGATAGAACGGAATCGCGTGACAAAGTAGCAGCGCAAAAACCAAAACCTGCGGAGCCGCCAGTCGTCGACCCTCCTGGATTTTATACCGTTAAAAAAGGCGATAACCTAATGAAGATCGCGCTTCAATTTAATCAAAATTGGCGCGACATCGTTGACTGGAATAGTCTTGCCAATCCCAACGATATTAAAGTCGGTCAAGCGTTACGCGTGGCTCCATTGGATGGTGCGCAGTTGTCTGCGGTACCCACTGATCGGATGGAGATCAAGTCATTAGATACTCGCCCAGCTCCCGCGATTCCTTCAGTAAAGTCACTCCCATTGGGTAATAAATTAGCTTACTCGGATCAGGTGTGGGCGGATATGCAGCGCGGCGATGCAGCGCCAGCACGTTCGTTAGAAGCTCCGCGTAAGCCTGCTGAAAATACAGCAGCGGCAAAGTTTAGTTGGCCCACAGAGGGCAAAATCATCAGTACCTTTGACCCAACCAGAAAAGGTATTGATATTGCCGGTCAACTGGGACAGCCCATCACGTCGGCTGGCGATGGCACTGTGCTCTACGCAAAAAATATGCGCGGCTATGGCAACCTGGTGATACTGGATCATAACGATGGTTTAGTAACTGCCTACGCACACAATAAAACTATCTTAGTAAAAGAAGGGCAAACAGTAACGCGTGGCCAAAAGATTGCTGAGATGGGCAGCTCGGATACTGACGCAGTGAAGTTGCACTTTGAAGTGCGTCAGATGGGTAAACCTGTTGACCCTGTAGGTATGTTGCCCGGTCGTTAAATGAGGGCTTTTACGATTGGTCTACGCTTTGTAATGCGAATGAAAGCACTCACTGTTTGTCGGAGTGGTCTGCGGTGATACCTGTACTAGTATTTGATATTGAGACGATTCCTGATGTGCAGGGCTTGCGGGCACTGAATGATCATGATTCTGATAGTACCGATGCCGAAGTGGCTGCAGCTGCTTTCGCTGCGCGCAGAGAAAAAATAGGGTCAGACTTTTTGCAGCATCACCTGCATCGTGTAGCAGCTATTTCTTGTGTGTTTCGCGATAACGAAGGTTTTCGTGTTCGTTCGTTAGGGTCACTGGACGACAGCGAAGAAAAATTAATTCAAGACTTCTACAAGGTGGTTGATCGTTACACGCCGCAACTCGTGTCATGGAATGGTGGTGGTTTTGATTTGCCGGTATTGAACTATCGTGCGCTGATTAACGGCGTGACAGCGGCGCGTTTCTGGGAGCAGGGCGACGAAGATCGTGATTTCAAATGGAACAATTATCTTTCGCGCTATCACACACGTCATTTGGATTTGATGGATCATTTGGCGATGTATACAGGGCGCGCCAATGCGCCCTTAGATGATCTGGCTAGGCTCTGCGGTTTTCCTGGAAAAATGGGCGTGGATGGCTCGCAGGTGTGGACGCTGTATCAGGAAGGTCGATTAGCTGAAATTCGCGATTACTGCGAAACCGATGTCGTTAATACCTACCTCGTTTATTGTCGCTATCAACTCATGCGGGGCCAACTAACGCGAGTAGCTTTTGATGCTGAGATAGATCTCGTTCGTCGTTCACTCGCTGAGGTCGATGCGGCGCATTGGAAAGAGTATCTCGCTGCTTGGCCACCGACTGCAAATCAATAAAATAGCCAGACAGACGTTACAATTCGCTGCTGTACGTTAGTTCTTGATCCCTCTGGTCGCTTTCGATGGCCTGTCAATGCTTATGCAACGCTAATAAATACTACCCTATGGATGACATCCTGAAGATTGAATCGCTGGATATGGAAGCGCGTGGCGTTGGTCATCTGACCAATGAGGACGGCACTGCGGGCAAAGTGATTTTTGTCGAAGGCGCGCTGCCCGGCGAGCGCGTGAGATTCAAGTCGTATCGACGTAAGCCTAAATGGGAAATCGCTGATATGACCGAGCTCTTGCATGAATCATCGATGCGAGTGCGTCCCAAATGCCAGTATTTTGGTATCTGCGGTGGTTGCGCTATGCAGCACGTAGAAGCCTCAGCGCAAGTAGCGATTAAGCAAAGAGTGTTGGAAGATAATTTCCATCACATCGGCAAGGTACATGCAGAGACTATCCTGAGACCCGTGCAAGGTCCGAGCTGGGGTTATCGTTTTCGTGCGCGGCTCTCGGTGCGCTATGTCGCAAAAAAAGGCGGGATATTAGTTGGATTTCATGAGCGCCGATCGAGTTTTGTCGCTGATATGAAAAGCTGCCAGGTGCTTCCATCCAAAATTTCGGACATGCTGGTCCCTTTACGCACCTTGATCGAAGGATTATCGATTCGCGAGCGTTTGCCACAAATCGAACTGGCTGTCGGAGAGAACGAATCCGGCATGATGATTGCGATGGTTTTGCGCGTGCTCGACCCACCTAGCGAGAGTGATTGTGAGCAGTTCAGAGAATTTGCGGATAAATGGAAGATCCAGTGGTGGTTGCAATCAAAAGGTCCAGATACTGCGGTACCTTTTTATCCCTTAGGTGCTGAGCTGCAGTATCTGCTTCCTGAGTTTGGTATTCGCATGCCGTTTAAACCTACCGATTTTACGCAGGTCAATCACCAGATTAATCGCGTTTTGGTTGATCGCGCCTTACGGCTTTTAGATGTGCAGCCAAATGATCGTGTTGCCGATTTATTTTGTGGGCTCGGTAATTTCACATTACCCTTAGCAACCAAGGCAAGAGAAGTAGTTGGCATTGAGGGCAGCGAGACACTCACCGAGCGCGCTCAGAACAACGCAAAAATTAACGGGTTAGAGAGTAAGACCCAGTTTTTAAGTCGCAATTTGTTTGAGATCACGGTCGACGATATTAAAGCCTTGGGACATTTTGATCGTATGCTGATCGATCCGCCCCGCGAAGGGGCGATGGAAGTGTGTAAGTCCTTAGTGAGCATGCTGCAAACGGATCCTGATCTTCTGCCTAAGCGTATCGTTTATGTATCGTGTAATCCGGCGACGCTGGCACGCGATGCCGCGGAACTGGTCCATAGTGGCGCATATCGCTTATCTCAGGCAGGCGTCGTTAATATGTTTCCTCATACGGCTCACGTTGAATCAATGGCGGTATTTGATAGGTTTTTAATTCTGTAGCAGCTAGTACAAAGCTGGCAGTCAAAAAAAAGCGCCGACCTCTGGTCGGCGCTTTCACATTCAACACAGACACACGAGTGAGTCCGTATCCAAGAGCTAGTTAATCGCGTTCGCCACCCAAAATACCCAACAGTGCAAGCAGATTCACAAACACGTTGTAGATGTTGAGGTAGATAGCGAGCGTAGCTGAGATGTAGTTGGTTTCGCCGCCGTTAATAATGCGCTGAACATCAACCAAGATGTAGGCAGAAAAGATAGCCACGGCAATTGCGGAGATAACCACTTGAATCAACGGCATTTGTAAGAAGATGTTGGCGATACCTGCGAGCAGGATAACGATCACGCCAGCAAACAACCAGCTTCCCATGCCTGAGAAATCACGCTTGCTAGTGGTGGCGATGCTTGCCATCACAGTAAAGATAATGGCGGTGCCGCCAAAAGCCGTCATGATCAGCGAGCTGCCGTTCGAAAAATGCAGAATCTGTTCCAGCATTCTTGAGAGCATCAAGCCCATGAAAAAGGTAAAGCCGAGAAGTACGGCAACACCCGTGGCAGAGTGCTTGGTTTTTTCAATCGCGTAGAAAAAGCCAAAAGCGATTGCCAGAAATGCGATAAAGCTGATCATCGGGCTGCCCGCGAACAGCGAAAAATGAATTTGTAATCCGAGCCAGGCACCAATGACGGTGGGGATCATCGAGAGTGCTAGCAGCCAGTAGGTGTTTCGAAGCACGCGGTGGCGTACGGCGAGCATATCGCTTGATGCGCCGAACATACCTTGAAGTTGCTGGTCCATGAAGACTCCTTAGTTAGGGTGGTTACTTATTGCAGATGGAAGCCCGTCTGCTGCCAAAATTATAATATATCTGATTTTGGTCCCAAGATTCTAGCCTAGATTGCCAAACTTGATTGGCTAAGCCTATCCGTAGTGCAGCGAATACTACCTTCTTCCGTGGTAAAATTCAGGGTTAATCAGGATTCCTGACTTTTTTCTTAACCCTTTATTTTTATTGGAGTTTTTACAAATGGCAACCGAGCGTACCCTGTCGATCATTAAACCAGACGCCGTGGCAAAAAATGTGATCGGACAGATCTATTCACGATTTGAGGGCGCAGGACTTAAAATCGTCGCTTCGCGCATGGCGCAACTTTCCCGCGCTGAAGCAGAAGGATTCTATGCGGTTCACCGCGAGCGTCCATTTTTCAAAGATCTGGTGGATTTCATGATCTCCGGCCCAGTAATGGTGCAAGTGCTAGAAGGCCCAAACGCCATTCAAAAAAACCGTGACCTGATGGGTGCAACGGATCCTAAGAAAGCAGACAAAGGTACGATACGCGCTGACTTCGCTGATTCGATTGATGCCAATGCAGTTCATGGCTCAGATGCCGCTGAAACAGCTAGCGTAGAAATCAGTTATTTCTTCCCAACCCTGAACGTTTACTCTCGCTAAGAAGGGCGGCCTCTACAGCCGCCATCAAGCGTGGTATGTCGGAAAATTTATGACGGCAATCACCAATCTGCTTGATTTAGAACCCTCAGCGCTAACGCAGTGGTGCAACGAGCTGGGCGAAAAGCCTTTTCGTGCGCGCCAGCTGCAGCGCTGGATTCATCAGTTTGGTGCAAGCGAGTTCGATGCAATGACTGATCTCGCGAAATCTTTGCGAGAAAAATTGCACGGACGCGCCTGTGTTTCCGCGCCGCCTATCATGGCAGATCATCTATCTACAGACGGCACCCGTAAGTGGTTGTTTGATGTGGGTGTGGGTGATGCCGTTGAAACAGTTTTTATTCCCGACGACGGTCGTGGCACCTTATGTGTATCAACACAGGCAGGTTGCGCAGTAAATTGTCGCTTTTGCTCGACAGGTAAACAAGGCTTTTCGCGTAACCTCGCGGTTGGTGAAATCATCGGCCAATTGTGGACCGCAGAATTTATGTTGAGACGTAGTCAATCAATACCTGCGGGCCCCAAAGGCGAACGGCAAATTACGAATGTCGTGATGATGGGCATGGGTGAGCCCTTGTTGAACTATGGGCCTACCGTGGCTGCACTCAGGCTAATGCTTGATGATCATTCGTATGGATTGTCGCGTCGACGAGTAACTTTATCGACCAGCGGTGTAGTACCCATGATGGATAAACTGTCACAGGATTGTCCCGTTGCATTAGCAGTATCGCTACACGCACCGAACGATGCGTTACGTGATGATCTGGTGCCGCTAAATAAAAAATATCCGCTAGCTGAACTGATGCGCGCTTGTCAGCGCTATCTTGAGTTTGCACCAAGAGATTTCATTACGTTTGAGTATTGCATGTTAGACGGCGTAAATGATAGCGATGCTCATGCAAGAGAGTTGATTGCGCTAGTGCGCGACGTTCCGTGTAAATTTAATTTAATTCCGTTTAATCCGTTCCCTGAGTCGGGTTTGAAGCGTTCCGCTAACCCACGCATCAAAGCGTTTTCTCAGGTGTTGATGGATGCAGGCATCATCACTACCATTAGAAAAACTCGGGGCGATGATATCGATGCCGCTTGTGGGCAGTTAGCTGGCGAAATTCAAGATCGCACTCGCGTACAAGAGCGCACTCAGAAGTTAGCGGAGTATCAAAAAAAATATGGTAAAGATTTTGGTCGAATCGTGGAGATTGACGGGTGATGCGTAGAAGCTTACTGATAGTGTGTTGTTTGGCTATGGGGGCATGCGCACCCGTGGCGACCAACACGTCCCTTTCTTCCGGTAACCGTGTCGAACTAGAACGTCGTGCAGAAATACGCATGCAGCTTGCCACGGATTATTACAGTGAGGGTCAATACGCGACCGCACTTTCTGAATTAGATCAGGCGTTGCAAATCGGCGAGCGCAGGGCTGACGTACTTGGCTTACGTGGATTGGTGCTGATGCAATTAGGTGACGCCGAGTCCGCATCCAAGAATCTCCAGCAGGCCCTGCAAATTGAGCCGGAGAATCCTAATCTGCTGAATAACATGGGATGGTTTTTATGCGAGACCGGACAAACTGAACGAGCCTTGCCACTGTTTGATCGAGCAATCGCTAGCAAAGCCTTTCAATCACCTGCTAAGGCGATGATGAATGCGGGCCGTTGCAGTGTGAAACTAGGACGCCGTACGCAAGCTGAAGAGTACTTCAGACGCGCATTGCTGGCTGACCCAGAGCAGATGGCTGCGCACTCTAGTCTTGGAAAATTAGCTTTCGAAGCGCATGACTTGAAACGTGCAAAACGTCACTTGCTAACCGTCATTGCTAGTGGACGAGCGATGCCCGAAGATTTTTCTATTGCTATGGCGATTGAACGCAAGCTCGGCGATAAGCTTGGTGAAGAAAGTATTGCAAGACAGTGGCGTAAGCGTTACCCAGATGCGTTGGTATCGGGTAAATCATCCCTTGGTCTCGCCGATGAGTGATAAAGAATTAGAAAATTTGCCGGTCATCGAAGAGCTGAATAGCTCGGTTGAGGAGTCATTGTCGGTTGACTCAGCGGTTGCAGTGGTTTACGCCAAGTCATTACTGGCGACACTTCCTGGCCCAGTGCTATCAGCAAAAAGAGAAGAATTACGGTGGTCTTTGGAAGAAGCAGCAGAACGTCTCAAACTCACGCCGCGTCAAGTCGCAGCGCTTGAAGCCAATGATTTTGCTGCATTGCCTGGAATGTCGAGTGTTCGTGGTTTCGTTCGTTCTTATGCCAAGTTGATGGGATTGAACCCTGAGCCTCTGCTAGAAATGATGGTTAACGAGCCCAATCCAGCGCAAGGCCAAATGCTGTTAAGGCGGCCTTTACCTATGAATGGTTTTCCGGGGCGACGCGCTTCCTCTTCACCAAGAAGAGCTGCTTGGATAAAAAAATTCTCACTGCTCGTTATTCTTGCACTGGGCATAGCTGGTTTAGCTTATGAAGGTTACCGTCTGCCATGGTTATCGACAGCTATGTTTGATGACGTGCTGCCTGAATTAGCGTGGCCATCGGTATTTAGCACGGTCGTGTTTGAAGAGCTGCAGTTAGAGAAAAAAATATCGCTGGTAGTTTCTGAAACCATTTCTGGACCGGTAGTTTTAGCACCTGATCCCATGAAATCGCTTGAAGTCGTTGTGGCTCAAGATGCGTGGGTTGAGATAACAACGATGAGCGGAACAAAAATTGTTTCTCGTCTGATGAAAGCAGGTAGCAAAGAACTGTTTGAGATCAACGAGCCTGTTGTTCTGATTGTAGGTAATGTATCCGGAGTTCAAGCAAAGCTGCGCGGCCAAGTGCTCAACTTAAAGGCCGTAGCTCACGACAATGTATCCAAGCTTAATCTCAAGTGAGGCCATGATGAATTCATCCAAATCGGATTCACCCATTCCTTCCGGTCAAAGCGTGCGACATCGCACGCGTTCCGTTCGCATTAGTCATGGCTCACACGAAGTTATGGTCGGTGGTGATGCACCCATCATGGTTCAATCCATGACGAATACCGATACCTCGGACGTCATTGCGACTGCCATACAAGTTAAGGAACTCGCGCGCGCCGGATCCGAAGTGGTTCGTATTACCGTCGATACCCCCCAAGCGGCAGCGGCAGTTCCAGCTATTCGAGAGCAGCTTGATCGCATGGATATTACTGTGCCACTGGTGGGTGATTTTCATTACAACGGTCATCAACTACTCACACAATATCCGGCGTGTGCCGATGCCTTATCTAAGTATCGAATTAATCCCGGTAACGTAGGTCACGGAGTCAAACGCGATACGCAGTTTGCGCAGATGATTGAAGTCGCCTGTAAACATCAAAAGCCTGTGCGGATTGGCGTTAACTGGGGCAGTCTTGATCAATCGCTCCTCGCGCGTGTAATGGATGAAAATGCCCAACGTGCCGAGCCCTGGACTGCACAAGCTGTGATGTACGAGGCCTTAGTCGTCTCTGCTTTAGAAAATGCGCGCAGAGCAGAAGAATTAGGTTTGGCTGGCGATAAGATCGTCCTCTCGTGCAAAGTCTCCGGTGTGCAGGACTTGATTGCTGTTTATCGAGAGCTAGCGCGTCGCTGTGATTACCCATTGCATTTAGGTTTAACCGAAGCCGGCATGGGTAGTAAAGGGATAGTCGCTTCAACTGCAGCGTTGTCGGTGTTGCTGCAAGAAGGCATAGGCGACACCATACGCATTTCTTTGACGCCTGAGCCCGGTGGCGATCGCACCCGTGAAGTGATCGTCGGACAGGAAATTCTTCAAACCATGGGTCTACGCAAATTCACACCGATGGTGATTGCGTGTCCGGGTTGCGGTCGAACGACATCAACGGTGTTTCAAGAATTAGCTGATCGCATTCAAACGTACCTGCGTGATCAAATGCCGGTTTGGAAGGGCACGTATCCCGGTGTTGAAGCGATGAATGTGGCGGTGATGGGTTGTATCGTCAATGGCCCTGGCGAATCGAAGCATGCCAACATTGGTATTAGCTTGCCCGGAACAGGCGAATCACCAGCAGCTCCAGTATTTGTTGACGGTGAAAAAACAGTGACGTTACGCGGCGATCAAATTGCCGAAGAATTTCAAGCGATTGTGCTGGACTATGTGAAAACTCGATATGGCTGAGACTAAAAAAAGTGAAAAAATCCTCGGAGTGAAGGGGATGAATGACGTTCTACCGGCTGATGCTGCTTTGTGGGAGTT
>JAIPCX010000031.1 GCA_021737945.1 Polynucleobacter sp.
GCAGGATGTTTGTCTTTTCGGAGCGCTTCGGTCAGAATTACGTTATTCACTTATGAACTGCTCGCGAGGAACGCTGCCTTGATCGTCTACGAATACCCATTCAATGAGCGTATTCGCACGCTGTTGCGTCTTGAGGACTTGTACGTCAAGTTCAAGTTCTTTGTCGTGCAAGACAATCCACTACAACACCATGTGGCGCTGGCGACTATCTATGAAATGCTCGAAGTCGCCGGTCGGGCAGACCTTAAATCGGATTTGTTGCAAGAATTAGAACGTCAGAAGCAAACGCTGATGGGCTTCAAATCCAATCCCAACGTTGAGAGCAGTCGACTCAACGAAATTCTGTCGGATATAGAAAGAACCAGTGCTGCCTTAATCGCTATCCAAGGCAAAACCGGCCAACATATCCGCGAAAATGAATGGTTGATGAGCATACGCGGCCGCACCATCATCCCCGGCGGCGCTTGCGAATTCGATCTGCCCTCTTACCATGCGTGGCAGCAGCAATCTACCGAACAACGTCGCGCGGATATCAATCAATGGTTCGCACCGCTTGAGCCGCTATTCGCTGCCATCAATATCATTCTGCGCTTGCTGCGCGAATCTGGACGCGCCACCAATATCGTGGCAATCGCCGGTAGCTTCCAGCAAATGCTACAAGGCCGTACCTATCAGCTACTGCGAGTGAGCATTGACCAAAATCTGCGCGCCATTCCTGAAATTTCAGCGAATAAATACGTGCTCTGGATACGTTTTACCAGCCAGGGCGGCGACATGAAGCCGAAAGCCTACGAAGGCGATGTGCCCTTCGAGCTAACGCTCTGCAATTTCTGACCCATCACTACAATGGTTACTGTCGTTGATTGCCCAACCTGTGCGACCAAGGTTGAATGGAAAGAATCAAACCGTTGGCGTCCTTTTTGTTCCGAACGCTGCAAGCAGATTGATCTCGGCGCTTGGGCAGAAGAAAAATACATTATCCCCGGTGCAGCGCCCACTGATGATCTTGATCTAGATCCCGATAACATCCACTGACATTAGCTGAAGTAGTTTTAGTACTGCAGCTCAAAATCAAAACTGGATGTGAACCCTAAGCCCGATCAGTAAATCGAAGTTGATCCAGCCATTCAATCAGCGGTATGGTGGCTGGCAGCAAGGGGGTAAGAGCCACGTTACCTTGCCATGCGAGTTGCTGTCCCTCTAGTGCACGCGGCTCACCTAGCCAATCACGACTAATATAAAAATGTAGTCGCACATGCGCATGCGGGTAAACATGCTCAACCCCACACCATGGCTCGGCCGATTGAATGTCGACGGCAATTTCTTCGGCAAATTCACGCCTTAGGGCATCGAAAATTTTTTCGCCTGATTCGACTTTACCGCCGGGGAATTCCCAATAACCGGCATAAGGCTTACCCTCGGGTCGGCATGCTAGCAGCACCTCACCATTCGGTTTCATCAGTATGCCCACCGCAACATCGACGGGTGCCGACTTATGAGTCGACGCCTGATCAGAGGCTGGGTGAGTGATGCTCATCTACTTAGCGTGCTTGCCAGCCCAATCGCGCGCGAATTGCCAAGCAATACGCCCAGAGCGCGAACCGCGTTGCAATGCCCAACGCAAAGCCTCTGGCTCTGCCTCTGCAAACTGAGAACTAGCGACATCGAAGTGACGTAACCAATGACGCACAATGTCGAGGTAATCATCCTGACGGAAAGGATAAAACGATAGCCACAAACCAAACCGCTCAGACAGCGAAATTTTTTCTTCGACTGTTTCGCCGGGATGCAAATCACCATCATCAACGTGACGATAGCCTTCGTTATCTGACAGTCGCTCAGGTAGCAAATGACGGCGATTCGACGTAGCGTAAATCAGCACATTATCGGATTGCGCAGAGATACTGCCATCGAGCGCAACCTTGAGAGCCTTGTAACCACTCTCACCTTCTTCAAACGATAAGTCATCACAAAAAATAATGAACCGCTCAGGACGCGCAGCCACCAAATCAACGATATCGGGTAAATCGACTAAATGTTCTTTATCGACTTCAATTAAACGTAAACCTTGATCGGCAAATTGCACCAGGCACGCTTTGATCAAGGATGATTTACCCGTACCACGCGCACCCGTTAACAGCACATTGTTGGCAGGCAAGCCGCTAATGAATTGTCGTGTGTTTTGTTCAATCTGCTCTTTTTGTGGAGCGATATTATGCAAATCGTCCAGACGTATACGCGAAGGATGCGCAACGGCGCTTAAGTGTCCGCGTTGATCGCGACCCACACGCCAACGAAATGCGGTGGCAGACCAATCAATCTCGGTAGCAGCCGCTGGCAGCATGGCCTCAACGCGCGCTAATACGGATTCAGCTCGCTGTAAAAATTGTTCTAGTTCTTTCATAATCAGGAACGGTAGTCAGCGTTAATAGATACGTAGTCGTGTGAAAGATCACAGGTCCAGATAGTCGCTGCGGCCTCGCCACGCGCGAGAGTCACTCTTACAGTAATTTCACTTTGCTTCATCACTCGCTGACCATCCTGTTCTTGATAGTCAGGATGACGGCCACCTTGCTTAGCCACCCACACATCATCCAAATACAAATTGATTTGATTCACATCCAAATCATTCACACCCGCATAGCCAATCGCTGCGAGTATGCGACCCAAGTTGGGATCAGAAGCAAAGAAGGCTGTTTTAACCAAGGGTGAATGTCCAATCGCGTACGCAATTTTGCGGCATTCTTCCACATCACGCCCTTGCTCAACACGAACAGTAATAAATTTTGTCGCACCCTCACCATCACGAACGATCATCTGCGCCAGCTCTTGCGACAGACCTATCACTGCTTCGGCAAGCGCTTGGTATTCACTACTAGCGGTATCGTTTACCTCTAGCTCACCTGCACCCGTGGCCATCAACATGAACGAATCATTGGTTGAAGTATCACCGTCAATCGTAATGCAATTAAACGACGCATCGGCTGCTTGCTTAACTAAGGTTTGCAAGACTGGCTGAGAAATTTTTGCATCACAGGCCATAAAGCCCAGCATGGTCGCCATGTTCGGCTTAATCATGCCCGCACCTTTAGACATACCCGTCATCGTGACGCGCTTACCCGCAATCGTCACAACGCGTGATGCCGCTTTAGGTTGAGTATCGGTGGTCATGATCGCTTCAGCCGCATCAAACCAACTGTCTTCGTTTAAATTTGCGATCGCTGCTGGCAAGCCTGCGACTAATTTTTCTAACGGCAGCGGTTCAAGAATCACGCCGGTAGAAAATGGCAAGATCTGATTCGCTGCGCAACCGAGTAGCTTAGCTAGCGCTGCGCACGTGGCATGTGCATTCGCCAGACCTGCTTCACCGGTACCTGCATTCGCATTACCCGTGTTAACGACTAAAGCAACGATAGGCTGCGTACCTGCGAGATGATCTTTCGACACCTGCACCGGTGCAGCACAAAATCGGTTGGTAGTGAATACACCCGCCACCGTTGCGCTTGGGGCGAGTTTTAAAACTAATAAATCTTTACGACCCGGTTTTTTAATACCGGCTTGTGCATAACCAAGCTGCAAACCTGGAACAGGTAAGAGTTGGGAACGAATGGGGAGAGGTGAATTAACAGCCATGATTCGTTATCTTCAGTATAAAAATAGAAATGTAACGCCTAAAAAACTAAGGCCCCAGTAAATGCCGGGGCCCTTGATGGCGCAACCGCCAGACTATCAGTGCACGACTACGTTCAAGCCAATTTGCCGTGACACTGCTTAAATTTCTTACCGCTGCCGCAAGGGCAAGGATCATTCCGACCGGCCTTGTGAAGATCGTTATTCAGTGGCGCGTTAGAACGCTCATCAATCGCCGTCGGTGCCAGTAATTCTTCTGGCGCCAAATTTGGATTGAAATCCGCATGCTGATAATTAACGTTCTCTAAATGCGAATGCGATAACTGTTCTTCAGCAGCAGCGATTTCTTCCTGCGATTGCACACGTACCGTCATGATCAAACGCACCACATCATTGCGAATTAAATCCAGCATCTGCGAAAACAACTCAAACGCTTCGCGCTTATATTCTTGCTTAGGATTTTTTTGTGCATAACCACGCAGATGGATGCCCTGACGCAGATGATCCAACGCGGCTAGATGCTCACGCCAATGTGAATCAACACTCTGCAACATCACATTGCGCTCAAAACCACTAAACGATTCTTGCGTGACTAAATCGACTTTTGCGTTATGCACGGCATCAGCAGCTTTCAGAACGCGATCGAGTAAATCTTCATCAATCAAGTCAGGCTCAGCCTTCAGCATCTCTGTTAACGAGATAGGTAGCTGCCATTCACCAGCGAGTGCTGCTTCAAGACTTGGCAGATCCCACTGCTCTTCCATCGATTCAGGAGGAACGTGAAGCTGAAACAACTCGGTAAATACACCATGACGCAAAGACTGGCTGATCTCAGACATATCCTGAGCTTCGAGCAGTTCATTCCGTTGGGTGTAAATGACTTTGCGCTGATCATTAGCGACATCATCGTATTCAAGTAATTGTTTACGAATGTCGAAATTGCGTGCTTCCACTTTGCGCTGCGCTGATTCGATAGAGCGCGATACGATGCCTGCTTCAATCGGCTCATCTTCCGGCATGTTGAGACGTTCCATTACAGAGCGCACACGATCACCGGCGAAGATACGCAACAAAGGATCATCTAAAGAGAGATAAAAACGCGACGAACCCGGATCACCCTGACGGCCTGAGCGGCCACGCAACTGGTTATCGATACGGCGCGACTCATGACGCTCGGTACCAATAATATGCAAGCCGCCCGCTGCAACGACTTGCTCGTGTAATGACTGCCATTCATCACGCAGTGTTTGCGCACGCTGATCTTTATCGGCTTGCGTCAGCGAACTATCAGCATCAATCAGCTGTACTTGTTTATCGACGTTACCACCCAACACAATATCGGTACCGCGACCGGCCATATTGGTCGCAATAGTAATCATCTTGGGGCGACCTGCCTGAGCGATGATCTCCGCTTCACGTGCATGCTGCTTGGCATTCAACACGTTGTGCGGCAAATTCTCTTGCGTCAGCATGGCTGACAGCAACTCAGAATTTTCAATCGATGTCGTACCAACGAGTACTGGCTGCCCACGCTCATAGCAATCACGAATATCGGCGATAACCGCGCGATATCTACCAGGCGCATTTTTAAACACCTGATCTTGTTTGTCTTTGCGCTGACTTAGGCGATTCGGCGGTATCACCACCGTTTCAAGATTGTAGATTTCTTGGAACTCGTACGCTTCGGTATCGGCTGTTCCCGTCATACCGGAGAGCTTGCCGTACATACGGAAATAGTTTTGGAAGGTGATCGAGGCCAGTGTTTGATTCTCGTTTTGAATCTTCGCACCTTCTTTCGCTTCGACCGCTTGATGTAATCCATCTGACCAACGACGGCCCGACATCAGTCGACCCGTAAATTCATCAACGATGATCACTTCACCATTTTGCACCACGTACTGCTGATCTTTATGGAACAGCGTATGAGCACGCAACGCGGCATACAAGTGATGAATCAGGGTGATATTGGCTGCGTCATAAAGCGATGCACCTTCAGGCAACAAACCCATCTCGGTGAGAATGCGCTCGGCTTTTTCATGTCCGGCTTCAGTAAGCAAGACCGTATTAGCTTTTTCGTCTTTGGTGTAATCACCCGGTACCTGAACGACACCCTTACCGTCGGGCGTTTCTTCACCAATTTGTAGTGTCAGCAAGGGCGGCAGTGCATTGATCTTGCGATACATCTCGGTGTGATCTTCAGCCTGACCTGAGATGATCAGCGGCGTGCGCGCTTCATCGATCAGAATCGAATCGACTTCATCGACAATCGCAAATGACAAGCTGCGTTGCACGCGATCACCCAACTCGTACACCATGTTGTCGCGCAAATAATCAAAACCAAACTCATTATTGGTGCCGTAGGTAATGTCAGCCGCGTAGGCAGCTTGCTTAACATCATGCGACGCTTGCGAAAGATTGACACCCGTTGTTAAACCCAGCCAACCATACAAACGC
Source organism: Polynucleobacter sp. (assembly GCA_021737945.1). GTDB lineage: Bacteria > Pseudomonadota > Gammaproteobacteria > Burkholderiales > Burkholderiaceae_D > Pernthalerella. The sequence continues at coordinate 6,085 of JAIPCX010000031.1, forward strand.
CCCATCCAATCGGCATCACGCTGAGCTAAGTAATCATTGACGGTGACGATGTGAACGCCTTTACCCGTTAATGCATTTAAATAGGCGGGTAAGGTCGCCATCAAGGTCTTACCTTCACCGGTACCCATTTCAGCGATCTTGCCTTGATGCAGAACCATGCCGCCGATTAGCTGCACATCAAAGTGGCGCATCTTCAGAACACGTTTACTCGCTTCGCGACAAACGGCAAATGCCTCAGGCAGAATGGAGTCAACCGTCGCGCCCGCTGCAAGACGTGCTTTTAGTTCGGGCGTTTTTGCTTTCAAAGCGTCGTCGGATAATTGTTCCAACGCGGATTCCAGTGCGTTGATATCGCGAACGGTTTTCTGTAAGGTCTTGAGCAAGCGCTGATTGCGGCTGCCGAAAATTTTGGTCAGTAAGGACATGCTCGGATAATCAAGAGGGACGGACGTCGCAGCGACCGCGTGAGGGCCAACATGTGGGCGGAAGCTGAAACGAGCAAAGGCGGGATTTTAGCATGCTGGCATCATCCTGCCGCCCTACTTAGCTTGGCAAAATGAGAATGTGCTACTGTCCTCGTATGTCATCTCGCACGCCCAATTTCACCCCCGCCCGACGACCTCAGCAACGGCCCAACGCGCGTGAGGCCACGGATTTCCTTGACACTACCGATGGTCTGGCCTCGTTACTGCCGATTATAGAAACGCTAACGCGGCTGCAAGCGGATTGCGAACGCCTGTTACCGCCCGCTTTGACTAGTTGCAAAGTGCTGAAACTTCACGAAAATATTTTGCAACTCGCCGTACCGAATGCCGCTGTCGCTACCCGTCTGCGCCATTCCTTACCCGGTTTAACCACATCGCTACGAGAACGCGGTTGGCCGATTGATAGTATTAAGGTCAATGTAAAAACCGTGTCAGTACCCTCCTCTTCCCTGCGTACTTACCAATCTGCGCCTCCTTTACCGGACACAGCAGTGCAATCGTTTGCGGCACTGGCTCATACGCTAGCAGTCACACCCGGTAATGCCGGATTAGTCAACGCGCTAAACAAACTGGTGAGTAAGCGCCGGGGTAAATAAAAACACACTCCTATCGCACCCAGCTCAACTCAATTGATTGAGCCAGATCGCGAATCACACCCAATCACTGAACTTTCGAGCTGAAAGGCGATCTTCCTAAAACTGGGGGGCGCATGCAGGAGAAAACACTGTTATCAAAATTCGGGCTCGAGAAAAGAGACCCCTATCTTTTTGCCATTGGGGTGGTGGCTATCGCTTCTGTAGTACGTTTTCTTGTACAACCTTTTCTTCATGGCTTTCCTCCCTTCATACTTCTCATTACTGCAGTAACAATAAGTGCTCTGTATGGTGGACTAGCGCCGGGGCTATTGGCCACCGTACTCGCCATAGGTGCGGCATGGATTTTTTTTGACCGCGCCCCCCTCATAACAGACTCATCTTCTAACAGTTTAGAAGCCGGTCTACTTTTATTTGCCGTCGTTGCCACGTTAATGAGTATTTTGGGCGAACTCATACAGCGCGAAAAAAAACGTGCTGGGTTGCTGCTTGTTGAACTTAGACACCGCAACGGCGAACTGCAACAAAGTGAATTAACGAATCGGGCCTTACTAGAAGCATCAGCGCAAGGTGTGATTGCTGTCGATGGTGATGGAAAAATAAAAATAGCCAACGACTGCACACATCAAATGTTTGGCTATGCCCCCCAAGAACTCATCGGTAAATACATTGATATTTTGATGGAAGACGTCTTGCAGCATCAGTATCGTTTACATAAACGAGAATTTTTTTCCAAGCCCAAAGCAAAAATCTTAAGCGACATCCCTCTGAATGGTCGACGTAAAGATGGCTCGATCTTTCCCGCACAAACCAGTATAGGCATTTCCGAAACACCCTTTGGGCCTATAGGCGTGAGTTTTATCTCAGATATTACGGATAAAAAATCGATAGAAGCGGCACTAATTCGTCAACAATCGGAGCTGCAAAATTTAGTCAATTACAGTCCAGTTTTAATTTCAATGCAAGACCTTGAAGGTCGATTGCTACTGGCAAATCGAAGTTATATCGCGACTTTTTCACCGCATGATTCAAATTTAGCCGGGCAGATGCTCAAAGACACCATGCCTGACTATGTCGCCTCCAAATCGATTGAAGCTGACCGTACAGTGCTATCCACTCAGTTGCCAGTGGAATTTGAATTTGACATGCCGGACCATACGGGTAGCTGGCGCAATTTCAAAACTATTAAATTTCCGCTCGACTATCTGGATACCAAAGAGACCTTTGGCATAGGCGGCTTTGCTACGGACATTACTGAATTGCGCGATGCCGAACGGCAGCTTCTCATGGCTACCAAACATGATTTACTCACTGGTCTTCCGAATCGGGTGCTTATTTACGATATGGGCGGTCAGCTAATCAGTAGCGCTCGCGAAAGCAAATCAAAAATGGCGTTGCTATTTTTTGATCTCGATCGATTTAAACCTATTAACGATACCTACGGTCGAGATGTGGGAGATCAGCTTCTAAAAGAAGTATCCAAACGACTAGTAGAAACATCGCGCGAGGGCGATATCGTCGGCCGGCTAGGCGGTGATGAGTTTATTGCATTCATTGCGAATATTCGCTCGAGAGATATTATTGAATCTGCTGCGGCAATGTTTATCGCTCGTTTACGTGAACCGTATCTGCTTGAAGGTTTAGAAATACGTATGTCGCCCAGTATAGGGATTAGTCAATACCCTGAAGATGGTCAAGATATTGACAAACTCATTCAATGCGCTGATGCCGCCATGCGCCATGCAAAAAATGCCGGTCGCAATCAGTATGAATTTTTTTCCGCAGCTATTGTGAAAAATGGTGCACGAATTTTTATACTGGAACAAGAAATGCGTTCCGCATTCGAAGAGGATCTATTTCAGCTAGCTTACCAACCCATCGTGGAAGCACAGACTGGCAATTTATCGGCGGTCGAGGCCTTAATACGTTGGCCTCAACTTAATGGCAACGTTCGCATGCCGAGTGAATTTATTAGTGCCGCGGAATCGAGCGGGCTGATCATCATGATGGGTGATTGGGTCATAAAACGTGCCTGCAAAGAATTTGAGGAGCGAATCGCACTCGGTATGCCACCTGTCAAAGTAGCCATCAATATCTCTGCATCGCAATTTAGATCGCCTAATTTTGTAGACAATCTTTTAGGCTTAATAGAAGCATCAACCATGGGTCATGAATGGCTAGAATTGGAAGTCACTGAATCAACGGTGATGAGTCGAATCGACGAAGCCGCAAAAATATTATCTACGCTTAAAGAAAAAGGGTTCAGCGTCTCGCTGGATGATTTTGGTACGGGCTACTCCAGCCTAAGTATGTTGGCTCGATTACCTATTGATAAACTAAAAATTGATCGTTCTTTTGTTACGCAAATAGAAACTGAGGCCCGCTCGATGGCCATCACGGAAACCGTTATCGCGCTCGGTCATAAATTGGGTATGGAGGTGGTGGCAGAAGGGATAGAAACGATTAGCGTATTTTCACGCTTGCAAACTATGGGCTGCAATCATTTTCAGGGTTACTTATTCAGCAGACCCCTACCTTCGAATGAATTAGTCAACTGGGAAAAAACTCGGTCTCGAAAAATCATGCCGCTATATCTTCCTGAATCGTCACTCTTGCCTGTTTGAGTTTTTCGAGCGTCACGAGCTTAGAGTATCAGACCGCAGCCCACTCTTGTTCGAGTTGAGTGGAGTAAGCCGCGGGCGCAGAAGCGACGGTCGTAAACGTCACCGTTTCATAGGCGGTAGTGTCAGCCAATAAAGCACGCAACAGTTTGTTGTTCAAACCATGACCGGATTTGTGTGCTGTATAGCTTGCGAGCAAAGGGTGGCCAATCAAATATAGATCGCCCATCGCATCAAGAATTTTATGTCGCACAAATTCATTTCTATAGCGTAAACCACCGCTATTCAAAATACGAAACTCATCCATCACGATCGCATTTTCTAGAGAGCCGCCACGCGCCAGACCCATACCGCGAAGGGTTTCTACATCTTGCATAAATCCAAAGGTGCGCGCTCGCGCTATTTCTTGAATATACGATTCGAAGCTCAAATCAACTTCAGCGGTCTGGCCGCTACCGTCAATAGCTGGGTGATTGAACTCGATAAAAAACTTCAGACGAAATCCGTGGCACGGCTCAAGGCGCGCCCATTTTTCATTAGCACCTTCGCCCTCGCGGACTTCCACAGGCTTACATACACGTATGAATTTTTTCGGTGCCTCTTGCTCGCAACGACCGGCCTGCTGCAACAGAAAAACAAACGATGCAGCGGACCCATCCATGATGGGAATTTCTTCAGCAGTTAAATCAACCAACAAGTTATCAATACCCAGACCGGCGCAAGCAGACATTAAATGCTCAACGGTAGAAACACGTACGCCGTCTTTCTCCAACACTGAAGCCATACGTGTATCACCCACACCCGTGGCATTCGCTGGTAACTCCACAGGGGGTTGAATATCTATTCGGCGAAAAACAATACCGGTATCAACTGGAGCCGGACGCAGCGTGAGTTCGACGCGCGTACCGCAATGCAGACCGACGCCAGTGGTAGTGACGGTCTGATTGATAGTTCGCTGTCGAATCACGCTGGAATACTCTTTAGATGCAGAATGAATTACAGCTGACCCAGCATAGTTTCAGCATTTGAGACTTCAAATTTGCCAGCAGCTTCAACGTTGAGTTTTTGTACCACGCCATCTTTGATCAGCATGGAATAACGCTGTGAACGAACGCCCATACCAAACTGGCTAAAGTCAGCTGACAAGCCAACGGCTTTAGAAAAATCAGCATTACCATCAGCCATCATGCGAACGGTGCCAGCGGCTTTTTGATCGCGACCCCAAGCACCCATGACAAATGCATCATTCACCGAGATACACCAGATCTCATCCACGCCTTTGGCATGCAATTCTTTAGCATGCTTCACGTAACCAGGCACGTGTTGTGCTGAGCACGTTGGTGTGAAAGCACCAGGCAATGCAAATATCGCAATCGTCTTGCCCTTAACCAAGTCCGACACGTTGAATGTATTCGGTCCGAGCGAACATCCCGCTGTTTCGGTTTCGATGAATTCAGCAAGCTTACCTTCAGGGAGATGATCTCCGACTTTGATCGACATGATGTTTCCTTTTCTATGAATGGAAAATGGCGCACAGGGCCCGGTGGAAATAGAACCGCGCCCGAATGTTGCCATCGGACGCGGTCAGCTAATACTGCCTCAGCGAAGTATGCCTTGTCAGCAGACTTTTTGCAGAATCAGTCAGCCTGGCGCCGCAAGAATGCCGGAATATCATAGGTTTCAGTACCATTTCGCTCCATCGCACGGACTGTCTCCGAAGCCGACTCACGACGCCATACGGCCGGTGTACGAATCGCATCAAACTGCTGATTAGCACCAGGTGAGGCATCCGCTGTAGATACGGGTTCGTTATAGGTACCGGTACGCTGCACGGCGACTGGATTAGGCACTAGTACGGGTGCGCGACGTGCGCGACCCAAGCCGGTTGCCACCACCGTGACACGCAATTCATCACCCATGCTTTCGTCATACGCAATACCTTGCGCAATCGAAGCATCATCTGCAGCGAACGCACGCACCGTCGCCATAACATCTTTCACTTCTTTACCCTTGAGCGAACGGCTGCCGGTAACGTTCACCAACACACCACGCGCGCCGGAGAGATCAATACCATCTAGCAGCGGCGAAGCAATCGCTTGCTCTGCTGCGATACGTGCACGATCAACACCGGAAGCGACTGCTGTTCCCATCATCGCTTTACCTTGCTCCGCCATGATGGTTTTAACGTCATTGAAGTCAACGTTGATATGACCAGGCACATTGATGATCTCGGCAATACCTGCAACGGCATTGTTTAAAACATCATCAGCGTGTTGCAACCAATCGGCCATGCTGTCGTCTTCGTAAATCTCTTCCAGCTTTTCATTCAGAATCACGATCAATGAATCGACATGCTTACTGAGTTCATCCAGACCCTCATTCGCGATATCCATACATTTTTTACCTTCGTAGGTGAATGGCTTGGACACGACCGCAACCGTTAATGCGCCCAATTCTTTCGCTACTTGCGCAACGATCGGAGCTGCACCGGTGCCAGTGCCACCACCCATACCCGCAGCGATAAACACCATGTGTGCGCCACGCAAAGCGTCTTCGATACGCTCACGCGTTTCTTCCGCTAATTGACGACCCAGTGCAGGTTTCATACCCGCACCTAAACCTGATTCACCGATCTGAATAACGTTATGTGCTTTTGATAGCGTTAACGCCTGAGCGTCGGTATTGGCGACGATGAATTCGACACCGGAAACGCCTTTGTTGATCATATGCTGCACAGCGTTGCCGCCGGCACCACCGACACCGACCACTTTAATGATGGTCCCCTTCGTGTTTTCTAGCATATCGATTTCCATGTTTCACTCCTCAGATGATGCAGTTTTTAGTCGTTAACCATCACGTAATGTGACGGCTAGCAACTAACAACTGCCGATTAATACAAGCCGATTATTACAAGTCCATTAATACAAAAACATAAACGCTACCAATGCATTCTCAAAAATTACCAAGAAACCACTCTTTCATTCGTTGCCATACTGCCGTTGCCGAACCCCCTTGACGCACGACGACCTGCCCTCTTAAATACTGACGCTTAGCTTCGATCAGCAGACCTAAAACCGTCGAATAGCGCGGACTACGAACCACATCAGCCAACTGCCCACTGTAATCAGGCATACCTATACGTGCAGGCTTAAGAAAAATATCTTCAGCCAATTCAGCAATACCTGGTAACTGCGCAGTACCACCGGTTAAGACAATTCCAGAAGACAGTACTTCTTCAAAACCTGATTCACGCACGACTTGATGCACCAAGGAGAAAAGTTCTTCTACGCGTGGCTCAATCACTGCTGACAAGGCCTGCCGCGACAACGTGCGCGCGCCACGATCACCCAAACCGGGCACGTCAAACACATCGGTTGGATCAGCCAACACTTGTTTGGCGATGCCGTAACGGACTTTGATTTCTTCTGCTTCACCCGTCGGTGTGCGTAAGGCCATCGCAATATCATTCGTGATTTGATCACCTGCAATCGGTATCACGGCGGTATGACGTATCGCACCTTCAGTAAAAATTGCTATATCGGTGGTGCCGCCACCAATATCAACCAACACCACACCTAACTCTTTTTCATCGTCAGTCAACACCGCATCGGCCGAAGCCATGGGCTGCAATATCAAGTCGGTGACATCGAGTCCGCAACGACGTATGCATTTCACAATGTTTTGCACAGCCGATACCGCACCAGTAACAATGTGTACTTTTACTTCCAAGCGTATGCCACTCATGCCTATTGGCTCGCGCACACCTTCTTGGTTATCGACCATGAACTCCTGCGGCACGGTGTGCAACAGCTGCTGATCAGTAGGTATGTTGACGGCCTTTGCCGTTTCAATCACTCGTGCGACATCTGTCGCAGTGACTTCTTTATCTTTGATGGCAACCATGCCACTCGAATTAAAACTACGGATATGACTACCAGCGATACCTGTCCATACATTGCGTATCTGGCAGTCCGCCATCAACTCCGCTTCCTCAAGCGCACGTTGTATGGACTCCACTGTCGCCTCAATGTTCACTACAACGCCTTTTTTTAATCCTTTGGAATCATGCTGCCCGAGTCCAATGACTTCATGCCGTCCGTTAGGCAGCACCTCGGCCACCACGGCGACTACTTTCGAAGTACCGATATCGAGACCGACAATCAGATTTTTTGCGTCTTTTGTCATAATTTTTTAAAGTTTTATTCCACTATCTATACAGCGTCCGGTTGCAGTATTTCGGAATTACTTGACCCTGCTTGCCCTCGCATTCGGTAAGCCAACCCATTCGGATAACGCATATCCACACTTTCTATACGCCCAGCCATCTGCGCTGATAAACGCGGATAGGCCGTCACAAATCTCGCTACGCGCACTCTAAACGCATCGCGCTCGTGCACACGTCCTAATTTAATAGTGATGCCATTGTTAAGCTTGGCTGTCCACGCATAACGCTTGGAGAGCTGTAATTCTCTAGGCACTAATTTCAGTGGTGCGAGCCAATCACGTAAATCAGCTAAACGCTCAGCGACTTCATGTGCACTGCCATCAGGTCCTTCTAATTGGGGCAGACGACCTTCAGCCTCGGCCTCATCTAAATTGGCCGTGAATAAAAAACCATCCACTGACAACAGTCGTCCGTCTTGCTCACCCCAGGCACCTAGCACTTCATACTCATCTACCGACACAATTAATTTATTCGGCCACTCTCGACGAACCGAGGCGCGCTGTACCCAAGGAACCATTTCAAACGCATTGCGAACTGCTGCTAAGTCAGCAGTAAAAAAATTTCCGCGTATACGCGGTAAAGCGGCACTTCGAACCGTGGCAGCATCAACGTAAAGGAGTGGCCCCTCGTTCGCTCCCTGCACCTTCACTACGCGCAACTCAAACATAGGCTGACGTGCCACCCACTTGTAGCCTGCATTCAGCACACACAGAATCAACACGCCAAACAAGGCGCGAGTAATTCTGTTCATTGTGTTGATGTCATGCCACATAGTTCGTTAGTTCCTATTTCTTATACTTGTCGATTGCATTAAACCGCCGGCTTCCAATCTTTGGATGCCTGCAGATCGAGTGCAGCCATGCGTAAAATCTCTACACATAATTTTTCATACGGCATACCCGCAGCTGCAGCCGACATCGGCACCAAGGAATGACTAGTCATACCCGGCGAGGTATTTATCTCTAATAAATACGGCTGATTATCAGACTCACGCACCATCACATCTGCGCGCGCCCAACCGCGACAACCTAGGGTTCTATAGCTTTGTAAGACGAGTTCTTGTATCTGTTTTTCTTGTGCAGGCGACAATCCACTTGGGCAGAGATACTGCGTCTCATCCGAAAAATACTTGTTTTGATAGTCGTAGTTAGCATCCGGCGCAACGATGCGCACCACAGGTAATGCACGCGCAGTATCGGCATAGCCCATCACAGGACACGTTAATTCCATGCCACTAATGAACTGCTCAGCCATCACCGCCTTATCAAATTTTGCAGCTAAGGCATACGCCGCTGGTAACTCTTCCGCCGACTTTACTTTCGTGAGTCCCAGTGTCGAACCTTCGTGCGCAGGTTTAACAATTAAGGGCAAACCCAATCGAGTAGCAATGGCCTTCCAATCACTATCGACATTCAACATGACAAAATCAGGCGTCGACAGACCGCTGTGTAGCCAGACGCGTTTGGTCATCGCTTTGTCCATAGCAATCGCCGAAGCCAACACACCCGGACCGGTATACGGAATACCCAACTGTTCAAGCGCGCCTTGTAACGTGCCATCTTCACCATAACGGCCGTGCAAGGCGATAAAAACGCGATCAAATTTTTCTGCGGCTAATTCTGCCAACGAACCCTTGGCGGGATCAAATGCATGAGCATCAATCGCTTGATCTTGTAGCGCTTTCAAAACACCCGCGCCCGACATCAATGAAATATCTCGCTCAGCCGAACGGCCGCCAAACAACACGCCGACTTTGCCGAATTCTTCTCTCATCGATGCACTCATGCATTCACCTGTGTAGTGAGCTGTTGCAAAGCGGCGGGTACGTTCGATATTGAACCGGCACCCATGGTCATCACGACATCATCTGGCTTGACGACTTTCAAAAGTATTTCAGGCATCTCTGCAATATCTTCTACAAAAATTAATTCTGTCTTTCCAACTACCCGTAAAGCATGTGCCAATGATCTGCCATCAGCGGCCGGTATGGGCTGCTCGCCCGCGGGATACACATCGGCCAATACTAAAACGTCAACCGTAGAGAGCACTTTGACAAAGTCTTCAAATAAATCGCGGGTACGCGTATATCGGTGCGGTTGGAATGCAAGCACTAATCGTCGCCCAGGAAACGCACCACGCGCAGCAGCAATCGTGGCAGCTGTTTCTACCGGGTGATGACCATAGTCGTCGACCAACGAAAATGTTCCACCCATGGCCAATGGTAGCTGTCCATGCTTGGTAAAACGACGTCCCACACCTTTGAATTCGCGAAGTGCCTTTTGTATATCTTTATCAGCGACGTCTAACTCACGCGCGACTGCAATCGCTGCACACGCGTTTTGTACGTTATGCATGCCGGGCTGATTTAGATGAACCAGCAGAGGCTCGTAGTCTTTCTGCAAAACGGTGAATTCCATATGACCATTCACCGCATGCGCATCCACAGCTCGTACGTTGGCCTCTTCGTGAAATCCATAAGTCATCACCATCTTGGAGATGAACGGCATGATTTCGCGTACGTTTTTATCATCAAGACACAAAATAGCGACACCATAAAAAGGTAAGCGCTGAGTGAATTCAATAAAGGCTTGCTTGAGCTTGGCAAAGCTATGATCGTAGGTCTCCATATGATCAGCATCGATATTGGTGACTACTTCAATCACTGGAGATAAATTTAGAAACGACGCATCAGATTCATCGGCCTCAGCCACAATAAAATCACCCGAACCTAATTTAGCGTTAGCGCCCGCACTATTCAGACGACCACCAATAACAAACGTAGGATCCAATCCACCTTCAGCCAATATGCTGGCAACTAAACTTGTCGTAGTTGTTTTGCCATGTGTTCCGGCGATCGCTATACCGCGCTTCAAGCGCATCAACTCAGCTAACATCACTGCACGCGGCACAATCGGAACATGGCGCGCACGTGCTGCAATCACTTCCGGATTATTCGCCTGCACTGCTGTCGAAGTCACAATCGCATCCGCATCATCGACATTCTCCGGAGCGTGACCAATGCGAATACACACACCCAACTCGGCCAGACGACGGCTGGCTGCGTTGCTAGACAGATCAGAACCCGACACGGTATAGCCGAGGTTAAGCAACACCTCAGCAATCCCGCTCATACCGGAACCGCCTATACCTACAAAGTGTATGCGTTTAACTTTGTGCTTCATTTGCTTCCTAATTTCTCAATAATTTGGGCGATCGATTCATTCGCCTCTCGCTTACCATTTGCATACGCTGCCTCGGCCATCTGTAGACAACGTTCGCGCGTAATCGTTTTAATTAATGAGGCCAACGCTTCGATATTTAATTCTTTTTGTGGCTGATGAAATGCAGCGCCTATCTGAGCCATCCACTCTGCGTTGTCTCGCTGATGCGATGTGGTCGACGCAATGAAGGGCACCAAAATACTCGCTACGCCTGCGGCACATAATTCAGACACCGTAATCGCACCGGCACGACAAATCACCAGATCCGCTTGCGCATAGCGTGTGGCCATATCGTCAATAAAATCAACTAGCTCGGCTTGCACTCCGTGTTGTTGATATGCCTGCTGTAGTGCGGCGATGTGCTGACGTCCGGATTGATGAACCACCCGAGGTCGCTGATCACTAGCGATCAATGCCAATGCGGCAGGGATAGTCTGATTCAAAATTTGCGCGCCCAAACTTCCACCAAGCACCAAGATAGTCAACGGACCCGTATGCTCGGCATAGCGAACTTTAGGTACTGGTACCGCGCTAATTTCGCGACGTACCGGATTACCCGTGACTTGAATTCGTTTGTCTGATTCGCTATTTTTAGTCGCGAACCCAAACAGTATTTTTTTAGCAAACGGGAGTAAGGCCTTATTAGACATGAGCAGTGCGGCATCGGCATTCACCAAAGCGAGCGGCACACCATACAGTTTGGCCATCAGACCTCCCGGTACGGTGACATAACCACCCATACCAAGCACCACATCGGGTTTATGACGACGCATGATGACGAAGCATTTAACAAAACTGTTCATCAACTTAACCACACCCAGCGCACTGTGCAACCAACCCTTACCGCGCAAACCACTGAAATTGATGGCATCGAAATCGACACCATGACGCGGAACGATATCGGCTTCCATACCGTGGGTCGTACCTAACCATGAAATTGTCCAACCGCGTGCACGCATGGTGTCCGCGATCGCTAAGCCTGGAAAAATATGGCCGCCCGTACCCGCAGCCATAATTAGAAGGTGACTCATGCACGACCTCCGCGCATGAGTAATCGATTCTCATAATCGATCCGAAGCAAAACAGCCAATCCTATGCAATTGATCACCACACCGGATCCGCCGTAACTCATCAATGGCAAGGTCAAACCCTTAGTTGGTAGTAGGCCGAGATTGACGCCCATGTTGATGAAGGTTTGCACACCTATCCAAAGGCCTATGCCTTTCGCAACGAGGCCCGCAAAGACATTGTCAACAGCTATCGATTGACGACCGATATCAAATGCGCGTCGCACTATCCAATAAAAAGCGAAGGTAACAAGTAAGACACCTGCTAATCCTAGTTCTTCACCAATCACGGCTAACAGAAAATCGGTATGCGCTTCGGGTAGGTAATGAAGTTTTTCTACGCTGGCACCCAAGCCGACACCAAACAACTCACCACGACCAAATGCAATTAATGAATGCGTCAGCTGGAATGCTTTACCTAATGCATTTTCCTCAGTCCATGGATTGAGATAGGCCACCATACGCTCGTAGCGCCAAGGCGAAATCAAAATGATGGCAAAAAATACAGCGGCCAAAACGCTGATGATTCCACCAAACCAAATGATGTTAAATCCACCCAAGAACAAGATGCCCATGGCGATACACACCACCACACCAAATGCACCTAAATCAGGTTGCAACATCAGCAAACCACCACACAAGCCTGCTGCAATCGCCATCGGCAAAAAGCCTTTAGTCAACTTGTGCATGTACTGCTGTTTACGCACAGTGAAGTCAGCTGCATAAAAAACCATCATCAGTTTTAAAATTTCTGAGGGCTGCATGCTAAATCCACCAAAGCCTATCCAACGACGTGCACCATTGACGCCTTTACCTACACCCGGTATCAACACCATAACCATCAAAACCAGCGCCAACATAAATAGCAACGGTGCCGCGCTTTGCCATTGCTCGATTTTTACGCGGAAAGCAAACAGGCCTGCAATCAAACCGATGATCACGAACATTGTTTGTCGCATTAAAAAATGATGGTTTTTATAATTGGCATATTTCGGTGAATCCGGCAATCCTATGGAAGCGGAATACACCATCACCACGCCTGTCAACAGCAGTAACAGCACAACCCACACTAAAGCCTGATCGTATTCAAGCATGCTGGAACGCTGACCAAGACGGCTATCGCTACTAGCTGCATCGACGTTGGCACTCCATGGAAGCGTTAATCTCATGCGCTGATCTCCCCGTGCGAGAGACCTAATTCACGTACGGCGTTACTAAATACTTGAGCACGATGCGCGTAGTTGGTAAACATATCAAAGCTAGCGCATGCGGGTGACAGCAAAACCACATCACCTTCAACCGCCATCTCGGCAGCACGCTCGACTGCTTGCTCTAGGGTCCAGCAATCGATGAGATCAATACCTGCATCGGCTAATGCTGCACGCATAGTCGGACCGTCTTTGCCGATTAACATGACGGCTCGCACATAACGAGTAACGGGCTTAGCCAATGGCGCAAAGTCTTGGCCCTTACCATCGCCGCCGGCAATTAAAATTAAATTAGGTTTAGTGTTGGAACCCAGTCCGTTAAGTGCAGCTATCGTCGCACCTACATTGGTGCCTTTGCTGTCGTCAATATATTCAACGCCACGAATAGTGGAGATAGCCTCCACGCGATGCGGCTCACCTTGATACTGCCTAGCTGCATGCAATAGCGGGGCAAGTGGTAAATCGATAGCACGACACAACGCCAAAGCAGCTAATACATTGCTCGCGTTATGCAGCCCGCGAATCTTTAAAGCATCTGCCGGCATCAATCGATTGATAAAAATCTCAGCCGGTTCTTTTTGCTTACCGCGTTTTTTCTTTTCACCTTCATCGTCGGTGCTAATTGCTTGCACCAACCAACGCATGCCATGCTCTTCAACTAATCCAAACGTATCAGCTTCTGTGGGCGCGTCGATGCCAAAGGTGATGCAAGGAGCATCGCGCACGGTCATTTTCATTACACGTGCATCACTGCGATTCAAAACTCGAATAGTCTCTGGACCAAAAATACGTTCCTTGGCTTTGGCGTAATCACTCATACCACCATGCCAGTCCAGATGATCTTGCGAGATGTTCAATACCGTCGCTACATTAGCGCGCAAGGTGTACGTGCTGTAAAGCTGAAAGCTAGATAGCTCGAGTACCCATGCATCAGGCAACGTATCTGTTGCCACTGCATCGCGCAACACATCCAGTGCAGCTGGGCTGATATTGCCAGCAACTTTGACGGAAAGACCTGCCGCGCGACACAGTTCGCCCGTCAGACGGGTGACGGTGGTTTTACCGTTCGTGCCGGTAATAGCAATTATTTTTGGTTGATAGGCACGTCGTTCTTTAAGTGCGGCGAGTGCTTGCGCAAATAATTCAATTTCACCCCAAACAGGAATATTTTTTTCCTGGGCGGCAGCCAATATAACTGCCAGCTCATGCAGAGGCGACAGGCCCGGACTCAGGATGATGAAGTTAATATTGTCTAGTAATGCCGAAGTAAATTCGCCCGCAATAAATTCTGCCGTAGGCACGTTTTCATGCAGCGAAGATAAACGATCAGGGAATGCACGCGTATCGGCTACACGCAGGCGCACGCCAGCATCAGCTAGCCAATGTGCGATTGCTAGTCCCGATTCACCGAGTCCCAGCACCAATGCGTGTTTACCTGCGTAGTTCATTCTTGTTTATTCGTTCGTTTTATTTTTGACGCGTTAGCGCAGCTTTAATGTCGACAATCCAAATAACACCAGCATCATGGTGATAATCCAAAAGCGAACTACCACCTGCGTTTCTTTCCAACCTTTTTGTTCATAGTGATGATGTAACGGCGCCATCAGCAAGACGCGTTTACCCACACCGGTTTTCATTTTGGTGTACTTGAAATACGCGACTTGCAACATAACTGACAAGGTCTCTACTACGAATACGCCACCCATGATGAACAACACGATCTCTTGACGAACAATCACAGCAATCGTGCCTAAAGCACCACCTAAGGCAAGCGCACCGACATCACCCATAAAAACTTGTGCGGGATAGGCGTTAAACCATAAGAATGCCAAACCAGCACCTGCCATCGCTCCGCAGAAAATCAACAATTCTCCTGCACCAGGTATGTGAGGAATCAGTAAATATTTTGCGTAAGTCGCACTTCCGGTCAAATAAGCAAAGATACCAAGTGCTGATCCCACCATCACGGTTGGCATGATGGCCAAGCCATCTAAACCATCCGTTAGATTGACCGCATTACTGGTACCGACGATAACGAAATAGGTGAGCGCAATAAAACCCCAAACACCTAGGGGATAGCTTACTGTTTTGAAAAACGGAACGATCAAATCAGCTGTAGGCGGTAATTCCATGGAAAAGCCAGACTGCACCCACGACATGAATAATTCGAGAACAGCAGTATTGGTTGGGCCCGAAACAGAAAACGCTAAATAAAAGGCAGCGAGCAATCCAATTAATGATTGCCACATATATTTTTCGCGTGAGCGCATGCCGTTTGGATCTTTGTAAACCACCTTGCGGTAATCATCGACCCAGCCAATCACACCAAATCCTAGTGTCACAATCAATACAGGCCAGACAAAGCGATTCGTCCAATCAATCCAGAGCAAGGTTGAAACGCCGATACCTATTAATATCAATACGCCACCCATCGTTGGCGTGCCGGATTTCACCAAATGCGTTTGCGGACCATCGGCTCGGACTGCCTGCCCCACTTTTAACGTGGTGAGTAAACGAATCACAACCGGCCCAAACAACAAGCCAATCATTAATGACGTTAGAGTGGCAAAGACAGCGCGGAAGGTTATGAAGTTAAATACCCTCAATGCTCCGAGCTGATCTTGAAAATGTTGTGCTAGCCAGAGCAGCATCTCAATGACCTCCTACCGAAGTGCCTGTCAGGCGTTCTACGACGCGTTCCATTTTCATGAAGCGTGATCCTTTAATGAGAATGCTCGCATTAGCTGATGTGCTGCCTAGTTCATTATTCAATGTATCGACATCATCGAAATGGCGACCTGCGCTACCGAAAGCAAGGCTGGCATGACGGGCTAAGGTACCCAACGTAAATAACTGATCAATGTGGCGCGTGCGTGCATATGAACCAATTTCCTCATGAAACGCGACGCCTTCAGAACCAACTTCACCCATATCACCCAATATCAATGTGCGCGGTGATGGCGACATAGCCAACACATCAATTGCAGCACGCACGGAATCTGGATTGGCGTTGTAGGTGTCATCAATTACCAAGGCTCCATTCGTTGCATTCTTGCGTTGCAAGCGCCCCGCGACAGGTACGAATGCCTGCAACCCACGTACGATACAGTCGACATCAATGCCTACTGCACGAGTTGCAGCAAATGCCGCTAAGGCATTTCGCACGTTGTGCTCGCCTGCTGCTGCGAGCGATACATGTACCAATTGTCCGTTCATCTGAATTTGTAAATCGCTACCAAATACTTTCGGCTTCCATTCGCACCACAACGCAGCACGCTGATCTAATCCAAAGGTGATTGTTTGTTTTTTATCGGCATACGATTGCCACAGCATCGTATAGTCATCATCGGCAGGAAAGACTGCGCTGCCATTGGCTGACAAAGCAGTGATCACCGCGCCATTTTCTTTGGCAACCGCTGCGACACTTTCCATAAATTCTTGGTGTTCGCGCTGCGCATTGTTGACTAGGCCTACGGTGGGCTGGGCGATCTCTGCGAGTCGCGCAATTTCACCGGGATGATTCATTCCCATTTCAATCACTGCCGCGCGATGTGCACTCTCTAATTTAAATAAGGTGAGTGGCACACCGATTTCATTATTTAAATTACCTTGAGTCGCAAGGTAATTATTCTCACCAAACGCCGCCGATAAAATTGATGCAATCATTTCTTTAACGGTAGTCTTACCATTACTACCTGTGACACCAATCACAGGAATAGAAAATTTCTGTCGCCAGACATTAGCAATCTGCCCTAAGGCATAACGCGTATCAGGCACCACTAATGCCGGCAGCGTTAATCCTGCAGGAATTCGCTCTACAACAGCAGCGGCGGCACCTTGCGCGCTCACCTCGTGCAGAAAGTCGTGTGCATCAAATCGCTCACCGCGCAGCGCCACAAATAAATTCCCTTTGCCGACTTTCTTGCTATTGGTCGATACACCAACGAAAGAGGCTGGCGCTGTTACATGCGAACCAGGAATCAAGCTAACTAATTCAGAAAGGCTAGCGTGCATCAATGCCCTCCGAAACGTGTAGCGCGCGTGGCGAGCGCCAACGCAGCATGATCGGCATCGCGAAAGGCTAACTTCTTGCCTTTGATCTCTTGATAATCTTCGTGACCTTTTCCGGCAACGAGTACGACATCATTTTTTCCTGCATGGCGAATCGCCGACAAAATCGCCTGCGCACGATCTTCAATCACTTGAATTTTTTCTGAGGGCAGACTTCTGCAACCATCGATCATCTGCTGAATAATGTCTGCAGGATTCTCATTGCGCGGATTGTCACTCGTGATAACCAAATGATCTGCTGCTAAAGCAGCGTCTGTCATTTGTGGTCGCTTACCCGGATCGCGATCACCACCACAACCAAACACACACCATAATTGTCCATGACGTGCATCAGCGACTTGACGCAATGTTTGCAATGCTTTTTCGAGCGCATCAGGTGTGTGCGCATAATCGATTACAGCCAATGGACCTTCTTGTCCACCTAATTGCTCCATGCGACCGGGGACAGCCGTCAACGATTCGATCTGACGTACAACGTTATTCCACGACGATCCTCGCGTAAGCAATACACCAGCAATCGCCAATACATTACTAACATTAAAAAGACCTATCAATTGAGTACGCACTGCACTCGATCCGAAGGGTGATGACAACTGAAAATTTGTACCATGCTGACTTACGCGAATGTCGCTGGCAGAAAGCACAGGTACTGAGTCGTGCTGAGCTCCTTCAACGGTATAGCCAGTAATATTGATGTCAGAATCATTACGGCGTAACTTCGTTAATAGACGCACGCCCATGGGATCATCTAAATTAATGATGGCGTGTTTTAAACCAGGCCAATCAAATAAGGCAGCTTTCGCTGCTTCATAGGCTTCCATGCTGCCGTGGTAATCCAAATGATCGCGCGTGAAATTGGTAAATACGGCGACATCAACATGTAATTCATCGAGCCGGCCTTGGGCCAATCCGATTGATGAGGCTTCGATCGCCAGTGCTTTTGATCCGCGTTGCTTTTGCTGTGCAAGTTGACGAAACAATTGCACTGCATCAGGCGTCGTTAATCCTGTCACTTCGAATTTATCAATCTCGCCATTGCGACATTGCGCAATACCCAAGGTACCAATCACGGCTGTTGGCATTCCTTCGCGCGACAAGGCTTTGCCTAGCCATTGGGTGCATGAGGTTTTACCGTTGGTCCCTGTAACAGCAACACTGAACATATCTGCATCGGGCTTGCGATACCATTCATGCGCGATACGTCCTACCATTTTTGCTAGTTCCGGCACACCGAAATGCGCGATCGTCCACTCAACATTCCACTGAAACTCATCGCTTATTTCAAACACTATGGCTTTAGCGCCCGACTCAATTGCTTGCTGAATATGCTGTCGACCATCACCCGACTCACCACGACATGCAAGGAAAATATCGCCGCGCGTAATCCGACGCGAATCGAGTGACAAATTCGCTGAGGGTGCAATTTCTTGCAGCCAGCGAGTGACGTCGATAATGTCGATTACGGCGTTCGCCATCACATGCTCTCCGCAATCGGTTGGGCCGGCATGATGACGTTACTCACGCTCGCGTCAGGTGGGACATTTAGTGATGACAAGGTACTTGCTGCGACACTGGCAAATAATGGCGCTGCGACTAAACCACCGAAGTGCTTACCTGCACCCGGCTCATCAATCATGACGGCGATGATGATGCGTGGATCTGACGCTGGCGCCAAACCTACAAACGAAGCTACATACTTATTAACGTAATGACCGTTTTCTAATTTGTGCGCAGTGCCTGTTTTACCCGCCACACGATAGCCACGTACCTGAGCAAGTGGCGCGGTGCCACCAGGACCCACCACTAATTCCATCATGTCGCGCATTTGATGCGCCGTTTTATCACTGATGACGCGTTGCGGCGCGGGTAGTTGCGATACTTTTTGAAATGACAAAGGAATCATCTCGCCATTGCGCGCAAAAATCATATACGAGCGCGCCACTTGAATCAGCGATACCGAAATACCATGTCCGTAGCTCATAGTCGCTTGCTCAATCGGACGCCAGGTTTTGTAAGGACGCATACGACCGGCGACAGCACCAGGAAACCCAACTCGCGGCGGCTGGCCAAATCCGACGGAGCTGAACATGTCCCACATCTGTCGCGGCTCGAGCTTTTGCGCCATCCGAACCGTACCGACATTTGATGATTGTTGAATAATTTGTGACACCGACAATGCAGCTGCATGTGGATGCGAATCACCGATAGTCGACGGACCGATAGTCAATTTGTTAGGTGTATCTAACATCGAATTGGGCGTGACGAGACCTTTTTCTAATGCCAGCGCGACCGTAAAAGGTTTCAGCGTAGAACCCGGCTCATAGGTATCGGTAAAGACACGATTACGTAATTGCGCACCGGTCAGACCAACTCGGCTATTAGGATTGTAGGTAGGCATATTCGCCAGTGCGAGTACCTCACCTGTTTTGACATCCAACACAACGATGCCACCTGCTTTCGCTTTATTTTTTTCAATCGCTTGCTGCAGATGAGTAAATGCGATGTATTGGATTTTGCTGTCGATGGATAAGGTGAGATCGCGACCATCCTGAGGTTCGCGCAGTAACGCAATGTCGTCTACTACACGACCCAGATTGTCGCGAATGACGCGACGACTTCCTGTGATACCGCCCAACGTCGATTGTTGAGCCAGCTCCATACCTTCCTGACCTTTATCTTCGACACTGGTAAAACCGAGTACGTGCGCCGCTACTTGGCCCGCGGGATAAAAGCGTTTGTATTCTGGTTTGGTATGTATGCCAGGAATATCTAATGCGAGTACTTGATCAACGGCTTCAATTTCAACTTGCCGTTTGAGATAAACGAAATTTGAATCAGATTCAAGTTTTTTCTTGAGCTCTTGCGAACTAATATCTAACAACTGTGCCAGACGCTGGAGTTTTTCGGGTGGCGCATTAACGCTATCCGGTACAGCCCAGATCGCTTTGACTGGCAGCGAGGTCGCCATCACTTCGCCATTTCGATCGAGAATTTTCCCTCGTACTGCGGGCAAATCCAAAGTGCGCGCGTAACGCGATGCACCTTTTTTCTGCAAGAACTCCGTCGATACTGCCTGTAACCAAAAAGCGCGTGCGGCAAGTGCTACAAATGCAGCGAATAACAAAAACAGCGCAACGCGTGAACGCCAAGCAGGCAAACGAACAGCCAGCACGGGGCTAGCGGCGAAAGCTACTCCACGCGCTGCTGCCTTTCTGCTGGGTGCACGCACTATTTTGCTCCCACGGTTAAGTACTGCGTTTTACCGGCACCCGGTGATGACATACCTAGTGATGTACGCGCTAGTGAATCCACTCGCGCATGTTTGGCGAGCATGGATTGATCTAATTGCAGCTGCGACCATTCGGTCTCTAATTCTTTTTGACGAAGTTGTGAACGCTCAAGCTCAATAAATAATCGACGCGCCTGAAACTGCGAGTTCACTAATAAGAGCGCGCAGACCATTAGCAAACTTACCAACGAGAAAATCGCACGATTACTCATGAGCCCCCCGCGGGCGCTAAGCGCATAGCGCAACGCATGACGGCTGAACGTGATCGGGGATTGGCAGCAATTTCTTCCTCTGAAGGTTTGACGCGGCCGAGTAATTTCATAAGCGGTGATGGCAAATCAACAGCACGAACTGGCAAGCGACGATGAGGCTGCGGTACGTTGGCTTTATCCGCCATGAACCGTTTAACGATACGATCTTCAAGTGAATGAAAACTTATCACTACCAATCTCCCGAACGGTGCGAGACGTTCGTATGCCTGATTCAAACCTGCTTCCAGTTCTTCAAGTTCCTGATTGATGAATATGCGTACAGCCTGAAAAGTCCGGGTGGCCGGGTCTTTCCCTTTTTCACGGGTCTTGACGGCGCTAGCCACGAGCGCTGCAAAGTCTCTCGTGTTGACGAGTGGCTCGATTGCCCGGCGAGCAACAATCGCCTTTGCAATCTGAAAAGCAAACCGTTCTTCCCCATAGTCGCGAATCACTTTCTCTAGGTTTTCCTGAGTCGCTGTTGCCAGCCATTCAGACGCCGCCATGCCACGCGTGGTATCCATGCGCATGTCGAGTGGACCATCCGCACGAAAACTAAAACCACGCTCTGCTTCATCAACCTGAGGTGAAGACACACCCA